>NZ_PVXQ01000015.1 GCF_002995745.1 Clostridium vincentii | reverse complement strand
GTGGATTAAAAGGATTTGGAGATATTAGTTACAATTAAGAGTAAAAATGCTTAAGGGAAGTTATAAATATATACTGTAAAATAATGGATAATAAAATAGTTGCCCACTTTTACTTGACTCAATCTTTATTCTAAAGGTACTTGTGTTTGAGAGAAAATTATGATACAGTTATAAGAGGATTTAACTCAAATAGCTGGATTTTGAGAGTGGGAAAGCAAAACCTACTCTTTGCAAGTGTAACGCAACTACATAAAATAGTTGCGTTTTTGATTAGGAAAAATATAACAAATAGTTATTTGGGGAACAATAATCTAGAATAAAATTGAATATGGAAAAGGAGGTTTTAGAAATGAAAAAGGATGCCTTGATTGATAAAATTACAGCTGTAGTTCAACCCATAGCTGATGAATTAAATTATGAATTATATTATGTTGAGTATTTAAAAGAAAATGGAGAGTATTACTTAAGAATATATATAGATAAGCCAGATGGGATTTCTCTAATAGATTGTGAGACTCTTTCAAGAAGAGTTTCGTCTGTATTAGACATAGAAGATCCTATACAAGATTCTTATTGCCTTGAAGTTTCATCACCTGGACTTAATAGGGGATTATATAAGGATGAACACTATTTAAGATTTGTTGGCAGCGAAGTGTTTATTAAATTTACAGGCTCTTTAGATGGTATAAAAGAGATTAAAGGAATTCTAAAAGCCGTAGAGGAAGAAGTTATTATTGTACAAGGAGAAGTGGAATTAATTATACCTAAAGAAAAAATTAAATCTGCGAATTTAAATGAGGAAGTATAAGAAGGAGGTTATAAACATGAATAATGAGTTTATAAGCGCTCTTAAGGAGATAGTCAATGAAAAGGGTATTAGCGAAGATTTAATTTTTACAACTATTGAAGATGCTATGGTAGCAGCTTACAAAAAAAATTATGCTAATACAAATACATCAGCACAGAATGTTAGAGTTGGTATGAATAGAGAATCAGGTGAAATAAAAGTATATTCACAAAAAGTAGTTTGTGATGATGTATTTGATATCGTAACTGAAATTTCAGTTGACGAGGCTAAGGAAATTAGTCCGAAATATCAACTTGATGATATTGTGGAAATTGAAGTTACACCAAGAAATTTTGGAAGAGTAGCTGCACAACTTGCAAAACAGGTAGTTATGCAAAGGATGAAGGAAGCTGAAAGAAATATTGTATATAATGAATATAAGGGAATTGAATACGATATTATTACAGGAACTATCTTAAGAAAAGATAAGGGCAACGTTTTTGTTAACCTTGGAAAGATTGAAGGTATAATTGGACCTAATGAACAAATGTGTAATGAAGAGTATATTTTTAATGAAAAATTAAAACTATATATAGTAGAAGTCAAAAATGGTTCAAAGGGTGCTTTAATACATGTATCAAGAACTCATCCAGGGCTAGTAAAAAGACTTTTTGAATTAGAAGTGCCTGAAATCTATGAGGGCATAGTTGAAATTAAAAGTATTTCAAGAGAAGCAGGGTCAAGAAGTAAAATTGCTGTTTATTCAAATAACGAGTCTGTAGATCCTATGGGTGCATGTGTTGGTCCTAAGGGAGCTAGAGTTCAAAAAGTAGTTGCAGAATTAAAGAATGAAAAGATAGATATTATTAAGTGGAGCAAATCTCCAGAAGAATTTATCTCCAATGCTTTAAGTCCAGCAAAGGTTTTAAGAACTACAGTTAACGAAAACCAAAAAACTGCACAGGTAGTTGTTGATGATAATCAATTATCACTAGCTATTGGTAAAGAAGGACAAAATGTTAGATTAGCAGCTAAACTTACAAATTGGAAAATAGATATAAAGAGCAAATCTCAAGCAGAAGCCCTTGAAGAAACTCTTGAAGAAGAAAAGTACAACCAAGAAGAAAAGTACAACGAAGAAGAAAATGATGATTATGAAGAAAAGTACAACGAAGAAGAAAATGATAATGATGAAGAATTTATTGTAGATGCAGTTGAAGAAATTGCTGATAATGTGACAGAAGAGTGAGGTGCTTTTTATGAAGATAAAAAAAATTCCACTAAGAATGTGCACAGGCTGCATGGAGATGAAACCTAAAAAAGAGCTTATTAGAGTGGTGAAAAGTCCGGAAAATGAAGTAAGCGTAGATCTAACTGGTAAAAAATCAGGAAGAGGAGCGTATGTATGTAGGGATGCTCAATGCTTTGAAAAGGCTTTTAAAACAAAAAGGCTTAGCAGAAATCTTGAGACATCTATTAGTGAAGAAATATATAATAGACTAAGGGAAGAGATTCAAAATGAATAAGTTTTTTAGCTTTTTAGGCTTAACTAAAAGATCAAGAAATCTTGTAGAAGGATATAGTCAGTGTAATGAACAGAGAAACAAAAGAAGGCTTTATCTGTTTATTATTTCAAATGATGCATCCGACACAACTAGAGGAAAATTTATAACTCATTGTAAAACAAATAATATACCATATATTGAAGATTTCTCAAAAGAAGAGTTAGGAGAAGCAATAGGAAGAGAACAAATTAAAATCCTAGGTGTTACAGACCCAAATATGGGAAGTAAGCTGCGAACTCTTTATGAGGAGGAAAAATCTATGAAGTAAAGATTAAACGGGGGTGACTGTATGTCAAAAATTAGAGTATATGAATTAGCAAAAGAATTAAATATAGAATCAAAACAGTTAATAAAATTATTAATGGATGAGCTAAACGTAGAGGTCAAAAATCACATGAGTGTAATTGAAGATGAAGCTGTAGCATTAATTAAGGAATTAGTTCTAGGAACAGCGGACGGAACTCCTAAAGAAATACCAGCTGAAGCGGATAAGAAGAAAAGTCTTGTGGATGTATATGAAGATGAATTAGCTGACGAATTAAATAAAGGAAATAAGAAAAAGAAAACTACTAAAAAGCAATTAGCTGAAGAGAAAGCTAGAGCTGAACAAGAATTTGCAGATAGTACCATTCTTTCAATTGGAGAGACTATTACTGTAAAAGACCTTGCAGATATGCTTCAACAGCCTTATAACGAAGTTATAAAAACAATGCTTTTTATAGGTGTTATGGCTGCAATGAATCAAGAAGTTGATTATGATACTGCAGCTAAGGTTTGCGAAAAATATGAAATTATTTGTGAAAAGAAAGAAGTATCATCAGAACTTGAATCTTTAGATTTTGAAGAAGAAGAAGAAGAAAATCTAGTAAAGAGACCACCAATAATAACTGTTATGGGTCATGTTGATCATGGTAAGACATCTTTACTTGATGCTATTAGAAAAGCAAAAGTTACAGATTCAGAAGCTGGTGGTATTACACAACATATTGGTGCATATACAGTTCCAGTAAAAGGGGAGCAAATAACCTTTTTAGATACTCCTGGACATGAAGCATTTACAGCTATGAGAGCAAGAGGAGCACAAATTACAGATGTTGTTATCCTAGTTGTAGCGGCAGATGATGGTATAATGCCTCAAACTAAGGAAGCTATTGATCACTGTAAGGCTGCCGATGTTCCTATGGTAGTTGCTATCAATAAGATTGATAGACCTAATGCAAACATAGATAAAGTTAAGCAAGAATTAGCTGATCAAGGCTTAGTTTCAGAAGATTGGGGTGGAGATACAGTATGTGTCCCAGTTTCAGCTAAGGAAGGAAAAAATATAGATCAATTGCTTGAAATGGTTCTTTTAACAGCAGAAATGCTAGAGCTTAAAGCTAATCCTGAAAGTAAAGCGCAAGGAACTGTTATTGAAGCTAAACTTGATAAGGGTAGAGGCGCAGTTGCATCTTTACTTGTTCAAAACGGAACATTAAGAGTTGGAGATTCAATAGTAGTTGGTGAAACTTATGGAAGAGTAAGAGCTATGTTTGATGATGAAGGTAAAAACATTAAGTCCGCAGGTCCTTCAATTCCTGTTGAGGTTCTTGGATTATCTGAAGTCCCTGCTGCTGGAGATAGATTCAGTGAAGTTAAGGATGAAAAGACAGCAAGAGGATTGGCTGAGGATAGAAAACAAAAAAATAAAAGCTTAAATGAATCTCATAGAGTTTCATTAGAAGATTTATATGATCAAATAAGGGAAGGTAAAGTTAAAGAACTTGCAATTATTGTTAAGGCTGACGTTCAAGGATCAGTTCAAGCAATAAGACAATCTTTAGACAAACTTTCTTCTGATGATGTTAAGGTTAGAGTAATTCATGGCGGTGTTGGTGCTATAACTGAAACAGATATTACACTTGCTAGTGCTTCAAATGCTATAGTTATCGGCTTTAATGTACGACCTGATGTTAATGCAGCAGCTGCAGCTGATAGAGATGGTGTTGACATTAAAACTTATAGAATTATATACGATGCAATAGATGATGTTAAGTCAGCTATGATAGGAATGCTTGACCCTATATACAAAGAAGTTGTTTTAGGTAAGGCAGAAGTTCGTTTAACTTATAAGATATCTAATCTTGGAACAATTGCTGGTTGTTACGTATTAGATGGTAAAGTTAAGAGAAATTCTGAAGTTAGAGTTATAAGAAATGGAATTGTAGTCTTTGAAAGCACTTTGGCATCTTTAAAGAGATTTAAGGATGATGCTAAAGAAGTTGCTGCAGGATATGAATGCGGATTAAGTGTTGAGAAGTTCAATGACTTAAAAGAAGGGGATCAAATAGAATCCTTCGTTATGGAAGCAATTATAAGAAAAGAACTTTAAGAGGTGATATAAATGCCTAATTATAGAGGCGGAAGAATAAACGAAGAAGTTAAAAGAGAAATCAGTAACTTAATTCGAAACGAGATGAAGGATGTCAGATTAACTGCTATGATTTCAGTTACTGACGTTCAGGTTACTAAAGATTTAAGATATGCAAAGGTGTTTGTAAGTGTATTTGCTAAGGATCAAGAAGAGAAGAATACTAACCTTGATGTACTTAAAAGTGCAGCAGGTTTTATAAGACGCGAAATTGCACAAAGAATTAATTTAAGACATAGTCCACAATTATTATTTGAATTAGATGAATCTATAGACTACGGAATGAAGATAGATAGTTTAATAAAAAAAGGAAAGGTTAAGTAATATGGCATTAAGAGAGATATCAAAGGTTATAATAGAATCAAACAAAATAGGAATAACCTTTCATACATCACCAGATGGAGATGCCATTGGAAGTACCCTTGGGCTTTTAAATGGACTTAGAGAAATGGGAAAAGATGCTTATATTATATCAAGAGAGGTTATTCCAAATAACCTCTCTTTCCTACCTTTAGGTTGTGAAATTGATGGAACTATTAAAGCCCCTATTTATGGGACTGATTTAGTCATTGTTTTAGATTGTGGAAACGTGGATAGAATTTGTGCTGATTTAGACCAATATGATGGTACTATAATAAATATAGATCATCATGTAACAAATGAAAAGTATGGTAAATATAATTATATTGATAATAAGGCGGCAGCAACAGCTGAACTTATTTATATACTTCTTAAAGAGTTAAACTTTGTTTTTAATGAAGAAGCAGAGTCTGTTGAAGAGATAGGAAATTGTATTTATACTGGACTTGTAACTGATACTGGATCATTTAGACATTCAAATGTTACTAAAAGAACTCATAGTATTGCTGGAGAATTAATATCATGTGGAGTTAAGAATTCAAAGGTTCATAATAGTCTTTTTGATAATAGACCATTAAGTAAAGTTAAACTAATGGGTCAATCTTTGTCAAATGTAGAACTTCTTTGTGATGGTAAAGTAGCATATATTGAAATTTCAATGAAAACATTAGAAGAACTGAATCTTTCTCATGTAGATACTTCAGATATTATTTCAATTGCTCTAAGTATAGAAAATGTAGAGGTTGCTGTTGTTGCTAAAGAAGCTGAGGATGGAGTTAAGGCTAGTTTAAGATCTAAAAACAAAGTCAATGTTAGTCATATTGCTGAATCTTTAGGTGGCGGTGGACATATAAAAGCTGCAGGACTTAAGATTACAGGAAGTTCTTTAGAACAAGCAAAAGTAAAAATAATTAATAGCATTGAAAAAGAGATATGTTGATGGATGGAGTAATAAATATATTTAAGAATAAAGGTATGACTTCCTTTGATGTTGTAAGAAAGGTTAGAAAAGTTGCTAATCAAAAGAAAGTAGGACACACCGGAACGCTGGATCCTGAAGCTATAGGAGTACTTCCAGTATGTTTGGGAAAAGCTACTAAAATAATAGATTACATAATGAAAGCTGAAAAAAGTTATGTTGTTACTTTCCAACTTGGATTTAAGACAACTACTTATGATTTAGAAGGAGAAGTAACCGAGGAAAAGGATATATCCCATTTAACAGAGACTGAGATTTTATCTGTAATAGATAGCTTTAAAGGAGGGTATCTTCAAATCCCTCCTATGTTTTCTGCATTGAAAAAAGATGGCGTAAGGCTTTATGAGTTAGCAAGACAAGGTATTGAAATTGAAAGGGAAGGTAGAGATATTATAATATACTACATCAAGGACATTGTAATTTCTATGCCTAATATTTCAATGGAAGTAAGTTGTTCTAAGGGAACTTATATAAGGAGTTTGTGTTTTGATATAGGAGAAAAACTTAATGTTGGAGCCACTATGGCTGAACTTAAGAGAACAAGAACATCTATGTTTAATGAAAGTGAAAGTATAAATATAGAGGATTTAACAGAAGAAAATATTTCAGAACATTTACTTTCTATAGAAGAGGTGTTGAAAAATTATCCAAGGATAGATGCAAACGAAGGATATTCTAAGTTGCTTATAAATGGAGTAAAACTCGCAGATAAAAGAGCTTTCATAGAAATACCTGAGCTTGATAAACTTTATAGGGTCTATGACAATAATAAAGTTTTTTTAGGACTTGGAAAAAGAGATCAGCTTGGCTTTAAAATAGAAAAGCTATTAATTTAGTTAGGAGTTAGAGTAATGTTAAATGAAAATAATAAAACTTTTAATAAAATGAATTATATAGCTTTAGGAAGTTTTGATGGGCTTCATAGAGGGCATTTATCTTTAGTAAAGAAAACTGTAAGTTTAGCTATAGAAAATAATGGGAAGAGTATAGTCTACACATTTAGAAACCATCCTAGAAGTCTTCTAAAATCAGGAAATACATTTAAGCTTTTATTAGATAATAGTAGCAAATCAGAAATCTTACATGAAGAAAATGTTGATTTAGTTTTTTTTGAAGAATTTAATGAAAATTTTATGAAATTATCCCCAGAAGAGTTTATAGAATATCTTTGTGATAAGTTTGACGTAAGGGGAATTGTTGTAGGATTCAATTATAAATTTGGTTATAAAAACGTAGGTAATGTAGAACTTTTAAAGACATTTTCAAACAAATATAATTATGAAGTATATGTTGTAGAAACTTGTACATATTTAGAAGAGGTTGTAAGTAGTACCAGAATTAGAGAAAATCTTCTAAAGGGAGATATAGAATTAGCAAATGAAATGCTAACCAGACCTTATTTTATTAAAGGAAAGGTCGTACATGGGAAACAACTTGGAAGAAAACTTGGATTTCCAACTGCAAATGTGAAGTATGAGGAAAATATTGTACTTCCTGAACAAGGAGTTTATTATACTAATATCATATGGAATAATAACATATACAAGAGTATAACCTCCATTGGTAATAATCCTACTGTTGAAGGAAGTGAAATTACTTTGGAAAGCTTTATGTTAGATTTTGATAAAGATATTTATAATGATGAAATAAAAGTGAATTTTATAAAGCGATTTAGAGATAATGTGAAATTCAATTCCCTTGATGAATTAATTATTCAACTAAATAAAGACAAATTGATGGCAGAAAAAGAAAAATTTATGTAAAAATTTAAAACATATTTACAATTGTAATATGTTTTGATATAATGACCAGTAGGAACCTAGTCCTATGTCTGAAGGTGGCCATCTTCTTACTTGGAACTATGGGGATAATTTATGGAGGTGCTAGATAGCATGGATAAGGCAAAAAAAACAGAGATTATTAAAGAATTTGGAAGAAGCGAAGGAGACACAGGTTCACCTGAAGTACAAGTCGCTTTACTTACAGAAAGAGTTATTGAATTAACTGCACATTTAAAGATCCACAAGAAAGATCATCACTCAAGAAGAGGTCTATTAATGATGGTTGGACAAAGAAGAGGTCTTTTAAATTATTTAAAAGCTGAAGATGTTGAAAGATACAGAACTATTATTGAAAAATTAGGTTTAAGAAGATAATCTTAGAGCGGGCTAAGTCCGCTCTATTTTTTGATGTTTTATGAAAATTGAGAGGAGGTCCTATAATGACTAAAGTATTAAGTATAATTGTTGCTGGAAGAGAAATGAAAGTTGAATTCGGTAGGATAGGAATGTTGTCAAATGCTGCAATTTTCATGAGTTATGGTGATACAGTAATATTAACAAATGTTAATGCATCAGCAAAGCCAAGAGAATCAATTGATTTCTTCCCATTAAGTGTTGAATATGAAGAAAAATTATATTCAGTAGGTAAAATACCAGGAGGCTTCATAAAAAGAGAAGCTAGACCTTCTAATAAAGCTATATTAAACGGTAGAGCCATTGACAGAACTTTAAGACCTTTATTTCCAAAGGGATATAGAAATGATGTTCAAGTTGTTACTACAGTTGTTTCAGTTGAAAATGACAACCTACCTGAAATATTAGCAATAAATGCTGCTTCTATGGCATTATGTTTATCAAGTATGCCATACACTATTCCAGTTGGTGCAGTTCAAGTTGGACTAATAGATGGAAATCTTATAATTAATCCTAATGCAGAAGATAGAAAAAAATCAAGTCTTCACTTAACTGTATGTGCAACTAAGGAAAAGGTTATTATGATTGAAGCTGGTGCAACTGAAATTGATGAAGAGACTATGATTAAAGCTATTAAATTTGGATTTGATGTTTGTCACAGTATAGTTGAATTTCAAGAAGACGCTGTTGCCAAAATGGGTAAAGCTAAAATAGCACCTAAATTATATTGTGTTAATGAAGATGTTGAAAAGGATGTAAAATCGTTTGCAACTGACATGGTTAAAGAAGCAATGTATATTACAGATAAAGATTTAAGAAATACTGCAGTAGATTTAGTTAATTCTAAAGTTAATGAAGAATTTTCTGAAAAATATGCGGGTAAATCTGCAGACATAAAAGAAGTATTATATGACCTTCAAAAGGAAGCTGTTAGAAATATGCTTCTTAATGATAAGAGAAGACCTGATGGAAGAGCTTTTGATGAAGTAAGACCTATTAGCTGTGAAGTTGGAATACTGCCAAGAACTCATGGTACTGGATTATTCAACAGAGGATTAACTCAAGTTATGACTGTTGCAACTCTAGGATCTATTAGTGATGTTCAGATATTAGATGGTATAGATGATAGTGAAAGAACTAAGAGATATATGCATCATTATAACTTCCCAGGATATAGTGTTGGTGAAGTTAAACCTCTTAGAGGACCTGGAAGACGTGAAATCGGTCATGGTGCTTTAGCAGAAAGAGCATTAGAACCATTAATACCTTCAGAGGCAGAATTTCCATATACTATTAGACTAGTTTCAGAAGTATTAAGTTCAAATGGATCAACATCACAAGCATCAGTTTGTGCGTCCACTTTAGCTTTGTTAGATGCAGGAGTTCCAATTAAGAGATCAGCAGCTGGTATAGCAATGGGTTTAATAACTTCAAAAGATTCATCTCAAGAAGAAGTTATTACAGATATTCAAGGAATAGAAGATTTCTTTGGTGATATGGACTTTAAGGTAGCTGGTACTACTGAAGGTATAACATCAATTCAAGTGGATACAAAATTACATGGATTTAGTTTCTATGTTGTTGAAACAGCCATCAGAAATGCTAAAAAGGCAAGATTATTTATTCTAGAAAAGATGGATGAATGTATATCAAAGAAAAGAGAAGACGTTTCAGCATATGCTCCTAAAACTACTACTATGAAAATTGATCCAGATAAGATTAGGGATGTAATTGGAGCTGGTGGTAAGGTAATTAATAAAATAATTGCAGATACTGGCGTTAAGATTGATATAAAGGAAGATGGAACAGTATTTGTTTCTTCACCAGATCATATTGGAGTAGATGCAGCTCTTAAAATAATAGAAGGAATAACTAAAGTAATTAAGCCTGGTGAAACATATTTAGGTAAAGTTACTAAAATTACAGCCTTTGGAGCTTTTGTAGAAATACTTCCAAACAAAGAAGGGTTAGTTCATATATCTAAACTTGATTTTGAAAGAGTAAATAAAGTTGAAGATGTAGTATCAGTTGGAGATGAGATTTTAGTTAAGGTTACTGAAGTCGACAGCCAAGGAAGAGTTAATTTATCACGACGAGATGCCTTAAAAGATCAGAAAGATCAGAAAGAAAAACAAGAAAAAGAGAATGAAGAAAAGAAAGAACAATAAGAGGCAAATTTTTGCCTTTTTTTTCTAGCAACATTTAAGGAATAATAAGCCACGAATTTCTTTATAATAGTATAGAGAGTATTCGTGACTTTTATTATAGGGAGGATTTTATGTATAATTTATATACCCTAAAAAATGGACTAAGAATTGTTACTGAAAAAAATGAGGCAGTTAAATCGATAAGTGTAGGAGTTATGGTTCAAAATGGATCTAGAAACGAGAACCTAGAAATGAATGGTATATCTCATTTTATTGAACATATGTTTTTTAAAGGAACAGATAAAAGAAAACCAAAAGAAATAGCGGCTTCTGTAGAGAATCTTGGAGGGCAAATTAATGCCTTTACTAGTAAAGAGGCAACTTGCTACTATGTTAAAAATCTATATACACATTTAGATTTATCTATTGAAGTATTATCTGATATAATTTTAAATTCTAAATTTGATCCAGAAGATATAGAAAGAGAAAAAAGTGTAATAGTTGAGGAAATTAACATGAGTGATGACAGTCCGGAGGATGCTTTAGATGACTTACACTCAAAATTGGCATTTGGAAATAATTCTTTAGCTCGTCCTATACTTGGAACAATTGATAAGGTTAAAAGTTTTACAAGAGAGGACATTAAAGATTTTATAGATAAAAAGTATACTCCACATAATTCAGTGATTTCTGTTTGTGGAAATTTTGATGACAAAGAATTAACTCATCTTATCGAAAAGTACTTTGGAGATTGGAAAAGTAAAGATATATATGTTCCTACATATGAAGATGCTCTTGTTCATCCCGGATCAGATTATTTAAATAAAGATATAGAGCAGCTTCATATAGGCCTTGGTTTAAAGGGATTACCTTTTGGTCATGATAAAGGATATGCTTTGGTGCTTTTAAGTAATATTTTTGGCGGAGGAGCTTCTTCTGTACTTTTCCAAAAGGTAAGAGAGGAACTTGGACTTTGCTATACTGTATATTGCTATCCACAACCCTATCAAGGTGTTGGTATGTTTAATATATATACAGGACTTGGTAAAACCTATGGTGAAAAAGCTTTAGATGTAATAGCTAAAGAACTCTTTAAGTTCTCTAAGTCACCTCTTACAGATGATGTTTTAGCCATGAATAAAGAAAAAATAAAATCTACATATATAATGGGACTTGAGAGTACTAGTTCAAGAATGTTTAGCAATGCTAAATCTGTTCTATTCAAGAATAAGATAAGTACTCAGGATGATGTAATAAAAAAAGTAGATAAAATATCATCAGAAGATATAGAGTTTGTGTTGGAGAACTGTTTTGGTAGCGGTATAGTTAATGCCTCTTACGTAGGTAATGGAATTAATTATGAGAATTTAGATAAAGTAATCACGAATTCTACAGAAAGCTACAATAATAAAGACAGTAAAAACAAAATTCAAATATAATTCAAGAATACATTACCTCCTAATTGCATAATAATTATGTAGACGAATTAGGAGGTAATATTTTTATGAGTAGTGAAGGTAATATTAAGTTATTAAGTGAATTGGGTAAATACGAACTTATTAATATAAACGATGGAGAAAAATATGACTATCTTCAAAACAATGACCTTGTAATTGATGATGAAGGTAACATAAAATTCCTAATAGTAAACCTAGGGAGTGGGAAGCTTGGATTTTTTGGTGGGTCTAAAGACTTTTTGGAAATTCCTTGGGAATGTGTAAAAAAAATTGGGTCACATACTATTATCTTAGATGCAGAGGAAAATCAAATAAAAAGGGCAACTCTTTAATATTAGGGGTGAGTACATGAATATATTAATACAAAAATTTGGGGGAACCTCTATATCATCAAAAGAGAAAAGAGTAAATGCAATTAAAAAAGTGGCGAAAGCTATTAAGGAAGGCTTTAGCCCTGTAGTTGTTGTATCAGCTATTGGAAGATATGGGGAACCTTATGCAACTGATACACTCCTTTGTCTTATAGATGATAAAATGAAAAAAGATAATAAATTAGCAACAGATTTATTAATGTGCTGTGGAGAAATTATAAGCTCAGTTATCTTTTGTAATGAGTTACAGTTGTTGGGCATAGAGTCAATCTCTTTATCTGGAGGTCAGGCAGGAATAATAACTGATAATAATTTTAGTAATGCATCATTAATAGATGTGGATGATAAAAAAATCTTAGATATTTTAACTCAAGGGAAGGTTCCGGTAGTTGCAGGATTCCAAGGAATGACTAAAGATGGATTTTTTACAACACTAGGTAGAGGTGGAAGTGATACTACAGCCGCCATACTAGGAGTAGCACTAGAAGCTCAGTGTATTGAGATATATAAAGATGTTGATGGAGTAATGACTGCAGATCCAAGGATAGTTAAAGACGCATCGTTAATAAATATTTTAAGTTATGATGAGGTGTTTCAACTTGCGGATCATGGGGCTAAGGTTATTCATCCTAATGCTGTTGAAATAGCAAAAATAGGAAATATACCAATAATTATAAAGAACACTATGAATGAGTGTGAAGGAACTATAATTAATTCAATTGGAGATAAAAACAATAAAAGGCTCATTACTAGTATTACAAGCCAGAATAATAGGGTCCAAATAGCGATTAAATTAGATGATAATTGGGAAAATGAAAATTATACAAAAGTGCTTGAAATAATAGCTGATAATAAAATTTCTTTGGATTTAATAAACATTTTTCCGAAAACACAAGTTTTTACTGTTGAATCTTCTATGAAGGATAAGGTAGTTAAAATATTTAAAGAATTAAATATTGTCTATGATATCAAAGAAAATTGTAGTACTATATCTTTAGTAGGCGCAGGCATGAGAGGAATACCCGGAGTTATGGCTAAAATTTATAAATCTCTTTATGAGAATAATATAGAAGTACTACAAACTGCAGATTCTCACATGACTATATGGTGTTTAATTCATACAAAGAATTTGGAGCAGGCAATTAATGCATTGCACAAAACTTTTAAATTATAATAATAAATAGTATAAAATAAATCCTCCTGAGCAAAATAAAAATGTACAGGAGGAATATTTTATGAACGATAAAAAGAAAATAGATAAGGAAGAAGAAATAAAAGAGAATAAAGAAAAGATGAAGGCTGTAAAGGAGTTTGGTAATACGTCTATGGCTTCGCCTAATGAAAAGATACAAGTATTATCTATAATTGGGCAAATAGAAGGACATATGGTATCACCGCCGCAAACAAAGGCTACTAAGTATGAACATATAATACCGCAACTTATAGCTATGGAACAAAATGATGAGGTAGAAGGTGTCCTAATAGTATTAAATACAGTAGGTGGAGATGTGGAAGCGGGTTTAGCTATTTCTGAAATGATAAACTCAATTTCGAAACCTACAGTTTCCATTGTAATAGGTGGAGGACACTCTATAGGGGTTCCACTTGCAACCTCATCGGACTATTCGTTTATTACCCCTTCAGCTACTATGATAATTCATCCAGTACGTATGAATGGATTTATTATAGGTGTAGATCAAACTTTCCAATACTTTAAAAAGATGCAGGAGAGAATTGATGATTTTATAGTTAGAACATCAAGTGTATCCCATGAAGATTTACATAATTTTATGATGCAGACAGATGCGTTGCTAAATGACGTAGGAACTATGCTTATTGGAAAGGACGCTGTAGATTGTGGACTTATTAATGAAGTTGGAGGAATAAGTAATGCCTTAGCAAAACTTAATTCTTTAATAGAAAAGAGTAATAGAAAAGAGTAATAGAAAAGAGTAATAAAAAATAGGGTATTACCCTATTTTTTCTCTTTAATAAGAGGAAATAAATAAACTGTGGAGAAATAACTAGGGTGGGGTGATTTTAGTGAACAGACAGAATAAAAGAAAAAATAATAAAAAATCTTCAGATGACGACCAAACCAGTAAAATGGAGATAAAAGGAATTATAATTATTGCCATTGGCTTATTAAGCTCAATTGCTATATATACAGATCTTGCAGGATTTTTATCAAGCTTCGCTCAGAAAATTTGTCATCTATTAATTGGAATAGGGTCATACATACTTCCAATTTATCTTTTATATCTAGGATATAATTATTTTAAAGGAAGAGGCAATATTTCACTTGGGAAAAACTTTCACGGGCTAACTATATTTATAGGCGTAATAATTTTAATTTTTGGGACAATCTATATTCAAGGAAAAGAAGTTCCTAATAATTTTGGAAATAACTTTATGGATTTAATTAATGCTGTAGCTGATGGGAAAAGAGATCTCAATGGAGGAGTAATAGGATATGTTATAGCTTTTCCATTATATAAATTTATAGGAGGGTTAGGTTCTTATATTCTTTACGGAGCTTTAATAATAATTTCTTGTATATTAGTATTTAACTTTTCACCTTTGAAGGCTGGACAAATGGCTAAAATTAAAGGTATGGAATTCAGAGAAAAAGAAAAAGCTAAAAAGAAAGTTTCAGAGAATAAGAATAAGAATAAGAATAAAGATGATTATATTAAGGTTCTTACAAAGAGTGATGAAGTAGATAAATCTAAGGATGAATTCTTAAAGGGAGTAAATCATAAGATTAAGATATTAGATTTTATGAAGAATTCAAACGTTGATGAAGATAGTGAGTTTGAACTAGCTATTGAAGAAAATCTAGATAGGCCAATAAGTGACTTTGTAGATAATATGGAGTTTCCAGAGAGAACTACTAAAAAAGGTAAGTTAGATAATAATATAAAAGATGTGGTTAATAAGGAAATTGATGCGACTATTAGTGAAGGTAAGGAAATTCAAGAGATAAAGGAGTATATATTCCCTAAAATTGATCTTTTAAATATTAATGGTACAACTAAGTTAAATAGTGAGGATAAGAAAGAATTGATTAACAGCGCAAGTAAACTTGAAGAAATATTAGGTAGCTTTGGTGTTGATGCAAAGGTTGCACAGGTAACAAAGGGACCTTCTGTAACAAGATATGAAATTCAGCCAAGTCCTGGAGTTAAAGTAAGCAAAATAGTAAATTTAGCAGATGATATTGCTTTAGGACTTGCATCCTCTGGAGTTAGGATAGAAGCTCCAATTCCAGGGAAAGCGGCTGTGGGGATAGAAGTACCTAATAAAAAGCAAACTCCGGTATTTCTAAGGGAAGTTCTTGATTCTAATGAGTTTCAAAATTCAACTAATAAGTTGGCCTTTGCACTAGGCAAGGATATAGCTGGAGCTTGCGTTATTGGAGATTTAAGTAAAATGCCTCATACTCTTATTGCAGGAGCAACTGGTTCTGGAAAGAGCGTATGCATTAATTCATTAATAATAAGTATATTATATAAATATACTCCAGATGAGGTTAAACTTTTAATGGTAGATCCAAAAGTTGTAGAATTAAATGTCTATAATGGAATACCCCATTTATTAATACCTGTGGTTACAGATCCTAAAAAAGCAGCAGCAGCTCTTAATTGGGCAGTTAATGAAATGACAAAGAGATATAATTTGTTTGCTGAGATGGGTGTTAGAAATATTGACTCCTATAATGGCCTGCTTGATAAGGGGACTATAGATAAAAAGCTACCCTATATAGTAATAATAGTAGATGAGCTTGCAGATTTAATGATGGTATGCCCAAATGATGTTGAAGATTATATTGGACGACTAGCACAGATGGCTAGAGCTGCGGGGATGCATCTTGTTATTGCAACCCAAAGACCCTCTGTGGATGTTATCACAGGTGTAATTAAGGCCAATATTCCATCAAGAATATCCTTTTCTGTATCATCTCAAGTAGATTCACGAACTATTTTAGATACTGGAGGGGCTGAAAAACTTCTTGGTAAGGGGGATATGCTTTACTCACCTGTGGGAGAAAATAAGCCGCTTAGAGTTCAAGGCTGTTTTATATCAGAAGAGGAAGTAGAAAGTGTTGTTAATTTTATTAAAAATGATGAAAAGGAAATTATATATGAAGAATCTATAATTGAGCATATCAACAAAGAAACTGACGACAAGTATGTTGAAGAAGGAGAGGACACTGATGAACTTCTTTCAGAAGCTGTTAATTTAGTGGTTGACTTTGAACAAGCATCTATATCTTTTATTCAAAGAAGGCTTAGAGTAGGATTTAATAGGGCGTCTAGAATTATGGATCAATTAGAAGAGAGAGGAATTATATCTTCTAAGGATGGAAGTAGGCCAAGACAAGTGTTGGTAACAAAGGATCAATTGATAGGTAATTCGCAGGAAGATAATTAAAATTACCTTGTAATACAGTAGAAAGAGTTATAAAATATAATTCTATAAACTTTTAATCTAGATAGAGAATAGCAGGAGGATTTTGACTTGAAAAAATATAAAGTGGGAATGGTAAGTCTTGGTTGCGATAAAAATAGAGTAGATTCAGAAATTATTTTAGCATCCATGAATAAGGAATATGAAATAACAAATAATGCGAAGGAAGCGGATATAATTATAGTAAATACATGTGGTTTTATTGAAACCGCAAAGCAGGAATCTATAGATACTATACTTGAAATGGCAAAATATAAAAAAGACTATAATTGTACATTGCTGATTGCAACTGGATGTTTAACTCAAAGATATGGTAAGGACTTAACAGAGTTAATGCCAGAAATAGATATAATGCTGGGGGTTAATGATTATAAGAAAATAAACGAGTTTATTAATGATTATATAAACAATGAAAAAAAATCTATCGAAGTTAATTATTCTGATGAAAACATTAATGAAGGTGAAAGAATTTTAACTACAGATAGCCATACAGCATATATTCGAATAGCAGAAGGGTGTAATAATTTCTGTACATATTGCATAATACCTAAAATTAGAGGGAAGTTTAGAAGTAGAGAAATGGATAATATTATAAATGAAGCGAAATCATTAAGTGACAGGGGCGTTAAGGAATTAATTTTAATAGCACAGGATACAACTCTTTATGGTAGTGATATTTATGGAGAAAAAAGATTGCATATTTTATTAAAGGAATTAGCAAAGATAGATGGATTAGAGTGGATTAGAGTGCTTTATTGCTATCCAGAAGAAATATACGATGAGCTTATAGACGAAATCTCACAAAATCCTAAAGTTGTAAAATATCTTGATTTACCAATTCAGCATATTAGTAATAAAATATTAAAACTTATGGGAAGAAAGACAACTAAAGAGGATATAATAAAAAAGATTATTAGTTTAAGAGATAGAGTTAAAAATATTACATTAAGAACTACTTTAATTGTTGGATTTCCTGGAGAAAATGAAGAAGAGTTTACGGAACTTAAGAATTTCGTAAAGGAATATAGACTTGAGAAAGTTGGAGTTTTTAAATATTCAAGAGAAGAGGGAACTCCGGCAGCTATTATGGAAAATCAAATCGAAGAAGAAACAAAGGCTTTTCGAGAAAAAGAAATTATGCTTCTTCAAAAAGAAATATCACAAGAAAAAAATGCATTGAAAATTAATAATGTTTATGATATTCTTGTTGAAGGATATGATGGAGAATATTACTATGGAAGAAATTATGAAATGGTTCCTGACATTGATGGTAATGTGTTTTTTAAAAGTAGTATAGAAATAAGTAAAGGTACAATTGTAAAAGTAAAGATAAATGATTGTACAGAATATGATTTAATAGGAGTTGTAGCTTATGAATCTTGCCAATAAATTAACTATAGGAAGGATGTTTTTAGTTCCTGTATTTTTATTATTTATAGCAGTTAAGGATATTCCATATGGCACGTTCATTGCAACGGGTATATTCATATTAGCTTCCTTAACAGATAAGCTAGATGGATATATTGCAAGAAGTAGAAATCAAATTACTAACTTTGGGAAGTTTATGGATCCCCTTGCAGATAAGCTCCTTGTAACAGCTGCACTAATATCGTTAGTAGAACTTCAAGTGGTTCCAGGTTGGGCTGCTATGATTATTATAGCACGTGAATTTGCTGTAACAGGATTAAGAACCATTGCAGCATCAGATGGTAAGGTAATTGCTGCAAGTTGGTGGGGTAAACTAAAGACTGTTATACAAATAATAGCAATTATACTTTTGTTATTGGAATTGAATATATCGGCATCTTCTTATTTAACGGATTTAGTAACAAATGTAGAGTTTTTTAAATTATTTTTTGAATATGTACCAGAGTGGTTTTTATATGGAGCAGTTATTATTACTTTAGTATCTGGCTATGATTATTTTAACAAAAATAAGCATAATATATCCACTGATAAATAATATTTAGAGGCCTTCAATTAAGAAGGCCTCTTTTTAATTGGAAATTTATGTTTATTATATGGTATATTGGATAGACTTATAAAAGTATTCAAATTTTAAATGGAATATAATAGTATTTAATGTTGACTATATAAAATTCATGGCTTATAATATGGATAGAACATAGGTTCGGAATGAAAGAAAGAGGTGTAAATAAATGAGTAAGATTAATGTAGATAAATTAAAGGCAATAGAAAATGCCATAGGTCAAATAGAAAAGCAATTTGGTAAAGGGTCAGTTATGAGATTAGGAGAGGATAGCCATTTAAACATTGATGCTATTTCTACAGGATGTTTAGATTTAGATATAGCTTTGGGAATTGGTGGTGTACCTAAAGGAAGAATAATAGAAATATATGGGCCTGAAAGTTCAGGAAAAACTACTATTGCATTACATATAGCAGCAGAATCACAAAAAAATGGTGGAGCTGTAGGATTTATTGATGCAGAACATGCTTTAGATCCAAGTTATGCAAGGAAAATTGGTGTTGATACAGAAAGTTTAATAGTATCTCAACCAGATACAGGAGAACAAGGTCTTGAAATTGCAGAAGCTTTAGTACGTTCAGGAGCTATAGATGTATTGATAATCGATTCAGTTGCAGCCTTAGTTCCAAGGGCTGAAATTGAAGGGGAAATGGGAGATTCTCATATGGGTCTTCAAGCTAGACTTATGTCCCAAGCTTTGAGAAAATTAGCAGGAGCAATTAGTAAAACTAATTGTGTTGCTATTTTTATCAATCAATTAAGGGAAAAAATTGGTGTTATGTTTGGTAGTCCTGAGACTACTACTGGAGGAAGAGCTTTAAAATTCTATGCCTCTGTTAGATTAGATATTAGACGTATCGATTCAATAAAATCCGCGGATGCAATTATAGGAAATAGAACTAGGATTAAGGTTACAAAAAATAAGGTTGCACCTCCATTTAAAATAGCAGAATTTGATATCATGTACAATGAGGGTATTTCTAGAAATGGTAATATAGTAGATGTAGGTGTAAAGGAAGGTATTGTTCAAAAGGGTGGATCATGGTTTTCATATGGAGAAATCAGGTTAGGACAAGGAAGAGAAAATGCTAAGCTTTATTTAAAGGATAATCCTGAAGTAGCTTTAGATATAGAAAATCAAATTAGAGCAAAATATAAACTTCCTTTAGCTGTGGTTAAGGTAGTAAAAGAAGATGCTAAGGCTATAAAAGAAGATGTTAAAGCTGCAAAAGAAGAAGCTAAAGTCGTTAAAGAAGAGGCTAAGGCAAAAAAATAGAATTTAATTAAACATATTATTGAAAAATTTAAAGAAAAATGTCAAGTTTACATTAATAATGGAGAGAAAAATGAAGTAAACAGATGAAAATAGTATATATTTACATCATATTTGTTCATAGTTGTGTAACTTGACATAATTCTATTTTTCAGATAAAATAATAACAAATACTGGTTTATCATATTCTTATTATTCAGTGAAAGGATATGACTCCTACTACGCAGTAATATTTATTGTAATAAATAAATGAAAAAAAAGTAGGAGGTGTTTACGTGCAAACAACGTATTTAATAATGGCTATAATATATATTTTTGTTTTTGGTGTTACAGGAGTAATCCTATACAAAGGCATACAAACAACATCAAAAAAGAAACTTGAATCACTAGAAAAAGATGCGAAAACTGAATTAGAAGCTGCTAAAAAAGAAGCAGAGGCTACTAATAAGGAATCTATACTAGAAGCGAAAGAAGAGGTTCATAGATTAAGAACTGATTTGGATAGGGATTCACGTGAAAGAAGAAATGAAATTCAAAGGCTTGAAAGAAGATTAATACAAAGAGAAGAGGCATTAGACAAAAAAAGTGATTCTCTTCAAAAGAAAGATGATGCATTAAATGAGAGATTAGCTGAAGTCGATAATAAGGAAACTAAGATTCAAGAACTTACAAACCAAAGACGAGAAGAATTAGAAAGAGTAGCTGGTCTTACAGGGGAAGAAGCTAAACAAATCTTATTAGAAGAAATTAAGAGAGAAGTTACTCATGAAGCAGCCTTAATGATTAAGGACATCGAAAGTAAAGCAAAAGAAGAAGCAGATAAAAAGGCGAGGGAAATTGTAACTACAGCTATTCAAAGATGTGCTGCAGATCATGTATCCGAGTCAACTGTTCATGTTGTTGCTTTACCTAATGACGAAATGAAGGGTAGGATTATAGGTAGAGAAGGTAGAAATATTAGAACCCTTGAAACTTTAACGGGAGTAGATTTAATTATAGATGATACTCCAGAAGCAGTTATTTTATCAAGCTTCGATCCAATTAGAAGAGAAGTAGCTAGAATGGCGTTGGAAAAGTTAATAGTTGATGGAAGAATACATCCAGCTAGAATTGAAGAGATGGTTGAAAAAGCCAAAAAAGATGTGGAAAATGATATTAAAGAAGAAGGAGAACAAGCAACTCTTGAAACTTCAGTACATGGATTACATCCAGAGGTAGTTAGATTACTTGGAAGATTGAAATATAGAACTAGTTATGGACAAAATGTTTTAAAGCATTCCATAGAAGTTTCATATTTAGCTGGTTTAATGGCGTCAGAATTGGGTTTAGATGTTACTCTAGCTAAAAGAGCTGGTTTGCTACATGATATCGGTAAAGCTGTTGATCAAGAACAAGAGGGGCCTCATGCTCTAATTGGAGGAGATATAGCTAAAAGGTATCATGAATCTGCGGTGATAGTAAATGCTATTGCAGCTCATCATGGAGATGTAGAGATGGAATCTTTTGAAGCTATTTTGGTTCAAGCGGCAGATGCTATATCAGCTGCTAGACCAGGAGCTAGAAGAGAAACACTAGAAGCGTACATCAAACGTTTAGAGAAGTTGGAAGAAATTGCAAATTCTTATGAAGGTGTAGAGAAGTCATATGCGATTCAAGCTGGTAGAGAAATTAGAATTATTGTTAAACCAGATCATATTGACGATCTCGGAGCAGTTGAACTAGCACGGAATATTGTTAAGAGCGTCGAGGAACAATTAGAATACCCAGGTCAAATAAAAATCAATGTTATCAGGGAAACCAGAGCTGTTGATTTTGCAAAATAATAGAAAGTTAAAGGATACATTTTGGTTTCAAAATGTGTCCTTTTTTTATTAAATATAAAAAATTATAATAATTTAAAAGACAATCTATTACAAGTATTAACAAAATCAAATCTAATTTCGATATATGGAAATTAATTGTAATGAATAAGGAAAAAAAGTATTGAAATTATTTTGAAAGTCCTATATAATTATAAAAGTTAAGTAGATACTCAAGTATATAAAAAGAGGTGAACATAATGGTTTCAAAAGAAGTTTTAGTAAAGAATGGTACTGGCTTACATGCTAGACCAGCAACGTTATTAGTTAAGAAGGCTTCATCTTTTAAGTCCGATGTAAGCATTGAATTTAACGGTAAAAAAGCAAATGTAAAAAGTCTAATTGGAGTTTTATCATTAGCAATTACTAAAGATTCATTAATTAATGTAATAGCTAACGGCGATGACGAAGCACTAGCTGCTGAAGAAATTGCAAAGCTAATTCAAAATCTTGAAGATTAATTAAAAAAAAGGTTCCATTTGGAACCTTTTTTTGCTTTCTAGAAAAAAAATTTATGATATGTAACTAAAAATCACTTTTCAGTTACTAGAAAGCCACATCTGAAAAGTAGAATAATAATATCAATGCATCCTAAAAAAACCAATGTATATATTATTCTTTGTAAAAATATAGAGCCCCCAGTAAGAAAAATGGCAACATTAAAATTAAAAAGTCCTACTAAGCCTAAAATTAAGCAACCTAGAATGCAGAACAGAAAAGAAATCTTATCTATAATAGTCACTTTATACATATAATTCACTTCCTTAATAAAAATATTTCGTTATTAATTTATATGTTTTCATTCCATAAATATTACTATGTGAACCACTTTTATTAAATAAACATGAAAGATTTTATTTCTTATGATATAATACGAATGATATAAACAAATTTAATGAATATATTCGTATGGAGGTCTATAATGAGAAATTTATACAGTTCACCATTAAACTCAAGATATGCATCAAAGGAAATGAGCTACATTTTTTCTGATGATATGAAATTTTCAACATGGAGAAAGCTTTGGATTTCTTTAGCAGAATCTGAAAAAGAATTAGGTTTAAATATTACAGATGAGCAAATATCCGAACTTAAGGCTCATATAAATGATATTAACTATGATGAAGCAACTAAGAGAGAAAAGGAAGTAAGACACGATGTAATGAGTCATGTATATGCTTATGGACTTCAATGTCCAAGTGCAAAAGGAATAATACACCTAGGTGCTACAAGCTGTTATGTAGGTGATAATACAGACGTAATAATTATGAGAGACGCAATACTATTAACTAAGAAGAAGATTGTAACTGTTTTACATAGATTAAGTAAGTTTGCAGTGAAGTATAAGGATATGCCAACCTTAGGGTTTACTCATCTTCAACCTGCACAGTTAACAACTGTTGGTAAGAGAGCTAGTCTTTGGATGCAAGATTTAGTAATGGATATAGAGAATATAGACCATGTTTTATCTACATTAAAGCTAAGAGGAGTTAAGGGAACGACAGGTACTCAAGCAAGTTTTATGACTCTTTTTGACGGAGATGAAGAAAAGGTTAAGAAACTAGACACCATGGTTGCAAAAAATATGGGCTTTGAAAAAAGCTATGGTGTAACTGGTCAAACTTATCCAAGAAAGTTAGATTCAATTGTACTTAACACATTATCTGAAGTGGCTCAAAGCGCTTATAAGTTCTCAAATGATCTAAGGTTGTTACAAAGTATGAAGGAAGTTGAAGAACCATTTGAAAAAAATCAAATAGGATCATCAGCTATGGCATATAAGAGAAACCCTATGAGAAGTGAAAGAATAAGTTCTTTAGCTAGATATGTAATAATAGATTCATTAAACCCTGCAATTACAGCTGCAACTCAATGGTTTGAAAGAACATTAGATGATTCAGCAAATAAGAGAATAGCAGTAGCTGAGGCTTTCTTAGCTTTAGATGGGGTATTAAATTTATATATTAACATAGCTGAAAATATGGTTGTATATGATAAGGTTATAGCAGCTCATGTTAATAATGAACTACCATTTATGGCAACTGAGAACATAATGATGGAATCAGTTAAAAGAGGTGGAGACAGACAAGAACTTCATGAGAAAATCCGAGAACATTCTATGGCAGCAGCACAAAGAGTTAAGGGTGAAGGTCTTGATAATGATTTAATTAAAAGAATTATAGAAGATGGTTCATTTAATCTTTCAAAGAAAGAAATAATAGATATAATAGATCCTACAAAATTTGTTGGAAGAGCTCCAAATCAAGTTATAGAATTTATTGAAGAATATGTAGCTCCAATAATAGAAGCAAATAAAGACGCAATTGAAGTTCATAGCGAAATAAATGTATAAAGAAATATAGAAAATTCTACAGAAAAAAGGTAAGATGGTCTCCATCTTACCTTTTTTTTATACATTAGAAAGAGGTAGAGTAATATGCTACTATATAATTATATAGGAAAAAATTGGAGTGATAGTTATGAAAGAGTATATTATTGCCTTGGATCAAGGAACTACAAGCTCAAGAGCTGTGATTTTTGATAGAGATCAAAATATAATAGGAATTAGTCAAAAGGAGATTAATCAAATTTATCCAAAGGAAGGCTGGGTTGAACATAACCCTATGGAAATATGGGCCAGTCAATATGGGGTCCTTCAAGAGGTTATGGCAAAGGCTAACATTTATTATAAGGACATTGCAGCAATAGGAATAACAAATCAAAGGGAAACTACTATAGTGTGGGATAAGAAAACTGGGCAACCGATTTATAATGCTATTGTTTGGCAATGCAGAAGAACAGCATATATTGTAGATAGACTTAAGGAAAAAGGATTTGAAGAATATATAAAAGAAACTACAGGGTTAATTCCTGATGCTTATTTTTCAGCAACCAAGATAAAGTGGATATTGGACAATGTAGAAGGTTCTAGAGAAAGAGCAAAAAGAGGAGAATTACTATTTGGAACCGTAGATACATGGATACTATGGAAACTAACTAAAGGAAAGGTCCATGCAACAGATTATACTAATGCATCAAGGACTATGCTTTATGATATTAAGAATCTTAAATGGGATGATAAGATATTAAATGAACTTAATATACCTAAAGAAATGTTACCAAAGGTTAAAAATTCATCTGAGATTTATGGGTACTTAAATGAAGATGGAAATACAATAGATGAGGTGCCAATTGCGGGTATGGCTGGGGATCAACAAGCTGCTCTTTTTGGGCAAGTTGCATTTAATAAAGGAGATGTAAAAAATACCTATGGAACTGGGTGCTTTTTATTAATGAATACAGGGGATGAGCTAATTAAAAGTAAGAATGGGTTACTCTCAACAATTGCTATAGGGATAGATAATAAGGTTCAATATGCCTTAGAAGGGTCAGTTTTTGTAGGTGGAGCAGTTGTTCAATGGTTAAGGGATGAATTAGAACTTATTAGTAACGCAGCTGATACTGAAGAGTGTGCAAAGAAGGTAAAGGATAATGGTGGTGTTTACTTAGTTCCAGCATTTGTAGGTCTTGGAGCTCCCTATTGGGACATGTATGCTAGAGGAGCAATATTTGGATTAACACGAGGATCAAATAAAAATCATATAATTAGAGCTGCCTTAGAATCTATAGCTTATCAATCAAAGGATTTATTAGAAACTATGCGGATTGATTCTGGTATTCCAATTGTAAACTTAAAGGTTGATGGTGGAGCAAGTAGTAATAATTTTTTAATGCAATTTCAATCGGATATTATGGATGTTAATGTATTGAAACCTATTATTTCAGAAACTACAGCCCTTGGTGCGGCATATTTAGCTGGTCTTGCTGTAGGCTTTTGGAAGGATAAAGAAGAACTTGCTAAAAGATGGTTTCTTGCAAAGGAATATGAGTCTAGAATGGAAGGCGAAGAAAGAGAAAAGTTATATAAGGGTTGGAAAAAGGCTGTTGAAAGAGCTAAGTTGTGGGAAGAGTAATAGATGGATTTATAAGGAGAGGTAAAGATGCAGGATGTAATAATAATTGGAGCAGGAGTTATAGGAACATCTATATTTAGAGAACTAACTAAATATAATGGAAAGGTTACCATGGTTGATATGGAGAATGATGTATCGGTTGGAACAACTAAAGCTAATTCTGCTATAGTTCATGCAGGCTATGATCCTAAGGTTGGGACTCTTATGGCAAAACTCAATTTAGAGGGAAATATTTTATTTGAAGATATTTGCGCAGAATTAAAGATATCCTTTAAGAGAAATGGTTCTTTAGTATTAGCATTTTCAGATGAAGACATGATAAATATAAAAAAATTATATGAGAATGGATTATTAATCGGGGTAACCGGCCTTGAAATAATTAATAAGCAAAAGGTTTTAGAAATGGAACCAAATGTATCTAAGAAGGTTTTAGGGGCTTTATATGCTAAAACAGGAGCCATTGTAAGTCCCTATGAATATACCATTGCATTAGCTGAAAATGGGGTAGAAAATGGGGGAGAAATATTACTGAATTCTAGAGTAATAAAAATTGAAAAGGATGAAAATTTCAAAATTACTCTGTCCTCAGGGGAAATTCTAAAAAGTAAATATATTGTTAATGCTGCTGGATTATATGCAGATAAGGTTCACGACTTAATATGTAAAAAAGAATTTACTATTATTCCAAGAAAGGGAGAGTATTATGTTCTAGATAAAAGCCAAGGAAGACTATTTAAGCATACTCTATTTCAATGTCCATCTAAATGCGGAAAGGGAATATTAGTTACTCCAACAATCCATGGTAATCTTATTGTAGGTCCAAATGCAGTTGATATAGAAGACAAGGAAGATCTAAGAACTACAGCAAAAGCTTTGAATAATATTAAAGAAGCTGCACTTAAAACAACTGATAATATAAATTTTAGAGAATCAATTAGAACCTTTGCTGGTCTTCGTGCAACCTCAGATAGGGGAGATTTTATAATTGAAGAAGCTAAGGATGTAAAAGGATTTATTGATGCAGCTGGAATGAAATCGCCAGGGTTATCTTCAGCTCCAGCTATTGCTTTAGAAGTAATTAAATTATTGAAAGATTCCGGGCTTAAGGTTCAAAAGAATAAGGATTTCAAAGGATCTAGAAAATCAGTGGTATTTATGGAACTTAATGATGAAGAAAAGAATGAGCTGATAAAAAAAGATAGTACCTATGGAAGGATTATTTGTAGATGTGAAAATATTACTGAAGGTGAAATTATAGATGCGATACATAGATCCTTTGGAAATATTACAGTTGATGGTGTTAAAAGACGATGTAGACCTGGTATGGGGAGATGTCAAGGTAGCTTTTGTGGACCTAAGGTCCAGGAGATAATAGCTAGAGAATTAAATAAGGATATGGTAGAGATATGCCAAGAAAAAGAAGGCTCTTATATTTTAGTAGGAAGGACAAAGTAGGGGGGAAGATGGATGAAATATGATTTAGTTGTAATTGGTGGAGGTCCGGCAGGTTTAGCAGCGGCTTATGAAGCTTATAATAATGGAATAAAAAACATACTTATTATAGAGCGAGATAAGGAGCTTGGAGGAATATTAAATCAATGTATACATAATGGTTTTGGACTTCATACTTTTAATGAGGAACTTACAGGCCCTGAATATGCAGGGAGATTTATTAGAATGGTAAAGGAAACTAAAATTGAGATACTTTTAGATAGCATGGTTCTTAATATAGGAGAAAATAAAATTATACAGGTTGTTAATTCACAAGAGGGATATTTCACTGTGGAAGCTGCGGCTGTTGTGCTAGCAATGGGATGTAGAGAAAGAACTAGGGGAGCTATAGCAATACCCGGAGATAGACCCTCTGGTATATTTAGTGCAGGTGTAGCTCAGAGATTTATAAATATAGAGGGTTATATGCCAGGACGTGAAGTTGTTATATTAGGTTCTGGTGATATTGGACTTATTATGGCTAGAAGAATGACTTTAGAGGGTGCTAAGGTTAAGGCTGTAGTAGAGCTTATGCCTTATTCTAATGGATTAAATAGAAATATAGTTCAATGCTTAGAGGATTATAATATTCCTTTATATCTTTCTCATACTATAGTAGAAATTAGGGGTAAGAAGAGATTAGAGGAAGTTGCTATTGCTCAGGTTGGTGAAGATAAAAAACCAATAAAGGGCACAGAAAAGGTGTTTAAGTGTGATACTTTACTATTATCTGTAGGGCTAATACCTGAAAATGAGCTTTCTTATAAGGCAGGTATTAAAGGAGACAGAAGAATAAATGGACTTATTGTAAATGAAAATATGGAAACTTCTATGGAAGGTGTATTTGCTTGTGGAAATGTAGTTCATGTCCATGACTTAGTGGATTTTGTTACAGAAGAATCTAAACATGCAGGCAGAGGGGCAGCAAAATATTTAAAAGGTAAAGATCTTCAGGGTAAAACAATTAATATAATTAATGGGAAAAATATTAATTATACTGTTCCTCAAAGAATTTCACCTAAAAGTGTGGAAAAAGATGTAACTATATTTATGAGAGTTAATAGTATATATAAAAATAAAGTTATAAAGGTTACAAGTGGAGAAAAAGTTATAGCAATATTTAAACGTGTACATTTAGCTCCCTCTGAAATGGAGAAAATTATTTTAAATAAGAAACTCTTGGAAAATATTAATGAAGATATTGTTATATATCTTGAGGATGGGGAGTAGAATGATAAAAAGATTAATTTGTATTAACTGTCCTAGGGGATGTTATTTAAACGTTGACATAGACAGACTCACGGTTGAAGGCAATAGCTGTATAAAAGGTAAAGAATATGGCTTAAATGAGGTCACAAACCCTGTGAGAATAATAACAACCACAGTTAAAGTTATTGAAGGAGATCATAAGCTTCTTCCAGTTAAAACTGAAAAGGCAATACCAAAAAATATGAAATTTAAATGTATGGAAATTTTAAATAGTTTGGCGATAAATGCACCAATTAAGGCTGGGGACATTATAGTTAAGAATATATTAGATACAGGAGTTAACGTAATTGCCTGTAAAAATATAGATTAAGAATATAAGTTCTATAAAATTCATAGCGAGTTTTATAGAATTTATATTTATTTATTAAGAGATTATTAAAATTACAAAATCGAGTTTAAAACTATGTAATTATGCAAAGAATAATTATTAAACCAATAAAGGGAGGATTATGAATGGAATTTAAAAATTGTATACCGTCGCTAGATAACTATGTAGCAAAATATATGGATGAGGAAGGGTGCTCATTTGAAGAGGCTTGTGAAAAATTACAGTTAGGAGAAGAAGAATTTATTAATGAAAGAAAAATAGAGGGGTAGGTAAGAAAAAGGTAATCTATAATTTATAGATTACCTTTTTTTATTAAACTTCTATTTGTTATGAGATAATTTTGACCTTTTAGTAAATTTACTACCGTTAGCATCACTACCAATTTTTTCTCCATTTTCAATTCCTATATCTGCACCAGCTTCAGAATACATTTTTCTTTTTTCTGCATTTGATTTTGGTCTATCCTTTTCACGGTTTTTATTATTGTCCAAAATATAAGCCTCCTTTATTAACTGTATACCTAAATAGTTTAACCAATAAGAAAAATAATATTTGTTGTGTAAAGTAACCTTTTAAATATTAAAATTAATTCTTGAATAAGAACAGAACTTCTTGTTAATTATGTTAATATGGAACTATAACGGGATAGGAGTGAATATTTAAATGAAAGAAATTAGAAAAATTTTAGAAAAGTACTATGGATATAAAGATTTTAGACCAGGTCAAGAAAAAATTATATCTAATATTTTAAATAAAAAAGATTTGCTTGCAGTAATGCCTACAGGGGCAGGTAAATCTATATGCTTTCAGATACCAGCTTTATTACTTGACGGTGTGACATTAGTTGTATCACCATTAGTATCCTTAATGAAGGATCAGGTTGATGCATTGAGTTCTGTAGGTATAAAGGCAGCTTTTCTTAATAGTACATTAGATACTAATGAATTTAATGAAGTTTTATATGGCTTAAAAAATAATGAATACAAAATGATTTATATTGCACCTGAAAGATTAGACTCAAGAGTATTTTTGGATACTATTAATTCTATTTCCATATCTCAAATTGCAATTGATGAAGCTCACTGTGTTTCACAATGGGGGCATGATTTTAGGGTTAGCTATAGAAAAATCGGAGATTTTATTGAAAGTTTTACAGCTAGGCCAGTAATAACTGCATTTACAGCCACAGCATCTCAAGAAGTTCAAAAAGACATAGTTAAATTACTAAGGCTTAGAGATCCAGAGGTCTTTGTTAGTGGTTTTGACAGAGAAAACTTGGAGATAAATGTTATTAAAGAAGGACGAAAAGATAGATTTTTAAAGGAGTATTTAAAGAAGAATTCTCAGGCGTCTGGAATTATATATTGCGCAACTAGAAAAGAAGTGAATTCTATATACGAGGATGTAAAGGCGCTTGGATATTCTGCTTGTAAATACCATGCTGGGCTTTCAGATAAAGAGAGGAAAGAATATCAAGATCTTTTTATTAAAGATAAAAAGAATATAATGGTAGCAACTAATGCCTTTGGTATGGGGATAGATAAACCTAATGTTAGATTTGTAATACATAATAATATGCCTCAAAGTATAGAGGGATATTATCAGGAGATAGGTAGAGCTGGTCGTGATGGAGAAAAGAGTGAGTGTATATTGCTTTTTACACCGGGAGATATACATATGCAAAAATATTTAATTGATGTAGGTTTAAAAAGTGAAGATAGAAAGGCTATTGCATACAAAAAACTTCAAGAGATGGTGGCTTTGGTACATTCATCTGGATGTTATAGAAAGTTCATACTTAATTATTTTGGAGAAGAATTAAAGGAAGACTGTAATAACTGTAGTAATTGCTTAAGTGATGGAGAAGAACAAGATAGAACAATAGATGCTCAAAAAGTATTATCCTGTATTGGAAGAATGAAAAGAGGATATGGAGCTACTATATTAGTGGATGTATTAAGAGGATCTAAAAATCAAAAGATAATAAGTTTGGATTTCAATAATATTTCTACCTATGGAATTATGAAAGATTACAAAAAAGATGATTTAGTAGGATTTATTAACACCTTGATTTCTCATGGGTTTATGGAACAAGTTGAGGGTACTTACCCCATACTAAGATTAAATCCACTCTCTGTAAAAGTGCTTAAAGGAGAGGAAAAGGTAATATTTAAAAATATAAAGGTAAAGGATACTTCCTTTGATTATAGTGATTTATTTAACAAGCTAAAGGCGTTAAGATTTAACATTGCAACTGAGCAGAAAGTTCCACCTTATGTTGTGTTTGGTGATAGGACATTAAAAGAAATGAGTAATGACTATCCATTAACTAAAGAACAAATGTTAGAAATATCAGGGGTGGGAGAAATGAAGTATGAAAAATATGGAGAGGCCTTTATAAAGGTAATAGCTGAATATGTTAGTACAAATAATATAGTAAAGGGCCCTAAGATTGAAGTTGAGAAGAAATTACCTAGTAACTTTAATGTAAGTACAGATGAGAATCTTTACTTAAAGCTTAGGGAACTTAGAGAAAAATTTGCAGCCAAGGAAAGTAAAATCCCATATTCTATTATTTCTCAAAATACATTAAAAGAAATAAGTGGACGATATCCAATAAATTTAGCAGACCTTAAGGATATTACAGGTCTAGGACCTAAGAAAGTTGAAACTTATGGTAAGAAAATAATAAATCTTGTTAAAGCGTATGTAGAAGAGAAAAACATAGAAGTTAACTGGAGTGAGAGAAACAAGCTAAAGTTAGTAATTGATGGGGAAGACAGAAAAAATGAAGAAATTGCTATTTCTATGCTTGAAGAGGGTCATCATATAAAAAAAATATCTTTAGATATTGAAGTATCAGTATCAAGTATTTTAGGTTATGTTACAGATTATATTAAAGAGACAGGGGATGTAAGTTTCAATCTTAACCTTAAAGAATTTTATGAAGAAGAAGAGGAAGAGGTAATACTTAAAGCCTGCAATAAGATAGGTATTGATAAAGTGTCAGATATTAAGAAAACACTTAACCCAAGTATAAATTATCAAGCTATTAGGGCAGTAATATTAAAAAATTTCTATAATATAGCATAAGATACAATCAAACTCAATGTAATTTAAAAATATTTAAATTACATTGAGTTTTTTTATTAGTATCTAGTATGTGTGGTAATTTCAATTTTATCTTGATCTGTAAATTCATAATCTGAAGTAGGGGAATTATATGATTTCATCGGTGCAGGAAATTTTATTCCTTTTGAGTTAATTACTCCATCTATAATTTCTTTTTTCTTATTTTTACTCATAACACACCTCCCTTTAACATTAGTATGGTCGATATATTTTTTAATAAACCTAAAAAAGATTTTTTTTAATGGAAAATCTTTAAAAATAATGATAGAATATCACCATGTAAAAAGTATTTTGTAATAACTATTTAGGGGGAGACTTTTGTGGCTAAAATAATTGCTTGTAGCTTAATAATTAAAGATGATTTTAATAATGTATTGATTTTGAATAAGAGGGTCAAGCGTGGAGAAATAGAAACTTGGTCTATATTAAATCAAAAGATTAAGGGAAAAGAAATTCATGATAAATGTATAACTAGATGTGCTAAAGAAAACTTGAAAGCATTAGTATTTGATGTTAAAGAATTTAAAGAATACATATTTAATAAAGAAACTGATGAGTCGATTATGGTTTGCACAGGGGAAATTAGAGAAAGATTTATTCTAGATAGTAAAAAATATAAAGATAGTAAGTGGGTGAGTATTAGAAATTTCCAGGATTACAATTTTATTGAGTGTGAAAAAGAAATGTTAAAGGATTTCTTTGCAAGTTGAAAGTTGGAGCTAGATAAGATTATCTTTCTAGCTCTTAATTTTTTAGTAAGTAATATTAAGAATTCTAATTTTTGTATAAATTGATGGGTAGATTTCACTTAAGGGGTAATCAAGTTTATCGTAACTGTGGCAGCAATATAGACAATCTTCATCCGATAGAATTTCTGTAATAACACCAGAGTGGGAATAAAATCCCTTTGACTCAGAAAAAAATTGAAGTATTGATCCTAGTTCACTATTTTCAACTGAGGATAAATTTTTTCCTAGACCCTTTCTTAATATATAATAATATAATTCATTTACCCTAATCCATGTTGTAGAGTAAGGTCTCCAAGTTAAGGATAGAGGAAGTCCACCAGCATGAACACATTGAGAGACAAAGTTTGTGCAATCTCCTCCAGAATTCGAAAAACTTTTATATTTGTTATTGTAGGATAAAGCATATTTCCTAGCATAGGTAACAGCATCAGCGGTTGAATATTTGTTTTTAGAAAGAACTTTATTATTTCTAAAAATTACATCTTTAAATTCTGAAAAATCCTTTGAAATAATATCTATTTTCTTTATCTTTTCTTCTAAATATTTTATTCTATTTTCTTTATCTATGTAGCTATCACAGTTACATAAAGTTCTTTCATACTGAGATGGAGAATATTCTTTATCACATAAATTTATAATACAATATTTTCTAGCTTCCTTTTTTATAATAATTATGAAAGACATAACTTCTTTAGAGTTTCGTATATTTTTGGAATTTATTAAAGTGAAGGAATGAACGACTGTTACTAAAGCTCGATAGTTAGTATTAATTTTCGCTATTTTCAATTTCTTAATTTTATATTTTTCGTCAGTTATGGTATTAGCAATTTTTTTTCTCCAAAGGGTATGGAATGTTTTATCTAGTAATATTGTTTTTAGTAAATCATCATTTGATATAAATTTTGATAACACAGATTTAGTTAAAGTTTTCATAGGTTTCCCAAAAGCTTTAAAAAATCTATAGAGAAAAAATCTTATCATAAAATGCCTCCAGTAGTTTTTTAATTTTGTATATTAATATATGTTTATGGAAAATAGACTATTAAGGTGATATAATAATTTTAAATCTAGTTAGGATGTATTTTATAGATTAGAAAGGAAGTTAAAATGAAAATAGTATTTATAGCTATTATATTTATAATGATGATATTTAATTTCACTTGTTTTTTAAAAAGCAGAAAATATTTAAATAATGCAAAAGGTGAAGATGATAAGTCAACAAAGAACTATGACAAAGGTATGAAATATATTATGATTTCGGTTGTATTATCCCTTCTTATATGTCTAGTAGGAATAACAGCAATAGTAATATATAAATTTTTATAGAAATTAAAGGATGTAACTTAAAGTTACATCCTTTTTATTTTGTAAAATTTTATAGATAGTGAATTAAATGTGCAAATATAGCAATAATAAAACTATACTACTTATTTTAGGAGGTTATTAAGTGAAAAAGTATATATGTCTAGTATGTGGTTATATTCATGAAGGTGATAAGCCACCAGAATTTTGTCCTATTTGTAAAGCCCCAAGTAGCAAGTTTAAGGAAAAGAGTGAGGAACTTCACTGGGCAGATGAACATCATATTGGTATTTCAAAGGATTTAGCTCCTGATATTATTGATGATTTAAGAGCTAATTTTATGGGTGAATGTACAGAAGTTGGAATGTACATTGCAATGGCTAGGCAAGCTGATAGAGAAGGTTATCCAGAAGTTGGCGAGGCTTATAAGAGAATTGCTTATGAAGAGGCAGACCATTCTTCTCGCTTTGCAGAAATATTAGGAGATGTGGTAGTAGCAGATACAAAAGCAAATCTTCAGGCTAGAGTTGAGGCTGAATATGGAGCATGTGAAGGGAAGAAAATCTTAGCTACTAAAGCAAAAAAAGAAAATTTAGATGCAATTCATGATACAGTACATGAAATGTGTAAAGACGAAGCACGTCATGGTAGAGCTTTTAAGGGTTTACTTGAGAGATATTTTAAAGGTTAAAGGAGGAATATATAATGAGTAAAATAGAATGTTCTGTTTCAAATTGTTCGCACAATAAAAAAAGTAGTTGTTATGCTAATAGAGTAAACGTAAGTGGAAAAGCAGCTGAGAATAATGAACAAACCTGTTGTGGTTCCTTTTTAAATAAATTGTTATATAGTGATCTTACAAATAATGTTTTTAGCGGTGGATCTTGTGATTCATTAATTTGTTACGTTGAAACATGCAAACATAATTCTAATTCTATGTGTGATCTAGAACAAATAGAAATATCTGGAGTTGAGGCTAATATGTATGATAGAACTGCTTGTCAAAGCTTTGAATTAAAATAGGTAAAATTAAAAGGTCACTAAATTTTTAGTGACCTTTTAATTATATTATTATCATAGTGTATTTTTTCATATTTTGTACAAACTATTTAAGAAGTAATTTTTAGGAGGTATAAGCTATGAAAAAATACAATATGGAAAACATGAAGCGTACAATGAGAAAGGTTATTACAAGGGGAAGTTTGCTAATGGAAATGGCGGAGGATAGTATGAATTTAATGACAAAGGCTAAAATATTTAAGAACATATCTAAGAAAAAATAAAATTATAAGAAAAAACTATGAAATAGTTTAGAAAATTTTTTATATTGAAATTTCAAATAAATATATTTACAAATATATGGAAAAGATATACAATTGATTTGCAGTTTGTATAGGGTAATACAAATTAGTACGTGAGGGAACTATGGGAGATAACAATGAAAGTACGTATGGAACGACAGAGTGTGTCTACAAGAGATGATAAAAGGGCACCAAATGAAATGAGAATTGAAATTTTAGAGAACTGCAGATTAAAAGATTTTATTCAAATACTCAGTAAAAGTTACTGTCCAGAGGTCAAGGAAAAGAAGGCAATGTGGGTTTTATGGGATAGGTATAAAGCTGTAGCAGTATTTGATAGTATGTCCAAACAATATAAAGGTTTCTATGATGAAAATATGCTTTTAAAGGACATAATAAATAGAGATGATGATGTAGACATGTATCTTTATTATAAAGGAGCAGCAGATATTAAATATGTTTTAGAAGAATTAATTGAAGAACTTCTTATAGGTTAGAAAAAAATGACTTCCATAGGGTATGGAAGTCATTTTTTATGGCTATAAATAATGGACATATCTATACTAAAGTTGGTATAATACAAATAATTACTAAGAGATATAAAAAAATTTGGGGTGACACTATATGAAAATTAAAGATTATATTGAAAAACTTGATTCCTATATACCTGGATTTCAACCAGATTCGAATGATGAAGAGGTTATTAAATTAAATGCAAATGAAAATGCATTTTTACCATCACCAAAGGTTTTTGAAGCACTTAAAAATCTAGAACCAAATAAATTAAGGCTTTATCCTGAGGCTAGAAGCGAAGAGTTACGTAAGGCTATAGCGAAAGTATATAATGTGAAGAGTAGTGAAGTTTTATGTGGAAATGGTTCTGATGAAATTATTGGCCTTATTATAAAGGTGTTTTTAGCAGAAGGAGAGAAGCTAGCAACTCCTTATCCTACATATACAGTATATAAATCCTCCGCTTCTATGGAAGGGGTTAAATGCGTATTTGTAAAAACTGATAATGAATTCAAAATCGATATTCCTGGATTATTAAAGGAAAATGCTGAAGCTATTTTTATTGTTAATCCAAATGCACCTACAGGAGTCTTTTTATCAATAGGAGAAATTAAAACACTTTTAAATACCTATGATGGATTGCTTGTAATTGATGAAGCATATATGGACTTCTGCACTGAAGATGCAACTATGATTAAATATATAAATGAATATGATAATTTAATAGTTTTAAGAACAATGTCAAAATCCTATTCACTATGTGGGGCCAGGGTTGGATATTGTTTTGCCTGTGAAAAACTAATTGCATATATGGATAAATGTCGGGATTCATATAATTTAAATTATATTAGTCAGACAATTGCCTGTGCTGCAATGCAAGATGAGGTTTATCATAAGGAGACAGTTAAAAAGGTAATAGAAAATAGGAGATATTTAAGTGAAAAGCTTATAGAGTTAGGCTTTGAAGTTATACCTTCACAAACAAACTTTTTATTATGTAAGCCTCCAAAAAATAAAATAGCATCAGAAATAATGAATGAATTAATAAAAGTTAAAATTTATATAAGATATTTTAGTAGTGAAATGCTAGATGATAAATTAAGAATTAGTATTGGCACAAAAGAAGAAATAGACAAATTAATAAAATCAATAAGAGATATATTATAAAAATTAACTGCCACAAAGAATTTAAATTCTTTGTGGCAGTTTTTTTTGGAATTAATGTACGCTATAATCGGTGGCTTTTTTACGATTACCCACACCTGCGAATCCCGGTACCTCATAATGTTCAGTTAATGGTCCTGTTCCTTTAGGATCTAACTCTTTTGTTTGATCTAAAGTATTACTAATGATAGGTTCGTGAGAATCAGATTCATTTTTTATAATCATAATAAGCACTTCCTTTCACACTATTAATATGTATAATATAAAGGACTTTTATACTATGTTATAGAAAATTTATAAAATAATTTAAAGTTTATTGTAGAATAATAAACTTAGCGGAGGTGGATTTTATGAATATATTAGAGCAAGAGTTTTATGGAAGAAATACTTTAAAAGTTGCAAAGGATCTTTTAGGTAAGTACTTAATCCATGAAGTTAATGGTCATATAATTGGAGGAAAGATAGTTGAAACAGAGGCATATTGTGGCATTACTGATAAAGGAGCTCATGTTTATGGTGGAAAGAAAACCTTGCGAACTATGCCTCTATATGGACAAGAAGGAACTATATACCTTTATAGTATTTATGGGATGTATCTATGCTTAAATGCTATAACAGAGAAGGAAGGAGAACCTCAAGGGGTTTTGATTCGTGCCATTGAGCCATTAATAGGATTAGATTTTATGGCCATTAAAAGAAATGGGAAAGATTATAAGCAGCTTTTAAATAAAGAAGTATTAAATCTAACTTCAGGACCTTCTAAGCTTTGTATGGCCCTTGATATTACAAAGAGTCTTAATAACACCTTGTTTTGGGGTGGAGAAATGTATATAGCTGAAAAGGATGAGAATCTTGAAGCACTTTTTGAAATAAACGAAATCGTTTGTGGCAAAATTACTAAAAGTAAACGTGTAGGTATCGATTATGCGCAGGAAGCTAGAGATTATTTATATAGATTTTATTATGAGGATAATCCTTATGTATCTAAAAAGGATAAAGTTAAATTATTAGATAAATAAATTTAATGTTGTCATAAAACTAGAAAATATCGAGTAGAAATACTATGAAACCATTAACGTAGGAAGTGGATTTATGGATGAAGATGCTCTTGCTCTTTTAATGTACCTAGATGAAGGATTAATCAAAAATTTATCTTCTTTAATGTTAAAGGGATATATAGATATAAGGACCTCAAGAATAATACAGGATAAGACCTTTACGGCCAGAGCTGGGTTTGATAATAGAGAAAGGATTTTCGGTGAAGATAGATTTGCCGAGGATGCTAGAGAAGGATTTAAAACATGTAATACATCAAAAGTTGATCAAAGTGATGTAGGCAATTCTAATACAACAGGCCTTGAGGATAGAGAGTTTATACGACGAGAAGAGGAGATAAAGACTATATTCACTAGCTTTTCCCTACATAGTCAGATTTTAAGTAATTTAAATACAGCAAATGCAGTTAAGAGTTTTGATAATGTAACCATTAATGAAGGTCAGATAAAAGAAGGTGAATATGTTAAACTTCGTGGTAATTTAACAACGGAATCTATTAATTCCTATTTAGATTCGCTCCTTACAGTTTTTAATTGTTTTGGTTGTGATAATTTAAATAAAATGCTTACTACTAAAAACAGTAGCATAATGAATTTTACATCTATGAATGGTATTCTAGGGCATTTGAATGAGCTATTAAATAAAAATGCTACAGAGGATATGATATTAATGTGTGGCAATACCCCTATAGTAGTTAATGTTAATGATAATTTTTTTATGAATAATAATGCTTATAAGTTTGATAAGGTAGATTGTCCTTGTACAGTTTTTGGAAAGGTAATTAAAGTAGCACCTAATGGTCAGTGTATTAGCCTTCTTAGAAAAACAGCACAGCATAATTACTATGAAAAAATATTAGATAATTGCAATAATTATTGCAATATACTGGATTCTAATGGGATTATAATTCCTGAAAAGCCCAGATTAAAATGTGAAGGAATATCATTAGTAGTTATTCCAATTAGCATTCGTATGTAAAGATTTTGCAATACCTGCATAAGAAATTCTTATGCAGGTATTACTATTATTAATATAATATAACAAAATAAAATTATAATTGACAAATAAGTCTAAAATATATAATATATATATTAAATGAATAATGCTAAGAAGAGGAATAGTAATAATATACAACTTTAAAGAGAGACTATGTATTGGTGTGAGTAGTTAAGGGGATATTATGAAGGGAGCCTTGGAGCAGGATGGGAAAAGTAGGGCTAATGTCAAGAAGGGTGGAACCGCGGAATTTAATTTCGTCCCTTTATTTGGTAGAGCTTTTTTATTTTGTAAAAATTTATTTTAGGAGATGACGTTATGAAATCAATATTAACAGTTATAGGTAAGGATCAGGTAGGAATTATAGCAGGAGTTAGTGCTGAATTACAAAAATTAAATATAAACATTTTAAATGTTACACAGACAATTATGGATGAATATTTTACAATGATTATGTTATTAGATCAAAGCAATGCCAATGCCAACATTGAAGATATTAAAAATGCATTATCAGCAAAAGGAAAAGAACTAAAAGTTGACGTAAAGATCCAAAGAGAAGAAATTTTTAATACAATGCATTCATTATAAGAGGAGGTACAAGATGTCTTTAAATTTAACAGCTCAAAAAGTATTAGAAACAATAAAGATGATAGAAGAAGAAAATCTTGACATAAGAACTATTACCATGGGTATATCTTTACTTGATTGTATAGATTCAGATGGAGATAAGGCAAGAGAAAAAATTTATAAAAAAATAACTGAATCAGCTAAGGATTTAGTTAAGGTTGCTAAGGATATAGAAATGGAATTTGGTATTCCTATAGTTAATAAAAGAGTATCTGTTACTCCAATTGCAATGATTGGTGGAGCAACTGATGAAACAAGTTATGTAGAGTTTGCAAAGACTTTAGATAGAGCTGCAGAAACTTTAGGAATCGATTTTATTGGAGGTTTCTCAGCATTAGTACATAAAGGTTGCACTAAGGGAGATAAAATATTAATAAGCTCAATCCCTGAAGCACTAGCAAGTACTAAAAAGGTTTGTGCTTCAGTTAATGTAGGAACATCTAAATGTGGTATTAACATGAATGCTATTCGCGATATGGGAGAAGTTGTTAAAAGAACTGCAGAGCTTACAGCTGATACACATGGTTCTGGTTGTGGTAAATTAGTTGTATTTGCAAATGCAGTTGAAGACAATCCATTTATGGCAGGAGCTTTCCACGGTGTTGGTGAAGCAGATAAGGTTATAAATGTTGGTATTAGTGGACCTGGAGTAGTTCAAAGAGCTATTGAAAAGGTTAGAGGAGAATCATTTGATGTTTTAGCAGACACTATTAAAAATACTGCTTTTAAGATAACTAGAATGGGTGAACTTGTAGGTAATGAAGCTTCTAAAAGATTAGGTGTACCATTTGGTATAGTTGATTTATCTCTAGCTCCAACACCAGCTGTTGGAGACTCAGTTGCACATATTTTAGAAGAAATGGGATTAGAATCAGTAGGTACTCATGGTACAATAGCAGCCCTAGCAATGTTAAATGATGCAGTTAAAAAGGGTGGAGTTATGGCTTGTAGTCACGTTGGTGGATTAAGTGGTGCTTTTATTCCGGTTTCTGAGGACGCAGGAATGATAGAGGCAGTACAAAATGGTTCATTAAACCTTGAAAAGCTAGAAGGCATGACTTGTGTATGCTCAGTTGGACTTGACATGATAGCAATTCCAGGAGATACTCCAGCATCAACTATTTCAGCGATGATAGCAGATGAAGCTGCAATAGGGGTTATAAACAACAAGACAACAGCAGTAAGAGTTATTCCAGCCATTGGATTAGAGGTTGGAGGAATGGTTGAATTTGGTGGACTACTTGGTAGAGCGCCAGTTATGAAGGTTAATAAAAAATCTTCAGAATTATTTATTGCTAGAGGTGGTAGAATTCCAGCTCCTATACATTCATTTAAAAATTAAGAATTAAATTTAAAAGTAGTGAAGAGATAAAAACTCTTCACTACTTTTTTTTATGTTATTATATGTTATAATAACATAAAAAATAGGGAGGTATTACCTATGAAAAAAATGATTTCATGGAATGTAAATGGATTAAGAGCAATAGTAACTAAAGGGTTTGTTGATATTTTTAATGATATAGATGCAGATATATTCTGCCTTCAAGAAATAAAACTTCAAGAGGGTCAAATAGACCTTCAGCTTCCAGGTTATTTTAAGTATTGGAATTATGCACAGAAGAAAGGTTATTCAGGTACAGCAATTTTTACTAAGGAGGAACCTTTATCTGTAGCATTAGGAATGGGTATTGAGGAACATGATCAGGAAGGTAGAGTTATAACTTTAGAATTCGAAGAATATTATGTAATAACTGTCTATACACCAAATTCTAAAGCAGAACTCGCTAGATTAGATTATAGAATGACTTGGGAAGATGATTTTAAAAATTATTTAAAGAACCTTGAGAAGAATAAGCCTGTTATAGTTTGTGGAGATTTAAACGTAGCCCACAAGGAAATAGATTTGAAAAATCCTAAAGCTAATAGAAAAAATGCTGGTTTTAGTGATGAAGAAAGAAATAAGTGCTCAGAGTTATTAGAAAATGGATTTATTGATACATTTAGATATTTTTATCCAGAACAAGAAGGAGCATATTCTTGGTGGTCGTATAGATTTAATGCAAGAAAGAATAATGCAGGATGGAGAATTGATTATTTCTTAGCCTCAGAAGTACTTGAGAATAGATTAGAAAGTGCTATAATTCACAGTGAAATTTTAGGATCAGATCATTGTCCTGTAGAGTTAATTATAAAATAACTTTATTGGGACTTGTAATGATGATATAATTAATTTAGGTTTAATTAAAGTTAGGAGTGAAGCTAAAATATGAGTGATATTTCGTATATAGGGCTTTTTATAGCTGTATTATTAATGGTGTTTTTTATGCTACAAGTAGGTTTATTTATAAGGGGAATAAATAAAAAGGAAAATAAAAAAGTTGTTCTTCATTTAATTGGAGTAATTACTACTGTACTATTGACTATATTTATATTTTGTCAGTCTGTAGGTATAGATTTAAGTTCTAACTTTTTAATTATAGGAACATTAATAATGACAACTTTATTTTATATTGGATATGGATTTGATTCTTTATTTGTAGTAAAAAAATAAAGGTTGTACACAATAAAATGACAGGAGGAATTATTTACTTTGGAGAAAAGCACATATAAAGTTAAATATCAGACACTTAAAGGCGGATGGGTAATTTATCTGTTAATGGCATCAATGGTACTAAGCTTCTTAAATATGTACGCAGGAATTGTTTCTGCAGCAATTGGTGTAATATTATTTTTAAAATTTAAAAGAGATCCTGAAAATAATTCAGCTATGTTTTACAATTATGCAATCAAGACTTTACAAGCTGGAGATTCTAATAAGGCTAAGGCTGCTTTAACTAAAGCAATCTCACTTAATAGATGTAATAAGGAAGCATATTTTTTCCTAGGATGCTTATATTTTGATGAACAGGATTATACAAATGCATTAGAGTATTTAAAATTAGGTGGTGTAGATGAAGCGAAGGATCCAAGTCTTACATTTGCCCTTGGAAGATGCTATTATCATACTGAAAATTATGATATAGCTGTTAGATATCTTGAAATGGTAGAGTATCAAGAGGGATCTAAACTTGAAAAAGACAGATTATTTACATTAGGAAGAGCTTACTCAGAGCTTGAAGAATATGAAAAATCCTTAGAGGCATTAAAAAAAGCGGATATAAAAATGGATGAATTAAAGGGTGAGTCTTTAGAATATTGTTATTTTGTTGGGATAGCATGCTATCATTTGGATAAAGATACAGAAGCAAAAGAATATATTAAAAGAGTATTTGATGTAGATAAAGTATATAAATATGTAGATTTATATGCAAAAAATCTGGGGTTAACTCTATAATGAAAAAATGAAGGGCTTGTTTGAAACAAGTCCTTTTTTTTATACCCACCTTCAATAAATCTCAACTTGTAATGGGTCTTATGTTGTTCTGAATAATAAACAATACCGCTACATAGAATTATGAGAGGTGAAGCACATGGATCATTCAAAATACACTTGTGAGCAGCTAATTGAGAGAATAACTGAGCTTGAAATGCTTAACAAGGAGCTCTTGTCAGAGAAAGAGCAGGAAAACAGGCTTGATTTTGCTTGGTCTGGAAAATTAGGTCACTGGTACTGGAATATTAAAACTAATTCTGTTGTTTTTAATAAGTTAAAGGTAACTGCACTGGGATATACAATGGATGAATTACCGAAAAAAGTACATTATGGATTTTTCACGGAAAAATTACATCCAGATGACTACCAGAATACAATGAATGCAATGCTTAATCATATGCAGGGTAAAGAGGAGGTTTACGAGGTTGAATACCGTATTCAGGCTAAGGATAAGAGCTGGAAATGGTTTTATGATCGTGGCAAGATAACACAAAGAGATATTAATGGAAAGCCTTTATTTGCAGCTGGAATAGTTTTTGACATAACTGACAAGAAAGAACAAGAACTTGATTTAAAGAGGGAAAACGATCGTAAACATATTGATGATTTAACTGGTGCCCCAAATAAAAACTTCTTTAGAATAAAAGCTGAAAAACTTATTAAATCCAATAGAAAGCAATATGTTTTTATCCTGCTTGATATTGATAGATTTAAGTTAATTAATGACCTTTTTGGTTATGCTCAGGGTGATTTGCTTTTAAAGCATATGGCTAATGTATTATCCCATCAGATAAATCAGGATGAAGCATTTGCACGTATTACAGGCGATAAATTTTATATACTCCTTGAATATGTGGTTAAAGAGGAAGTTGAAAGTCGGTTGGAGAAAATTACAGAAGATATTTTAAGCTTTAAGTTAAACCACGATTCACGGTTTAATATGGTTGTATGTGCTGGTATTTTTGTAATAAAGAATATTGATATTACAATTGATATTATCAGCGATAGAGCAAGCCTTGCAGCTAAGATGATAAAGGGAAGTTATACTAGTGCACACTTTTTTTATAATGATGATATACGTAATCAGATAATTCAGGAGAATGAAATAGAAACCGAAATGCAAGAAGCCCTCGATAATAGAGACTTTAAGGTATATTTGCAGCCTAAATATGAGTTTAAAACAGAAAAAATAGTAGGATCAGAAGCTCTAATTCGCTGGTATCACCAAAAAAAAGGAATTATAATGCCGGATAGGTTTATCCCTATATTTGAAAAAAATGGTTTTGTCACTAAAATTGATATGTATGTTTTAGAAGAAATATGTAAAAAGCAGAGGGAGTGGGAAGAACAAGGACAAAAGCCAATTGTTGTATCTGTAAATCAGTCAAGATTACATCTGCATAACCCAGAATATGTAGATACATTAAAAGCAATTGTTGAGAAATATGATATAAAGCCTGGAATCTTGGAACTTGAGCTAACTGAAAGTGCATTTTCTTGCAATATGAATATTATTCTTGATATTACAAGAAGGCTTCATAACATTGGATTTAGACTATCAATAGATGATTTTGGATCAGGATATTCTGCTTTGAATATGTTAAAGGATATTTTTATAGATGTAGTAAAGCTTGATCGTGAATTCTTCAAAGAAACTTCAAATTTAGTTCGTGGTAAAAAGATAATTGAAAATATTGTTATGTTGGCAAAAGATTTAGGAATAGAAACAGTAGCTGAGGGAGTTGAAACAAAGGAACAGGCTGAGTTTTTGCGCGAGATTGGTTGTGATTTAGCACAAGGGTATTACTATGCAAAGCCTATGACAATTACAGAGTTTGAGGCCTTATTAGAAAAAGAAAAATAAGAAATAATTAGCACTTGCGGATGCAAGTGCTTTTTCATTTGATTTTAAATAAGACCTCAAGTGATTAAGTTAAAAATTCTTATATTGGATTTCTACATGCATATTTATGTGGAAATATAGCTGATTAACCAGTATACTATGATTAAGTGAAAGTCCAAATTTTATATGTCAAAGATGATATTAGAGAGGCTTGAAAGAGGGAGTTTAAATGGAAAGTATATTAGTTAAAGAATATTATAACTGGTTCAAGTCTTATGTGAAAAAATTCTATGGAGAAGACTATGTAGTAAATCAAAATATTGAACTTAAAGAAAAACATACTTTAAAGGTTACGAAGCATGCTGTAAATATTGCAAAATCTTTAAATTTGTCAGAAGAAGAAGTTAATACTGCAGAAATAATAGGTTTATTTCATGATATAGGAAGATTTGAACAATTTAGAACATATAAAACATTTAGTGATGCCCTTTCAGAAAATCATGCTACTCTAGGCATTAAAGTATTGAAAGAAAATAAAATATTAGAAGATTTAGATGACGGTGCTCAAAAGCTTATAGTTAAAGCTATAAGTCTTCATAACACAAAAGAGCTTCCAAGTAATTTAAATGAAGAAGAAGCATTGTATTGTAAATTAATAAGAGATGCTGACAAACTTGATATTTTTAGAGTGGTTATTGAATATGAAAAAGAACGGCAAAACAATCCAAATCCGGCTATAGATAATTTACCTTTTACATCAGGATATAATAAAGAATTGCTTAAAGATATCCTTTTGAATAGAAAAATTAGTAATAATTCATTGAAGAATTATAATGATAGAAAATTATATGAATTAGGATGGATAACAGATTTAAATTTTTCTTTTTCTTTGAGTTATATAAAGAATAAAAATATTTTAAAATCCTTAGTTAATTGTTTGCCTAAAGATGAACAGATTAATAGAATTTCAGAGTATCTGGAGTTATACATAGAGAAAAATATTCAATGATAGTTGTTTAGTCACTTTTTCAGATGCAAAATAATGTTAAGAAATAGAAGCGATTATGTTTTCACATAGTTGCTTCTATTTCTTTATGTCAATTAATATATATGGAATTATAAAACCTGTTACAATGGTAATTAAAGGAGATTTATATATTGCTTTACTTATAGGGGGATTTTGAATGTTAGAAAAGATTAAAGATATATGGAAAAAATATTTTATGTTATCGTGTTTTATGTGCATATTGACAATGCTTACTTTATTTTTATTAGTAAAGTTTGATGATTTAGTGCTCGGACTTGTAGTAATGGCAATTTTGTTGTTAATATTAAATATTCTATTTTGTAAGTTACTAAATAGATTTGTTAAGAGTAAGCGAATAAAAACATGCTTTTTAACTGTTTTAATTTTAATTAATATAATAGTATCAGCTTCAACTACTATTTCTTTGTTATCAGACCAAATGTTTTTTTATCCTAATCAAGACAAAGAAGCGTATAATAAAAACCTTAAAAATGAGAACTATGAAGAAATCAAAATTACGAAAGACGATGATATATTAAATGGTTGGTTATTGAAAAATATTGAGGGAAAAGCACCGTTAATTATTTATTTTGGTGGAAATGGTGAGTGTTCTGCTAGAAGATTTGATAATAATTTTGTTTCGAAAAAATGGGGTTATTTTGAAGAATATAACTTTATGATGGTTGATTATCCGGGGTATGGGAATACAAGTGGTACTCCAAGTGATAAAACAATGTTTGAAAATGCTTTGAAAACATATGATTATGCAGTATCACGTGAAGATGTTGACCAAAAAAATATTGTTATAATGGGGTATAGTATTGGGACTGGGGTAGCTACATATCTCGCATCACAAAGAGATATAAAATCATTAATTTTGTTAGCACCATATGATGAAGGTATTACTTTATATAATAGTCAAGTGAATATTTTTTATGGTCCGTTAAAATATTTGGTTAAATATAAATTCGAATCAATAGAATATGCAAAATCAGTAAAAGTTAAACCATTAATTTTAGCGTCAAAGGATGATGAATTAATACCATATAGTTCTTCATTTAAACTTTCAAATCAATTTCCCTGCGGTTCTAATTTGATAACATATGAAGGTTTTAAACATAATGATTTTTGGGGGCAAATAGAGGTTTTAGAAAAAGTAGAAGAGCATTTACAGGAGGTAAAGGATGAATAAAAGTATAAAACAACCATGTATTATCTCACTTATTTCACTTGCAATTCCTGTGTGGATTGTTTTGATATTTCAGACTAACCATATATGGCTAATGGTATCACCAATATGGATAAGTTTAATGTATATTTTTGTTAATTTTTAATTAGATAAACTTAATAACAAATATGCTAAGCATATAAAAATCTTTGTGAGAATTCTATTAGTAATAGGGGTTGCATTTATCTTATATGGGGTTTAATTATATAGAGAATAAGGCTTTGTTAGACAAAGAAAAATGAGGACTAATTGGCACTTGTGGTATACAAGTGCTTTTTTATTTGATTTTAAATAAACCATAGCAGAATAATCCCAGTATATTAACTCATTACTTTAGTAATAGGTTAATGTACCTTTCTACACTTAAAAATAGAAAATGGATATGATATTATTTAATCATAGGTACTGGATAATTATAGAAGGGGGATTAAATATGTCAGCAATATTATGTTTAGATAAAGTAAGCAAAAAATATGACAATAAAACAGTAGTTGACCATATATCATTTGAGATTGAAAAAGGTGAAATTTTTGGATTTTTAGGACCTAATGGAGCAGGGAAAAGTACAACTATGGATATGATTTGTTCCTTAGTAAAACTAACTTCAGGTAAAATAAATGTATTTGGATATGACAATAAGAAGGACATGAATAAAATAAAATCGAAACTTGGGTATATTCCACAAGAGCTGGCTATTCATGGAAATCTTAAAGCATGGGAGAATGTTGAGCTTTTTGCAGCCCTTTATGGACTTAAGGGAAAGGAATTAAAAGCTGCAGTAGAAGAATCTTTAAATTTAGTAGGACTTTCTGAACACAGGAATGGATTTGCTAAGAATTTCTCTGGTGGAATGAAAAGAAGATTAAATATAGCCTGTGCATTAAGTCATAAGCCAGAACTTTTAATATTTGACGAACCAACAGTTGGAATAGATCCTCAATCTAGAAATTATATATTAGAAAAAATTAAATATATAAATAAACAAGGAGCAACAATTATATATACTAGTCACTATATGGAAGAGGTTGAAGCAATTTGTAGCAGGATAGCAATTATGGATAATGGTAGAATAATTGCTCTAGGAACAAAGGAAGAACTTGTTTCATTAGTATCAGATAGTGATAAAAATATGTCCTTAGAAGAGGTGTTTTTAACTCTAACTGGTAAAAGTCTTAGAGACTATGGGGAGGGGGACTGTTAAAAATGCTTCTAACTTTAGTGAAAAACAATCTAAAGCTTATGCTTAGAGATAAAGTAGGAATGCTCCTTGTAATAGGATTGCCTATTATACTCATAGCATTATTATCCAGTGCATTTTCTGATTTGCTTAATAAAAATTATACTATAGAACCTTTTACGGTAGGGTATAGTGTAGAATCTGGAAGTGAAATTGAAAAGAACTTACCTGGGTTTATTAAAAACTTTGAGGAAAATAATATTACATTTTCCAAAATGACAAAGGATGAGTCTATAGAACAGATTAATAATGAGAGTATAAATGCTTATGTAGATATAACTAATAGTGACTATACAATTTATAAAAAAGAGGGTTTTTCCATAAATACAACTATATTTGAAAATAGTATTGGGTCAATGATGTATGTCTTTGACGGGAATAAAGCATTAATGAGTTATTTTCAAGAGAAAGGGATAGCTATTGAAGAAAACTCTAAAAGTGCAATAAATAATGAGAGCTTTGTTAAGCTAGAAACTATAACTGTTGATCCAACCCCAACTGCAATTCAATATTATGGGATAGTTGAAATAGCTTATATTGTTTGGTGTAGTATGATGACAGTATCAATTGTGGTATGTAATGAAAGGAAATATGGAGTAACACGTAGAATTGGACTTTCAAATGCCAGTCCACTAACATTGCTTTTCGGGAAGGTAATACCAGCAGTCATTACGGTATCCATTCAAATAGGAATAGCAACCTTAGCTTCAATAATTTTGATGGATGTAAATTGGGGAAACACTCCCTTTCTTTCAGCAGGGATAATATTATTAGAAATTATAGCTTCTTCATCTATAGCAATAGTGCTTTCAATAATATTTAAAAGTCAGTCATTAACAAATGTAATAATATTCTTTTCTGCATTCTTCTTTGGATTTATAGGAGGGTCAACTCAAATGTATATGTACAGTTATGTTAGTGATAACATTGCGAAGTTGTCACCTTTATATTATATAAATAGATCTTTAGTAGAAATTTCAACAAAGGGGAGTAGTGATTATACAGTAAAGTGCATAGTATTACTCATTGCAATTTCAATAGTAACAATAATTATAGGAACAGTAATTACAGCTAAAAGGAGGGAAGCACTTTGATAGGATTTTTTATAATGCTTAAATGCAACATAAAGCTTATGCTAAGAAATAAAGCTTCAATCTTCCTAATTTTTCTAATACCACTATTTTCAACATTAATTTTGAGAATTCAAATTAGCAGTATGAACACTATGGATACCCTTAGAATGAGCGTAATAGTATTTGATAACTCTTCAAGTTCAGAATCTGATGAATTAATAAAGGTATTAAAAAATAACAGTGCCTATAATATAAAAGTCGAAGAGGGTATGATGAATAACTTAGAGAATGCAAAAGAGAAATCAATAAATTTAGCAAATAAGAGTATTAATAATGGCTTCATTTATATTCCTTCAGATTTTTCTAAAACAATATTTAATGGAATCGATGATAATACAATTACTATATTTACTACAGGAACTGATGATAGGATTAATATATTAAAAAGTAATATAGACATGGTATTATTAAGATTTAATTCCTATTCAAAGATAGCTAATGGAGATAAAGAAGTTTTTAAAGAGTTAATGGAAAGAGCAGAATTAGGTAAAACTGTAGGTGAATCAGTATCTATTTCCGAAGGTGAAAAGATTTTAGATAATACAGGTAAAAATAAAATTTATGATTTTGGATATTTTGTAGCGATTATGTCAATTGCCTTGATATTCAGTGGGAATTTTATATCAGATATACTCATTGAGGAGAAAAACAATAGGGTACTAAAAAGAATCACAATTACAAAGAGCAGTATGTTAAATTATGGAGTTGTAAAAGCCATAGCTTCTTTAGGTATATTAATAATTCAAACTACTATGGTGGTTATTGGTATAAAATTATTTGTTAGTGTAGATTTAGGTATGGACTTAGGAGAGATTGCTATATTAACATTTGGGTTAGGGTTGATATTTAACACCTTAAGATTAGCCTTAGGAACTATTTTTGAAAGCGTAAGTACAGCAAATTATCTAGCTTTCTTTATAGTTACAATTAGTTCATTGATGTCAGGTTTGTATTTTCCAATAGATACTGTCCCTAAGTGGATGCAGAATATTTCCTTGCTTATGCCCCAGACATGGATAGTTAAAACCGCAGAGCAAATTTTACTAGGAACTAGTGGATGGATAATCTTATTTGGAGTAATTGTTATGGCCTTTGTATCAATTTTCATGTCAATAGGATATTTAGGATTAAAATTTAATAGTAAATAAAAATAAGAAGGGATATGGTAGTATATCCCTTCTTATTCTTATGTTTATATTTTATAATGTAATTAAGATACAATATATTATAATCGAGGTAATAATATGAAGGAAAAGATAGCAGAGTATTACTTTCCAGTTAGTAAGCTAATTTATATATTTTCATTAATAACATATTTCATTAATATAAGTGGAAGTGTTAATTATAATAGAAATATTTTAGAAGTAGGATTACTATTTATATTTGCAGCAATTACCATTTTATATGAGCTATTAGAGAAGAAGAGCATAATTTTACTTAGCTTATCTTTAATTATTTGTGGAATATTAATTTTCAGCTTAGGAGAGGTTCATTTTTTACTTATTCCCATGGTGATTTTGGATTTAATGGAGTATTTTCACCTCTCTAGATACTTATATTTTTTAACTTTTTTAGGGATAGTACATATAGCTGGATATGAATTAGTATATATTATTTCCTGTGTGAGTTGTAATATTATCTATTTTCAGCATTATTATATAATAAAAGGTTACAAAATAAATTTAAGTAGTTTTATTGATAATGAGAGCAGTTTAAAGACAAATATTGAAAATCAGAAAGTTAAGTCTAAAGCTGATATGAAAAAATCAACCTTAGCCTTTGAAAATCTATTTCTTGAAGAGAAAGGTAGGTTATCCCAAGCTCTCCATGATAAAATTGGACATAGTATTAATGGATCTGTTTATCAGCTTGAAGCTAGTAAACTTTTAATTGAAAGTAAGCCCGCGGATTCTAAGAAAATTGTTCAAGCTGTAATAGATACCTTAAGAAAAAGTTTAGATGAAATTAGAGCAATTCTTAGAAATGAAAAGCCAAATAAAGGACAGTTAGCACTTTTGCAGCTGAAAAATCTTTGCGAGAATTTTAATGACAACTATAATATAAATGCAAAACTAGTCTGTAATGGAGAAATTAAAATGGTTCCAGAGAGCAGTTGGCAAGTTATATTAGACAATACTATAGAATCTTTTTCAAATGCCTTGAAATACTCAGGATGCAAAACTATAAAAATTGATATAGTAATTCTTAATAAATTAGTTCGATGTAGCATAAGTGATGATGGAAGAGTCTGTAATAACATTATAGAGGGTATGGGACTAGCTGGAATGAAGGAAAGGACAAAAGCTGCTCATGGTAATTTTAGTGTTAGATCAGAGATTGGCTTTGAGATAAACATGCTTCTGCCAATAAAGTAACACTGAAAAATCAATCAAAGGGGACAAGCGTATTGGATGATATAAAGGATAAAATAAGAATTGTAATTGCAGATGACAGTGACTTTGTTCGAGATGGTCTAAGAATAATATTAGGTATGGATGAGGATTTTCACGTGGTTGGATGTGCAAAGAATGGAATAGAAGCAGTAGAGTTATGTTCAAAAAATAAGGTTGATATAATATTAATGGACATTCAGATGCCTGATAAAGATGGAATAGAAGCTACAAAGGAAATTGCAAAAAAACATCTTGGTAAAGTGTTGATTTTAACTACTTTTGATGATTATGAGTTAGTAGAAAAGGCAATACAAAATGGGGCAAAGGGATATTTAATCAAAAATCACACCCCTGAAAAGTTAAAGCAAATGATAAAGTCCTTATATAACGGGGTTAATGTTTTAGAGGAGAGTATTTTTGAGAAAATAACTCAAAAGGCTAATAATGTGAGCGGAAACTTCGATGATAGTATTTATACTAAAAGAGAATTAGAAATTGTAAAGGCTATGGCAGAAGGGCTATCTAATAAAGATATATCCTTAAAGTTATTTATAAGCGAGGGCACGGTAAAAAATCATATAAGTACCATATTGGGAAAGAGTAACTTGGCTCATAGAACTCAATTAGTAATATACTATTTGACTGGGAAGAAAGTCATAACATAAGATCACTTACAAAAGAAAAGATTAATATTGTTCCCTATGATAGAGGAACTGATTTCTTTTTAATATAATGTCCAACATGTAGATATAGGCTTAAAGAAAAAGTTTACAAAAATAATTTTTACCTCTTGTAAATTACATCTAAATGTAATATAATTAAGTTAACAATTAAAGAACGGGACATGTTACTGGTAATGCAGGCAGGATCCATAAGAGCGATATGATATCGTTTTTAGGGATCTTTTTTTGTTAGTTATTATTTTGGCCAAAATGTAAACCTATTAAATAGTAGAGGAGAATTTAAAATGGATTACAAAAAAATATCAACTGACATTCTGAATTATATTGGGGGCGACAATAATGTAGCTCACCTAGAACATTGTTCAACAAGATTACGTTTTACACTTGTAGATGATAGTAAAGTAAATATAGAAGCCCTTAAAAAAGTTCATGGAGTTTTAGGAGTAGTTATGACGGGGCAATGCCAAGTAATTATAGGAAATAGCGTTATTGAGGTTTATGATGAATTGTTGAAGAATAGCAAGTTCGGAAATAACAATAATAAATCAGCAAAGAAGAAAAAAATTGGAGCTGTAGTTTTAGATTTTATAGTTAGTGTATTTCAACCTTTAGTTCCAGCAATCGCAGGTGCTGGTATTTTAAAATCAATATTACTAGTATTAACAATGTTTAATCTTATAGATAAGACTGGACAGACATATCTTATCATAAGTTATATTGGTGATTCTATATTTTACTTCTTGCCATTAATGGTTGCTATTACTACAGCAACAAAATTGAATGTTAATAAGATAGTTGCTGTTGGAGCTATGGGGATGCTTTTATTTCCTAAGATGACAACACTTTTAGGCGAAGGAGCAAGTTTTTTATCTATTCCAATAACAAATGTTGCATATGCATCTCAAGTATTTCCAGCAATATTAGGAGTGCTTTTCTATGCATGTATGGAAAGATTATTTACTAAGATTTCACCAAAACCTATTCGTATTTTCTTTGTACCAATGATGTCACTGCTATTAACAGTACCAATGACACTTTTGCTTTTAGGACCAATCGGATTTTACTTAGGGACAGTTTTAACATCTGTTATCTTATTTGTATTCAACACATTTGGATGGGTTGCAGTAGGTCTTGTTGCAGCTATTCTTCCATTTATGATTGCCACTGGTATGCATAAAGCATTAGTTCCATATGCAATTTCATCAATAACTGGATTTGGGAAAGAATTGTTATACTTACCTGCATCTCTAGCTCACAACATCTCTGAAGGTGGTGCATGTTTTGCAGTAGCTCTTCGTACTAAGGATACAGATCTTAAATCTACATCAATATCTGCTGGTATTTCAGCATTATTTGGTATTACAGAACCAGCACTTTATGGTGTAACATTGCAGAGAAAACGTGTGCTTATTAGTGTTGTGATATCAAGTTTAATAGGTGGTTTATGGATTGGTCTATTTGGTGTAGCAGCATTTACTGCTGTAGGGCCTGGTATTGCAAGTATCTCAATGTTTATAGACGAGAATAACAGCAAGAATATAATTTTTGCTATTGCAGGTTTTGTTATCTCTTTTATAGCATCATTTGTGATAACCTTCATTTCATGGAAAGAAGATGAGGAAGAAGCTGAAACATCAGTAAATATAGAAGCTAAGAGCACAGTAGGGACAACTAATGCAAGTGTAAATGTTTGTGATATAATTAGCATAAATCAACCAATCAAAGGAGAAGTTGTTTCTCTTGCTGAAGTTAACGATGATGTTTTTTCTAAGAGAATATTAGGAGAAGGGATCGCTATTAATCCTTCAGAGGGAAGTTTATATGCCCCTTGTGATGGTGAGATAGTAATGTTATTTGATACAAAACATACTTTAGCTTTAATAGCAGACAATGGAGCAGAAGTTCTTTTCCACATAGGAATTGATACAGTGCAGCTTAATGGTAAGCACTTTGATCCTAAAGTAAAAGTTGGAGACAGAGTTAAAACTGGTGATTTACTTATGAAATTTGATATTAAGGAAATTAAAGCAGCTGGTTATGATACTATAATTCCAATTATTATTACTAATAGTGATAAATATTTAGTTGAAAAGGCTTCGTATTCAAAAGATAAAAATGAAGATACTATTATGATAGTATCAAAAATAGAGGTGTAGAAATGAAAGATTTATTTCCTAAAGATTTTTTTTGGGGTGGTGCAGTTGCAGCAAATCAGTTCGAAGGTGCATACTTAGAAGATGGTAAAGGTGAAAGTACTCAAGATCATGTAAGTGCAGCAGCCTTTAATAAGACAAGACAAGTATATGAAAATATTGAAAAAGATGTTTATTTCCCAGCACATGATGGAATAGATTTTTATCACAATTATAAAGAAGATATTAAGTTATTTGCTGAAATGGGATTTAAAATGTTTCGTTTTTCTATAGCATGGTCAAGAATTTTCCCTACAGGAGTAGAAGATACTCCAAATGAAGCAGGATTAAAGTTTTATGATAATGTGTTTGCAGAATTAAAGAAATATAATATGGAACCTCTTGTAACAATTTCTCATTATGAGTCTCCATTTTATTTAACTAAGAAGTATAATGGCTGGTATGGAAGAGAAGTAATAAATCATTTTTCAAGATATTGTGAGGTTCTATTTGAGAGATATAAAAATGATGTTAAGTATTGGATTACTTTCAATGAAATTAACTGTTTGACCTTAGATATAAAAGCTTTCCAAGGAGGATCGATATTATATAATGAAAAAGGTGATGCTGTACAGCCAAAGGAAATTCCAGAATATATGCGTTACCAGGCTTTACATCATCAATTTGTAACTAGTGCTAAAGTTGTAAAGTTAGCACATGAAATTAATTCGAATTTTAAGGTAGGATGTATGCTTGCATATATATGTCAATATCCATTAACATGTAAGCCAGAAGATATGATGTTATCTAATGAGGCTATGCAGCTAAGGAACTATCTATGTGGGGACGTACATGTTAGAGGATACTATCCATCCTTTGCTAAAGCTTACTATAAAGAGAATGATATTAATATAAAGGTGGAAGATGGCGATGAGCAGATTCTAAAAGACGGAACAGTAGATTTTTGTGCATTTAGCTATTACCAAAGTATCTGTGTAAGTACTGATCCAAATGAGGAAAGAATACAAGGAAATATATTAGACGGTATAAAAAATCCATATGTTGAGTCTAGCGATTGGGGTTGGCAGATAGATCCAGTTGGGTTAAGATGGTCAGCACATCAGCTATATGACAGATATCAAGTGCCATTAATCATAGCAGAAAATGGACTTGGAGCAAATGATATATTAGAAGAAGATAGAACTATAAAAGATCCATATCGTATAGATTATTTACGTTCACATATTAAAGAAATCGGAAAAGCTATCTCGGAAGGTGTAGATATCTTAGGATATACTTGGTGGGGACCAATTGATATTGTTTCCTTAGGTACTGGTGAGATGAAGAAGCGTTATGGATTTATTTATGTAGATCGCGATAATGAAGGAAAAGGAACACTAAAGCGTTATAAGAAACAATCATTTGAGTGGTATAAAAAGGTTATTGCAAGTAACGGAAATGATTTAGATTAAATAGTATTGGAGGAGTTGCTTTGTATACAATCGAGAAAGTATTAAATTCAAGTATAGTTCTTGCACAGGACGAGAAAAGTAAAAATTTTATTTTGCTTGGAAAAGGAATAGGTTATGGTAAGAAAACTGGAATGATAATTGAAAAGCAGAGTATTGAGCAGACTTTTATACCTGTGGATAACAATGAATTGGAGAAGGTCAGCTACTTGATGAATGCAATTCATCCAGAACTTATAGACGTGACACATGATATAATAACATATGCTAAGAATGTATTAAATGTTAAGTTTAAAGACAGTATATACTTTATATTAGCAGACCATTTGAATTTTGCAATTAAGCGTTTTATTGAGAATATTAACATCACAAATAGAGTGTTTTGGGAAATTAAGAACTTCTATCCTAAGGAATTTGCAGTAGGTTTGTATGCTATTAAGTTAATGAATACTAAATTTAATATTTCTCTCTCAGAAGAAGAAGGTGCCAATATAGCTTTTCATCTAGTAAATGCTCAAGATGAAAAGGATGAATCTCTAGATACAATGAAAGCTGCAAAATTAGTGGGAGTTATAGTTAATGTAGTTAGGTATTCAATAAAAGATGGATTTGACACAGAAAGCATACACTATTCAAGATTCATTACTCATATTAAGTATTTTGTAGAGCGATATTTTGCAGATAGAATGTTAAATGAGACCGACGATATTCTTTACGATCAAGTAAGCAGTAAATATAAAGAAGCATTTTCTTGTGCACTTAAGATTGATAATTATTTTTATGAAAAATACCAAACACATTTACCACATGAAGAGTTAACATATTTAATAGTTCACATTCAAAGACTTATATCAAAGAATTGATTAAAGAAATAAGTTATATTTAGCACTTGGCAGTAATGCTAAGTGCTTTTTTTGAGAGAATAGTAAGAATTTACATAATATGCTACAATATGAATATACTTGTTTAAATGGAGGAGATAAAGGTGAACAATGATACAATTTTAAATTCAATTGGATCCATGGTTAAAAATTTAATTGAGATAAAAGACATAGGAAATTTTAATCAAGTAATTCAAGATAATTACTTGTTATCAAATGTAGATGTATTACAGAATATTATAAATAACAACAAATAGGATTTGGATTATTGCAATAGTTTTAAGCAAGAATAAAAAAAGGAAGCGGATAGTATTGAAGAATATCTAGTAAATGAGTGTGTTTATCGGAGGTGAAAATTTTGAAAAAAATTAAAGGAAATATACTAATGACAACTTGCGGGTTACTGTTTATCATAATATCCCTGATTCTAGGATTCTTGAACAATTTTGAAGGAGACCAAGGTGCTTTAACATTTGTAGTAGGTGTAGGTTTACTCACCGTTGGGATTTGTTTTACACCTAAACTGTGGAAGTGGATTTACAGGATAGTAGATATGGTAGTTATGTTTTTCAGTAGATCGAAATAGTGGTTTTCAAAACAAGATAGTAGTGAATTGTGACTTAATACAGGGACTTTTTTTAAGGAGATATGTAAAAAATGTTAAAAAATCATCATTAGTTTTATATTTTTTAATAACATTTCTTTTATCATGGATATGTTGGTCAACTAAGATTTTCAAATCACTTTATTTTATTAAATACATATATGGATATGGCGTGGTTTTTCCAATATTAGTGGCTTTAGTCCTAACAATATTGTTAGGTGGAAAAGGAGAATTAAAAGGATTACTAAAAAGATTCAATCCAAAGGGTTTAAATAAGAAGTGGTACGTACTATCAATTTTTTCAATAATGATAATAAGTATATTATCGGTTATGATTTCATTTACGGTAGAGGGTAGACATTTTTCTATAATAGAGGTGTTTTCGTTTGAAAACTATATTAAATCGTTTCCTATCTTTATTATATTTGCAACTATGGAAGAGGTAGGGTGGAGAGGTTATGCATTACCCAAACTTGAGAAATCATATAGCCAAATAGCATCTTCTGTGATACTTGGAGTTATATGGGGAATGTGGCATTTGCCTAAACTAATAGCAGAAGGAACAAAGGACTTAAAATCAATAACAATATTCATGCTGACTGTAGTTCTTTTTTCAATTTATATTTCATGGATATATAGCAACACTAATGGAAATATATTAATGGCAATATTATCGCATGCAGCAATTAATTCTGCAATTAATTCTTCTTACAATGGTGAGTTAGGAAAAATCGGGTATAATACTTCGTCAATTATTTTTTTGGGACTGATTCTTATCTTTTTAATTATATTACTTAATAAGGGCGAACTCACAAATAGACATGAAAATAGGCTATTGGAGAGAAAATGAAATTTAAAAACATAAACATATTTTTAAATTGGAGGTTTAATATGGAAAGTTTACAAATTAGCAGAGGTTTATAATTCAGATAAGGTAATATAAATTAGTAGTTATGCACATATGTATGTTGCATATATAAATGAGAGAATTGTAGGGTGCGGAGCAATTTCAAGTTTTTGGGGAAAAGAAGATGAAAGTATACTTTTAACAATATTTGTTCTGCCAGAATTACATGGTAAAGGGATAGGACAAGAAATAATTAAAACACTTGAGAAAGATGAATACTTTATAAGAGCAAAAAGAATCGAAATTCCAGCATCAATTACTGCATGTGAATTTTATAAAAAGATGGGATATGATTATAAAGATGGACTAATAAAGGTAGATGATGAAGGTTGTTTTAGATTGGAAAAATTTAAGGAAATTATATGAATTTATCTATAGTATATTCTTATAATGTGACGTGATCTTCGTAAACTACGTTGCAAATGTAGAATTAAACGAAATAAAAATTATTGATTAATGAGAGGAGAATATAAAATGATAAAGCAGGTGTTAGTAATGGGTGGAAGCTATTTTATTGGTAAGAAAATAGTTGATGCTTTGTTGGATAATAACTATTCAGTATACACCCTTAATCGAGGTACAAGAGAAAATAATGATAAAAGAGTAATCAACTTAAAATGTGATAGAAATGACACGGAGCAAATAAATACTATTTTAAGCAAATACTCATTTGATATTGTTATAGACGTGTCTGCCTTAAATGAATCACAAGTTGAAATTTTATATAATTCTTTGAATAAAGAAAACCTAAAACAGTTTGTATTTATCAGTTCAAGCGCTGTTTATGATGTCGAAAATTTTAGTATTCCATATAGTGAAGAAACTCCGTTGAAAGAAAATAAATATTGGACATCCTACGGAACAAACAAAATAGAAGCAGAATATTTTTTGATAGAAAAGTTCCAAAACACACAAAGAGACTTGATAATTCTAAGACCTCCTTATGTTTATGGAGAAAATAACTATGCTCAAAGAGAAAGTCTTATATTTGAACATATTTGTAACGACAAGCCTATTATTATACCCTATAACGGAAGTACAAGCTTACAGTTTATTTATACAACTGATTTAGCAAATATTATTTTAAATTTGCTAAATACTAATCTTGATAGAATTTCCATTTTTAATGTAGGTAATAAGAAAGCTATTACAATAAAAGAGTGGATTGAATGTTGTGCGAAGGTAGTTGGTAAGAAAGCAAAAGTAATTGAGTATGATTATAATAATTACAACAGAAAAGAACGAGACTTCTTCCCATTTTTTAATTATAATAATGTACTTGATATATCGAAAATTAGTAAACTTTATAATATTGAAACTGATTTTTCAATAGGTTTAAAAAACGCGTTTGAATGGTATTGTAATAATGTAGATAGTATATTTTTCAAAGAGAATGTAACACAGAATGAACAAAACATATTAGGAGAACTAAATTATTTGTAATACAGATTATTCTTAAAAAGCAACTTTGTTTATTTCTATATTATTTGGAGAAATAGTGAGGAGATTAAGTAGTGAAGAGAAACAAGATTTTATTATATGTTCTAATATTCACCATGCTCATTGGCGGAATTATGGGCATAGTAAAAGGTTTAATACCAAATATGACATGGTTCAGTTTTCGTCATTTATTAAGAGTGGGTGGCACGTTTAAAAGTGATGTTATTCCTACCTACGCTGTTGCATATGGAATTTTCATGGCTGTGCTTGAAATAATATCATCTGTATTATTATTGACTAAAAAAGGAATAGGTATAAAGTTTGCGATAATAACACTTTCTATTAATGCCTTGGGTTGTATTGTTGCAATTTTACTTGGAGATATATTGGCGATAGGAAGTTTGCTAATTAGATTTTTTGCTATTTATATTTTAATAAAATACAAAAGTTTTATATTTTTAAATAAGCATAATATGCAGGTATAGTTAATTGCATTCTATTAGATATGGAGAAATTTGAATTATGGAAAGAATAGAATCAAATATAAAAGGACACTATTTGTTTAGGAATCTTACACTTTTTCAATTATTTTAATGGCAATATTGATATTATGATGATATTTTTAGGACTTACTACATTTTGGGGTGGATTAAGTCAAATTAATATGGCACAGCAGAGAGATTCAAAAGGAATTACTAAGGGCAATAAAATAGTTGGAATATTTTCAGTCATTGTAGGTATAGTCATTATTATTCTTGTTATTATTAAAATGATAGCATAACATTTAATACAAAATATTCACAAACTACGTCGCAAAGGTGAAATAATAACTTTGTGAGTTTATAGGTGGTGCGTGTTAGGGATATGTATAGGAAACGATGCGTTAGTATAAAGAGAGGGGTATAAATGAAAAAAATGAAACGGATAGTACTTAGCATTTTTTATTTTATTGGAATTGTTATACTTGCTTTAGTTACTACAGGGGTAGTCTTTTTAGCTTACTATTTTTTGAAGTTATTTTTATTTGCAAAAGGAGACTACTTGTTGCTCGTATCCGGCAAGTTAGACATGATACCTATAACTATGATTCTGATTTTAATTACATATGCTTTTATTCGAATAAAGGAAAAGTTTTCTGAAAGAAAAAATAAGCAAATAGAAATAATAGAAGAAGATACTGAAACTGTAGATATTGAAACACTTAGTAAACCTGAAAAGTTTCTCTATAAGATATTAAATAGACTTATATCATTTGATGATAAGATTACAAAGATATTTAAGGCAATAAAAATTTGCTATATATGTGTTCTAATAATACCTATATATTGTGGAATGACAGGTTATTCAATTTTATATCATAACAGCATTAAGGTAAGCACACCTATAACTCCTAAAGGTGTTATTTATAATTATAGTGATATAAATAGTGTTAATGTTGGAGTTGCAAAAGGGCATAAAAACTCTTATTCACCATATTATAAGGTTATATTTAATGATGATAAGTCTGTTAATTTTTTTAGTGACGGCATGCAAGCTAGTAAAAATATGAATTTTGAAGATGTATTAATTAACTTAGATAATGAGTTAAAAGCCCAAGGTGTTATTAAGAGTGTAAATAAAGAAAATTTTGAAGGGTATGCTAAAGATCTGGACAAGGGTTTTTTAAGCCGGGTAGAGAAATTATTCAATGATAAATAGAAGCTGAGAGTATTGAAAAATATTTAGTAAATTAATGAACAATCGTAGATTATTGCGACACAATTTAAGAATAATATGTTTATAAATTATATTTTAGTCTAAAAATACTTTTTAAGAGAGGGATATTAAATAATGAATTACAGCGATACTAATTTCAAAGATTTGAAATCTATATGTACTCAAAAGTACGGAAATGAAAAAGGTCTATGTATATACAATAAAGCAGAAGAAAATTTTCGGAAAATGAAAATTGAAGCAGATTATAGAAACAGTGACGTGATAAAATGGCATATGACTAAGTATATTTTTCCTGCCCTTGCATATTATATGTCTTTACTTGAGTATGGTTTTTCAACTGAAAATGCTTATAAAAATATACTTGAAGAAACACAAAAGTACGCTATGATTATGAAAAAGAAAAATCAGATACTGGGAAAAATACCGTTTTTTTATTATCTATTTAAGATAGGATGTAAAAAGGTTATGAACAAAAATTATCCTAATGAAGGTTGGGAAACAGAATGGATCAGATATGATAATAAAGAGGTTCATTTAAATATTAAAAGATGTGTTTATTTTGAAGTTACAAGTCAGTACGGGCACCCTGAACTATGTACAGTTTTTTGTGCTAATGATACAACAACATTTAGCGGTTATTTGCCCAAGGTTAAGTTTGAACGAAGTGGTACAATTGCTGAAGGAAAGAGATTTTGTGATTTTCATTTTAAAAACAATTAATATGTTTGAATAGGGCTTGTGATACAATCTGAAGTTAACTATTTGATTCACTTTATTCGTAAATTAGGACATAAAGAAAAGTTTAATTCCTATTTAAGGGACAGGCTTATCATAGGGTTAATAGGAAACAATCAAAATAAACATTTTATAATAAAGGAGATAGACATGAAAAAGGTGATTGAAAAGTATCCAGCAGTTTTATATTACATTTTTGTTCTTGTAATTAGTGGTGTATTGATTATTCCGCAGAATGTTTTAAGTAATGCTAGTTACTATTCGGTGTCGTTTCCACAGTTGGCACCAACGTTGGCTGTGATTAGTATATGCATTATTACGAAGAATAGAGATATATGGATAAAAATTAAAAAGTCTTTTTCTATTGCTGCAAGAAATTCAAAATGGGTTCCGGTGATCTTAGGAATATCAATAACATCAGTTGCTTTGACTGCGGGAATTTTGTCTTTATTGGGTTTTTCATATCATCCATGGGAAGGGTCAATTGCATTTTATATAGTAAATATAGTTGCCATAATATTTGGATGTATGTTTGAAGAAATAGGCTGGCGTGGATTTTTACTACCAACTCTTGGAACAAAATATACTCCGTTTATTAGTACACTAATCGTTGGTTTCTTGTGGGGATTTTGGCATATGTCTTTTAATCTTGGCATATTTGGATTTCTAATATTTATAGTGTCAGCAATGGAACTATCTATTTTAATGACATGGGTATATTACAAAACAGATGGGAATTTATTATGTACGACAATTTGGCATGTATCAATAAATACAACTAATCAGTTTCTCCTAAGAGGAAGGTTAACTGCGGAAGGATTTACAGTACTTGTAGCTGTTTTAACAGTAATTTGTTTATTTGTAGTGATATTTAATAAAGAATTATTTTTAGAAAAAAAGACGAATTTTGAGTGTGATGTGATATAAATTGAAGATAAGAGATGAGTATACATGTCCTCTAGAAGTAGTGCACGATACAATTAAAGGAAAATGGAAATCAATAATTCTGTGGCAATTGAAATATGGCCCGATATCCCTTTCTAAGTTAAAACAATTGTAGAATTAGATATTTTATATTTAAACTAAGATAAATTTATATAAAGGAGACAGAGAGATGGGAAATATAGCACTTTTAGTTGTAGATGTTCAAAATGCATTAGTATTAGCAAAACCTTTCGCAATAGAAGAAGTTATAAGTAATATAAAAAGATTAATTGAAAAATGTAGAGAAAAAATGTAGAGATAATTTATATTCAACATACTGATAAAATCGGTGGCGAATTAGAACTAAATTCATATGGATGGAATATTTATGAAGAAATAAGTCCAACCGCAACTGAAAAGATAATATGTAAAAATTATAATTCTGCTTTTAAGGAGACAAGTTTAAGAGAGTATCTAGATAATAAAGGTATAAATCAGTTAATAATCACAGGTATGCAAACAGAATATTGTTTTGATACTACTTGTAAAATTGCTTTTGAGTATGGGTATAAGGTAATTATTCCAGAGAAAACAAATACAACATTTAATAATGGAAATATATTAGCAAAGGATTTATATGAGTATTATAACTTTAAGATATTTAACGGTAGATTTGGTGTTGTAGAAGGAATAGATAATACAATAGAAAGATTAATAAATTAATGAACAATATTTGTAAATTGAGTCACACTGGGAGGCTAGGGCGCATTAAGTAATTGAAGAATTAGAATTATGAATGCTGAACCATATCACAAGTAAATGAGGTTTTTACTAAATTTGGATGGTAAAACAGTGGTTAGGTGTGTTTCGCCTCCACTAGTCAAAACCACGCCGATCTAGAGATAGATTGGACATGGATTTTTATATGTTTATTTTATGATGCCTAAATAAAAGATTGGATGAAATTTATAATAATAATTCGTATAAGGTTTGATCCGGAGGTGTCATAATAATGGGAATATATCATTGGAGGGTAAGATTGCAGAAGAATACGTCTTTAGGGAATGTGTTTTTTGGCCTGATAGAATAGCTATTTGACCACATGGAACTAAGGTATTGATTTTTGATTCTAATTAAACTATTGTTAGGGACGAGGAGGGGATGAATTGAAAGTAACTGTTAAGAACCAGGAAGAATTTGAAGAGGATGAAGTGGTTATTTATTGTTCAGTAGAGAATGGAAAAATAAAGAAGATAAAAGGGTTTGTTGAAAATATGGATTATAAGCTTTGGGTTACTTCAAATGAAGAAAATATTATGGTAGATCCAGATGAAGTTTATTATTTTGAAAGTGTAGATAAAAGAACATTTGTATATCTAAAAGAAATGATTTTAGAATGTCCGCTAAGATTATATGAGATAGAGTTGAAATATAAAGGCTTTTCTTTCTTTCGTGCCACTAAGAGTACCATTGTTAATACGAAATATATTAGAAAAGTAGTGCCAATGATAAATAGAAATCTTATGGTAACTCTTAAAAACAAAGAAAAACTTATTATATCTAGACGTAATATAAAAGAATTTAAAATATTAATTGGATGGGAGTGATTCTATGAGCAAAAAAGAGAAAATTTTAAAAAAGGTGAAAGAAATAATAAGCACACTAATATTTTCATTTGCCTTAATAGGTGTGATTATGGTGATGGCATATTTTTATAAGAGTTATTACGGTTTCAAGATATTCCCAATAGGGTTTATTGAGCAAATACTATGGTATGTTGGTATTCTTACATTGGGGATCATCATATGTTTTACGGACATTATTTCCATAAAGGTGCCACAAGTTTATAGAATAATTATAGTTGGATTAGGGTTATATATTTTAACATTACTCTATTTTAGTAAAACTTCAATCAGTCCATTTAAAAGTTTAGAACTGTTTGCAATCTGCACTATTTGGTTTTTATTTGTTACAATTTCGAACAGTGTGGCTTGGTATATCTATCAAATAATTACATCTAATCAATATATGAAATATCTTAAGATTTATCAAAAAACTTTAGATGATGACATTGAAAGTCGTTAATAAAGGTAGTGAAAAATCATTATGGTGATTGTTATATATTAATTTAAACGTTTAACATATAAAATAAAAACCTCATTTGCAACCGATACGGAGAACCATATCACAAGTAAATGAGGTTTAAAAAACAAGAATCCAAGGGTTAAAATAATGATTATAAGTAATAAATAAAACAAGATTAAAAATGTAAAAATATGTTATAACAATATATGTTAGAAAATAGATATATATAGGTTTTATAAGGTGTTAATTTTTGTGGAATCGAATTTATTTATTAGTTGGGGATTAAAAAATGAAAAAAACCAAATGGGGATTATTTATAGAAAAGGGGAGAATGGTTATAGGTAGTGTAGTAGTTTGTTTATTTATTTGTACATTAGTATTGTATTTTGAAAGTCCTGGTACTATACAACCTTTTTTAGATGAAAATAATGAGGTTATTGAAGAGAGTATTTCTGAAAAAATATTTATTAATATTAATGGTGTCAAACAGGGAATGTTTATTAAAGGAAAGAGTGTTAAAAATCCTGTGTTATTATTTATTCATGGTGGGCCAGGAATGCCTGAGTATTTTCTTGCAGAGAAATATTCTAAAGATCTTGAGGAACACTTTATTGTGTGCTATTGGGAGCAGAGGGGGGTAGGATTATCTTATAATACTAGCGTTTGTAATGCTTCTATAACATTAAAGCAATTATTGAATGATACTATACAAGTGACTAATTATATACGCCAGCGTTTTAATCAAGATAAAATTTATCTTATGGGGCATTCATGGGGAAGCTTTCTTGGAATTCAAGTATCTGCAAGTAACCCCGAATTATATCATGCTTATATTGGCATTGGGCAAGTCGTAAATATGATTGAATCTGAAAAGTTAGCTTACCAATATATGATAGACTTTTATAAAGAAAATAACAATTTATCAATGGTATCAAAGTTAGAAAAATTTCCTGTAATGGAATCAGAAAAGGTAGTATATTCATTTTTTGCTTCTTCTTTGAGAGATGAAGCAATGCATAAAGCTGGTATTGGTACTATGAGAAATATGAAATCTGTCATTACAGGAATTTTCTTTCCAGTAATGCAGTGTCAGGGATATACTTTAAGTGAAAAAATAAATATATGGAGAGGTAAGGCTAATTTAAATAAGAATAGTAACTTATCTAGTGAAATGCTAGCAATAGATTTAACGTCTAAGATTCCTAAGATAAATATTCCAGTTTATTTTATTAGCGGTGGATATGATTATACAGTAAACTATTCTTTATCAAAGAAGTATTATGAAAGCTTAGATGCTCCAATTAAAGGTTTTTATACCTTTAAAAATTCTGCCCATAGTCCACTTTTTGAAGAACCTGAAAAATTTATTAGTATTATGACAGAGGACATTTTAAATCAAACAAGTAATTATTCTGATGATTAATAAAGAGCTATTACCAGAATAATATTTTGTAAACAATTACCAAATAACTATAATTATATATATACTTAATGAAGTTTAATGGAGGAGAAAATGAAGATAGGAATAGTTAGGCATTTTAAAGTTGATTTTAAACCTAAGAAATTAATGAATCATAATGATTTTAATGAATTTGTTACTAGTTATGATAATGCCACTGTAATATATAATGATACCAACATAAACAGTGATGAATGGGATAGATGTTATTGCAGTGATTTAACAAGAGCTATTAAGACCGCAGAGAGTATTTATAATAAGAATTTACAAAGGACTGAATTGTTAAGAGAAGTTGAAATGTATCCAATGTGGAAATTAAAGTTTAAAATACCAAGTGTTATATGGAGTATTTTATCAAGGGTTGCATGGGAAATAAATCATAAATCGCAATTAGAAACAATAAATGATACAAAGGAAAGGGCAAAAGCATTTTTGCAGCAGATAGATATTAATAAATTAGAAAGTATACTTATAGTATCTCATGGATTTTTTTTACTAACTTTAGTTAAAGAGCTAAAGTTACTAGGCTTTAATGGTGATATACCTAAGAGAATAAAAAATGGTTATTTATATATACTTGAAAACTAATAATAGGATTAGTGGTAAATAAATGTTTTGTGTCGCAACAGTAATTTATGGTGGTGCGAAGACTATTTTATATAACAGGAGGATGAAACGGTGGAAAATGATTTTATAAATTTAACCGCAGACAATATTTCAAGTGAACATTTGTGCTGTGCTATTGCCGATAAAAAACATCAATATGGTGTTGATGTAAAAAAAGCATGGATTGCAGATAGAATAGCGGAAGGCCATGTTTTTAGGAAACTCAATGAAAAGGGCAAGGTATTTATTGAATATACACTGCTTGAAAAAGCTTGGGTGCCTATTGTTGGTGATAATTATATATATATCTATTGTCTTTGGGTTTCGGGAAGTTTCAAAAGAAAGGGCTATGGCAAAGAATTACTTAATTATTGTATAGCAGACGCAAAAAAGCAAAGCAAGGCAGGTGTTTGCATTATTAGCGCTAAGAAGAAAAAACCTTTTCTCGCAGAGAAAAAGTTTATGCAAAAATTTGGATTTGAAACGGTAGATACCATTGATGGCGAGTATGAGCTTTTAGCGTTATCTTTTGATGGCTCAAAACCACAGTTTGCACCAACTGCAAAAACACAGAGAATAGATAGTGAAACTCTAACTATCTACTATGGTTTACAGTGCCCGTATATACCGAATTGCATAAAACAAATTGAAGCATATTGCAAGACAAATGACATTCCTATTGAGTTAATAGCAGTTGACAGTTTAGAGAAATCAAAGAGACTTCCTTGTGTGTTTAATAACTGGGCTGTGTTTTATAAAGGTGAATTTGAAACAGTGCATTTGCTGAATGAAGGATATTTGAAAAAAATGCTTGAAAAATCAACAAATTGAGCCTAATCTTTTGGTTCTTTAAGGCATATTATTCATTAAGTGCGTATTAACCTGAAAGCAACGAGATCTCTAATAAATAAAATTCTAAATAAGTATAAAAACATCTCACATCATAGGAATTGATGTGAGATGTTTTTATACTTAAATTTTGGTTTTAATTTAGTTGACAATACTTATGCTATTTACTTTGCACCTCTAAAGTGAACCCGTTGTAATAATGCAGGCTTGTACAACAAGTATATTATTAATATGGAATATGTGTAAAGGACGACAATGTTCTTCGGAAATTGAACGATACGGTATTTGCAAAATATGCTATAATTAACCAAAAGATACATAGTAATTTGGAGGTAGGTTTAAATGAATAATAAGAGAAATAGAACAATGTGGGGAATCAGTTTATTCATTATTGGAATTGCAACTATTATAAATGCTTTTTCTTCACTTCTTGGGATTGAATTACCAGATATATTAGTAAGGGTAGTGGGTGTTATAACGATTGTTGCTCTTCCTGTACTTGTATATAGTTCTGTAAAAATATTAAAGAATAGTAAAAGCTAAATTCCAATTTAAGGTTGAGTAATAAAAATAGTAATTTTTAACGAGGTGATTTAATGAAATGTTTATTAGTTATAGATATGCAGGAAGACTATGTAGGGGATTCTAGGAATGTAAAAATATATCCTTATAAGACTAAGGAACTGATAGAGTCTATCAATGAAAAATTTTTAGAATATCCTAATGAATCAGTGATTTATATTGTAAATAGATTCTTTTGGGAATTTGGAAGAAAGCCAAAAAGGTTAGTTGATGGACTTTCGGTCATATCTAATAACGTGTTTGAAAAAAGAAAGGCAAGTTGTTTTTCTAATAAACAGTTAATGGAGTATTTACAAAAGATAAATGCAAGCGAACTTGAGTTAGTTGGTGTAGATGGTAATTACTGTGTAGGTGCTTCAGCTCTTGATGGAATAACGAAGCAATATAAGATTTTATTTAATGAATCGCTTATTGGTATTGGAAATTATGGCAAGTTCAAAAAGATGAAAGATAAATTAGAGAAAATGGGTGCGGTAATCTTCACCTTTTGAGTTGTAAAAATACAAATTCTAATTTAAAGTTGAGTATTATAAATAGTAATTTGTAGAGGAGATTATTTAAATTATTCACATACTAATAATTCAAAAGAAATAGATAGGGAGGAATTAGGATGGAAAGTAGGAATACTGATGATATTTTTATTGATTTCTTAAATGCTTACAATGAGTGTTTTTACAATAAAGACTTAATAGGTTTAAAAGAATTTTATGACTCAAAAGGTAATGTTTTAATATATTTTGATAATCATAAGAATAATGATACATATAGTTTAGAAGAACATCTGGAATTAATTTCTGATTTTTTCAAAAAAGGAAAATCGACTGAATCAGGAGAGGTTGAGCCACTTATTATAGAGAATATAAATATTTTTCATAAAGGAGAGGCTGCATGCTTATGTTTTATTTCAAAATATAAAAGTTTTCCTGTTCCAGCAGTAAGAAGTACATTATATTTGGAATGTATGGATAATAGATGGGAAATTATTCATGCTCATTTTTCATTCCAGCCTGAAAAATAGAATTATAGAAATCAAAAGTCAATTTTCTTATTTTATGAATAGTACTTGAGTTAGAAGTGTAATATTATGAAATTTGAAAGGAGAATTTGAATGAAATATACTTGTACGGTCATATCAGTAGCAGACATTAATTTATCAAGAAAATTCTATGAGGATTTGTTTGAGGTGGAATTATATCAGAACTATGGTATTAACATATCATTTACTTGTGGATTATCATTGCAACAAGAATTTGACTGGCTTATAAATCTTCCAAAAGAAGAAATTCTTGAAAAGAGTAACAATATTGAACTTTGTTTTGAAGAAGAAAACTTTGATAATTTTATTGAAAAATTAAAAGAATATCCCAATATTAAATATTTAGGTGATGTTATAGAACATAGTTGGGGACAGCGTGTTGTTAGATTTTATGATTTGGATGGGCATCTAATTGAAGTAGGAGAGTATATGAAAATGGTAATAAACCGTTTCTTTGCTATTGGTTTAACTATAGACGAAATTTCAATAAAAATGAGCGCTTCTGTTGAAGATTTAGAAAAACTTTTGAATAGCTAAATTTCAATTTAAGGCTGAGTAATAAAAATAGTAATTTAGTAATTTAAAAAACAAGTTGAAATACATTTTAAAGCATTATATGATGATTTCAGGCATCGATGTACTCTATTAAAAAAGAAGGTAAGTTATGGATATTAATATTGAAATGATATCATCATATAAAATTGCTTATATACGAAAAACAGGTACTTATGGTTCTGAGAATGTGCAAATAATGGAACAATTAAAAAGTTGGGCTAGAGAAAAAGACTTATTTAATGAAAGTTCAATCATATTAGGAATAGCTCAAGATAACCCTCAAATTACAGAACCTAAAAATTGTCGTTATGATACATGTTTAGTTGTTTCGGATGAATTTAAGGTTGATAATAAGTATATTAATTTTGGAAAAACTATCGGTGGAAAATATTGCGTATTTGAAATAAGTCATACAGTAGATGCTATGCAAAAAGCATGGATGGAGATATTTTCGGAGTTGTCAAAAAGAAATTATGAATTTGATGATAGAAGACCTATTCTTGAACGCTATGCAATGCAGATGATAAATAAGCATTATTGTGAAATTTGTGTACCAATATTATAAAAAAATATTAAAACAAATTCCAATTTATCAGCTAGATATAAGAATTTAACTAAGTCACATTAATACTTAAAGATTTATAACAAAACTAAAATATGCCATATTCAAAAATGAATATGAGGTATATTTTTGTCGCAATACTAAGATAGGACGACATTTAATGGGGTATGTTTTGCTTAATTGAAGTTGCTTTCCTATTGTTAGAGAAACTACGTCGCAAAGGCATTTTTAATATAACAAAATTATAAATAAGAAAGGATGATTTTTATGGGAATTGACTATTCTACAATTATTATGTCAGTTATTAACCTTGTACTATTAGTTGCAGTTTTGGTAGTGATATATAAATTCATAATCTTCACAAACTACGCTGCAAAGGTATATAAATTCATATTAGAAGGGATTTGATTAAAATTTATAACTATATATATGTAACAGCAAAGACAACAGGATTTATTAGCATAGCAGACCATAGAGAAGTAAAGATTATCTATATTAGTTGAGGAGGAGAAATGAAAAAAATATTTAAAAATCTAAGAGTTCCAATTGCTATAAATATGATGTTTCTTATCATATTTATTTTTTTGAAAAATGATAATTTTACTTATATATTTTTAGTTAAGTTTTTTTTGATGTCTAGTATAAATTTTATTATCTTGGTAAGAATTAAAGATTCTTATTCTATTTTAAATAGAATAAAAAAACTAGAAAAACTTGATTTTCCTAAATATAAAGATATTACTGTAATATTAATTGCGGGAGTAATGCTTTTTGGAACATACTTATCTTTATTTTTAGATTATTTTGGAGTTGTGAGTATATTTCAACATCTGAGAGAAGTGGATATAGATATTTTTTATAAAACACTTTTGGTTATTAGTTTAATAGTACTTGTAATGTTTGCTTTTTCATCAAATATATCAGGAATAATTATACGACCATATTTTAGTAATGGAGTAGAAATATTTGAAATTAAAGAGCACAACGTAATGTATGGTAATGAGATTTTAAATAGAGCAACAGGTAGCTTTAAAAATGGAATAATAATTGGATATTATATTTTTAATTTTAAAGATATAAAAGAAAAATATAAAGATAACTTTGGAAATATTATAATATATGGATACCAAAATCATCCATTCAAGATTGTTATTAGCGCATCTAGAAGTAATGCTTACTTTTATGATGTTCTAAATATATATTAACTATTCGGTTAGAAAGAAGTCTTATAAAATAAATCCTCCAATGTAGTAACGTTTTTATATTTACGTTGTCTACTTTAGAGGGATCATATCAAGAGGGAGTAGGGGTAATTTATAAGCAAAGTAATAAGTGTACTTTGAGGATGAATAATCGCAATATTAAGAAGAATAGATTAAATAGAAAAATCAAAACTCTGCTATTTGAGAGAATAGTAGGAATTTACATAATATGTTATAATATGAATATAATTGTTTGAATTAAGCTGAAATGGTAACTTATAATAAATAAAAATTAAATTAAAAACATTGGAGGAAATCTAAACTATGATTGGAAACACTAATTGCGATATTGATATAGATTCACTTGAAATAAAAGATGTTATAGATATTAACATACTACAAACATTCCAGGATAACTTTGCTGAAAGTATGGATATTGCAAGTGTAACTGTAGATAAAAGTGGAAATCCAGTGACTAACCCAAGCTCCTATACAAGCTTTTGTACTGATCTTATACATACTACCACTATAGGTGATAATAGATGTGCAGAGTCTCATAGAAAAGCTGGAGCGGAAGCAGCACGAACAAGTAGGCCTTATATTTATACCTGCCATGCTGGACTAATTGATTTTGCAGCTCCTATTTTAGTAGAGGGCAAACAAATTGGAACTATCTTAGGTGGACAAGTTTTAACAAAGAAACCTGAAAAATCAAGGTATATACAAACAGCAAAAGAAATAGGTGGCGATGAGGCTAAATTTATTGAGGCTATAAGGGAAATTAAAATTATTACAGAAAAAAATGTAATTGCTGCCGCAGAAGTGTTGTTTATAGTTGCAAATGCGCTTTCAAAAATAGGCTACGAAGAACTAAAGCTTAAGAGGATTTCGAAAAGCTTAGAGGTTGAGGCGTTAAAGAAAGATTTGTTGCTACAAGAATCTAATGAATATAATAAATTAAAGACTCAACTTTTTTCAACTATATCACATGAATTAAAGACACCTATTAATATTATCTACAGTGCCTTGCAGTTATTAGAAAAAGTTCATAAAGATAGTTCATTTATATATACTGCTGAGGAATTTTTTAAATATTCAAAAATAATGAAAAAAAATTGTCATAGATTGATTAGGTTGATTAATAATGTAATAGATATGAATAAAATAGAAGTAGATTTGTTTAGTCTGCACTTAAAAAATGGCAATATTATTAAAATTATTGAAGATGTTACATTATCAATAGTTGAATATGCAAGTCTAAAGGGAATTAATGTTGTTTTTGATACGGAAATAGAAGAAAAAATAACTGCATTTGATGCAGAAAAATTTGAAAGAATTATGTTGAATTTATTATCAAATTCAATTAAGTTTACTAAGCCAAGAGGAAATATAGCTGTAACAATATATGATAGACAAGATCATATATTGATTTCTGTGAAAGATACTGGAGTTGGTATTCCGCAAGATATGCTTGAAAAAATTTTTGATACCTTTACCAAAGTAGATGCTTCACTCAGAAGACGCACTGAAGGTAGTGGCCTTGGATTATCACTTGTACAATCCTGTGTGAAGATGCATGAAGGGGAAATTACAGCAAGAAGTCTATTAGGTATTGGTAGTGAGTTCATAATTAAGTTACCTATTAAGCTTATGGAAAGTGAAGCTAACACACATAAACATAGAGTTAATGATTTAAATTATAATGTAGAAAATACTGAAATTGAGTTTTCTGATATATATTTTGACTAATATTATTATATTTATTGTGCATAATATAACTGAAAGGTGGGTAAATGATGAAGAGATTTACTGTTTTATCATTAATTTTTTTATGTTTAATATTCAATGTAATCGGAGTAAAACCTGTATTTGCAATTAGTAACACTTTTAAGGAAGGTATTTATAACGTATCTGATTTTAATCCTTCAAAAAATGAGATCTATTTATTTTCAAACGTTTCTTCAACAGATAAAATCTACATGATTATTATGGATGAAAATCTAAATATGCAGCATTCTATACTACTACTACCAAAGTCAGAAAAACACATTACAGTACCTATCCTTCCTACTTACAGAGTTATATTAATTGGTAAAGGAGAAATGTATTTTTATCCGCAGGAACCTTAATAGTGATTTTATTTCTATAATAATTCATAACTTTAATAAAAAATAGATTTTAATACCGTATTATTCAATAAAAAGAATATGCGGTATTTTTGCGTTACAATACTAGATAAGGAAGACAGAAAGAGAAGTTTAGTTCCTATTTAAGGGACAGGCTTCTTTTAAACTTTATAAAAAACGATTAATACTGTATTTTATTACATTTTATACAACATCCATTTACAAGTATTAATCTCATATTTCAATTCATAACGGGTTTCGGTGTCCCATCTTGTGTAAACCATGCAATCATTTTTATAGGTTTTGCAATAACTTTCATAAAGTATCAACTCCTCATAATAAACTTGTTATAACAGGATAGATTTGAAATTACATGAATAATCTGTAGGCAAGACGATGTAAGTATCATATTTATATTCTTAGCAAACTTGAAAAATAGTCTGCTTTCTATCAAGAATATATGGAAAGTACACTTTACATTTAAAGCAGCAAATGCTATACTGTTGATGGAAAGTAAGCTTTCCATAATTTAATAGGAGGTATATTTTGTTGTGCGAAACAAATTAGAGGAACTACGAAAAGAGCGTGGCATAAATCAAGAAGAACTTGCAGATGATTTAGAGGTTTCACGTCAAACTATTGGTTCTCTTGAAAATGGTCGATATAACCCATCTCTTATTTTAGCATTTAAAATTGCTTGTTATTTTCGTATGTCAATTGAAGAAATTTTTATTTATGAGGAGGAAGAAAAATGAAAAATATTAAATGGTCTAAAGAAATAGTAAAACTTATATTGCTCATAGTCATTGCTGTTGCATTTTTTATATTAGGATATGTTATAATTCCAAATAAATATTATTCATTGTCATTATTGGGTGTGTCAGGAGCATCTATTGGACTTTCGTTATTTCAGTTAAAAAGGGTGATTGATTTTGCAAGAAATCCAAAAAAATATAATAAGGAACAAATTGAGGTTAAAGACGAAAGAAATAATAGAATACTTATAAATGCAAAATCATCTTCATTCGATATAGAAACATTTGTTATATTGGGTATTACTGTGTATTCTATATATCTAAATAATGTAGGATTTGTAATTGCGATATTGGCTTTATGGATTAGTCGTATTTTTTCATTTTTTTATTATTTGTCTAAAAATAATAAAAAAATTTAGTGGAGACTTGAAAATCTATGTTGATACTCAATAGGAGATAAATATATAAACAATATGTAAATTTAGTTTAAAATAGAATTATAATAATGTAGAGAGGATGAGAAATATGACTTTAAAAATCAAGAAATTTAGAGTGAAAAGTTTATTAATTACATTAATTATTATTTTAGCGTTTGTAGCTGTGGGATTAACTACTATCAAGAAGTATTCCTTTGCAGCTTTTCTTAAGAGTAAAGGATATACATTGATGTCAGACAGTGGGGCGGAAGCTACAATAAGACTGCCTAAAGGTTTTGACGAGGTTAGAGACGATGTTAATGTAGGAGAAATATTGAAGGAAGCCAATGAACTTTCTAAAGTGGAAGGCTTAGACTTCTCTTCATACTTAGGGAAAGAGGTAACATTAAAGGCATATGGATTAGAAAATAAGGAAGTTCAAGTTGTTGGCATTTTCTATTTAGGAAAGATTGTTGGTTATTGGGAACCTTCAAACCCTATTTGGTCTATATTAGCTAGTTCGTTAGAGGAAAAGTAATTTATTCTTTTAATAGATGTATGGTTGTATTATTGAAAAAATAGATTAATTGGAATACCGTAGTATTCAAATAAATTTGCGGTATTTTTTTGCGTCGTACTACTAGCAAAACACGTCGCAAAGGTAATTGATAATAATGTAGATAAAGGATTATTTACTAGGCCAGAAAGTAGCCTTATACAATAGTGAGGATTTAGTTATTACGTAAGCGGTTAATAACTCGTCACGTTGACAGTCATTAACCGCTTATTTTCAATCCTTTTTATTTAAATAGCATTCAGCAGGAAGATTACTCCATGGAAATAGTGATTTAAATAAATCTGGATCATT
>NZ_PVXQ01000014.1 GCF_002995745.1 Clostridium vincentii | reverse complement strand
TATGTGGATTAAAAGGATTTGGAGATATTAGTTACAATTAAGAGTAAAAATGCTTAAGGGAAGTTATAAATATATACTGTAAAATAATGGATAATAAAATAGTTGCCCACTTTTACTTGACTCAATCATAGAAATCTTTGTATTGAATTCCAATAAAATATGTATTATTATTAATAAAAAGACATAATATCTGATATTTTTATAAATTCAGCTATACTTTCTTATCATTTCATAAAAATCATTTTAACATCAAAACTACTCATTATATTTTAGGGGGGCGAATTCTTATGAAAAGTATTAAAACCAAAATAACGTTAACATTTTCATTAATATGTATCTTTCTTGTTTTATTTTCATCTATTGTCAGCTATTTTATAGCATCAACTGCAATACAAAATGAATCTAAGGAAAAGATTCTCTTTGCTTCGCAAAAATATTCAGAAATGATTAATGGTGTGCTTGATGGACAAGCTAAAATATTAAATGAAATTGCATTTAATATTGGAAACGACCAAAATTTCAATGAAACAGATACCCTTTCATATTTAGAAAAAAAATTAAAAGTTAATTCTAATGTAACCGATATATATTTAGGTACAAATGAAAAGCATATGCTTGATGGCGCTGGCTAGGTTCCACCTGCTGATTATGATATCACGGCTAGACCTTGGTATAAGGCCGCTATAGCTAAAAACGGATTAATATATACTGCTCCCTATTTAGATATGACAACTAACAAAATGGTAATAGCTATAGCAACTCCAGTAATAAGAAATGGACAAACCATAGGTGTTGTAGCTACTGATGTTAACCTGGGCAATCTTACAGATATTATAGAAAAAGCGAAACCTGTTGATAACAGCTATGCATATTTAATTGACTCTGAAAACAATATAATTATGCATCCTAATAAAGACTTTCAACCTACTGATGAAGGTTTACAAAGTTTAACAACAATTTTCGATGGAAATTATATGCCAATAATAAATGCAAGTACAAACAAAGAAGCAATAATGTTTAAAGACTATGATGGAGAGCAAAAATATTTTATTTCCTCTAATGTAGCCGTATCTAATTGGACTATAGGTTTTGCTATTCCAATAAGTGAATTTCAAAAACCTTTAAACACACTAATAACATCGCTGATCATTGTTCTTATTGTATCTCTTGGTATCTCAATTGGTATTTCAATGTACTTTAGTGATAGAATTAGCCGTCCAATTTTAAAAGTTGCAAAACTAGTTGGTAAAACAAAAGATCTTGATTTGGTTGATGATCATAGCTATGATAGTTTGTTGCAAAACAAGAGTGAAATTGGTGTTATTGCAAACGAAGTTGCGCAACTACGGTCTACTCTCAGAACTATGGTAACTGATTTACAATCAAGTTCAGATAATGTACTTGAAAATTCAAATAGTGTATCAGATTCAGTGAAAGAAACTGCTCAATCTATAGAAGTAGTTAATATTACCGTTAGTGAGTTAGCAAAAGGAGCTAGCGATCAAGCGCAAGATGCACAGCAAAGCGTTGAAGAATTAGATGCCTTTACTAACAAGGTAAATACAGTTGTTGAAACAGCAACTAAAGTAAAGAAGTATTCTAATATAACTCAGGAAGTAAATAAAGTAAGAATTAATTCCACAAAGATTCTATCAAAGAAATTAAAAGAAAATAATGATGCTTCTAAGAAAGTATCAGAAAATATTGCACAATTATCTAATAAGTCAGAACAAATTGGGCAAATAGTAAGTAGTATTGAATCTATTGCATCACAAACTAATTTACTTGCATTGAATTCAGCTATTGAAGCAGCAAGAGCAGGCGAATCAGGAAAAGGCTTTGCTGTAGTTGCTGATGAAGTAAGGACTCTAGCAGAACAAACCTCCGAGGCAACTAAACAAATTTCCACTATGATTCAAGAAATTCAAATTGAAATTAAAACTGCAAAAGACAATATGGATAATGCAGAAAAAACTAGTAGTGATGCTAATTCATCCATGACTGATACAGAAAACTCATTCCAAACTATTGGTGATTCTGTCATAGAGATGAATAATAATCTAGAACAGCTTATCAATAAAATTAATGAAGTTAATACTGGTAAAGAGATTGTTGTAGGCAGCATACAAGGAATTTCTGCTATATCAGAAGAGTTTGCAGCATCAACACAGGAGGTTTCAGCTTCAATGGAGCAACAAACTAGTTCAATTGAGATTATTGCTGAAAACACAGAAAATTTAAAAACTATAGCAAATAGGTTAAATGAAATAATCTCCAAATTTATTGTATAATTTCCAATCTTATAAATGGGAATGTAAATTTAATATTTGTTAGTACTGTATAACTGGAAATTTAATTTCCAGTTATATTTTTAGATTTTTCTAAGTTTTGTTAGGAAAAACGACATTATCAACTACAACTCCTATTACAAATCAAAAAGTAGCTTTAGGGACTGACATAGTCACATCCATAGCAAATATTTACATTACTCTTACTGGATAGTATTCTGAACACAGACAAGTTATGTAATCGAGTGTATCCTTTACATTAAGAAAGGAGAAGTTTTATGCAAACCAATACTATATCAGACATAATTGAATTTGCTAAAAATGAGTCTATTATCCTGCAAAAAGTATCGAAATATTGGAATCAGCAAAATAAGTTAGATAGACCAGATGGAGTTTTAATTGTAACAAATTATCGATTAATTTTTATAACAAAGCTTGAGTCCACATTTACTAAGACAGGATTATTAGTCTTTCCTCTGAACCTTATTGAAAATTTAGAAGCTAAGAGGGTTATGTTAATTAGTCCTGCAATATGTTTCAAAGTTCAAGGCACAGTATATATGTTTACATTATTTTCAAAGGCAAAAGAAGTTGTTTATGAAATAGAAAAATATAAGGCTACAGTATAGTTTTGTATGAGAACTTTAGAGGGGGATATCTTAAATGATTATTACAATAACTCAAACAAAATCAAATTCAGCAGCAGAATTCACCGTATCTACAAATGGTAAGTATACAAATTGGGGGCAGTGTCCAAGTATATTTAAGTCATTTTCTTGTATATTATGTGATGAGAATCGCGAATTAATATATCAAACTAAATATCAATTCATTAATAATTTAAAAAACAATATACCCTACATATGGATATTCTCTGAAGTACACACTAAAATATGCTCAATCCTTAATCCTAATAATGAATCAATTGGATCTTTTGAGCATGTCAGAACTGGCTGGCTGGGTACCTACGACAATATAAACTTTAAAAATTTTAATATAAAGGCTTATAGTATATCTAAAGGAACTAATAAAAATATGCTTTTATTCTTAGGCGATAAGCAAATTGGTCAAATTGTTAAGAGCTTATGTGTTATGGATAATTTGGACAAGTATTATTTATATCTGCTTGATGAATATTCCCAGCTTTCACAAGCTTTATCAATGTTCACCTTATATTATGATAATTGGAATTATGGCCATCAACTAGAATATGTTAAATATAAAGCAGTATATCAGAAAGAATATACTTTTTCTAAATACAATAAATTATACAATCCTGCATGGCTTAGCAGTAATTTCAACGAGATAGAAATTGATAATTCTAAAGTAACTAATTCGATTAAAAAATCTGCTAAGAAACTAGTAATATGGTTTGCTATTGGTTGGGGGATCGTTTTGTTAATAATTCTTATAATATTTTTAGTTGTTTATATAAATAGCTAACAAAACTATATAGTTGCTTTTATATTAAAATCAAAAAAATCACCAACTAAATGGTGATTTTGTATTCATAACTAAGTCTACTTACTCTTTAATGTTGTCTTACAAGGATTTTTTTCAGGAATTACCTTCTCCAATGAAACGTTTTGTCCGCTGGTTCTTACTCCCAAACGACTTAAATCGTTTATTAATTTTGAAAATTTTGCATAACCGTAATTCCTCACATTAAAATCAGGATAACCTTCTAGTAATCTTTTATTTAATTCACCCATATTAATACCCTTAACTCCAATTAATTGAAGAATTGTTTGTTCGATTTTTTTTACGCTAATATCATTTGTCTTCAAATGTACAGTTATAGTATTTACTTCTGTTTTTAGATCTAAGGAATCAAAACTAATTAGAAACTTTGATAATTTAGTATAGCCATAGTTTCTAACATCAAAATCAGGATATCTTTTCACAAGACGGCTTCCTAACTCTCCAATGCCTATGCCTTTTGACTCATCGCCATTTTCAATTATGATTTTTATCATTGATTCTTCAATGATTTTAATATCAGTCATATTCTTAACTTCTTTTGATCTTTGTTCAGATATGGAATTCACATTATTGTCTGCATTTGATATTACTTTATTTAAGTTGTATCCAGCAGTATCTCTCTCTTCATCCTCTGATAGTATATCAAGATATTTGAATATATTACATGCCACGCTGAAAGGTTTAGGTGTTTTAGCCTCTCCCATTCCGATTACTGTCATTCCTGATTCTCTAAGACGCACTGCCAATTTTGTAAAATCGCTATCACTAGAAACTATACAAAAACCCTCTACATAATTAGAATACAGTATATCCATAGCATCAATTATCATAGCTGAATCTGTTGCATTTTTTCCCACTGTATAACCATATTGTTGAATAGGAGAAATAGAATTCTCTAGCAACACTTCTTTCCAACTTGTTGCATTAGTCTTAGTCCAGTCCCCATAAATTCTCTTATATGTTACAACTCCATAATTTGATATCTCATCTAATATGTATTTTATATATTTTGATGAGACATTATCAGCATCTATTAATACTGCAAATCTTTTTTCCTCTATCATCTTTATACCCCTTTATAGTTGCCCTCAAATGCTTTTTTTGTTTTTTAATAACACTTTAGACATATTGTTATAATATATTAATCCACAAATTATGTGGACATATCACCTAATTATTTATTACTTTACTATCATTTTTACATTGTCTAATTCCACTAGTGTAAATACCTGTCAAGTTTAATTTTGACTCTATAAATGCTATTTGTCAATTACTTTGAGTTTCTTTTACTAAGGAGAGATATTTCTATCTCTCCCTTTTTTTGTTCTACTTGTCTACTTTTTTGAATAAATTGTGATACTCATTCAAAGCTTCATCAAGTTTTTGGCTTGCAATAATTACTTCTGGATCTAATAAGCTTTGTTTCTCATTAATTAAATCCTGTAATGATTGTCTCATTTGGCAAATCTTTATGTTTATTATATGTTCGTTTTCCATATTATCCCTCCTTTCGCTATTTAATTATAGCGAAAAAAGGTATACTTATCTTTAATTGTAATTTATATGTAATCTATTAGATAAAAAAGGCACCTATATTTCTATAGGTGTCTTTTAATATAAAATGATCTTTTTATTTTCATTTCAATTTAATATTAAATTAGATAGGTTCAGGTTTAGAATAAATAAAGCCTTGAACAATATCAAATCCAGCTGCAGCGACCATATCTAATTGTTCCTTTGTTTCCACCCCTTCAGCTACTACAGAATAATTATAAGCCTTTGCAATATGGTCAATTGCTTTTAATAGATCAAATACTCTCTCATCTGTTGATAGACCTTGAATAAAGGTTTTATCTACCTTTATTTCATCAAAATCAATATCCTTAACATAAGTTAAAGATGAATAACCAGTTCCAAAGTCATCTAAAGATATCTTTATACCAAATCTTTTTAGCACGGCAATAATCTTTCGAATAGTCTTAAAATCATTTATGAATATATCTTCTGTTATCTCTAGAATTATTTTATTTGGATTTACGCCACTATTTTTTACCGCAGTAATAATAGTATTAGCAAAATACTTCTCAAAAAAGAATAATGGTGAAATATTAATTGAAACAGTAAGTCCCTGTCCAAATTTCTCCTCTAGTGCAGGGTAATCTTTAAGCACTTTTCCTATTATCATCTTAGAAAATCTAGCAGTCATATTTGCTTTATCAACAGCAGGTATGAAAACTACAGGACTAATAAAGCCTAATTCTTTGCTATTCCACCTTGCTAAAGCTTCAACCCCTATCACTTTATTTTCTTTAATGCTAACTTTATTTTGATAATATACTTTAAACTCTTCATCAGCTATTGCTGCTTCAATATTATTTATAATTTTCGCTTCATACTCTAAAGCTTCTGCCATAGATTGCTTGAATTTATAAATTATTGTATGGCTATTCTCTTTAGCAATTCGTAAAGCTACAGTAGCTTTTTTATAACAGCTTTCAAAATCAAATCCATGCTCAGGATATGCGCAATAACTAATATGAAAATAAAACTTCTGATTAAAACCTATTTTTTTCAATTCTTCTGCAAATTGTTCCTTTAAGATATCTACTTTATGTGTAATTTGAGATTCATCCCAAGTCTCAATCCATGCTGCAAATTCATCTCCACTAAGTCTTGCAATTAAATCATTTTCTGTTTGAAGTCTTTGAAAAACAGAACCTATTACTTTAATTATCTGATCTCCAAACTCATTGCCAAGTATTGAATTAATACTCTTAAAATCCTTAATATCCATTAAAATAATAAATGCTTGTGAACAACCATTCTTTATGCGGCTATCTACATGTTCCTTAAATTTATTCCTATTATATAATCCACTCAATTTATCATAATAAGCAAGATATCTTATTTTCTCTTTTTGTCTTATTAGATTTTGGTGAGCATCATCTATGGAATAAACCATTTCATTAAATCCAAGCACCAATTGTCCCATTTCATCTTCACTATTTATATCTTTAATACTGGAGTAAATTCCTTTTTCTGCAAGTTTCATGTTTTCGACTACTTTTACTAAGGGTTTTGTTACACCTCTAATATAATAAATAGAAATAAGTATTCCAATTAGTAACATGACTGAGGTTGTAAAAATCATTATAACCATAATACTAATTGCACCTTTATTATAATCCGCCATATAAGATGTAGCTGTAACCACCCAGCCCCAATTTTCATCCCATCTAGAATAGCTTACTTTTTTACCAAGGTCAATAGAATTTGGTACATCCCATGTATAGTAGGAATACCCTCCACCAGCTATTCCTTTACTAATTTGATCTTGAACCAATAAAAAAGAATTATTACTTTTATCGGTAGAATTCCAAACATTTCTATTTTCTAGGGTTGGATGCATAAGTTCCATCCCATCTTTGCTATATGCAATAAAATAACCATTTTTACCCAAGTCTATATTATTCTGCACAGCTCTTACGCCATTCTGATTTTTGCTCCCAATCAGAGACTTTTTCACCTGTTCTTGGGCTTCTTCCAGGGAAATAGATCCATTTTCGACAGCATTATTCTTTGACTCTATAAGAATTAGAGCCATTTCTACGCCATTTTTTAAAATCACTTCACCTTTATCATCAAGGGCATTTTTTGCAATAAAATAACTGGTTATTCCAACAGATAAACAAGACATCAAAATTAATCCAGTCATATAAATTAAAAGTCTATTTTTAAGTTGTACGCCTCCTAAGAAACGAAATTTAAGCATGCCTCCACCTCAATCTAATCACAATAGAAACCTTAATTACTTCTAGTAGTGTTTTACTAATATTATAGCATAACAATTACATTGTTATCTACAATTCTAAGTTAACCTTATAAATCAATGATACCACAAATTTCCTATTTATTACAATTAGTTCTGTTTTAAGTATGGATAGTCCACTACTGATAATATTGTGGATTTTTTAATAAGTATTAATGCTTTGCCAAATAACGATTACCCACTAGGTGAAAATATATTTCTTCCTAATTTACAGTAAGAGCTTGACCCCTGCAGCCACTATAGTAAAAGAAAATTGCCTCATAGGTAAATCTATATTTAGATTGTCCTCTGAGGCAATTTCACTTTATGTTTTATAATACGGCCTCACACTTGCATAAATATTTTAGCCGTTCAATTGTAAGATTTGAGTTTGATAGGATATATGGCCATGATTTAATATTTTCAATTATATTATTTTGGAATTCACTAGGTAAGCTATCCCATGACACTAGTGAAGGATGTATTTTTTTCTTTGCATCTAATATATTACCATGTTTCCACCCAGCTTCCTTTTTTACAAGTGACCAGCGTTTATGTTCATATTCAGCTAAAATATTCACTTCTTTTTCAGTGAAATTTATAACATCAGGTTTTTCTTTAACAGAGATAACTTCATAATTGATTTTATGCAAAGCATTAGGGATATGCCTTACCTGATCTCGGATGGAATTTTTAATTTCATTATTAAGCTCTTCCCATGCCTTTAAATAGCTCAAAGTCTCCATATTTCTATCGTCGCATAGTATTATATCATTGTAATGAATAGCCATAGCAAGCTTTTCAATTTTTTCACTAAAAAATGTATCATGCATTAGATTACGTAAAAACTGTTCTTCATCCACATGTAATGTCAACTGTTCCTTAGAAGGTAGATGTGATTGTTCCCACTTTCTAGCATTATTTAGCATACTCATCTCTAGTATTGCTTCCATGGATCTTGACTCATGCTTATACTTTGGAACTTTAAGTAGTGCTCTTAATACACCACTGTCTATTTGAGCTTCACCTCTTTCATTTATAAGATGAGGGGTTTTTCTCTCTAGTAGTGAACGTAACAGCATGGCTCTACGAATGACAAACAATTGATCCCATTGTTCATCAGTTTGATTTGGCCCCAAAATATTCACATAACCCCTTAACCGGCTTACAAAGTCTGGGCCTTTAGCATTTTGAAATTGGCTTAAAAATTCTTTATGTTCTCCTTCATCCTCTATATTTTCTCCACAAAATTCTTTAAAAGTTATGCTAGTTCCACCTGCGAAAACAAAAATTGCTTTCCCAATAGGATGGATGGCATCCCCTTCTCTAAATGCACCATCTTGCATAGGTGCCAGAAAATGTTTTAACCATCCCAATTTCCCATCAAATGCTGAATCAAATTCATCAAAAAATACTAATGGTACTTTTCCTGTAAGTGAAATATCCCTTACCTTATGAAATGCAGTAATTAAATTACCTACTGATTGAAATTGTGATAAATTAAAATCTAATTTTTCAATTATCTCTGGAGCAATACTAGACGCAACTTCTGTTACACCAAAAGATTTTCCAGAGCCAGGTGTTCCAAATACAGAAATACAAAGAGGATGCTCTGTTTTTTTTGCAGATACATATTCAGTCATAAGATTTTTAATACTTCTATATGCTTCAATCTCTGCTCTATCAACAGCTTTTAATTTTCCGAAAGTTGCTATTGGTATGAATTTAAGTGCACTTTTTTCTCCATTTTTAACAATATCATAAGCTATTTCAGTTAAATTACTAGAGTTTTGGTCCTTTATAATATACCAACAGGACTGACAATCTGGATTATCTGAATTACGTATTAGTACATCCTGTATATTTTCTTTATATATAAAGTCATCTTTTTCTTCAGTGAAAATTGCTGGATTAGGAAAAGTGAATTCCTCAATATTTTCACCGAAACCATAAATAAAATATTTTTGTGCAGAAACAATACCCTCACGTATACCCTTACCTATTGATTTACTAAGTTCCTCATTTTTAAGTTTTCCTGAAACAATACTACGTGTAAGTCCAGCTACAAAACAAGATGTAAGTCCATAAATTTTACCTTGGGCTTCTTTAATAAACCCTCCTTCAAATTCATTCGGAAGAAAGTATAATTGTGATTGAGATACTCCGTCATTTCTATAATAAATAGCACCTTCAATTCCAAATGGTATTACTAGATGGTGACACTTGGCAATAAATGCGATATTAGGATTGTTATTTATTTGCCAAATAAAATCCAGAGCTGTTTTTTCCCAAGAGAGACTTTTGCTAATGTTAACCCCTTTGGATCGCAAATCATCCCCACCTATAATTACAACAGTATTTTTTATATGATATTTTTCTACTTGTTTCCATAGATCACTAAATTCAATGGGATTATTCATTTTATATATTACTAATGGTGATTTTTCAGTTGATTTTATAGCCAAAGGCCAAAAATCTTTATTAGAACTAAATCCATTATTTTCATCATCTATTATCACTACATCAGCATCTACATCATCATTTATAATTGGAAGTAACTTAGGATCACCAGTTGATGGTCCTGTATATCCAAGAAAACTTTTTACACGATATACCTTATCTTTGTTTTTTTCTCCTATTGTTTTAGGAAAAAGCTCTAACTCTGAAGTAGAACGTAAAAGTTTCTTTGGAATAGGTGCATCCAGGTCTTCTATTTGTGGTGATATTACAGAACCCTCAATAGCTAAATCTACCAGTCCAGATAGAAGCAGAGCCCCTCCACCCTTTGCAATAACATTCATGTTTGTATGATTTCTCCAATTAGAAGGGCTCTTATCTTTGGGTTCAGTTTTCCATTGTAGTAAATCGATGCATATATCTCCTGAAACTACAATTTTCAAATCTTTTGTATCCATATTTTTAACTCCTTATATTTTCACATTATTATTTAATGCAAAAACTCCTGACTGAATCTATTTATATGATATTATATACCACCATAATAAAATAACAACCTAATTAAAATCCTATTTCAATGTTCTAAATTCATAACCTTGTTCTTTTAAATATTTTATAATTCTAGGTAATGCCTTAGCGGTTTGTTCTTTACCATATGTATCATGCATTAAAATGACTACCTTTTCTTTAGCTCCTATAGATGCTTTCGTTATCTCAACTAATTCATCTGCGGTTTTCTTTTTTCCTTCTGAATCTTGATCATAAGCATTCCAATCAATATCATACATATTATTTTCTTTTAATCTAGCACTAAACGCATCTAAATTAGGATCATTATAGTATTTTCTAGACATATATCCTCCGGGGATTCTTAAGACTCTTGTATGAAAGCCTTGTCCAATAATTCTTTTTATTGCCTCATTAGTTTCATTTACTTCATTCATGTAAGTCTCTATATTAATCTTATTTCCTGGAAATACCTTTTTTAAATCATGGGTATATGTATGATTTCCTAAAGCATTCCCTTCTTCAAAAGCTCTTTTTACCAACTGCTTACTTTTTTCATCAGCCTCTAGACTTTTCCCAATTAAAAAGAAAGTTGCTTTCACATCTTGTTCCTTTAACACATCTAATATTTCAGGAGTTACAGTAATGGATGGCCCATCATCAAATGTAAGGAAAACTATTTTTTTGCCATCTTTTATTTCTGTACCATTCATTTCATTTTTTAATTTTTCGATATCATAAGTATATTTCTCCCCGTCTTCGTTCACATTTGATTCCTTAATAGTATTTTCATCTATTGCAATAACTTCATTGCTATTTTCTATATTATCATTTGGATTGATTTCTTCAGTGTTTTTGCCTGAAGTAACCAGGGTAGCTTGTCCATATTTATTGTAAAAATATTTACCTGTCTTAAAAACTCCAAAAAAAACTCCAATAATTATAGTTAACATTAAAATTATCTTTAATATAATACCTTTATTTTTTCTTTGCCGTCTTGTCTTTCTTCGTATCAATTGTGTTTTTTGCCTTCTTTTCTTTATTCTTATCACTTGTGTTTTTTGCATTGTTTTTTCTCCTTTATTGTAAGAGCCTTTAAAACTCGATCTTTCTTTAAATATAAATATTGTTATACCTTTAATAATAACATCTAAATATGCGATAATTTGTTTATAAATCTAAAGAAATCCTTAAATTTTTATCTAATTACTACTTTTTTAGAATTTAGTATAATTACAGTTAACCTCCTAGAGGATATTACGAGTATCTTGCCTTGAGATTCTACTAATTAGAAGGGCTCGTATCTTTAGGTTCAGTTTTCCATTGCAGCAAATCAATGAATATATTTCCTCGCCTACCTATTTATAGGATATTATATAAAAATAGGTAGGTGACTAAATTTGGATGGTATATATATTATTATAACTAGTGTTATATTTTCTATTTTGTTTAGGATATTATTTATTGGCTTGAACAATAGTGCCTTAAAGTTATTTGTACCACTACAAAATATTACACGAAATTTAAAAAGAAAGGGAATATGTAATACAATTATTTCTCTTTCATTTATTCTTATCGCTCTTGGTATTAAAATTTTTTTTAATTTAAATATTATTGAATTTGGTATAATATTAGGTTTATTCTTTGCATTTATTGATATAATCTTCGAAATAAATTTTGGCAGCGGTAGAAAAGATAAAAATCCTTGATGAAATTGATATTTTTCCCCATAAGAAAAACCCTTGAGAAATCAAGGGTTTAATTTTGTTTGCTTTGTATCACTATTAGAAGTTCCCAATGATGGATACTTGTTTTTTATTAACAGTTTCAATTTATTGCATCATTTATAGTATTTAATGAATTAAGTAGTAGATACCTTCTCCTATATTTTTTCCGAATTCAATTAATAAGTATACTGATAAATATAAAAATAATCCTATAATTATTATTGATAAAACTTTATTTTTTTAATTATATCATAAATCATATTTTGTAATGTTTTGATATTCCTACCTTTTGTACATTACCTAATTGTATTTCAATCCACACTCCCATATAGGGAGCGACCACTTCTAAAAAACTCATTGCACTTCCAACAATGATTTCAATCCACACTCCCATATAGGGAGCGACATTGTGCAATCATTTGAGCCATAGCTTCCATCTTATTTCAATCCACACTCCCATATAGGGAGCGACTTTGCTGTTAATTGATGTATTCCTCTTCCTGTAAATTTCAATCCACACTCCCATATAGGGAGCGACAAACAGGAGATAAGTTATTAGTATTTGTTCCAAATATTTCAATCCACACTCCCATATAGGGAGCGACATAAAAAGATGGAGTTTGCATAATATGGGTTTAGATTTCAATCCACACTCCCATATAGGGAGCGACTTTACAGTTCTTGTACTATCTGCCACATCAACATTATTTCAATCCACACTCCCATATAGGGAGCGACGAACAAACGATGTTTCATCCAATCGAACATTAGGAATTTCAATCCACACTCCCATATAGGGAGCGACATGTTGTTATAAATGCAATGAAAAGTGTCTAAAGAATTTCAATCCACACTCCCATATAGGGAGCGACTACCTTTTAATTCTTCTCTATCTGCTACAGCTTTATTTCAATCCACACTCCCATATAGGGAGCGACCTGGAAGCAAGTGTAGGAAGTATCCAAACCCTTGTATTTCAATCCACACTCCCATATAGGGAGCGACTCAGTGGTGGCAAAGGAAGTTGTTATAAAAGTAAAATTTCAATCCACACTCCCATATAGGGAGCGACTATAAATATTTTGCTTACAGATACCGCAATCACTTATTTCAATCCACACTCCCATATAGGGAGCGACATAAAAGATGGTACTGATACAGTGTTTCATGTTAATTTCAATCCACACTCCCATATAGGGAGCGACACACCTCCAGATACATTTAAAACAGGATGGGTAGATTTCAATCCACACTCCCATATAGGGAGCGACCAATAGTTCCATTAACAACCAGAATATCAACAGCAATTTCAATCCACACTCCCATATAGGGAGCGACTTTAACACTAATACAATAGTTCCATTAACAACCAATTTCAATCCACACTCCCATATAGGGAGCGACTTCCAAATGAGAGTTTTAATTTTGCTAGAGTATTATTTCAATCCACACTCCCATATAGGGAGCGACTTTAATAAAGCTTTTCCTATATCAAGAGCACTTAATTTCAATCCACACTCCCATATAGGGAGCGACTACGCTAGATGAAAGGATAATTAAATGTTTGCAAAATTTCAATCCACACTCCCATATAGGGAGCGACAGCAGTGAATGAATTAACAATCAAAGGTATTAAAATTTCAATCCACACTCCCATATAGGGAGCGACCTTATAAGATAGCTGATATAATTCAGCTTTAGATGTATTTCAATCCACACTCCCATATAGGGAGCGACGCTATAGCTGGAGTAAAAGGAATGTATAAAGAAAAATTTCAATCCACACTCCCATATAGGGAGCGACTTCATATTCTTCAATAGCTGCAATAGCAGCTTTAGTATTTCAATCCACACTCCCATATAGGGAGCGACCATTACCTCCATCAGTTGAGACATTTGCATTAAAATTTCAATCCACACTCCCATATAGGGAGCGACCTCCTTATCTTTATTAACTAACCCAACTGCTGTGATTTCAATCCACACTCCCATATAGGGAGCGACGGCTATTTTCTTGTACTATAAATAAAGGATAAAATTTCAATCCACACTCCCATATAGGGAGCGACGCACAAGTAGCATTAAGTGTAGCGACGGCTGCGTGATTTCAATCCACACTCCCATATAGGGAGCGACTCTATTGCTTTTTTCACACCTTCTGTTACAGCCTCTATTTCAATCCACACTCCCATATAGGGAGCGACCATACTATAATCATTACTAGCATCTTTACCTATTTATTTCAATCCACACTCCCATATAGGGAGCGACGGTATAGAGCCTCCAAGCCACCTGCCTGTTTTAATTTCAATCCACACTCCCATATAGGGAGCGACTTGACTTAATACTTGCAGTAGTATCTCCCGCCATCGATTTCAATCCACACTCCCATATAGGGAGCGACTGCCACAATCAACATTAAATGGTGGCGACTATGGATTTCAATCCACACTCCCATATAGGGAGCGACAACTTTCATGGTGATATTGCAATATATAGAGGTGATTTCAATCCACACTCCCATATAGGGAGCGACGAATGTACCTGATAGCGTTGATATTAGATTTTTAATTTCAATCCACACTCCCATATAGGGAGCGACGTAAATTCTAATTTATCAGTTGTAACACCAAACGATTTCAATCCACACTCCCATATAGGGAGCGACTGAAAAAATATTGATATTGTTCAGTTGCATTAGTATTTCAATCCACACTCCCATATAGGGAGCGACTTTGAAACATGTTTCTATCCTCCTGATGTAGACGAATTTCAATCCACACTCCCATATAGGGAGCGACAGGGAATGTTATTCTAAGTGGTGAAGGTCAATGATTTCAATCCACACTCCCATATAGGGAGCGACATTGAAAATCACCCATTTGACAAAAGACTTGATAATTTCAATCCACACTCCCATATAGGGAGCGACCCTAGTTTTTTAGACATTCCCGACACCGTAATATATTTCAATCCACACTCCCATATAGGGAGCGACCTCATTTTATTCACCTCCTATAAGTTCAATTGAGGATTTCAATCCACACTCCCATATAGGGAGCGACTTCGTCAGCCATTATTGTAGTTTCAAAATATATTTATTTCAATCCACACTCCCATATAGGGAGCGACCAAAATGACTTAATGGCATACTTATCAATCTCTGAATTTCAATCCACACTCCCATATAGGGAGCGACTGCACCGAAAGTCTTGCTCATATCTAGTTGTGGAAATTTCAATCCACACTCCCATATAGGGAGCGACCTCATCTTCAAAACTTAATGAGGTCTTAGTTACTAATTTCAATCCACACTCCCATATAGGGAGCGACTGAATGTTATAGCTGGTATACCAGCTGTTAATACTATTTCAATCCACACTCCCATATAGGGAGCGACCCCTTGCATAAAATCATCTCGACCTTTGTATATTATTTCAATCCACACTCCCATATAGGGAGCGACTAAGTATTCTACCTATATTTAAACTTCTTACGCCTATTTCAATCCACACTCCCATATAGGGAGCGACACAACATCTACCCCCTTAACAAGGGCATCAGCTAATTATTTCAATCCACACTCCCATATAGGGAGCGACATAGCTTTTCTATGTTAAAAGGGTGTCGCATACTGTATTTCAATCCACACTCCCATATAGGGAGCGACGGTGTGGTGATGCAACAATGACAAGCCCAATGACAATTTCAATCCACACTCCCATATAGGGAGCGACCATATAAATCAGTTCCCTTCAGATTGGGATAACAATTTCAATCCACACTCCCATATAGGGAGCGACATATTTTTATCCCCTACTTTTACCCCCTCCAACGATTTCAATCCACACTCCCATATAGGGAGCGACACAACCTCTCCAGTATCTATCCTACTTGGTAAAGATTTCAATCCACACTCCCATATAGGGAGCGACTTTACTGATGTACTCATCTACGCCATCACCATTGAATTTCAATCCACACTCCCATATAGGGAGCGACAATGTATTATAATCTTTTAACCCCTTATCTTCAGTATTTCAATCCACACTCCCATATAGGGAGCGACCTCATAAGTGCCATTGAACCGGCCTGTTTAGCTGTATTTCAATCCACACTCCCATATAGGGAGCGACCATTACCTCCATCAGTTGAGACATTTGCATTAAAATTTCAATCCACACTCCCATATAGGGAGCGACACGATGGAAATTAGAGGTTGCAGGACAAACAAAAGAATTTCAATCCACACTCCCATATAGGGAGCGACATGATAGGTTATAACAACTTACTCAACATGGGAATATTTCAATCCACACTCCCATATAGGGAGCGACATTTCAATCACTCCTTAAATTTTGTTTTGTATCTATTTCAATCCACACTCCCATATAGGGAGCGACATATACATATAGTATATGACAATAGTTATATAAGAATTTCAATCCACACTCCCATATAGGGAGCGACATTAAATATTATTATGATAAGGGGTGATAACCAATATTTCAATCCACACTCCCATATAGGGAGCGACAGAGTTAAATTACCTTTAATATACATTTACGCTTATTTCAATCCACACTCCCATATAGGGAGCGACAATTAAGGGGGATGGATAAGTGGATAGCAAAACAATTTCAATCCACACTCCCATATAGGGAGCGACTCAAACATCGTGCCATATAATACCATATATAAAAAATTTCAATCCACACTCCCATATAGGGAGCGACTTAAAAATAGCCGATTTGGATAATGATAAAATTAATTTCAATCCACACTCCCATATAGGGAGCGACGCTACTGGCTTTATAAAAGGGTGGTATCTAAAAATTTCAATCCACACTCCCATATAGGGAGCGACCTGATGGTTGGGGATATGCTTTTACACCCATGACCATTTCAATCCACACTCCCATATAGGGAGCGACTGCAGGTAAATCACTTACACCTCTTTCAATTCTAATTTCAATCCACACTCCCATATAGGGAGCGACCAATCTCTAGTACTTCATAGACATCATCTATGTTTATTTCAATCCACACTCCCATATAGGGAGCGACAGTAGTTTTAATAGGTAGATTAACAAGGGATCCAATTTCAATCCACACTCCCATATAGGGAGCGACGATGGTTATTCAGTAGTTACTGTAAATGTTAGTAAATTTCAATCCACACTCCCATATAGGGAGCGACTTGTTTTCAGGATTTAATACTTGTAATCTATCCTATTTCAATCCACACTCCCATATAGGGAGCGACTTTCGCTGAATGATTTTTTTTACTTGAACAGTGAATTTCAATCCACACTCCCATATAGGGAGCGACCAAAGACCACAGCAAGGCTATAAATGATGTTATATTTCAATCCACACTCCCATATAGGGAGCGACATTTCAATAAGATGATGATATATGGATTAACACTAATTTCAATCCACACTCCCATATAGGGAGCGACTTTTCTACCAGCTATAAGTTTTCCATTTAAGTATGTATTTCAATCCACACTCCCATATAGGGAGCGACAATATTCTTTACCAACCATTGAATTGTGCTACCAATTTCAATCCACACTCCCATATAGGGAGCGACAACACATTGACGATTTAACAAGTAGATTACCCAACATTTCAATCCACACTCCCATATAGGGAGCGACATGCCATTCTGATGGGGAAGGATGATTAATTATGAATTTCAATCCACACTCCCATATAGGGAGCGACTTATAAGATGTTATTCCTTTACAATTGTTTTCAATATTTCAATCCACACTCCCATATAGGGAGCGACATAGATACCGCCTACTACGAGGATAAGAGTCTATATATTTCAATCCACACTCCCATATAGGGAGCGACTTTAGATAATATGGTCGTAATTATAGATAGTAGAATTTCAATCCACACTCCCATATAGGGAGCGACTCTTACAATTAATCGAACCGTTACCTCCCTCTGTATTTCAATCCACACTCCCATATAGGGAGCGACATAAATATGGAGGATTGCACTTTTATGACTTAGTAATTTCAATCCACACTCCCATATAGGGAGCGACAATATTGGATAATTGCCAGTAGATAACATCTTTTATTTCAATCCACACTCCCATATAGGGAGCGACACAATTCATATCCATACTAATTTCCACTAGATTGAAATTTCAATCCACACTCCCATATAGGGAGCGACCCTCTAGATATTGTTAATCTGTCATAACTTGTCCTATTTCAATCCACACTCCCATATAGGGAGCGACCTCAAATTTCATTTCTTCCTTGTGTTCCACATAATTTCAATCCACACTCCCATATAGGGAGCGACGTAATAAAGCTAAACCTACCTCTAGCAGTATCCTTAATTTCAATCCACACTCCCATATAGGGAGCGACCTTATATCGTTATTATCTCTTATGACTTGTTGTGATTTCAATCCACACTCCCATATAGGGAGCGACTTATATCGTTATTATCTCTTATGACTTGTTGTGATTTCAATCCACACTCCCATATAGGGAGCGACATACTCCAAAAATATCTCCTGTAACTGCATTGTCATTTCAATCCACACTCCCATATAGGGAGCGACCGGCTTAACCGGCTCATAAGGCAATCAATATGCAATTTCAATCCACACTCCCATATAGGGAGCGACACTACTGTTAATGCATCTGCTCTTTGTTCTTGCTTATTTCAATCCACACTCCCATATAGGGAGCGACCTATCCCCTAGACCACCATACGCACCCTAGGACATATTTCAATCCACACTCCCATATAGGGAGCGACTCCTTGGTTAAAGCTAATGCTGGATGTTCCCTGACATTTCAATCCACACTCCCATATAGGGAGCGACTTGTATAGTCAAAATCATTTTTAAAAGCATGAATATTTCAATCCACACTCCCATATAGGGAGCGACACTGACTTAAAGTATCTGGAATGCTATCATATAAATTTCAATCCACACTCCCATATAGGGAGCGACAGTTATACCATTATCAAGACCAGTATTGCCTGATATTTCAATCCACACTCCCATATAGGGAGCGACTATAGATTTCAACATAGTCTGGCATGTCAGCGGTATTTCAATCCACACTCCCATATAGGGAGCGACCTGGTGGTTCATTGGTTAAACAATGGAGATACAATTTCAATCCACACTCCCATATAGGGAGCGACTTCTTCTCTATGCTCTGCTCTGTAGTCACTGCATATTTCAATCCACACTCCCATATAGGGAGCGACATTAAGTCGCAATACTAGGAAAGGAAGTAAATGATTTCAATCCACACTCCCATATAGGGAGCGACTTGGCAGTACCGACCATTGATGGTATTGTAATAATTTCAATCCACACTCCCATATAGGGAGCGACCTAACGCTTCGTTTGCACATATTGCTATTTATATATTTCAATCCACACTCCCATATAGGGAGCGACTGGAGTGCATGTACTGGCTAACGCTTTTAATATGATTTCAATCCACACTCCCATATAGGGAGCGACTTAACATTATTTTGGGAACGATTAATTGAGGGGATGATTTCAATCCACACTCCCATATAGGGAGCGACAAAATGTACCTGCTAGCGTTGATATTAGATTTTTAATTTCAATCCACACTCCCATATAGGGAGCGACTAACTTGATATAGTCTTGAATTGTTTTGAACTTAATTTCAATCCACACTCCCATATAGGGAGCGACTATATTGTTTTGTCAGAAATACCAACTCCATCAATATTTCAATCCACACTCCCATATAGGGAGCGACTGCAATATGTGGAATGTTGGGAAATATTCAAACTATTTCAATCCACACTCCCATATAGGGAGCGACCTAAATGACACAGTATGTTTCGGTAGGACATTCGAAATTTCAATCCACACTCCCATATAGGGAGCGACGTCCTGCAATTGCCATTCCTCCACTTGCAATTGCATTTCAATCCACACTCCCATATAGGGAGCGACACAGTCAAGCTATCCAGCTGTAATGCTGACTGACATTTCAATCCACACTCCCATATAGGGAGCGACTTCAAAATAACGTCAATATTTGCAAAGGACAAAAGATTTCAATCCACACTCCCATATAGGGAGCGACAAAATAATGTTATGTTGGATGGTAATGGAGTTGGTATTTCAATCCACACTCCCATATAGGGAGCGACATGGAGTTCCTACCAATTATTATGCTTATAGTATATTTCAATCCACACTCCCATATAGGGAGCGACTTAATAACAATTTGCGTATTTGTTATTATTACTTAATTTCAATCCACACTCCCATATAGGGAGCGACCAGTAATTTCAAGTAACGAATATCTATCACTTGAAATTTCAATCCACACTCCCATATAGGGAGCGACCGTACAATTTTGTAATGGTATCAAATAATGAAGATTTCAATCCACACTCCCATATAGGGAGCGACAAAACTTCCTCGTCAGCGAATCCAGTCGTATTCACATTTCAATCCACACTCCCATATAGGGAGCGACAGGAGGGATTTGTTAAAACATATAGATGATATATCATTTCAATCCACACTCCCATATAGGGAGCGACTTAACCCTTAAAAACCACAGACCAATTTATGAGGATTTCAATCCACACTCCCATATAGGGAGCGACAACACCGATAATGGTTGCTTGTTCTGAACAACAACATTTCAATCCACACTCCCATATAGGGAGCGACTTTGATGCTCTAGTATCATTTTGCTATAATCTAGATTTCAATCCACACTCCCATATAGGGAGCGACTTCAGTTTTGATTGTGTATCTAGTGTGACTGCTGTATTTCAATCCACACTCCCATATAGGGAGCGACTTCACTTTTAGTCATTTGTCTACTTATAATGTTTTATTTCAATCCACACTCCCATATAGGGAGCGACCAAAGTACAAAGTTGTGACCATAGGAGTAAAAGAAATTTCAATCCACACTCCCATATAGGGAGCGACGTTATTAAAATAAAATGACAGTAATTTCAAGTAACATTTCAATCCACACTCCCATATAGGGAGCGACTTTCAAAAAATGAGCGTGAAAGCTCAATTTGCACATTTCAATCCACACTCCCATATAGGGAGCGACTTCATCAAAAATATACTCTATTCTTTCTTGTGATATTTCAATCCACACTCCCATATAGGGAGCGACTCCCCCTGCCTAAATTGTAGCAAAATGATACTAGAATTTCAATCCACACTCCCATATAGGGAGCGACAGATTCCGTTGGCATAGGAGATCCATTAAGTAGCAATTTCAATCCACACTCCCATATAGGGAGCGACTATACCACTATTATTTAAAGTATCCTTTCTAACATATTTCAATCCACACTCCCATATAGGGAGCGACAGCAAAAATGCCAAAAATCTGTTCAATTTACGAGACTTTTTGGTCATTTTTTACATTTTTATTCTTAAACTACATCACTCCTATAATATATTTCGCTTTTTACAAGAAATTTTCATTGTATTTATGGTGCGAAGGATCTATAAATTTCTGTTCTCTAAATATTCGCACTAAATTATAAGTGTACCCTCAACATCAATCGAATCTTTTGTACCTATATGCACAACCTTGCTTTTATAATTATTACCTAAATAATAAAACCTCAAGCTATCTTTATCCTTATCAATAATTTGTTCAAGTTTATATTGGATCTCACGGCATTTAGCTGCATCCAATACACACTCAAACACTGAGTTTTGAACACGTTGACCATAATTTATACATTGCTTTGCTACCTGACGCAAGCGTTTCCTCCCTAGTGGAGTTTGAGTATTTACATCATAGGTTATCAATACTAACATTTTATCACCTACTTCCACATAAATGTTGGGTATCCATCCAGGTCACCACGAATAAACCTTGCCAATAACATTGCTTGTGCATATGGGACAAGTCCCCATTCTAATTTTTCTTGCAAAAACGGATGTGTAATTATCTCCTGCTTCTTACTCTGCCACGCTTTCAAGATGGTTTTTCTTGTATCGTCATCCATAATAACTGCACCATTTTCCTTTTGAGTAAAACCTTTTGCATTTACTTCTCTTTTATTAATTAATGAAATTACAAACCGATCTGCGTAAACTGAGCGTAACTCTTCCATCATGTCAAGAGCAAGTGAAATCCTACCAGGTCTATCTCGATGCAAAAATCCCACATAAGGATCAAGTCCGACGGTTTCCAATGCCGCTGCAACATCATGTGCCAAGATTGTATACACATATGATAACATTGCGTTAACATTATCAAGAGGTGGGCGTTTATTTCGACAATGAAAATAAAAGAATTCTTTTTGTTGAAGAATTAAATCGTCAAATACGCTAAAATATTGTGATGCTGCTTCCCCCTCGAAACCTCTAAGTTGTTCTAAATCCTCACTTTGTTCAACTGATTTTAGAGAATTTGCAAGAACTTTAGAAACACCTTTTAACTTATTAACATCAAGTCGTATTGAGTAGTCGCGAGTTGCACGCTCAATCACCCAACGAGCATTATAAATCTTTCCCAAAATAAAGTTTCTAGCAATTTTATTGCTTTCCTCTATGTTGTCTGAAAGTCTATATTGTGTTTTTCTTAAAGTAACATTACCTCTAACCTCACCAACTACCCTTGCCAGAAATTTGCCGCTTTGTTTCATAAAACTTAATGCAATATTACGTTTTGCACATGCACCCATTAATGCTGGACTTGCGCCAGTGTAGCCAAAAGCAACAATACCTTCAAGATTATGTAATGGAATTCTTGAGATTTCTATTTGTTCTTTTAAAATCACAATATTTTCTCCATCAAGGGATAAATAAGTGTTTGGAGAAGTTACATATAGTGTATTTAGTAGCTTTCTCATTCTTCCACCTCCAGAATATTTTTTTTGATGTAATTAATAGCGGAGGGATTTTTACATAACTTTGGCATACAAACCTCAGTAAGTGAGCATGCTTTACAACTTTTAGATAGCTTGACTTTGGGCGTATATCTCCTATCATATAATTCATGCATTTCTTTAACAATTGTTTTTACTCGCTGACGTAACTCATCATCAAGAATAATTTTAAGCCTACGTTTTGTTTCTCCATAGAACAAAAAGCCTTCAGAAATTTCGCATAATAGCATCTCTTCAAGACACATAGCCTGTGCGCATAATTGCATAACATCTGATTCATCTTCTTTTGGTTTTCCACGTTTATATTCTACCGGAATTGGCTTGTAAGTTCCATCTCTACCAAATATATCTACCCCATCAGAAGCCTTATGTAGTTCAACAACATCACAGGCTCCAGTTATTCCTAGGGTACGTGAGAATATTGCCATTCCACGGGAAACAATTAAATCCCCACGTTTTTCTTTTATGGTGGTATCATGTGTTTTCTCATGAAGAATTTCGCCCTCAATTGTGCGAAGGTTTTCTTGCCATTGCTGTTCAATGTGTATTAATGCCCATTGACGTTTACAAAAGGAAAAATGCTGTATCCCAGACAATAGCAAAAAGTCTTCTTCCTTATATTCCATCATATATTTCTGGAGTTAACCCGTCTAATGTTTCATTAGAAATATTGTAATCATCAATACTTTTTGGTATATCTACAATTGGTACAATCTGCAGGCTTCTGTGTACCTTTGCAGAAGAATACTGACCCATCTGTGCATTATGTTTCCACCAATACAACTTACAAACTTCCATGCTACCATCAGGACGAGCTGAGGAGCAATCATTTTCAAAAAGTGTTCTAAGTGATTCTTTAATAAGATCGCTATCTTCTTGACTAAATCCTGTTTTTGTTGCAAGTTGAGTATTAATACTTCCATAAATCACATAAACTCCAAATTCAACCCTATGCTTCATACCCATAGTATCCGAAGCTTTTTTATCAGGATTTTTCTGAGTTTCACCATTAACACTTTTTGTAATCTGCATACTTGATATCTCAATTGGTGAAACACTTACTGCACAGTGGATTGAAACTGGTCCTCTTATGCCTATTGAAACAGAGTTATCATCCCCAGCTTTAAATGCAAATACTTGTCCAAAGCTTCTAACATCAATCCATTTTTCACAAGCTATTTTTGCGTAGTTTTCCTTATCTTTATTTGATTTTTTAAGCTCTACACAGCCCTCTGCTCTATCTTTTAAACTTCTAAAGCCATCCACACGTCTCTCATCAGATTGAACAAATATTGCTTGTCCCACATCTTGCAAGCGGTTACGTATTTTTCTTTTGATGCAAACATCAGAAATTTCTCCAAACCCATCGTAATTTTCTCTAGGTCTATTTCCGTTTAATGGATCACCATTTGGGTTTGCATTTTTTGTGGAAATAACAACTGCAAAATCAATCTTGTTTATAAAATTACTCATATTAATTCTCCCCTTTTATTGTTTTTTCTAATTTCTTTTTTTGATTTTCTTCAATTCTTTGATTTTTCTCATCAATAAAAACTTGCCTTTGACAATAATATCCTAAAATATAACTATCCTCTAATTTCTTTTGGCTTGTAAACTCATCATAAGGCATCGTAGAATTAACTTTGGTCATTAGTTCAGTTAATTTTGAGCATTTCGAACCTAATCTTGAAATATAGGGCTTAAGTTTATCCGTAATAATACCCCATGTTTTATAAGGATGAATTTTAAATTGATGCATTAATCTTTCTGCATTAGTATCTCTTTTCTCCCCTACTGTATATAATGCAAATTCCTCAATTTGTTGTGCAATTGCCAGTAGTCTTCCATAAGTATAACTTCTATCCTTCTGATTTTCATCAAGTGACATTTCCCATTCCTCCTTAAATTTATCGTATCTATATTTTTTAATTAATGCACAATTTATAGTTAATGCTTTTTTCCATTCCCAATTCTCCATTGAGATTGGATTTGAAACACGATTCACAACTGAATTAACTAGGTCATAAGGTAGTCGAGCACCATCAATAATACATGGTAATAGCTTCTCAACTGTTGCTTTCTTTAACTTATCACTTACTTTATCTCCATAAGCTGCTAGAGTTATATCTTTAGGAGAAGGAGATCCAATAAAAGTAATCCGTTTAAATTTTGGTTTTCCCTTCTCATCAACTCCATCAGGTACGTTTTTATATGAATGTTTCCAAATACAAGTTTTATGCCAATTTTCAATCCTATTTAAAAAATCAGAGCCGTTAAGTTCACGATAATAGGTTATGGATAATCGTCCTATTGTTGCTGCATCCAATCCCATTATTATAATTTCAGACTTTGTATCTATATCAGAGCTGTAACCTGAAATAGCTTTATTCAGCCTTTTAGCAAATTCCTTTTCTGTTGAAATAGTAAGAATCTCTTCCTCACCAAACATAGAATCCTGGGTATCTTCAAGAATTGGTGGTAACTCCTGATTTTTAGTTCCCCAAGCTACTATCACTTGGTCTCCATTTTTATAACCCTGTTTATCAATAAGCCAGCGTAATACATTATGGGCCTTTTGGGAAGTCTCATACCCAATACTTACAGCTTGGCTTTTATCTGTGAATCGTCCTCTATAAGTAAATCCACTTTCATCATTTGCTGAGATTAACTTTGCCTTATCGCCGGTATGCCTAACCTTTGCTGGATGTTTTTCTGAACAAGGAATTTCTTTTCCTTTTACATAACACAACTTTACTTCGTCTTGAAGACTTAAATAATAATTTATATGACTTTCATATACCGCCGGATCAAGCCATACAGATGATTCAATCTCTCCTTCAATTTCTACTTTAAATCTTATAAAAGCATCACTTTGTTCACTAGCTCCCATCTTCACACTTTTAGAAAGAAGGCCTTTATCATCACATAGTAGTATCTTTTGACCTATTAAATCTGCAATAAGCTGTTTCTTTTTTAAATATCTTAAAATTGCAGAAACTTTTCTATTACAGTAGTCAGAATTACCCCAACCCTCAAGTTTCTTTATATATTCATTATAAAATCCCTCTGCATTTTTCTTCTCTACGTAAATTGCATAATCCCCAGCAACATATTGTAATTTATCACATAATGGATGTGGTAATACACCATTTCCTCTTGATGCTGAATCTTCCGTTACAGGAATAATTGTAACAGTCTCCTCTTTACCAAGTGTTCTTGCACTTACTAAATTTCCTTCTCCATTAATAACAACTTCTATTTGTGCATTTTGGGTTGAATGTCCAATAGGAAGAAGTGGAGTTTTTCTCTCATCTGCCCCTACAACCCCTACTTCACTTTTGCAATTTTCATAGGTATCATAAAGTTTATGTATCCAGCTCAATAATTTCTCCCTCCTTTTCAAACTCTGCATATCCACTGAAGTTAGTTTCATCAAAAACCTTAGGTTTCATTGATGATAGCTCACGTTTTATGGTGCATTCTTCAGGTTTCAAAAATTTTATATAACCATTGTCCATTACTGGTGTCCAAAGCCTAGCTGTTAGCTTATCTTTTCCAGTTTCATCAGGATAATCAAAGCCATGAAACATAAGTCCAAAAGAAAGTGACCCATAATTGTCATAAGCTCCTTCTCCTTCTCCAAATTTACATGGTTCCACATAACCTTGACACTCCCTTGTTCCTAAGAAAATATCACGTCTACCACCACATTTAATCATTCTTTTAGCTATAATATAATGCTTGTTCTCATTTCTATCCTGCTCTAGATTTGGACGGTTATAATTCCACTCAAAATGAGCTTTTACTTGGTATTCAGCATTTGCCAAATACGTATATATGGACAGTGTGTTTCCTTCTTTACCGAAATTAATTGGGCGAATACCTTGTGATTGAGTTTTAATTAAATTCATAACCCTTACCTCATCAATTATCCAAATCAGAGTGGGTTTCCAATAAACACTCTCAAGAATTCCCTTTAATGCTTGATATGTAGGTACTTGATATGAGAACTTTTCTCCCCCAATTCTATTAATAGGATCACTAAATAGTGCATATCGCCCACTAACTTTAAATTCAACTATATTTTTGTATTCCAATAGACTCAACCTCCTCAAAAATTACAAAATTCCATTGGTGAATTATCAAAAGTAACACCAACATCATCCCCATAAAATTCCTTCCTTAAAGCAATTACCGTATTATTTTTCAAGCCAATAAATGCTCCCATTTCTTCTAGTTTCCTTTTATCCTGTTCAAATAAATTCACTGAAAATTGTTGTGACCTCTTTAAATACTGTTTTAATTGGCCCAAACTACAGTCCCCATTTATAAGAGTTATAAGCTCCTCGCCCTCCCCATATGGAACAATTATTCCTGTTGTATTTTGATCTATTACTTGAAATTCATTTCCTGCAGTTTTAAAGGCTTGCTTTAACATTAATTTTGATTTATAACCATTTCTGCTATTAAACTCATTAGCCGCCTCATTATTTCCTGACAATATATCATACATTGACTTATCACTATTTTCCTTTGATAAGGTGTAATTCATTTGATTCCTTCTCTCATGAAAATAGTACTTATAATACCTTTCCATCGCCTTTTGTGATAGCAAATCCTTATCAAACATATCTGGATTTTCTTTAAAATCACGAAGCACTCGTTCTGTACACTGTTGGCCTGCTTTAATATCCACAAGTTTACTCACATTTTCGCCTTCAATATTAACTATATAAACCTCACTATAATCCTCATTTTCCCCATGCCGATTGCATCTCCCTGCGGCCTGTGCAATATTATCAAGTCCAGCAAGAGAACGAAGGACACAGCCAAAGGAAATATTAACACCAGCCTCAATTAATTGCGTACTAATGCAAATAACCCTCTCATGCCCTAATTTCATCCTCATATTCCTTAAAATTTTCATTCTATGAGAGGGACACATATTAGTGCTTAAATGAAAAATAATGTATTGTTTTTCTTTTGGTAATTCCTGATTTGCTTGTAGCAACTCATTAAAAACTCCCTTAGCTGAATTTTTAGTATTTAAAATCACCAACAAACTTTTCACATGATCCATCTTGTCCAAAATAAAATTCTTTAGTGAATTTGCACTATAACCTCCAACAACCATTTTATCCACCAAATTTACACGTTTAAATTGTTCAAATTTCTCATGTACATCAGAAATTATATTAGGATTTTCACTTAGCTTTATAGGCATTTCGGTTTTTTCTAAAAGCGGTTGTGTTGCTGTGCAGAGTATAATTGTTGCATTACAGATATTTGATAGAAAATTCATAGCACTATTGAACATATTAATGCACTTAATAGGGATTGCTTGAATTTCGTCAAATATTATAACTGAATTCGCAAGGTTATGAATCCGCCTAGCGCCTTGAGTTCCTCCACTAAATAAAGTATCAAGGAACTGCACCATTGTGGTAAGAATAATAGGACTATCCCATCGCTCAGTTAAAAGCTTATAAACTTCAAGGTCATCATCATTATCCTTAGAATAATCAATAATAAGATTTGAATGATGTTCTAAAATCATATCCTCATGGCCTAAAATATCCTTTATTTCCTTAGCATTTTGATCAATTATAGTAGTAAAGGGTATAATATAAAAAATTCTATCCTTCTTAAACTTCTTTGCATGGGCTAAAGCATATCTCAAACTTGAAAGCGTCTTCCCCCCACCCGTTGGCACTGAAAGCTGATATATTCCAGGACTATTTACCGCAAAATTCTTACAGGATAAGGAAACCTCTTCTCTCAATAAATCTATCTTAGTCTTTTTTGGATAGCCTTTTAGTTTAATTTCTAACAAATCAGAAAGCTCATTCCATAAACCAGATCTATCAATATTGGAATTCTGTTCTTTGCCTTCCATAAAGGTGTAGGTATCATATCTATCTGCATCAATAACACAACTAAAAAGATATTTTTCTAGCATTCCAGCTGCAAATCGTCCAAATTTTGCAGTGCTATCGATCTTGTTAATTTTAATAAACATAACTTTTATCTCTTCCATTGCTTTATTGAACAATTCTTTAATTTGTGCTATTTCAAAACATTCTTCCTTAAAATAATTCAGTGCTTCTTCATATAAAATATCCTTATCTGTATTCATTCTATCTGTGAACTTATCCATGCCCTTAAGGTCTAAACAATCAATAAGCCCACCATGATGAGAACAAATTGCCAGTGAAATAATTTGAGCTGTAAATTTTTGATATTGATCCGTAGTATTATAAAAATTATCATAAATAAACTTCGCACCAGCTGTGGAATGGTTGATTGTCCCCTTAAGAGATTTATCCTTAGGGTGCTTACAAGAATATCGTATATAAGAATCAAATCTCTTTGTTCCCTTGCCCATATCATGAAGAATACCAATTAGTTTCCCTGTAGCTTCAAGGGAAATTTTCGCACCATATTCCATAGACATTTTAGAAACATTATATAAGTGCTCCTTAACACTCTGTTCCTTTAAAGTTATTGGATTAATGTGAGCGCAAACCATATACTCACTCCTTTGTTTGTTTTTTAGTATTAATAAATGAATAACTATATAAATTATTTTATTTTTTAATAATATCCCATTACTTTCTTTTATTACTCTAGGTGGAAGTATTTTTAATAAGTCCACTTAAATACATATTAACAACCATTGTAGACATTATATGTCATAAATTTAATTTTTCTAACATTCTTTCTATTTTTTTCTTAACTTTTTCTTTTATATTCTCTGGTGAAAGAATAGTCACACTTTCTCCTAGACTCATTATCCATGATAATAATTCAGGACTTTCACTAATAGTTGCCCTAAATAAAATAATTCCTTTATCCATTTGAACAATTTCTTGATCTTCAACCCACACTCTTTCTTTTATTGTATTAGCCATTGGTGGAGCTATCTCCAGCTCTATCTTAATAAGTTCTCCAGCATATATTCCAATACTGCTTTTTTTACACTTATCAAGGTAATTATCTATATCAAATTTTCTTACAAAATTTATACCTGTGATAATATACTCCTTAATTCTAACTAATTTGAAAAACCGTATCTCATTTCTCAAAAGGCAAAATGCAACTAGGTAATGTTCCCCTTTATACTTTAAATATTTATATGGTTGCACTCTCCTTTCCGATATAACGCTTTGATTATCCAAATATGTTACAATGACTTCTTTATTTTCTCTTATAGCTTTATATATATCATCATGAATCTTATTAATATGTTGTATAGACGTATTTGGTTTCGAATATGGAATTATTTCTTCACTAAATAATGTTTCTTCATTTTTACTTGATATTCCAAAGTTTAGTTTATCTATTATCTGAGATAATTCTTCTGAATTCTCATAACTTAAAGAGGCAATAATCATTTGTATTTTATCCACTTCTGAAGGTGTTAGCCTTCCCTTATATGAAAAAAAATTACCTTTCAACTCATATCCTCCATCAGGACCTGTAATAGATCTTATATCAAAGTATTCATCTAGTTCTGTTTTATATCTTCCTACTTGTCTTTCAGTTACCCCTAACTCTTGTGATAGATATTTAACTTTCACTTTTCTTTTGCTACTTAATATAGATATCATTCTTAAAATCTTTGGCAAACTGCTCATACCTGCTCCTTTTAACGATGTAATCCACCATTTATAAAATATATTAATTATTATTAATGATTCTAAATTACATATGCAACTAATTATTTCATATTTTGATTAATCTATACAAGTTGCAATTAATAACTAAATTTTATTAAATCACTTTAAAATAATAGTATTATTATCTAGAATTATATCATTATATAGGATTTATTGCAAAAACTTACATGGAATTATATTCTATGTAAATTCTCCTTAAATCTATAATCTACAGACTATTTACATTTCAACAATATTCACTCGATGTTAAATAGCTAGTTCTATAGGAAAGCCTTTATTATTTTTACTAAAACAAAATCTCCCCCAGATTATCCATCAAGAGGAGAAAAATATACTATTATTTCTTAACTATTCTAATTCTAATTCTAATTCTAATTCTAATAGCTTCCATTCTTTTAGATTGTCCTGTTGTTCCAGCAATCTCACCATCTTTTACCCAACTTTGCCACCATACATCCTGTACATGTGCTTGATATTTTACCATAAACGGTGAAATTCCCTTCCATGGCATATAAGGGACATTAGCCCCTTGCCTGTATAAGTCAGTTGATAATCTATTCTTTACTCCAAGGGGATTTGCTAGTATATCCTTTGTATTAAAAAAACAACTTCCTTTTATTGAAAAATAGTTCCTATTTAACTTAATCTGATTTGGTATTTCCTCTGGATTATTCCAAGCTGCTCCATAGGTTTCAAACTCTTTTCGATCTGGAAATTCCGCATTATTTCTTGGATAAGGATAAAAATAGTCATCTAAATGGATTAAACCCTACATGAAATTCCATATTCTTTTGATGCGTATAATCTAAAGCAAAGCTTAAAGGATCATACCCAGGGTTACTTCCTAATGTTCCTGTAATATATTTTGACCATGGTGCATATTTAGATGGATAAACCACTTCTAGATGCCCAATCAATGTTATAGCTTGTCGCTATTCATGAACCTCTAAACCCTTCAAATGGACTACTCTCTCCATAACTGTCAACCGCCTTTACTATTTGGCTAATTGAACTCAGAATATTCTCTTCTCCTTCTTAAATATATTTAAAAAATAAATTCACTTCCATATTATTATAGATACCTCTATTAAATTTAGGAATTATTTCAAAAAATTTAAGTATGAAGACCGCACTTCCAAAAGCAGCTAATTATACTCAAAATATCAACTCTAAACCAATCCAACTACCCTCAAACCCTGCTGTTTCCTATAACTTCTTAACTTCTTAACTTCTTAACTTCTTATATTCTTATATTCTTATATTCTTATATTCCTATATTCTTAACTCTAATATTCTCCTAAAAAGCCCCAACTCTCAACTTTCAACTCTCAATTCGCTACGCAGTGAGTAGCGATTGTTAAGGGTATAACTAAAAAAGAAGCCATCCAAAAATAAGTGCTCCCCACTCATTTCAGATAACTCCAATCATATTTACTTAACTAATCCATACTCCTATGCATTTATCCTATTAACAAGTCTAGTATATTCCAACCATCACTAGTTTTAGACTTATACATTTCCTATATATTTTTGTTTTGATTTGAAAGTTTATTTACAAACCCTAAACTCACCCCAAGTACTAAACCACTCATTATAGAATATAAATTATCAGAAATATCTATTACATATATACCTATAATGCCTAAAATTAACATAAACAAAAAATAGCAACTTATTACTACACAAGGTTTCCATTTCTTATCCACATTTATTTTATAACTTATTTTGTCTGTTATTAGATACTCTTTATCAAATTTAAAATAAGTTACCATACTTAATGACATTGGTACAATCATAAATAATGACTTAAATAATGAATTCAACATATTATTACCCCATTTTCTACAGTCAAAACAGAAATAATCTTCAAAAGGTTCCCAATTAGAGCACTTGCTGCTACAATTACTGCCATTACACTTGCCCTCTCTTTCAATATGCGTATATCACGTAACTCTTCTTATAGTATATTGCTTTTATTATAACACAAGCCAATTATGCTTTTTATATTCTGGCAATACTACCATTATTTACTGCAAGTAACCAACTTTAAGTAGATTATTAGTAATTTGAGACATTCCATGACAAGATTTGAACTGAACTGTTAAATCTTTACCTGCTGTAAGATTAAAATGTGTCCCTCCAGCCCAAGTTGATTCTTTGCTCAAATCATAAACTATACCTTCTATTGCTACATAAGCAGGTTTTCCGTTACTTCCATCATACTGTGATAATTCCTCTAAAGTAAATTCTTTTTGTTCTCTATAATAATTATCTCCTATAAGTTCTCTAATAGTTTTTAAGTCAAAATAAATAGACATAGATACCTCTCAAATATTTCTATCTATAAAGTGTATGTTTATTTATCAAATAGTGATAACTGAATATCTTTCGATTGATTTAATTTATCTTTCATTGGTTTTGTATAACTACTTGAAAGATTGTATTTATCTTTTAATTCGTTTACCATTAAATATAATTTATCTTTATATTCCTTGCCTGCTCCACCGGTTTTATACAAAGATTGTAATGGATCATACAAATGTGGAAATTCTTTTTTTATAAAGTTTAAAAATACCGCTCTCGTATTTCCTCTTAAATATAATGTTCCTGGCAGTACATAATCCACTTTACAATCCTTTGCAATTTTATACATACTATTAAAATTCTCATAACTATCTGTAATGTATGGAATTATTGGCATGACATGTAGACCCGTACTTGCATTAGTTTTTCTAAATTGCCTTAAGACATCAAATCTCTCTAAGCTTGTTGCACCAAATGGCTCAATCTTTTTTCTAATATCTTCATCCATAGTAGTTATTGTTTCTGCAATATTAACATAAGTAATTTTTGACAACTCGTCTATCAAATCATAGTCCCTTAATATAAGTTTTGACTTAGTAGAAATAATAGCAGGTGTTTTATACTTGATAAGGAGCTTTAGTATTTCTGGCATAAGTTGATATTTAGCCTCTGCGGGTTGATAACTGTCTGTTACACCACCAATATTTATGATATCTCTTTTCCAACTATTCTTTCTAAGTTCCTTTTCAAGTTCATCTACTATATTAGTTTTTATATGAATATCTCTAAAAAAATCAGATGAATCTAAGTATTTATGAGAATACATAGCATAACAATACTTACACCCGTGCTGACATCCTCTATAAATATTCAAATCCCATCCATAGGGTATCTTTCTTTTTAATTCTGTTAAGGCAGTCTTACAAATCTCCTCTTTGAATGCTATCTCATCCATCTCAATATTCCTTTCATAATATTCAGTATTAATATTCAACTCTATTATTTAACTAATCAACCTTTAATTAATTACTATCATACTTTTTCACTTTTTTTCTTTCTCGTCTTTTGCATTGGTAGTTCCTCATAGCTTTTTTCAATAAAATTACTTAAAAAGTCTCTATCTCCTGAACAATCAATAACAAAGTGAGGTTTTGCATTTGTGTAAGGTGGCGCTTCTTCTATTGGATTTAATAAAGTTTCACCTATTTTTGTTTTCTTTACAAAAAATTGATTATCGCATATAAGACCTATAATTTTGCCATTGCAATAAATACCATATTCACCAAACATTTTTTTATATGTGATATCTCCTGCACCATTGATTTGCTCACATACGTATTCTACGAATTCTACTGTTGAAGCCATATAATCCTCCTTATTTTAAACCCCATTTTTTACATTGTTCAATACGTTAATAAATTACTTCAACTCAGTTCCACCCCATTCAACAACTGTAAATCCTTCTCTTATGAATGGTTCTAGCTTCTGCTCTTCTATTTTCATATCTTTATTTAAGGGCTTAAAAACCATCATTATTCTTAAAATAGAATCTGGCTGTGGGTTTATCTCAAGCTTAGCTGTATCTTCATACTCTTCTCCAGCAAAAGTTATAAGATTATAATTATTTTCTTTCATAGTAGGAAGCCAATATACTATAAATTCGTTATACTCTTTTGGTGTTAATCCTAAATACTCAAGTTTTTCTTGAAGAAATTTCTCTGTATTATTTCCTTTTACTACAAATCCCTTTGACATATCCCATTTAGTACTGGAAACTCCTTCCCAATACAAATATGAATATTCTCTATTATCAGCAAGATTAGTTAATGTACCATCTGGCTGAGCTTTTACTTCCCAACCATTATTATATTCTGGATAAGTACAAGTAAGCTCACCTTTATACTCTAATTTTACGCTAACAGTCTGTTCTGAAGTTGGATACAGATAAATTACAGGTTTCTTAACTTCGTCCTCAGGTTCAGGCGATTTACAACCAGTTAGTAACAACAAAGTAAATGACAAAATCAGGATAAGGATCTTTGATCTATATGTTTTCATTCTTAACCCTCCTAAATATTTATTTTTATATGTAAATTCAAACTTATGAAATTGATATGTCTTTAGTATACTATAAATTTTATCATTTTATCTTTATTTTACTATAATGCATCTAAATTTAAGCATAAGAAAACCTCGACCAATTAATCGGTCGAGGGGCTGTTTGCATTAATCATAAAGCTAAGGAATAATGCAAATATTTATCAAATATTCCTTAATAATAATAAGGATATGGAGATTGAGTAATGTAAGGTAATAAGGCTAATGTAGCTAAAGCTCCAAGGGGGAAATTTCTACGTCTAAATCGTCTGTATCTTCTTCTAGGACGACGATAAGGAGCGTATTGCTGTTCTTCATTAGATTGCTCTTCGCTTTCGTCCTCCATTACATTTTCGCCAACTAGTACTGTAATCATATCCCTATCTACACTTTCAATAATCCCATCAAACGTACTTCCATCTGTCATTGTTAAAGTAGTATGATAGTACACGTACTTATTACATTTATCCTGTAAAGTACTTAAGTCTCTATAATTTTCATTTTCTAAAACCATTTTTTAACATCTCCCTTCGAAACCAGTATATTCATCTATAAGGAGAATCGTACCAAAAAGCAGATGCCGCTATGACATCTGCCTTTACTTTATGATATATGTCTATAACATCAGTTTGTGATTGCTTGGGCTTCCTCCCATTGTGTTATTGTTTTGTCTGCCGAATATTTATAAAGATTTACAGTTTCAATAGCTGAACCAGATTTCGGCGGAGTTATTACAACAAAAGTCATTGTAGGATAACCCTGTGCATTATCTATCCAAGTTCCAGAATTCGCATATATAGTTTTTTTATTTTTCATATTAGAAGATGGCACTATACGTGCAACATGAGAATGTCCAAATACCACTATTCTCTTAGAATCATCACGATCAAAGAATTGTTTTTTTGCCTGAGCATCCGTAAACCTTGCGTCTGATGCTCCTGTAATTGCTTTACTTACAGGCATCTTAACTTTCACACCATTAAGGGTTTGCCTTTCTTCCCAGGTATCTTGTATTCCTTTGTACAGATTCACATCAAGAATTCCATCCGTTAGATTAGGAATTAAATCACCTATGGCATAATCCTGTGTATATCCATCAATATTTGTTTTTATCACCTTGTCCGTTAATTTTTCTTTTACAGGTAATGCAGTCACCATAGATTTCCAACTCTCACGATACAAAAAATAACCATTTTGGCTCTCATCCTTTGAATTAGCAGTTACATCAGGCAAAGTATTATTTGATGCTGGATGACCTTCCGTAACTGAAGATGTTGCCATTCTTGTGAAAAAATATCCTGGTGGTAGTACGGAAGAATTGTTATTTGTTATATCTCTGTTTGAAATTTGATCTGGTGCACAGAAAAAATTGTATCTATGTCCATGTTCAATGATTATTTCCGAATTGGCTCCTGTAATATATGAGCCTAATCCCTGAACATTATCTCTTGCCTGGTTTATATCTGGCAAAATCCTCTGGACGTCTGCTTCAGTCATCAATAGATCATGATTTCCTGGTACATAAGTTACTTTAATGTCACCAGCATTAATTATATCGTTAAATGCATCTATTACATCTTGATTGTTTTCAGCTACTAAATCAAAAAAAGTCGACTGAGACTCCGGCATTACATAATCCATGGGTAAAAACCATTATAGCAATAGGTAAGACTTTGAAATTATCTCCATCTTTTCCCCTGCTTCACACCGTACGTGAGACTTTTACCTCATACGGCGTTCCAACAATTGTTAATCTCTAATTAAATAACTGAATTTCCTACTAACTTTCTTAAAGAATTAACTCGTTTTAGTCCTTTTTCATCAAGGGACAATAAACCTAAATACTTATTAATAGTTTCTAGTTTACTAGAATGAATAAGCTTGTGTGCTTCTCCATCTACCCAAACTAGATTTTTATATTCATCGGTACCACCATCACATTTCTGCTTTTTGTGGTGACATTTCATATTACCTATTTCTAAATCTAATCCTGTTATATAACATTTGCCCTGTTGTCCGGCAATCAAAGATATTTTATTATCATCAAACTCGGCAGTATTATTCTCATTTACTGTTCTTAGAAGATACTTAATTAAATGCTTATATCCTCTAAGATTTTTATGGATTTTCTCTCTCCCAAGCTTTGTATAATTGCATATATCTTGACTAAAGTTCATGGGTGGTTTTGTTCTGCAACCATAGATAGGGAATATTGTAATATTATAAATTGTTCTGATTTTACCCTTGTAATTTCCATAAAACCGTTCATAGGTCTCAGAACATTTAGGATTATTTGATATCCATTGCTTTAAGCGTATTTTCAAGGTTTTTGTGACTAAGAAATTTATTTTATTAAAGTCTAATGATATATAGGTTGCACTATTATAATAATTGTGACTTCCTAATATCATTGAGTTTAATCTTGATACTTCATTACTATTTCCTTGCTTCTGGATTTTCTTTATTTGTTCCTTTAGCTTGTTAATAGTATTCTTTTTAGCTTTATCACACATTCTACTTTGGCATACATATTTCTTTCTCTTAGGTTTAACCATAAGTTTAAATCCTAAAAATTCTGTGTAATTCCTTCTCAAATTAGTTATTTTAGATTTTTCAGGACTTATATCTAAATCCAATCGTTCCTTTAACCATAACCTTGTAGCATTATAGATTTTTTGTGCTGTTTTATAATCTCTGCAAAAAATTTTAAAGTCATCTGCATATCTTACAAGCCACATTTCTTTTAAATTTGTTTTCTTTTGAGCGACATAGCGATAATCTGATTTAGAATACTGATACTTTGTTTTGAAAGTTTCCCATTGAGAGCTAATCCACCAATCAAGTTCATTAAGAACTATATTTGATAATAGTGGACTAATTACTCCGCCTTGTGGAGTCCCTTTTGTTGGTATTCCTATTCCTTGTATTTCAGACTTTAAAATTTTTTCAATTATGCTAATTAAGTTTTTGTCTTGGATACCTAAATTCCACATTTGCTTTTTGAGTTTGCTATGATTAACATTATCAAAGAAGCCTTTAATGTCTATATCTACTACATAATGAAGTTTACCTTGATTCATTAAAGTCATACATCTTGCTATTGCATGTTTTGTTGACCTGTGAGGTCTAAAACCGTAATTATGTTTATGAAATTTAGCTTCACATACTGGTTCTAAGACTTGCTTAATACACTGTTGAATAATTCTATCCTCAATACATGGTATTCCCAGTGGTCTAGTTTTACCATTTGGCTTAGGAATTTCAACGCGTCTTATGCTTTTGGGTATGTAGTTCGCAATTTTATTCTGTATACGTTCCACAAACTTATCTGTTTCCATATCCTTAAAGAAACTTATATCAAGATTGTCAGTTCCACTTGTTGTTGAACCTTTATTTTTCTTGATATTTCTATATGCTAACAAAATATTATTTTTAGAAGTTATATACTCCACTAATTTGTTGAGTTTTTTGTTGTTAGAAGATTGATTATACAAATTATCAAATATGCTTTGCATTGTGTAATATTCATTATTTCTTAGTGACTGTCTTTTCTCTAATTTTAAGCTTTCCTCCAAGTCTGCTGTTTCCTCCTTTGTATAAATACAAATTTAGTTTCACATCTCTTAAATCATACTCGAACCTTGAAATCATTCAGTTATTTAATTATCAAAGAACTATTGTCTAGTGGCTATTGCTCCGTTTCCATTACAGAAGCTTTCATAGCTTTATGCCACCACTCTCACTTAGATTAAGATAAGTTATAGATTAATCTTTTCCTTATCAATATTTCATAGGTAGTAAAACCTCCATATTCTAAGCTTTCCTTGTTCCGTTATCACTATCTTTGCATATATCCGTAGGTCATTGGTATAAGCCTGTAAGCTTGATAGTGCCTGTAACACTATATGGATTTTCATATCGAGGAATTTTACTTATCCACACTCACTACACTTTATGTGTTATATTCATTTCTAAATATTTATGTTCAAGACCTGTACATTCCCAATTTCGTCAGTCTAAGTAGACATACTAACCATAGATATTTTGTAGACACCCGGCCTATCACCACTCAACTATCTCTAGTTTGCATTTCGTAGTGTATTCCTACACCTTACGGTGGTTCTCAGCCGACTTCGCCGAGCTTCTAACCCTTTGGTATTTACTTACCAAAACGCTAATCGGAGGATTAGTGGAAACCCTTTGAGACGTTACTCTCTCATTTGATTTCTCGCAATAACAGTTCTAATTTCTGAATTTAATCAGCTAATTAGGCTATTCTTTTCAAATAGCAACAAGTCGCACCATCAAACATATCCCCCGCTATAACAAGTTCTTTTACATTTGGTGAATTTTCAATTTGATTCAAGAAATCCACAAGTGCTTGTCTATTCGCTTTAGTCTCTGCAAAAGCATCATCTACGCCTAAATGCAAATCACTTATAACAACTGTTTGTGTCCTAGTGTTGTTTAAATCAGCGACACCAGAAAGACTTGATGTATAATTAGCAGCAAAATATCCTACAAAATCTTTTTTCAGTGCTAAGCCTGTTGTTGATTTTACATTACTACTTATTACAAGTTTATATTCTTCACCCTCAGTAAATTTTTCAACTTTCTTGTTGTTTATATTCATAGTTGTAGAACTGCCTGGGTCAATTTTTACTATACATGGTTCTTCTATAGGATTTCCACCGGAATCCATTTTATATAGTTTTACATTGCCCGAAATAGTATTTGAATCCAGCGGCTCACTGAACTTCAGGTTTATTGTTTGTATGGAATTATTAACAGGTGGATTATCTTCTTCATCTAACATTGAAATGTTTGATTCTAAAGTCATTACCTTTACAGATGAATATTTCACTAATAAGCACCCAACTAAGATTAAAAGCCCTATTGATAGAAATAAAATAATTACAAACTTATTTTTTTTCATAAATTTATCCCCCTATTTACTTCGTTATACTCATATGCCAATCATTTTATTACAGATTGTCTACTTGCATTATATCAGTCTATGTTTGTTCTCTCTAAAATATTTATATTATCTATCTAGAATTTTTACCTCTAAACTTAAAAAAGGAGCTATCCAAAACAAGTGCTTTCCACTCATCTCAGATAACTCCAATTCCATCTACTTAACTAATTCATACTTCCAAGAATTAATACCACCAAAGTCATAAACATTAGTATATCCCATTTCATTTAATGTCTTTCCAGCTGTATTACTTCTATTCCCAGTTCTACAATAAACTAAAATCTTCTGATCCTTGTCCTTAAGAATTTCCTCAGCATTATCCTCTAAATCATCAACAGAGATTAAAATACTATTTTCTATATGTCCTGAATTGTATTCATCTTCAGTTCTTACATCTAATATAACTATATTTTTATCCTCATCCATAATCTTTTTTGCATCCTCAGAGCTGATTTTAGTCACAGTCACTTTTTCTGTGGTAACAACTTCACTTTTACCACAGCTAATTAATGATAACATTCCTATTAATACCATAATTAGTAATATAGCTCTTTTACCTAACTTTTTCATAGTGATCCTCCATATACAAAACTACTAATTTATATAAATAGATTTAATCCAGAATCCTCTGTAGCCCCTAAGTAAGAAGCAACGCCCCCAATTTCAACACCTTCAATAAATTCTTCCTTCTTAATTCCCATTAAGTCCATGCTCATTGCACAGGCAACAACCTTAACTCCCATTCCAATTGCATTTTTTATTAAAGTTTCTAAACTATCCACATTGTGCTTTTTCATTATCTTCTTAATCATAACAGGTCCCATTCCCCCCATGTTCATCTGAGATAAGGGTAACTTTCCTGGATGAGCTGGAAGCATAATATCAAACATTTTCTCCATTGTATCCTTAGCTACCTTTGGTCTATCCTCACTCTTTAGAATATTTAATCCCCAGAATGTGAAGAACATTGTAACTTCTTTTCCCATTGATGCAGCACCTGTTGCTATTATAAATGATGCTATAGCCTTATCAAGGTCTCCGCTAAATACGACCAAGGTTGCTCCATTTTTACTGGCAACTGCTGAAGTCGTAGTACTAGCTACCTTATTTGTTCCCTTTCTTATATGGGCTACAAATGCTTTTTTATCCTTATCGAATTCCGCTTTTAATAATGTATTCCCTGTTGTATCACACCATGCTTGAATATCCTTACTAAAACCTGGATCACTTGCCCTTACTTCTAAAACCTCATCATTTTCCATCTTCTTTATTTCTTCAAAAACTCTCTTTATTGGTCCAGGGCATTGAAGACCACAGGCATCTAATGTAACCTTTGCATTTATTTCTGTTATATCTAAATCCTCTAACTTCATTGTTGCCACCTCTTCCTTTACACCCTTATTTTCATATTGCTTAGCAATACTCGCCTTAGCCCTCTTTACATATAAATAGGTTTTAATTCCACCATCAATATTTTTAGACTTAATTCCATTACCCTCAAGAAGCTTACATGCAACATACCCTCTTAATCCAACTTGGCAGGTAACATATATTTTCTTATCCTTTGGAATTTCATTTAATCTATCTCTTAATTCTCCCAGTGGAATCTGAATGGAATTGTCTAGACTTCCTGTACTTAATTCAAAGTCTTCTCGTACATCCAAAATTATTGAATCATCTTTATTTAATTTATCTATATCATCCCACTGAATTATATCTACAAGACCTTCCATAATGTTTGATGCATAATATCCAAGCATATTAACAGGATCCTTTGCTGAATTATATGGTGGAGCATAACATGGTTCTATATCTTGCAGATCAAGAACAGTAAGATTACCTTTAATTGCTGTAGCTAATATATCTATACGTTTTTCAACCCCATCTATGCCAATGCCTTGAGCTCCAAATATCTTTCCACTCTTAGGATCAAATAACATTTTAAATGCTATAGGAAAGGACCCTGGATAATAGCCTGCATGAGAACCGGGATGAATATGAATAGCTTTATAATCTATTCCTAATCTCTTTAATGTCTTTTCATTATTTCCAGTTGATGCTACTGTATAGTCAAATACCTTAGCTACTGATGAACCAAGAGTTCCTTTGTATTCTACATTTTTGCCACAAATATTATCTGCTACTATTCTTCCCTGTCTATTAGCAGGCCAAGCTAGCGCAATCATTGTAGGTTCTTTATTTACGAAATCCATTATTTCAACTGCATCCCCTAGAGCAAAAATACTCTCATCTGATGTTTTCATATACTTATCAACTACAATAGCGCCTCTCTGGTTTAATTTAAGACTAGCCTCTTTAGCTATTGTAGTTTCTGGCCTAACCCCAATTGATAATATTATCATATCAGTTTGAATTTCTCGGCCACTACATAAAACTACTACTTTACCATTATTTTTAAATGATTGTACACCATCTTGTAATATTAGCTCCACATTTTTATCAATCAAATGATCATGAATAATACTAACCATTTCTATATCAAGAGGTGCCATTACTTGTTCACTCGCCTCAACTAAGGTAATATTTATTCCCCTAGCATGAAGATTTTCAGCCATTTCAAGACCAATAAAACCTCCCCCTATGACAACTGCATGTTTTGGTTTTTCATTATCCACAAAGGCTTTTATCTTATCTGTATCTGGTATATTTCTAAGGGTAAATAAATTTTTGCATTCATTTATGCCATCAATTGGTGGCTTTATTGGATTTGCTCCTGGTGATAAGACAAGATTATCATAACTTTCCTCATATACCTCATCTGTTTTAAGATTCTTAATTGTAACTATTTTTTCTTCCTTATTAATTTTTATTACTTCATTTAAATTTCTTATATCTAGATGAAAGTTTTTACTCATCACCTCTACTGTTTGTACTATTAACTTTTCTCTCTCATTAATAACTTCTCCAATATAATAAGGGAGTCCACAATTAGCAAAGGATATATATTCACCCTTTTCAACCATAATTATTTCTGCATTTTCATCTAATCTTCTAAGCCTTGCTGCAGTTGACGCGCCTCCAGCAACTCCACCAACGATAATAATTTTTTTACCCATGATTTGCCTCCCTTTAAACTTAACTTAATATTTTAAGTACATTATAAATATTCCCACAAAAAGCTTTATTTATAGTTAAATTTTTAACATATTACTTCATAATTTTTATATCTTAATTATATTTGAAATTTAAAAATACTTCTGTGACTTTATCACATTATTTATTAAATTCTTTTTAATATGCATTATGCTTTGTAGAGTTGCAAAAAAAGAAAGCTATTAAACATAATAGCTTTCTAAAAATCTTCTTCTTCGCTTTCTATCTTAATTATTTCAGCATCAGTAATATCCTCAATAAATTTAATAATATTCTCAATTGTGGAGTCTACTTGTGCACTACTTCCACATACTCCTGTAATACCTATTACTATAGTCTGATGTATGTCCTGCTCCCCTACTTCACCAACAGAAATATTAAATTTATTCTTTAACCTCTGTATTACGCTCTTTACTACCATTCTTTTTTCCTTTAATGAATGAACCCAGGTCGCCCTTAATGTAATACGCATAAGTAATATTTTCATGCTATATCCTCCCTCTTATCTTCATTAAATATTTCTTCAATTGTTAATTGTTGAATCCTAATACTATATTATTTAATATATCATAAAATTTTATTCAGTTTATATTTTGATACACAAAAAAATAAGCTGCCTTAAAATAGAAATAAATTTCTATTTTAAAACAGCCATATAAAAGCTCCAAGGAGAAAGTTCGAAGTACAAAATATAAAATTTTGATTCTCACTTATATTGCTTATAAAAGTATGCTAATTGCTTCATATTAGCTATTACTTCTTCGTATTCAGGAAAATCTTCAATTATACGTTTTATACATCTTATGCAGAATTCACTTCTTTGAGCAAAATTCTTTTTCATCTCACTCTTGAATCCCCATATATGAGTGAAATTAGTTTGCTCATTTTTAAAAAGCGAATCTAAATTAGTCAATTCATCTACTGGAATTCCCATCTTTTTAGCACACATTGAAATCAATCGTTGCTCAGCAAAAACCATGTTTGTAAGTCTATCATCACTTGAAATGGCGTTTTTCATAAAATCTATAGCTGAATCAACATAATAATTTTTAAGCTCTTCATCTGCTATATAAGTAAATGCAGTATTACACGGATTTTCAGTCCAATCCCAGTCCTCATCGAATTTATAATTATTTTTCATATTAAAATACTTTTTACGTGGATATACTTTCTCAGAAATAGTTTCTTTATGTATTATACATACTTTTGAATCCACAATTATCTCTTCTATAGGTTTCCATACAATAAAATCAGTATCAATCATAGCACAGGGGGTTTGTTGCTTTTTAAGAGAATATATTTTCCCCGCTGCCCAAAACATTTTAGGATCAATATCTTTATGGATGCAGTTATCTAAAGACACATCTACACCTAGATTCCATATGGACTCAATTCCTAAAGTTTTATAATGCTCTGCCCCTCTCTCATCAGTAACCATTTTTATCCCGCCATTATTTTCTCTCCATTTCAAAGCCGATAAGATTGTTGTCAGGATTTCAAAATCCTCCATATAATAATGTTTATCGTAGCTTCCTTGAAAAGAAGGGATTGTCCAATTTAAATGAAATGCTTTTATCATTTTAACTCATTCCCCCTTTATATAAGTTCTATTCCGTATCCACCTAAACCGAAGTTAGAACTGGATCCAGAAAATTTATATAATGATGAACAGTAACTTATATTGTCCGCCTTTATAATTGATCTTTTATTAATCTTTATTATATTTGCCTCTATTAATTGAAATTTAATCTTGTTATTCATAAACCAACCCCCCATTTATTCTACTACTTTAATAATATCATTTTATTCGCTAATTTTACATAAATAGATAAAATAAACATACATTAAAATAATAATATAATATCTATAATTTTCTTTTCATAAATTTATGATAAATCTACTTTCAAACCTAAAGGTAGTATACTACATAATGGTATTATATGGCAATTAATTATATTTTAAAAGGCATGTACTTTATTAAGTACATGCCCTCTAATTTATTAATATGGATATACATATTCATTCTTAGGTTTATTTAATATTTCTAAGGATTTTATATTTAACGTAACTCCATCTAAAGATGCCTTTTCCTCAATGACTCCAACTACCTTAACCCAATTATCATTATTAAGTTTTGAAGTCCCCTCGTAATTACACATAAGTCCAACTATCTGAGTATCAGCACTACAACAAACCATCATGACCCTTAGGAGGGCTAATTCATCTTTTTTCAAACTATCATCCTTATATATAAATCCTGTTATCTCAATTTCCTTACCTAAATACTCATCATAATCATTGTATGCCTCATTCAGAAAAAACATATAGTTTTCATCTTCCACGACTATTTTTTTATTGGTAGTATCTAATTCATCAGTTCCCTCATGACTTTCACTGCTGTGGTCATGTCCACTATGGTCTATCTCTTTATTTTTTAAGGATATTTCCGCTCTTATATCAAAATTTGATTTTGCCAAAAGACTAGGGGTGATAGCATCACTACCCATGCCTAGAGTCATAATAAGAGGAATCAAAAATATTGCATAGCTCATTTTTTTCTTTTTTATAAGACTTCCCTTAAACATACTTAAAATAAGAAATAATGATATCACAACTGTAAATCCAATGCTAATTTTTATGAAGGGTAGAATTCTAGGATGAACATACAAATTTACCACACCACTTACTAGAAGGATATAGTAAAATGCACTAAGACCTAAGAACACCATAAGTTTTATTATTGTTTCAATATTTATTTTTCTCATATTTCTCAACACCTTTATAAGTAAATAACCATCAATAAGATAAATGAAATTATAGTTATGCAACTTAGAAGTTTTACTACAAAAGTCTTTTTAAAACTACCTAAAAGCATCATTGTATTTTTAATATCTATCATTGGTCCTACTACTAAGAATCCCATAACAGATCCTATAGGGAAATTATTTAAAAAGCTCTTTCCAATAAATGCATCCGAGGTGGAACACACAGAAAATACGAAGGCAAATGCCATCATTATAAGTAGAGAAATTATTTTATTCTCTGAGGTTAAGTCTATTATATTTTGTGACATGGCCACTTGCATGATACTGGAGAAAAAAGCTCCTAGAATCATATATTTACCAACAGTTATAAATTCATCTCCTGCTAAAAGAAAAACTCCCTTAATTTTTTTAAATATGTTTTTTGTATTAGCATATTCACCACTACATAATTCACATTGACAGTTAATTATATTTTCTGTTACTACATCCTTAGCTGAGTATCTACTCATTATAAGACCCACAGTAATTGCAATTATCATACCAAGGGCAACTCTATACACAACAACTTCTTTCATGTCAGCAAAGGCATACATTGTAGAAATAATAGCTATTGGATTAACTATAGGTGCAGCTAACATAAAGGTTACTGCTACGGATAATGGTAAACCCTTTTTTAAGAAGCCCCTAGCTACAGGAATAGTTCCACAATCACAAATAGGGAATATAATGCCAATAACAGATGCTACAATACATGATAAAAATACATTCTTAGGAAATATCCTAGCAATTGCATCCTCTGAAATAAATATCTGTATTATAGCTGATATAAAACCTCCAATTATTATGAAGGGGATTGTTTCAATAAAAATGCCCATGAAAATTCTATTAAATTCCTTAAGATAGCTTGTACCGATACCTAAATTTATAAATCCCTTTGCTGATGCAAAAAGCATACTAATTAATAGGACTAAACATAAAGAAAGAATTATATAAAAAGCATTATTGTCACTAGTATCTTCCATTATATTTATCTTATTTTTTGAAAAAGCCTTCTCTTGATTCTTAAGGGTTGAAAAGAGATAAACCTTTGCTATCTCATTAACTCCCTTAATATTTCTTTTTATACTAGCAACCTGTTTTCTATTCATAGTACTAGAATTATTTAGGAATATAATATCACTATTTAAAATATGTTCTCTAATTTTATCTGACATATTAAGGAAATAGATGTTAGCTTTTTTCATATCTATTGTAGTAATTATTTTATTAATCTTGCAGATTTTATCAAGGTATGAACTATTAATAAGTTCATTAACATTATCCATACCATTAAGTTCAATAATAATTCTATCAGGCGCAAATTTACTAATAACCTCTTTAATTATATTCTCATCAATTGATTCGCTACTTTTTTTCTCTACAATAATAACCTGATTATCTATTATTTTAACTGTTCCTATTTCCTGCTGAATTATTACAATTGATTCATCCTTAAGTTTATTACTATTTAAAATAGAGTTTATTAATGTAGTTTTCCCAGAACCAAGAAACCCTAGGATTATATCAATCTTAACCTTCATAATTCTCCCCTTATATTAGCCTATCTCTCTTACGCAAATAATCTATTTAATTTATTTTTATCAATTTTTTCACCTATAATAGCTATCTTTCCAATACCTTGGGTTGTTGTAGGATTGATTTTAAACCTTCCAGGTGTATAGTGAAATTCTATCCATTCTCCATTGTTAGTCTTTACTATTCCTTTTCCCCTTATTATATTTCCATATTCATCACTTTTCATTATTTCATCAAATATATCCCTTAACTTAAACATTGAAAAATCCTTTGAAGTTTCAACTCCCCAAGTATTAAAAATGTTATCAGCATTATGCGCATGGCGAACCCTACTTACCGACATTGAATTAAAGGATTTTTTAAATTCAATATAGTTTTCAGATATCATCTCTAAATCTTTTTTTGCAATAGCTAATATATCCTTTGAATCTATTTCCTTCAGTGGAGCTGTAATAATACTACACTTCTTATTAATCTTCCTTATTGCCTGGGATATACTCACAATAAGTTTATCCTCATCACTTTTTCTTTCACTTAGAATTATAGTTTTTGCATTAATTATTTGATCCTTATAAAACTCTCCAAAATTGTCTAAATGGCTTTTGAAATTCAAAGCATCAATTACGGTAAATATATTATTAACTTCAATTCCATCAATACTTTTGCAGGATTTTATTATATCTGAAAGCTTAGATACTCCTGATGGCTCTATTAATATTCTGGTTGGGTGATAAATCTTTATTATTTCCTTAATTGCCTCCTTAAAGTCACCTTCAAGTGAGCAGCATATACAACCAGAGCTTATCTCCTTAATATCAATATTAGTCCCCTTTAGCAGATCACCATCAATTGATACTTCCCCAAATTCATTTTCTATTATAGCTAGCCTTTCTTTTTTTAATTCACCTTCTAAAAGCTTTTTTAATAAAGTAGTTTTTCCAGCTCCAAGAAAGCCTGATATAATATCTATTTTTATATTCATATTTTCTCCAAATACTATTGTTATATAAATGTATACTCTTTGAATTTGCATATAATTCCTTTTATCCTTGTTATAATAAAAAAAAGTGTAACAACCTTAACTAAGTTGTTACACTTTTGAAAATTTACTAATATGGATAAACATAATTTTTATCAGGATTATCATCTATCTCTATGGATTCTACAGCTATTACTATCTCTTGATCCCCTGAATAAACTCCAGTTTCTAATTTTCCCTTAACCTTTACCCAGGTATCATTGCTAAAGTTTTTTGCCCCGGGATATTCAGCTAATAATCCTGCGATTTGAGTATCTGCAGCGCAACATACCATCATAAGTCTACCTATAACAAATTGATTTTCGTTAATAGTATCATCTTTATAAACAAAACCATCTATTTCGATATTTTTATCTGCATATTGGTTAGGATTATTTAAGATTTCCTCAAGAGAAGAAACATAATTATCTATAGTTATTTTAATAATATCATTCTCAATTTTTATTGACTTTTCACTAGTATTTCCTTGAATTTCATATAAATCAGTATTATCTTCTATAACATCAGTAAGCTTAGGACTAGTAATTTCAATGCTTTTAACTGAAGTAGAATCAATCTCTACAAAATTTATAAAAGCCCCTAAAACTATTGGGATAAGATAAATTCCATAGCTATATAATTTAACTTTCTTCCTATTATTATTATTCCCTTCCTTAATTGAACATAAGGCTATAATAGGCATAGCTATCATAGCTAATATAATAAAAGGTTTAATCCTTGGGTGAACATATAATAATACCTTGCCATTTATAATTATTGTAAAATAAAAAAGTGTAAAACAAATTAATATTATTATCCGTAAAATAATTTCCTTATTAAATTTTTTCATAATAATCCTCTTTTCTCTTTTACTAAGTTATAACCATTAAAACTACAGATGAAACTACAAAAATAATTGCTATTAATTTTATAACAAAAGCTCTTTTAAAGTTTCCAAAAAGCATAATTGTATTCTTAATGTCTATCATTGGTCCTACTACTAAAAATCCCATTACTGAACCAATAGAAAATTCATCAAGAAATCCCTTTGCAATAAATGCATCTGAGGTTGAACATACAGAAAATATAAAAGCAAATGCCATCATAATTAATAAAGAAGCAAATTTACCACTTGGAACATTTATGTTGTCTAGAGTAATTACATTTTGTATAACACTCGATATCAATGCTCCAAAAATCATATATTTTAAAACAGCAAAAAACTCATCCCCTGCATGAATGAAAACGCCGCTTATTTTTATCTTTAGACCAGTACCTTTAAGATATTCTTCAGTACAATAACCACATTCACAATCAACTATATCCTCCTGATTTTTCAATATAATCTCATCCTTTTTAGTTATAAGGTTAACTATAAGACCTACAATAATCGCTATAATTATCCCAGCCAAAACCCTAGTAATAACTATAGATTTTGTCTGTGGAAAAGCATATATAGTTGAAATAACAGCTATTGGGTTAACTAAAGGGGCTGCTAGCATAAATGTTATCCCAGTAGATATGGATAGCCCTTTCTTAATAAGTCCTCGTACAACTGGTATAGTTCCACAGTCACAAATAGGTAAAAACACCCCTGCAACAGAGGCAACAAGACAGGATAAGAATACATTTTTCGGGATAAAGTTCATCATCTTCTCTCTTGGTATACATACTTGAATTATAGAAGATACAAAACTTCCAATAAGTATAAAAGGTATACCTTCAATCAGTATACTCATAAACTGGGTATAGAATTTTTTAAATGCTCCCGGTTCTATTGCTGTCCTTGACATAAAATAAGTAACACCAAATAAGGCTAAGGCAAATAAAAAAATTTTAAAGATATTGGTGTCTTTAAAATTTTCCACATTTACATATTCCTCTTTATCTAAATCATATTTAAGAATATTTATTGTTTTATTTAAATTGTTAATATCTCCAATAATTTTGTCTAACTCATCTTTAGAAATGTCTTCAGTATTATTTAATATTACCGTTTTACTATTTAAAGTATTTTCATTAATAATACTACCCATATTTTTCAGATACAACCTAAAGGTCTTTCCATCTATTAATGTTACAATATCATCAATTGAACATGATTTCTTTGCAACTCTATCTTCAAAAATTTCAATTATACTATTTACACTCTTCATTCCATTACACTCGATAAATATTCTATCAGGGAAATATTTAGTGATAATCTCCTGGATAAAAGAGAATTTAATATTCTCATCTATATCATTCTTTATAACTATAACTTTATTTTCTACTGTATTTATTTCACTTTCCCCAAATTCATCTTGTATAACTACGATAGTTTCTTCCTCGAGATCTCTATCATCTATAATTGAATTTATAAATTTTGTCTTTCCTGATTCAAGTAATCCTGTAACTATTTCGATTTCTACTTTCATATTTAACCCTCACAAAAAACTATTTAAAGGAATAAACTCTGAAGCTTATCCTTATTTATTCCTTTTCCTATAACACATACCTTACTTGAGCTTTGAACTTTGGCCAAACTCATATTAAGTTCCATAGGCACATAGTGGAATTCTATCCATTTTTCATTTTTTCCTTTAACTATACCTTTTGCCCTTAAAATAATGCCATACTCATCTTTATCTTCGATTTTTTCAAAAATACTTTCTAACTCTTTTTCAGTAAATATTTTTAGACTTTCTCCTCCCCAGCTACTAAAGATATTATCTGCACTATGCTTTTTCTCTCTGCGTGCTTTAGGATAACTCTTTAAATTAAGTCTATGTACTAGCTTAAAGGTTTCAGCACTCTTTTTTTCTTTAATATATTCTATGTTATTGAAATTAATCTCATCTATGGATTCTTTTATAATTGTAGCTTCAGAATTAATAAATTTTATAGAATTTATTATTTCCTCTAGCCTATCTGATTCAAGTCTTTGCGTTCTAGTTAAAACAATAATTTTCCCATTCCTAATCTGATCCTTATAAAATTCTCCGAAATTTTTTAGATACATCTTTGCCTTCCATGCATCTACAACTGTAATTACCATATTAATATTGTCTCCTAGATCATTATCAATTCCTCTGCATGCCTTTATTACATCAGAAAGTTTTGCAACTCCAGAGGGTTCAATGATTATTCTATCAGGATTATAATTATCTACAATTTCTTTAATTGCTTCTTTAAAATCTCCCACTAGAGAGCAGCATATACATCCTGAATTTATCTCCTTTATATCAACATTTTTCGCTTCTAAAATAGCTCCATCTATTGATATTTCTCCAAATTCATTTTCAATTATAGCTATTTTCTCATCCTTAAATTCATTATCCATAAGTTTCTTTATTAAAGTTGTTTTTCCTGATCCAAGAAATCCAGAAATTATATCTATTTTTGTTTTCATAAATATATCCTTTCTTTTAAAGTATTATTTAATCTTTTCCTTAATTAAAAAAGTAACTCCAAAAAATATTGAAGAAACAAGTACCATGGTAGCTCCAGACGCAGATCCTAAAAAATAAGATATAATTAGGCCGCTTAACCCTGATACTAGAGCTATTATTACAGAATAAATAGTATATTCGCGTACATTACGAGCAATATTTCTTGCTGCTGCTGCTGGTAGTACAAGCATTGAACTTATAATAAGTACTCCTACCCATTGGATTGATATTGTTACTATAACTGCCACAATTATAGTAAACATATATTCATATAACCTTACATTAATCCCCTTACTCCTAGCAAAAGAATGATTTATGCTTACTAAAAGTAGCTTATTAAAAATTTTCATCCATATAATTAACACCACTATCAACACGAAAAAAAGTATAATTAAATCTTTTGGTGTAATACTTAATAAATCCCCAATAAGATAGGTTGAATACTTAGTAAAACCGCCTCTAAAGGATAGTATTACAATACCAAGTGCTACAGCCGCTGAAGAAAAGACTCCTATTATAGTATCCGTCGAGGCTGTATTTGCACTTTTAACCTTAACTATTGTTACCGAAAGTATTACAGAAAATCCCAGCATCGCCCATATAGGATTGCTTACACCTAATATTACTCCAATAGCTATTCCGGTAAGTGCCGAATGTCCTAATGCATCTGAAAAGAAAGCCATTTTATTATTTACTACCATAGTTCCAAGAAGTCCAAACATAGGGGTAACTAGCAATACACCTATTAATGCATTTTTCATAAATGTATAACTAGTCCATTCAAATGGCAATAAAAATTCTATAATATCATACCAAAAAGACATTCTCTATTCCCCTCCCCTTAACAATCGCAAACTCTTCCAAACACTTCAATTACCTTAGTATTATTAAAGATTTCCTCTACTGTTCCTAGACATTCAATAGTTTTATTATTAATAAATGCTATTTTATCAGCTTTTTCTTTAACTATCTTTAAATCATGAGATACTAAAATAATTGCTAAATTATTATTTTTCCTTAAGTCTAAAACTGTTTCATAGAACAACTTAAGTCCATTTTGATCTATTCCAGATACAGGCTCATCTAATAATAAAATATCTGGCATTGGTTCAAGTGCTAATGCTAGAAGAACCCTTTGAAGTTCTCCTCCAGATAATACTCCAAGCTGTCTATCAATAAGATCCGTAGCTTTAACCCTATTAAGGCACTCTTCCACCCTTTTTTTCATCTGCTTATTTCTAGGGAAAAATACAGGTCTATCCCTTAACAAGGCAGAAAAAATATCCAAAACACTTATTGGAGAACTATAATCAAAATCTAACTTTTGTGGTACATAACCTATTACTGGCTTTTTAGATAACTTATTATTTGCATCAATAAAAGAAATAGCACCAGAATATGCTATTTCTCCAAGTAATGCCTTTAAAAGTGTACTCTTGCCTGCTCCATTTGTTCCTATTAAAGCTAATAATTCTCCACACTTAATACTAATATTTATATCTTTTAGTATTTGGGATTTGCCAAGAGTAACTCCAAGGTCTTTTATTATAATAGACGATAATGAGTTATTGCTTTCACAATTCTCATTACAATCTATAGTTCTGCTATTTATCAACTTAACGCTTCCTTTAGTACTTTTAAGTTATTTTCCATAATAGTAATATATGCATCCTTATCCATAGTACCTGTAACTGCTGGATCTAGAGTATATACTGTTGTACCTGTCTCTGTTGCAATACTTTCTGCCGACTTAGCGGGATACTGCGGTTCTGCAAATAAAGCTTTCACCTTTAATTCTTTTACTTTTTCAATAGTTTCTTGTAATTCTTTTGCATCAGGTTCTGAACCTGGTTCTCTTTCAATTACACCTACTATATTTAAATTAAACTCTCTTGCAAAATACGGAAATGCTTCATGGAAGGTAATAATATCTTTATTTTTAATATTATCTAATTCTTCATGCATCTTATCTTTTTGTATATTAAGTTTTTCAATATACTCATCTGCATTTTCCTTGTATTTATCTCCGTTATCTGGATCTATTTCAACTAACTGATCCCTCATATTTTCAACTTGCTTTATATTTTCAGATATACTTACCCAAACATGAGGATTATCACCCTCTTCTCCATCACCCTTGATTAGTTCTATCCCCTCACTTGCTTCTACAATCTTAAGGTCTGTTATTTCTGTTGTTACTTTCTCCATAAAAGATTCCATTCCTGCACCATTTATTACAAATACATCAGCATCTTCTAGAGTCTTCATATTTTCAGTAGTAACGGAATAATCATGTAAACAGCCTGTTGTCTGCTCAGTCATATTTTTCACTTCAACATTCTCAATTCCATCTGCAATATTTAGTAAAGAAATATACATTGGATAGAATGAAGAAACAATAGTTAACTTATCATCCTTAGGCGTTTCCTCAACCTTTTTGTCTGTAGCACAACCTGTAAATATTAATGCACTTGCTAGTACTATACCTAGCATTTTAGTAGTTAGTTTTTTCAAAATCATCTTCCCCCTAATTTGATGCAAATCATTTGCATCTATCATTAATTTATATTGTACTCTTTCAATGAAATTATTTCAACATATTTTTATTGAATAATTAAAAAGGGATGTTCAAAATATTTTGAACATCCCTTTTCTTGTATATTATTTATTTTATTCTAAATTCAATTTATTCTTAAGAATATAATTACTAGTTGCAAAGAATCCTGCTGTTAATACTATAGTAATTATTGTCATAATTAATACTTCAGTTTGTATACTAGATATTGAAATGTCATTCATTTCAAATACGAAGCTAGAAGTAAACATCCCACTAATTGCGCTGGAAATCATATTTAATACTATAAAAGCACCAAATGAACATAGTATTTTTCTTTTATTTGCTAAATGTCCTAAGGAAATAGATGTATAAATAATTATTATACCTGAAACTGCTTGAACTAATGTAGCTATAATAAATTCAATAATTATTAAATTTATACCTGATCCAAATTCATTATATGCCAATGTATAGATTTCTTTAATTCCTGAATTTATATCATTCATTATTCCTGAATGATAAGCTAAAATAAATATGGATAACAATGCTACTGCTCCGCTGATCACATTCCATATGAAAGCAACTGCAAGCTTACTTGTGATATTTTTCCAAACACTTATTGGAAGAGTATTCATTAAATAACCTTCATCACAAAGCAAGTTTTTATAAAATCTTTGTATAATTATTATTAATGTAACTACCATCGTTGCCACCATGGTAATCCCATAGGCAGCCATAGTTATCATAAAGGGTATTCCATTTAAAAATTCAACATTCTCTATTTCAAACCCATTCCCAATAAATAATTTATTAATAATAGCAAATCCTATTAGTGCACAATAAAGAGGTATTAATAACCTAGCTGTTGCCTTAAACTCATATTTTATTAATTTTCCTAACATCTAAATACCTCCCTAAATAATGCATCTACACTTTTTCCTTCTTGTTCTCTAATTTCATCTACACTCTTAAATAAGCTTATTTGTCCATTAGATAAAAATATTACATCATCCAATATTTTCTCAATATCTATAATTATATGAGTAGAAATAACTACTGTAGCATTCTCATTATAATTGCTGATTATTGTATTTAAAATATAATCTCTTGCAGCTGGGTCAACCCCTGCTATTGGTTCATCTAAGAAATATATATCCGCTTCTCTACTCATAACTAATATAAGTTGAACCTTTTCTTTAGTTCCCTTTGACATAGTCTTAAGTTTATCATTAGCATCAATATTTAAGTTTTTTACCATATCATAAGCTTTCTCTTTATTGAAATCACTATAGAAATCACAGAAAAAATTAATAATATCTGAAACTTTCATCCAATCATTTAAATAGGTTTTCTCAGGAAGATAAGAAACTATCTTTTTTGTTTCTACTCCTGGTTTTTTACCATCTATTAGTATCTCTCCTCGTGTAGGTGTTAAAAGTGCTGCTGCAAGCTTAATAAATGTACTTTTACCACTTCCATTAGGTCCTAGGAGTCCAACTATTCTTCCCCTCTTTAAAGTTAAATTTATTCCATTTAAAACTCTTTTCCCACCATAACTTTTAAATAACTCTTTGCACTCTAAAATATTTTCGCTCATTATTCCATCTCCTTAGCAAGCTTTTCCATAATTGAAATGCTTTCTTTTTTATCAAATCCTATTTTTTTCATGCCAAGCAGAAAATTTTCTACTTGTTCCTTTGCAAGATCTTTTTTCATATCTTTTATCATATCCAGATCTTCTGTAATGAATCTACCAGCAGTCCTTTGAGAATAAACTAGGCCTCTTCTCTCAAGTTCAGTAAGGGCTTTTTGCATTGTATTTGGATTCACTGATGCTTCCTTTGCCATATCCCGTACAGAGGGAAGTTTTTCTCCTATTGGATATACTCTAGATATAATCCTTAATTGTATTTGGTCTATAAGTTGAATATAAATAGGTGCAAAATCATTAAACTCCCATGTCATATAATCACTTCCTTTTGTATTATTGTATTAAGTCGTTAATACAATACTATTTTTATTTTGTCAAGCCTTCCAAAATTATACTTTCAAAGAAATTTTTATATGCCTTTATGTTAATAACAGTTCTAATTCATCTCGTAGTTCTAAACTTAAATTTTTAATTTTTATAGCTGTACCCAAGTTATTTCCTTGTATAGATACTTCTAGATTAAATAACATCTTTCTTTTTTGAAAATAATTATTTTCTGTAACTATGGATTGTATTTTATTTATCGGGATTATTGATGTTACTTTGGTAAAACTGTTATTACTTATACATAACAAATCCGAGCTTTTACCTATTGCAGAATTCTTGTATTGTAGGTAACCAAGTAAAGTGAAAAATGGCACAGATAAAAAACATATATACCCGTATTTAAAGTTTATTGTTAGTACAATAGAGATAATAAATGTAACTATAAATTTCATGCTTAAAAATCTTCCTAATGCTCTTTTTGGTACTTTTGTCATCATTTCATCAAATTTATATTCAGGAAGAAGTCCTTGTATTAGTTCACTATACTTTGAGCCAATAGTTAGCGGATAAAGTATGGAACTTTCCCCTTTTTCATTACCATAACCAACAGTTTCAATATGAATGGCTCTAAACTTAAACATTTGTTTTATTATATTTTGCTTTAAGTAAATTGCACTAATTTTTTTTATTGGCATAATATAATTCTTCTTTTCAAGTAATCCATAGTTAATTATTAAATTATCATTTTCTCTTTTAACAGAGAAACCATGAAATTTTATAATAGTAGTTATAATAGCTATTATTAATGAAACTACTATACATATAACCAATATTAAAATAATCCATAATACTATAGACCCCACACTCATCTCATCAAAATTTATGTTTTCAATAAAAAAACTAGCTTTACTAAAGGTATTATCTAAAAAATCTTTTAAATAATCATCTATAAAAGGAAAGGCTGAAGCTAAAAATAAAACGCCTGTAAAAACAGCATTTGAGGTTATTGCACTTAAAATTAATTCTCTAGTAGATACCTTAAATTCCTTTGCCTGAACTATGTGCTTGTCCGTTTTATAGCTTTCTTCATTTTCAACTTTTACTTCATCACTGGATAATGTTTGAGTATTTCTATTATTAGTATTAAAAATATTTTCTTTCAAATTTTCTGCTTCAATTTTTTTTAGAAGAAAACTTAATTCTTCCTTTTTAAGACTGCTATTGCCTGTATCCACCTTAACCTGCGCTAATCCAAATATTCTATGTTTTATTCCTTGAGAAATATCAACTGTTTGAATTTTATTAAAGGGAATCTCTTTGCGTTTAATAAAAATAATTCCCTCTTTTATCATTATTACATTATCATGTATACAGTATAAATTTTTATACCATTTGATTACTTGATAAATTACTATTAGTAAAAATATGCCTAGCATGATAAGTAATTTTTGAAAAACATTTATTGACTGTAAGTTTTTTGAAAAGAACATTATAGCTAAAGGCAAAATACTTTTCAAAAAGCTAGATAGAGTTTTATCTATTATCATGATAAAATTATTTCTATGAAAATCCTCCATTTTTTATGCCCCCTACTATTCCCCTATTTCACTTATTAATATACTTTTGTTTAAACTTTCAACTATTTGATCTGCCTCGGCAGTTAATATTGCCTCTATTTTATGTGATGCCCCTGCTGTATAAATTTCTATGGATGATAGGTGAAAAAGTTTTTGTATAGGACCTTGTATTATTTCTAGATGTTGTATCTTTGAGATTGGTATAATGTTTTTCGACTTATAATAAACACCATGAGTAAATTCTACTCTATCTTCTGCAATACAATATTTCCACTGTTTATATTCAATAAAAGGATGTACAAAAATTGATAAAAAACTTAATAATCCGCCTATTGCTAGAGGCCAATAGCTAACATATATATTAGCAAAATGGTAAATTGCATAAGCTATACCCATTGTAAATAAAGAAGAAATAATTCCATTTATAATCCATAGCTTTATAGCAGATGGATTCACTTTTTTATATACTCTTTCAGTCATAATTATAATCGCCTCCTTGTATTATTGTATTAAGTTGTTAATACAATAATATAATGCTATTTTTATTTTGTCAATCTTTCCAAAATTATGATCAATTAATAAGTATTATCCAAAATATTCACAAGTAGGAATCTATAATGTTAATTATTCGAAAAAATTTAAGGACAGTTCTCAAAATTTAAATATTTGAGGACTGTCCCTTTTAAGTTTATAAGAAATATCACTGTAATAGAACTACTTATTATTAATAAATTTTATTATTCAGTAATGACTTCTAATTTAACTTTAGGCTTAAATAATCTTAAAGATGTTAGAACCGCTCCAATCATACATATAATAGCTGCAGTTATATATACAGTTTTCATTCCATAAATAAAAACATCGTTTCTTCCCACAACGTAATTTGTTACATGATACCCAATTTTATAACTCATCCTGCTATACAAAATAGTAGTTGCTAGAGCTATTCCGCATACCATGCCTAAATTTCTTACCAGGGCATTCACACTTCCTGCAATACCTAATTTATCTTTTGGTACTGTAGACATTACCAATGAATTATTAGGTGATTGAAATAGCCCATTTCCGATAGACATAACTACTATAAAAGATACCATGCTTGTCATTGAAGATTGCTCATCTAAAGTTGACATTAGTAATAATCCCAAACTTGTAAGCACGAGTCCAATAAAAGTTAATATCTCAGAACCTAATTTATCTGACATATGCCCACTAAAGGGAGCCACCACAGACAAGACTAGCGGATACACCATAAGTACTAATCCAGTAGATGCAGGTGAAAATTCCAATACATCCTGAAGATAAAATGGTTGAATAATAATTGAACAAAATATGGCTACAAATGATATAAATCCGCAAAATATGCTCAGTGAAAATAATTTATTTTTGAAAATATCTAGCTGCAATAAAGGATGTTCACGTTTCTTTTCTACCATAATAAATGTAATGAAAGAAATAATTGATACTAAGAAACATATCAAAATCATTGGCTGAGTAAATCCAACTTCTTGTCCTTTTCCTAGTGCTACAAATAGAGGAACTATAGCAACCATAAATAATACTGCTCCCAGTCCATCTAATTTCCCCTTTCCTGTTATTTGACCTTTAGGAAGCAGCTTAAAAGCAAAAATCAATGTTATTATACCTATTGGTACATTTATTAAAAATATGTATTCCCAGCTTAGTCCATCTACTATAAATCCACCAACTGGGGGGCCTACTAAAGCCCCAAGAGCTACGAAGGTTCCTGTAATTCCTAAAGCTTTCCCTCTTTCTTTTGTGGGAAACACTTCAGTTATAATACCTTGGGTATTAGCCATAAATCCAGCTGCACCAATAGCTTGTATAACCCTTGCTAAAACTAAAATAGGTAGGGATTCTGTTATTCCACATAATAAAGAACCTAGTGTAAACACAGCTAATCCAAACTTAAATACCTTTGTTTTACCAAGTATATCCCCCAATCTTCCAAAAATTAATATTGTTGCTGAAATTATAATTAAATAACTTGTTACTACTAATTGAACACCAACAGATGTTACGTTTAATACTTTAGCCATTACAGGTAAAGCCACACTTACAATACTACTGTCTAGTGTAGCCATAAAGGTTACCATTACAACGATAAGTAAAATTACCCATCTATTTTTATTACTACTATTATTATTTGCTGAATCCATTCATATTCTCCTTTTATCATATAGTTAGACTTTCTTTATATTATTCGCAATTTTATACAATGAATTCATTGTAATAACCTTCACTTGTGTTAATTCATTAATAATCACTTATAGAAGTATTAACATCTATAGTAACATTTACTAGACGGCCAATTTTACTGCCATTTATATAAACTCTGCTTTTGTCAAAAGCTAGACTTCCCTCATAGGTTTGTGAATTACTAATTGAATTATAGGCAGCTTGTACAGAACTTTTTACACTATCACCATTTATTGAAGGATTATATATTTTAAGGATATCAGTTACTGTGGAATCTACAATTATTCCTCCAGTTGCTTTTAACTCTTGCAATTCTATTTTCAAAGTACTAGTCTGATACTTCTGATCTTCTGGGTCATACTCATGTGAAGTAGTAACTTTTAAGATGGACGACTGATTTGAATTTATGGCATCCCAGTTTTTACCTACAGTTATATAATAATTACTTGCTTTTTCATTATCTGTCATTGTCCATTCTTCATTAAGTAATTCTGATATCATGTCATCTCTTGAGTACTCAGCATCAAGTTCTATTTGAGTAAATGCCATTGGTTTAATATCCGAGCTTTCTGGTGTAATTACTTTAGGTTCTTCATATGAATACCCACTCATTGTTGCTATTTTGCCTATTATAAGCAACAAAATAAAGGGTATTACTACTATGTAGATGAACCCATTGCGTATTTTCTTTAATATGCTTGTCTTCTTTTTCTCCTTACATATAAAAGCTCTTTTTTCTGAATTCATATGCTCCGCTGCATTTTGCGGAGTATTTCTAACTATAATAAAATCCGCTGTCTCATATCCAGATATTCTTCCTTTAATCTTTGATTTTACACCTTTCCCTCTAGCCACGCATACTCACCTCACTATTTTCAAATACTTTTATAGCGAAATTAAAATCTTCAATATCCTTAATTTCACTAAATGTATCACCACCGATTTCCGAATAATAATATGATATATACTTTTTCTTGCCTAAGCTTAATACCACGAAAAACTCCTTATATTCTATATCTTCAATTATAGCTAATACCTTATAGGTTGCTGAGCTTCTTAATTTATTACTTTTTAATTGAAATGTCTTATCTGAAAAATGGTATACTGTTGCTATTTTATTATCACACTGAGATACCATTCCGCCAGGTTCACACCTATTACAGCCTTCTGCACTACACTCTTTATCGCAATTAAAGCATTTACATTTTTGACAATTGCTTAGTTGTGCCAATATTTCCTTATTATTTTTAAAATTTATTTTATCCTTGTTCTCAGAGCATTCTTTAACAATGTTTAAATACCGTATGTACTTTCTTCTATTTAAAGTTTCCTTGCTTACAAAGCCATTTAATGATTCCATTGCAAATATTATATCGGAGTACAGCTTTTTAGTATTAAAATCATTCATATTGCCACCACCTATCTGCTTATATTTTTTTACTTTATATTGAACAAATATATATTTAATCTTGTAATTATTTAAATCGAACCAGGCTAAAGCAGTCCAATTATAGTATAATTCATATTTTTCTAATATTCTACAAAAAGCTATTATTCTTACAATAAAAATTCCCCCAGATTAATCTCTGGAGGAAGTTTAAATACACTATTAATTTTTATATCTTACTCTTTTTATTTTGTTTTTGCTCATACATGGATTTATCCGCACATTCTAAAAGTTGACATATATTTTTCACAGGTTTTGTATAACATGATCTGCCATAACTAAAACTAAGTCTATAGGGTTTTTCTCCTCTATTATTATAGTCCTCAAAATTTTGTACTAAACTTTCTATATAAGCTGTAACATTTTCTGTTGGTTGATTTTCTATTATAATTAGGAACTCATCTCCACCTAGACGTATTAGTTTTTTTTGTCTTAGTTGAAAACTCTCACGGAGTAAATAAGCAAATACCTTAATTGCTTCATCTCCTTCACAATGACCATATCTGTCGTTAATAGCCTTGAAATCGTCTATATCTATATAAACTATATTAAGTTTCTTAAGCTTTTTTTGAGATATATTTTGAGAATAATGATCATAGGCTAAACGATTTTGTAATCCCGTCAAAGTATCCCGATATGCCTGATCATTGAGTATAAATATATAAGAAATAACTATAATTATTGCTGCACTATTCCAAGCTGTTAAATAAATAGAATATCTTAACTGAATACTAGTAAATATTGCAGGTACAATGTACAATAAACTTAATGTACAAAATTCCGAATAAGTAAGCTTTTCGCGATGCTTATATATAATATATAAGTTATATGAAAAAAATATATAGGTTACACAGGGCGTAATAAAAAACAATGGTCCTCTTTCGTATAAATTCTGACTAGTTACATGAAAAACTCCATTTTTATTGTAACTTATCAATGCTGCTACTCCATTAATAATTAATGGAATTAGAAGTATCTTGTTTACTACTAATTTCTCTTTCTGATACCTATTAATCCATTCCTTATTAAATATAGATCCTATAAATAGAATAACTGGCGCCATCATAAACCCAATTATATTGACTAGTTTATGTAATACCACAAACTGCTTTAAATCTTCATTATTTAACAGTATACTAACTGTTTCTAACAGCAAAGAAAAGCATACTAATCCCATAATACAAATAATCAATTTATTTGTAACTTTTTTTCTATTTATATTAAAATAAGCATGTATAAGTAAAATGCTTAATAAAATTGATAAAACAATATTTATTTGAGTTTGTAATAATACTATCATTTTTACTATACTCCATTTCAATACTATAATGTATTATATTATAGTACATCAAATTTAGTTATAGACTTGCTACGAATTTTACAATATCTAGTTTAAAAATCTACTTAGAACTTAAAATAGTGTCTATGTAATTAAAGAACCCTGTTTTACCAAAGTTCTTTTAAAATTAATTATTTTCCTATAAGCATGTCCTTTTCTAATATATGCTCTACTAGCCAATCATTTAAGAATTGTAATATTTTCATTATAGCTTCATCTTGATTCTGATCTATTTTCGTTAAATCTACATCCTTCAACTCTTTAACAAAGGCCATATGCTCAATTTTTTGTGTGAACATCCTTTTATAACCTATGCTCTCCATATATTCTTCTTCTGTCTTAAAGTGAAATTCGGTATAATCTCTTAGTTCATCTACTAAATGTACAATCTTATCATATTTGTCTACTGTAAAATCATTTTTTAATAACTGGTAAGTGCTCTCTGCTAACTCAAAAAGTTTTTTATGCTGCTCATCAATAATCTTTATTCCTGTTTTATATTCATCTTTCATTTCATACATAACTTTATCCCTCCTATAAATATGCCTCATTATGGTATATTGTTCATATTTAATATATTACAGAAAAATGTAATAAAGTCAATATATTTTAAAAGTCAACTTAATCATCAAATCATAATACTATATGTATATTGTGCTATTCATTAGCTTGTCTTTAATTTTACTTGCTGTAAAATAGTATTATTAAAAGGTAGTTTTAAAAAAAACAAACTACCTTTTTATCTATACTTCTATATTCTAAGCTTTTATCTCTTATTCATCCTTTGGGGTTTCGCTATCATCATGTGCTAATATCTCCTTTAATAAAGGATTTTGTACTAATTTCTCTTCTACAAGTCTTTCTAGTTCCTTATTTTCTTCAATTTTCTTACTTAAGCTTGAAGATACTATAACCCCTTCTTTATCCTCTAGGTTGATTTCTCTTTTAGCTTCTTCATACTTTTCTTTGAAACTTGAGCCATCATCATGCTTTTTTAAATCTGTTTTAATAAATGAAATTTTATTAGTCTTACTTATTTTTCTTCTTTCTATTTCTAGTTCCCTTGCAACTGAAAATCTAATCCTCTCGTACATAGTAGTTCCCCCCCCTTTTTTTATGAATTCATAAATTATATGCTTAATTATCGAAGATATTTATCATATCTTAAGCTATATAGTATAAAAAAGAAGCCTGTCTTTATTCAACAGACTTCTTGCAATTTCGCGTCTACTAATATTGTTAATTAATCTTTATTGTATTTTTCCGATATATCAAACAACATATCTTGGGCACTTACTCTTTCTCCATTTATATCTGCCCGTACATAAGAACCATTTGGGAGTAAAACTCTTCCCTTAACATTATCTCTCATATAAACATCTAAGATATCCTTAAGTTCTTCTTTAATATTATTATCTTCTACCTGTGTCATAGTCTCTACTCTTTTATCTAAATTCCTATACATCCAGTCAGCACTTGAAATGTAGAATTCCTCATTTCCTTTATTATAGAAATAGTGTATTCTACTATGTTCTAAATACCTTCCTACAATGCTTATAACTCTAATATTTTCACTAAGCCCTAGCTCTCCTGGCACTAAACAACATATCCCTCTAACAATTAAGTCAATTTTCACGCCTTCCTTGGATGCCATATATAATGAAGTAATTAACTTTCTATCAACTAGTGAATTCATCTTTGCAATTATTCTCGCCTGTTTACCTCTTTTTGCGTTTTCAGTTTCCCTATCTATTAAAAATTCTAGTTTATTTCTAAGGTTCATTGGAGCTATTGTTATTTTACTCATTTTTTCAGGTTTAAAATAACCTGATAGCATATTAAATATGGTAGTTGCATCTTCTCCATATTCAGGTCTTGCTGTTAATATTCCAATGTCAGTATAAAATCTTGCCGTAACATCATTATAGTTACCACTTCCTAAATGTACATACCTTTTTATACCATTTCTTTCTTTCCGAACAATAAGTAAAATTTTACTATGAATCTTAAGTCCTATAACTCCATATATAACATGACAGCCTGCTTTTTCAAGTTCCCTTGCCCAAAATATATTATTTTTTTCATCGAATCTTGCTTTTAGTTCTACTAGTACAGTTACTTGTTTTCCATTCTCAGCGGCTTTTGCTAAAGCTGATATTATAGGAGAATGTCCACTTACTCTATATAATGCTTGTTTTATTGCAAGCACCTTAGGATCAATTGCTGCTTGTTCCACCAATTTAACAATTGAAGAAAAGCTTTCAAAAGGATGATGAAGAAATATATCTCTTTTACTTATAGCTTGAAACATATCTTCATTATCCAATTCTTTTATACTTATAGATTTTTTCTTCTCAAACCTTAAAGAATCAAATCCATTAATTCCATATAAATTATTCAAAAAAGTTAAATCAATAGGTCCAGTGATTAAGAAAATTTGCTCCTCATCTATTTCAAATTCTTTCTTCAATCTTTTTACTACCCTTAAATCATTGGAATCTTCTATCTCAAGCCTTACTGACATTCCCCATTTTCTTTGTTTAAGAGACGCTTCTATAGTTTCTAGTAGATCCTCCGCTCCTTCTTCATCTAAAGTTAAATCTGCATTTTTTGTTATTCTATAAAAAATACTTGATAGAATTTTAAATCCAAATAATTCATCTAGATTACTCTTTATAACTTCCTCTAGCAAAATAAAGTTTTCTCCCTCTCCTCCAGGAATAGCTACCAATCTGTCTAAAACTGATGGCACTTGAATTGTACCTAATATCTCTTCTCCACGGAGTCCTTCTAAAATTATTCCAATATTCAAAGTTTTACTATGTAAAAGTGGAAAAGGTCTTCCTGAATCTATTACCATAGGAGTTAATACTAGATAAATCACTTTTTTATAATACTCCTTAACAAATTTCAATTGCTCTTCATTTAACATATCATATGTAAATATCCTTATGTTTCTAGCTCCTAGATGATCGTATAAATGATTATATGTACTATATTGATCTCCCACCATTACCCTTACTTTTTCAAATATTTTTTTAATTTGGTCTTTAGGCGTTAATCCCGAAAAATCTTTTTTCCCAAATCCTGCATTTATCTGATCATAAATAGTTCCTACTCTAACCATAAAAAACTCGTCTAAATTAGATGTGGATATAGATAAAAACTTAAGCCGCTCTAAAAGAGGATTACTATTATCCTTAGCCTCATCAATTACTCTTTGATTAAATTCTAGCCAACTTAGCTCTCTATTAAAATAATTATCATTGATCATTATTTCATTCATATCTTTAGTTTTTCACTTCCTTTTGTCTTCTTTATATATTATTGACAATATTTTACTTTTACATTCTACTATGGTACTGTATTATTAATTATACATCATATTTTATGTGTAGATGTAAAATTCATGTTAAAAGGATTGGAGGATTTTTATGAATAATATTGCTATTATAGATATTGGTTCAAACTCAATGAGAGTAGTTATATATGAATTATCTAACAATAATTCATTTAAAATAATTGATGAAGAAAAAAGAATGGTTAGACTCGGAGAATATATAGATAAAGATGATTATTTATCTGAAGAGGGAATAAACAAATTAATTATATCCCTTGAATTTTTTAAAGTTATTTGCAGAAATAATGATGTAGAAGAATACATAGTTGTCGCAACTGAAGCCATTAGACGTTCTAAAAATCAAAAAGCAATCTTAGATCTAGTGAAAGAAAAACTTGGTTTAGATATTAGAATTTTATCAGGCGAAGAAGAATCCATATATGGTTATATGGCTGTTAAATGCACAATTGATTTTGATAACGCTTTGCTTATTGACATCGGAGGATCTAGTATGGAAATTTCACTAATTAAAGATGGAAATCCAGAAAATGTTATTTCACTACCTTATGGATCCATCCCTTTAACAAAAAAATTCCCTTTTAAATCAGCTGCGACTAATGAAGAAAAGCTAGAATTAAAAGAATTTTTATATAAACAATTTGATAAATTACCTTGGCTTAAAAAGGGAATGCATCTTCCTGTAATTGGAATTGGCGGTGCATCCCGTGCAATAGGTAAAATTCAAAAAAAATCTATTGATTATCCCTTTGATGTATTGCATAATTATTCTCTTTCTAAGGATGATGTTGAAGATGTATTTGAAAAAGTCACATCTTTAAACTTATCCGACAAATATAAGGTTAAAGGGTTGCCTCGTGAAAGAGCTGATATTTTTACCGCTCCACTTGGGGCTATAAATAGTCTCATGAGCTATTGTAAATCAAAAGACTTCATAATAAGTCAATACGGTTTACGTGAAGGGGTAATCTACGAAAGAGTTCTTGGAAGAGATATTAAGAATCTTGATATTTTAGATTATTCTATTAAAAGAATAATTACTAATCAAGGTTTAAATAAAGAACATTCAGATAAAATATGGAGATTATGTACTCTTTTATCAAATAAATTAGAACTTACTAATTGGGAAGAAAAATTATTAAAAGCAGCTTCAAAACTACATGATATAGGAGTAAATGTATCAATTAAACACAACTACAAACATTCCTTTTATATGATATTAAATTCGGAAATCTGTGGATTAACTCACATTGAAATTTTAATGGTTTCCTATATTATAGGACTTAGTGGAAAGCTTGACATGAAATTATCCTCTGACTACAAATCTTTAATATCTAAGGATAACTTCTTAATATGCAAAAAGCTCTCTCTACTGTTAGTTATAAGCAATAACTTAGATAGATATTTTTATGATAATCTCAAAGATATTGAGATTTCAAATGATTCTAATAGTCTAACAATTATGCTGCCCTCCTCGTCAGTTAAATATATTGAGGATTACAGCGGTAGTGATGTAAAAACTAACTTCAAAAAATCCTTTGACAAGGACTTTATAATCACATAAATTAATGGAGGTTTAAATTTAATTGAGTTATCTAGATACTTCTAAGGTTTTAGCCTTAAGTAAAAATTTTTCTGAAGAAAAAGTGTTATCTCATGAAATCAGAGTAAGTTATTTTGCTAATCTACTTTTTGATTCTTTAATTAACAATAAAGAACTAGATGATATAGATAAAGAACTTTTAATTTCTTCTGCCCTTTTACATGATATAGGAAAATCAAAGGATAAAAGACTTCACAATAGAAGTTCTATGGATATCATTATGGATGATTTAAGCTTTAAGGAAACTTTAAAGGGTCTTCAGGAACCTATCGCTATAATTGCATATTCCCATAGACGAGAACTGCATGGGGACTTGTACTTTTTTAACAAGGACATTTCATCAAGATTGCTTATTATTATTTCATTACTTAGATTAGCTGATGTATTAGACTTTTATAAAGATCCTAATTATAAAATAAATAAAATAACCTCAGGTTCACATAATATTATTATTAAGACAAATATCCCTTATTCTTTTAGCTTTGAGAAAAGCTTAAATAATAAAAAACTTCTATTCGAAGAAAGATTTAGAAAATCTCTTAAAATTACTTTTAAATAAAACAAAAAGCTATTTCCCAATAATTTTGGGAAATAGCTTTTTTGTTATGGCTTATTTATCTTCTTTTACCTTTATGTTAATTCCAAGTTCTTCAAGCTGCTTTTCATCAGCAATATTTGGAGCTTCACTTAAATAGCAATAAGCATTTTGATTTTTAGGGAAGGCAATAACATCCCTAATATTATCAGTTCCGGCTATAAACATAATAATTCTATCTAGTCCAAAGGCTAATCCGCCATGAGGTGGTGGCCCGAACTTAAATGCTTCTAGTAAGAATCCAAATCTTGCCCAAGCCTCTTCTTCTGTAAAACCAAGAGCTTTAAACATTCTTTGCTGTAATTCCATATCATGAATTCTAATAGATCCTCCACCTAATTCTTCTCCATTTAAAACTAAATCATAAGCTTTAGATCTAACTTTACCTGGATCTGTTTCTATCATATCTAAATCTTCATCCATTGGTGCTGTGAACGGATGATGACATGCTGTATATCTCTCTTCTTCTTCACTGTATTCAAATAATGGGAATTCAGTAATCCAGCAGAAATTAAATTCACTTTTATCCTTTATTAATTCAAACTTCTTGGCAAGGTCCATTCTCAAAGCACCTAAGCTTTGGAATACAACTGAATTCTTATCTGCAACAATAAGTATTAAGTCACCAGTTTCAGCGCTCATTTTAGATATGATACTAGTCATATCATCTTCACTTAAAAATTTAGCTATTGGTGATTTTATTCCCTCTTCTTTAAGTTGAATATAAGCTAATCCCTTAGCTTTATAAGTTTTAACAAACTCACCTAATCTATCTATATCTTTTCTTCCCATAGAAGCTCCACCCTTTAAGCAAAGAGCTCTAACTGAGCCTCCATTTTCAAGTGCTCCCTTAAATACTACAAAGTCTATATCTTTTACTTCTTCACTTAAATCAGTAATTTCCATACCAAACCTTATATCAGGTTTATCTGAGCCATATTTCTCCATAGCATCTTTGAAAGTCATTCTAGCTATTGGAAGCTTTACTTCATGTCCAAGTACTTCTCTGAATATAGTAGATATTAATCTTTCATTTACCTCAATAACATCCTCTTCTTCAACAAAACTCATTTCTAAGTCGATTTGAGTAAACTCAGGTTGTCTATTTGCTCTTAAATCTTCATCTCTAAAACATTTAGCAATTTGATAGTATTTATCAAAACCTGATATCATTAATAATTGCTTAAATATTTGTGGTGATTGAGGCAGTGCATAAAACATTCCTGGATAGTTTCTTGAAGGAACTAAATAATCTCTTGCACCTTCTGGAGTTGATTTTGTAAGTATTGGTGTCTCAATATCTAAAAATCCATTATTATCTAAGAAATCTCTTGCTACCTTAGTAACTTTATTTCTTAAAATAAATATTTTTTGCATATCTGGTCTTCTTAAATCAAGATATCTATTTTTCAATCTTACTTGTTCTGAAGCATCCAATCCTTCTTTTATGTATATTGGAGGCGTTTGTGATTCTGAAAGAATTTTTATCATGTCACACTTTAACTCTACCATACCAGTAGGCATTTTATCATTTGTGGCTTCACGTTTTACAACTTCACCAGTTACAGCTATGCAGTATTCTGGCTTAACAGTATTAGCTTTTTCAAAAGCATCTTTATTTATCTCTTCACCAAAAACTAATTGCATTATTCCTTCTCTATCTCTTAAATCGATAAAATCAAGCCCACCTAATTTCCTATTTCTTTGAACCCATCCCATAAGGGTGATTTTTTTACCAATATCACTCTCTCTTGGCTCCCCACAGTACATACTTCTCTTTAGTCCACCTAAGGCTTCTCCCATTGTAATGTCACTCCTTCTTATTTAACTATTTCAATTATCTTTTCTATATCTAAAAGAGATCCTGAAAATATCTCTCCATCCCTCATTCGCTTAAGTTTAATCTGCTTATTTTCAAGTTCATCATCGCCTAAAATAGTAGTAAATCTTGCACCTATCTTGTTAGCATACTTCATTTCCGCCTTAAGGCTTCTTCCCATATGATTTATTTCTACCTTAGTTCCTTTGCTTCTCAACTCATTTGCAAATTTGAAAGATGCTTTATAAGCCGCATCTCCCATGGAACCAATGTAAAGAGCAATTTCAGCCTCCTTTGGTATTTCAAAACCTTCGTTCTCAAGGGTCATTATCATTCTTTCTATTCCCATACCAAATCCTATAGCTGGCATATTAGGGCCACCAAGTTCTTCAATCATCTTATCATATCTTCCTCCACCGCAAACAGTGAAGTCATCATTTAATATTTCAAATATAGTTTTAGTGTAATAATCTAATCCACGAACAATACCTGGATCTATTGCATAAGGAATTTCTAGTATATCTAAGTATTCTTTAACTTTTTCGAAATGAGTTTCACATTCTTCACAAACATAATCAATAATTTGTGGAGCATTCTTTGTTATTTCTTTGCACTTTCTTTCCTTACAATCAAGAATTCTCATAGGATTCTTTTCAAATCTCTCCTTGCATGTTGGACAAAGATTATCATAGTTTTCTTGTAAAAACTTTTTAAGGGCCTCATTATAGTTAGGTCTACAATTTGGGCACCCTAAATTATTTATATTTAGACTTAAGCTCTTAAGTCCTAATTTCTTTAAAACTTCCATGGCAAAAGCAATAACCTCACCATCTATTGAAGGTTCCTTTGATCCGAACATCTCGATTCCACATTGGTGAAATTGTCTAAGTCTTCCCTTTTGAACATTTTCATATCTAAAACATGGTGTTACATAAAAAAGCTTTGTAGGTTGAGCTTCACTAAATAATCTATTCTCTATAAATGCTCTAACAGCTGGAGCTGTCCCCTCTGGCTTTAATGTAAGACTTCTATTTCCTTTGTCATTAAAAGTATACATTTCCTTTTGTACTATATCTGTTGTGTCTCCAACTCCCCTTAAAAATAATTCTGTATATTCAAAAATTGGAGTCCTCATTTCTCTCATAGCATAAGTATTTGCAACAGCTTTAAATGTATTTTCAACATAGTTCCACTTATAATCATCTTGAGGTAACATGTCCTTAGTGCCCTTAGGTCTTTTTATTTCTTCCATCTTAAACCTCCTTATTTATATAAGGTATCAAGTAATTTTTTCTTACCCACTACCATCTCTTCAATTCTTTTTATATATTCTCTAACATCTTTAACATTTCCAAAACGTTCTATTCTATTCTCTTCTAAGAATACAACCTTTGTAATAGCATCTGCCCCAATTGCAATAATGGTCTGCTTATCTTCTATCATTTGAATATTATAAAGACATTCTTTCCCCTTTTTAGTAAAACCTATATTTTCCATATCTCCCACCATGTTTTTTTGTCTGTACATATAATACGGTGTTAATCCTAACTCCTTTGAAAGTTTCTTGCTTTCTTCATACATTTCCATGATTTCATCTTGATTCTTTAATCCTAAGCCCTTCTTTAAAAGAAAGTTTTCATGCATTATAGAACCTCTCTTTACAGATAATCCATGAACAGTTAAGCTATCAGGACAAAGTTTCTTAATCTCTTCAGTAGTATGTTTAGATTCCTCTATGCCTTCTCCAGGAAGCCCTATTATCATATCCATATTAATATCATCAAAGCCCAATTCTCTAGCTATCTTGAATTTTTCTATTATATCCTGTGAACTATGATTTCTACCTATACGTTTCAATGTATCATCATTCATAGTTTGAGGATTAATGCTAATTCTAGTTACATCATATTTTTTCATAGACTCTAGCTTTTTTACTGTTATAGAATCTGGCCTACCAGACTCTACAGTAAATTCCTTAAGATCCCTATTCACTACAAATGATTTATAAATCTTATTCATAAGCTTTTCAAATTCCACATCATTTATTGAGGTCGGGGTTCCCCCTCCAAAATATACAGTTTCAATTTTAAGCTTTTTATCATCAATATACTTTCTAATTTCATCTATTTCATAATTCAGTTTTTCCAGGTACTCCTGCACAATCTTTTTATTCCCAGCTATAGGATTAGATGCAAAGGAGCAATAAAGGCATCTGGTAGGACAAAATGCCATACCAATATATATTCCGATAGTTTTTTCATCCTTATTTACAAGTTTATCCTCAAATTCTGCAACATCTATGCAAAGCTGTGCTTTTTCTGGGGAAGTAAAATGTTTTTCATAGAAAACTTCTTTAACCTCATCCTTTGATTTACCTTCTCTTAATAACTTTAAGGCAATTTTAGACGGTCGTATTCCTATTAATGTTCCCCAAGGATAATTTTGCCCAGTAAGTTCTTTAAGAGCTTTAAATATCACCTTTTTCACTGTCTCTTTTATCTTCTCATCCTCTGCTTTTTCATCTTCTCTGTGACAATCTTTATAGTCAAAAACAGCCTTATCTGAAAATATCTCTACATGATAATCTCCCTCTACCTCTGAAAATTTAATTTCTTGTAAAGGGAAATATATATTAAAGATATGATATACGTCGTATCTATATTTAAAGTCATTTAACCTTATATTTACTTCCATTTTTTCTCCTATTCTAAAAAGGGATTATTCTCCTTCTCAAACGCTATTGTAGAACTTGGTCCATGTCCTGGATAAACCTGTACATTGTCACCAAGAGGTAATAGCTTAGTCTTAATACTGTTTATTATTTCTTTAAAATCTCCACCTAGAAAATCTGTTCTTCCAATTGATCCTTGGAATAAGGTGTCACCTGTAAAGCACTTATCATCTATTAAAAAGCATACTCCGCCTTTTGTATGACCTGGTGTATAGAATACTTTTATAGTTTTATTTCCAAAAGCTAATAAATCTCCTTCTTGAAGATATCCATCTGCCTTTCTAATAGATCCATAAACAGAATCATCCTTTTCCATTAATTCCTCATCAATTTTATTAATGTAAAAAGGAACCTTATATTTATCAGCTAAGTACTCTACTGCTCCTACATGGTCAAAATGCCCATGGGTAAGTAATATATATTTAACTTTAGCACCCATATCATCTATTATCTTTTCAAGCTTTGGACCGTCTCCACCTGGATCTAAGACAACAGCTTCTTTGTTTTCTTTATCCATTATAATATAGCAGTTTGCGTCATACATTCCTGCCATAACAGCTTTTATTATCATAAAAAGACCCCCTTATTAAAATCTATTTAGCTATTCATTCTATATACGTCCATAGCTCCATCAAGTTTCTTTATCTTTTTCATTAACTCCTTAAGTTGTTCTACTGAATCTATTTTAACTTTTATAGAAATAATAGCTTCATTACCCTTTGATGAATTTGCATTTAGTGAGTTTAGATAAAGGTTAGCATCTGTAATTACCCTAGTTATATCTAAAAGTATTCCTTTTCTGTCCTCAGCCTTAACTCTAATTTCTGCAATATAGGATGCTCCCTTAGCAGTTCCCCAAGAAACTTCTACAACCTTATCTCCCTCATATTCAACAAGTGATTTCAAGTTACTACAATCTATCCTATGGACTGAAACTCCTCTTCCTCTAGTTATATAACCCATTATTCCATCTCCAGGAACTGGATTACAACATTTTGCAAATCTGACCATTAAATTACTTTCACCCTTAACAGTAATTCCATATTTACTAGTATCTGTATTGACTCTTTCACTTTTTGCAATTTGTTCTTCGATTAATTTATTTTCAGCCTCAGGAGAGTTTTTTTCTTTTTCTATTACATTTTCTTCTTTAAGTCTTACAACAATTCCTGATGCAGACACTAAACCAAGCCCTATGCTGGCATAAATATCCTCTACATTATGTATATTATATCTCTTTTGTATTTTTTCATAAGCATCGCCTTTAGCAATTTCGGACCAAAGAACAGACTGCTTCTTTAATTCTTTTTCTAATAATTCTTTACCTCTATTAACATTTTCTTCTTTTTTAGCTTTTTTAAACCAAGCTCTTATTTTACTCTTCGCTTGATTACTTGTTGCAATACTAAGCCAATTCATACTTGGTCCTTTAATCGCCGCAGATGTCATTATTTCAACAATATCTCCAGTTTTAAGCTTATAATCTAATGGCACAATTTTACCATTGGCTTTAGCTCCTGCACATCTATTACCTACATCAGTATGAATTCTATAAGCGAAATCTATAGGGGTAGCTCCATTTGATAAATTTATTACAATTCCTTTTGGAGTGAAAACAAATATTTCATCAGAAAAAAGGTCTATTTTAAACCCTTCCATGAATTCCTCTGCATCAGATGTTTCCTTTTGCCACTCCAACATATCTCTAAGCCAGACAAGCTTTTGTTCAAACGTCTTTTCCTTATTATCATCAGTTGACTCGTCACCTTCTTTATATTTCCAATGAGCTGCTATACCATATTCAGCAGTTTTATGCATATCAAAGGTCCTTATCTGAATTTCAAAGGTTTTGCCTTCAGAGCCTATAACAGTTGTATGAAGCGACTGATACATATTAGGCTTAGGCATAGCAATATAGTCCTTAAACCGTCCTGGAATAGGTTTGTATATTGTATGAATAATCCCAAGGACTCCATAGCAATCCTTAACTGAATTTACCAGAACTCTTATAGCTGTTAAATCGAATATTTGTTCTAAGCTCTTACTTTTGCTTACCATTTTCCTATAAATGCTATAAAAATGTTTTGGTCTTCCATCTATATCTGAATCTATGCCTGAATCATCCAGATTATTTTGTATTTCTCCAATAATTTTCGTAGTATAAGCCTCTCTCTCTCCTCTTTTCTCTGCTATATCACGAACTAATTCGTAATATTCTTCCTCATGCAAATATCTAAAAGCTAAATCCTCAAGTTCCCATTTAATTTTGGACATACCAAGTCTATGAGCAAGAGGAGCATAAATATCAAGGGTTTCTTTAGCTTTTAACTTTTGCTTTTCCTTTGGCATAAATTTTAAAGTTCTCATATTATGTAATCTGTCTGCAAGTTTAATTATTATTACTCTTATGTCCTTAGCCATAGCAAGCAACATTTTTCTTACATTATCTGATTGTTGTTCTTCCTTAGTCTTATACTCGATTTGACCAAGTTTAGTAACGCCATCTACTAAAGCAGCTATTTCAGCATTGAAAATTTCAGCCATTTCCTTGAAGCTACAGTTAGTATCCTCTAGAACGTCATGAAGTAATCCAGCTACAATACTGCTTGTATCCATACCAAGTTCAGCTAATATTTCTGCTACATCCACAGGATGAATTATATACGGCTCTCCAGATTCGCGTCTTTGAGACTTATGAGCATCATCCGCAAAGTAATAGGCCTTCTTCACCATATCTATATCAACATTTATGCAGTTATCTTCAATTTTTTTAAGCAAGGTATCAATCATAAAGAAAATCTCTCCTAAATATATATTTATAAAATCAAAGGCTGGTTAATCAACCAGCCGACATATAGTTTATTATATATTATTATATGAACTTTTTCAACATTTACCCCCTGTAGATACTATCTAAAATGCAAAAAAAGAAGGCTACTATAATAAGTAGCCTTTCCACAAATTAAAATTCATATTTAACAAGAGATAAAACATCAAATCTTTCTAAATTTTCTCTACCATTTAATCCTGTAAGTTCAATTACAAAATCCATAGAAGCAACTTCTCCGCCTACACTTTCTATAAGCTGAGCAACAGCATTTATAGTTCCACCTGTAGCTAGTAAATCATCAACTACTGCGACTCTTTGTCCTTTTTTTATAGCATCTTTATGAATCTCTAAAGTATCTGTACCATATTCTAATCCATATTCTACTCCAACTATCTCTCTAGGAAGTTTTCCTTTTTTTCTTATAGGTACAAATCCTATTCCCAAAGCGTAAGCAACTGGAACACCAAAAATAAATCCTCTAGCTTCAGGTCCTACTATTAAATCAATTTTTTTATCCCTTAAGTATTCTACTATTGTATCAATAGTAAATTTTAAAGCTTCCCCATCCCCTATTAATGTTGTTATGTCTTTAAAACTAATCCCTTCTTTAGGAAAGTTTTCAACCACTTTGATTTTATTCTTTAAATCCATAATACCCCTCCAACATAAATATATTACTCTGCAACTAACTTTTAGGTTTTTTAAATTTATGTAAATATTTCGCTATTTGTTTAGCTCTATCTTTGTCTCCAGTAGTTAACAATTCAAGTGCTATACGCGCGTTATTAACAACACCCACCGTGCTTACCGTTGGTGTAATAAGGTCTATGATATCTATAATATCATCATCATTTAATTCTACTATCTCGTCTAATTTCATTATTGCCTTTAATCCATTATTATTTGTATTAACTAAAAACTTCTTTCCAGCTTTAAGTATAACTCCATTTTCGCCCCTTAGAGTTACTTTTGCCCACCGTCCACCAATTAATATTAAATCAACATATTTATTAATATTCTTTACATTATAATATATTGCAATAGCCTGCATTAATTTAAAAGTTAACGCACTTAATGACAAGTTCTTATACTTGTACTTGCACCCCTTTTGCCTCGGATTTATATAAATATAATTTCTTTCTCTAACTGTCCTTTTATTTTCTAAAACAATTAAATCTACGTTTAACTCCTCGCAAAGCTTTACTTCATCTTGCGATTTTAAATCTACACCTAACGTTATTAGCAAATCCGCTCCAAGAAAATCGATGGTTTCCTTTATATCTGTATTATTTACTGATTTACGATTTTCTCCCCCTTCATGTATAAGATATTCAACATCTGCATTTAAATACCTTAATATCAAGCTTAATGATGCAACAGAACATATTCCATCAACTGTGGAGCTTCCATAAATAACAATTTTCTTTCTATTGTTTATTGCGTAGACTAGCTTTTCAATAGCTTCATTCATATATCTAAGTAAAAAGGGATTATATCCAGTTATGTAATTTGGACAATAAATACTCTCCCAAAATTTGCGCATGCATAATCCTCCATAAATAAGAAAACAACTATATTATAATTTATATTTACTATAATAGCAAACCCTTTTATAACAAAGATTGAGTCAAGTAAAAGTGGGCAACTATTTTATTATCCATTATTTTACAGTATATATTTATAACTTCCCTTAAGCATTTTTACTCTTAATTGTAACTAATATCTCCAAATCCTTTTAATCCACATA
>NZ_PVXQ01000013.1 GCF_002995745.1 Clostridium vincentii | reverse complement strand
AAATCCAACTCCATTCTTTTTATCTTAGCAATAAAATTATAATGGATAATTTATGTATTGGGGAGATGTTTTTACATCTCCTTTATTTTTTTGCTACCTTTGCCTACTAAAATTATACTCTAACTATCAATCTGTATTTTTATACCTCTTGCAACCTTTTTGCTGAATATTATGAACTTTATCAGGCATAATAAAGTTAAAAGGTGGTGATAGTTAATGAAGAAATTCAGTATTTTATTATTAGTAATATTATGTTTATCATTTAATATAGTTAGAGCACAGCCTAAAAATCAAGCTAATGCCTTTAAAGAAGGAGTTTATAAAGCAGCTGATTTTAATTTTTCACCAACTAATCGTTATACGATTAAAAATATTTCCCCTAAAGATAATGTTTACCTGCTCCTTTTTGATGAGCATCAACTTACAATACAATCTATACGATTAGATCCGAATTCAGAAAAATACAATTTGCTACCTCTTAAACCTGAATACAGAATTGTAATAGTCGGTAACGGAGAAGTATTTATCGCTTAAGGACACTTTTTATAGTGTCTTTTTATTTTATTGAATTCTATGCTTAATCCACTTATCTCCCCTAAGTCTTACACTATACATTATTCCTCTAACAAGCCAATCTGAAAACATTCCTATCCAAATGCCTAATACTCCAAATTTAAGTACAACTCCTAATACATATCCTATAAATATTCTAAATATCCACATACCAATAATGGCTGTGACCATAGTATATCTTGTATCCCCAGCACCTTTAAGTCCTGCTGATAATACAAATGATATTGGCCAAATTATCATAGCTATGCTATCTGCCCTGATTAGCCTTGCTGAGAGTGCTATTATCTCACTATTATCTGAATATAACGACGCCAAAAAGGGTGCTATTGGAAGCACAATAATACCTAATATCACTATGCATACTGTGGAAAATTTGGTTAAATATATTAAAGTATTCTTTGCTCCCTTTATATCACCTCTGCCTACATATTGTCCAACTAATGTTATAGCCGCTAGCGCAAAAGAATTTCCTAATACATTTATCATGGATGCGATAGACATACCTATAGTATTAGATGCAATTGATGTAGTTCCCATAGTAACTATAAATATCTGAACTATAAATTTCCCTGCATTAAAGAGTACTTGTTCAACTCCAGCTGGTATCCCAATATTAAATATACTTTTTTGTATTTCGGTTTTAAATTTAAATGGGAATACCTTTCTTAATCTTATATAAGTCGTACCTTTTATTAATATAAATAAAATTATAATTGTGCCTATTAGTCTCGCAATTCCTATAGCAAGTGCTGCACCCAGTATACCAAAAGATTCTATATGTATATTTATGCCTAAAATATTAATATTCAATCCAATAATTAAAATAAAACCTAATATCAAATTAATAATATTCATAAAGATTGTTATGTACATTGGTGTTTTCACATCGCCACAACCTCTTAATATTCCAACTGAAATTTGCTCTATTGCAATAAACGGATATGTTAATAGAGTGAATTCAATATATATTTTAGCATATTGTTTTACTAATTCTGTTGCAGACCCATAAAATGAGTTAATTAAAGTTTCTCTAAATACCCACATCAATAAAGTTATTATAGCAGCTAAAATAATACCAGATACTAATGCTTGTTTTACAGTCTCATTTACTTTGCCGCCATTATCTTTCCCAATATGTTGTGCTACTACAACGGTTGCTCCAACTGACAAGGATGCAAAAACAGAAATAAATACGTTGTTCATTGAATCAACCATACCTATAGCTGCCATGGCCTCTTCTCCAATATAACCAGCCATCATTGTATTACATACTCCTAAGAGTATAATAAATAATTGTTCTACCATTAATGGTATAGCCAATCGCAAAACATTTCTTCTAATAATCATTATTAAATAGCATCTCTTTTCTTAATAACCCTTTTAAAGTTATTTTCATCTATAGTATCTACATTATACATCTTAAATCACAAAAAATAAAAAGAGTCTCTATGATTTCAAAAATTAAATTATCATAGAGATTCTTTTTAAATTTAAGGTATAAAATTTATGGTATTCTTTATCCACATATTTTCAGTTAATCTTACACTTGATAAATCTACTATTCTTTAATTAACGAATATGCAGATATATATTTGATTTTTCTGGATAGCATTACTGAAATCAGGAATGCAAATACAGGAAGTCCTACTACAATAATTATTAACATAGCTATTGGTATGCTAAAACTGATTTTCATGATACCAAGTCCGCTTAACAAAACTGCTAAAATTGAATTCATATATCTAAAACCTATCAAGGAGCCAATTAGTGTTGCTACAAATGTTGTGGGCATAAAACTAAGTGCTGTCTGAAAGATTAATTGCCTCGTGGTATATCCCATAGATTTTAAAATACCCATTTCCTCTTTTTTGCGTACTATAACTGTCTTAATTAGCAAATATAGAATCATAACTACAAGCAAAGCAGTAACCAATAAAATTACTCCGCACATAATCCCAATGACATTTACAAAGACTCCTATTGCACTGTCTGCAGATTTCACATAATCCATACTTCCTACAATATTATTGTTATACTTTTCTGTCATTTCATCTATGAAGTCCCCAGTCTCGCTCTCATCATTAAGATATACATATAAATTGGTGGGGTCAAATTTTTCATTGATTTGCTTAAAGCCTTTTTCTGTTATCTCTGCCGCTTCTCCATTATAATTTACCGACTGAATTAATCCTGTAATTAAATACTTTGAAGAATTACCACCATAAGATAAGGTTATGGTGTCTCCAACTGTAAGGCTGGAATTTTTTGCAGTTGTACTTCCTAGTGCAATTTCATTTTCATGAATGGGATTCCTTCCTTCATAGCAAATGTCATTATCCATAAGAGAATAATCCTCAGTAATAAATAAGGGTAATTTTTCATCTTCAAAAATAGCATTATCCTCATTATAATATAGCACCTGCTTTACTTCTGACATATTTTCAATGTCTGACTTCACTATTTCATTATCCCCATTAGCAAATGATAAACTTACTGAAGGCATTTCTTCTGTAATTGCCTTCATAAATACTTCTGTTTTAATAACTGAATTATAAAACATAGTACCTGCAAAAATAGTTGATAAAGTAACTGCAACAATTACTACAAATAAAAGAATATTTTGTCTCACATTTCCACATAGATTTTTAAGAGCAAGAATAAAGTTTACATTTCCTTTTGTTTTTTCTATAGGAAAATGATTTTTTCTAAAGTTATGAGTTGCTATACCTCCTCGAAGTGCTTCAATAGGCTTCAGCTTTTTGATTTTTCTTGCAGATAAATAAGAAATAGTTGCAATCATACCCAATATAAATGCTACAGTAACTAATAATGCTGAAAAAGAAAACCCCTGTATCCAAATCAAACCAGTCTGAGAATTAAAAGACGATTCCAATGCAGGAAGTAATCCATAAGACAAGATGGAACCTAATACAATTGTTATAGCCCCAATGCCAATATAAGGGGTAATCATAACAAGAATAATCTGTTTTCCTGTATAACCTAATGCCTTTAATGCTCCCATATTCTGCATTTCTTCCTCAATGCTATTATTGATTCTGAAATTACTTACCAAAAGGCTTACAATAACAATCAACATGGCAAATGCAATGAATATCAAAGCTTCCATATTAGCTAACATGGTTCTTGACTGTTTGCATACATCATAATAGCTGCTGAAATAAGATCCCTGCATCTTTCCATTTATAAGGTCTGATACTTTCGAAGAAATTTCCCTGCTATCTAAAATATTCTCCGCTTTTGCTGACACCGTTATAGCCTTTTGTGAAACATCAACCTGGTTATCTAATTTTCTATAACTATCTTCCGGCAGATAAACACCTGTAATTAAAAGACTCCTTGTTCCATATAATATATCTTCTACAAAACCTGCAACTGTAAAAGTATAGTTTGTATCTTCAACTTTATAGTTATATTCATCCCCAATACCATAACCTCCTCCTGCCTTCATCCAATAAGACAAATAAATAGGATTTGTTACCGATTCATCCGAATCTCCCTGAATACTTAATTCATTGAAGGTATATTCATCATCCATATTATAAAATACATTAGGCATGTTCATTTCATTACCACTATACTTCACTGAACCGTTCATTAAAATACAATCTCTGGTTTCTGCCTGAGAAACACCATCTATCTTTTTAACTCTATCTAAAAATTCATCCTGGTAATCATACTTCATCATTGTTACAAAAATATCAGCAGCATTCAATTTTTCCCATTTTTCATCGAAAGACTTTCCAAAATTAAGTTCTGTTATAACCCCTAGATGAAATATACTGGCTGCAAGTATAAGAATTAATCCAAAGGATATAAACTGCCCTTTGTTTTTACGAATCTGATTAAATGCTAAGATACGAAGTTTCTCCATTCTTACCACCCCATCTCTTTTAAGAATGCATCCAGTTTTTCTCGACGTTTTACATCTTCACCTACATATTTTTCCAGTATACATTCTCCACAAACAACTCCATCTTTTAAATATATTATTCTGCTACCACGCAAGGCTGACTTAATGTCGTGAGTAACCATGACAATACTCTGTCCATCATTATTTACATCCGTCATAACATCTAATACTGCACCTGAATTATTAGAATTCAATGCCCCTGTTGGCTCATCTGCAAATATAACAGTCGGTTTATTAATTAAAGCTCTTACGATTCCGGCTCTCTGCGCCTCACCACCAGAAACTTGCGAAGAAAACTTTGCCTGTGTTATCTCTGGAATATTTACTTTTTCGAACAGTTCTTTTGCGCGTTCCACTAGCTCTTTTTTATTTTTATTAACAAGGAGTCCACTTGTCAAAACATTATCTAATAAGCTCATTTTATCTAACAAATATAACTGTTGAAAAACGAATCCACAGTTTTTCCTTCTAAAAATAGCAAGTTTATCCTCTGAATATTTTGAAATTTCTTCCCCAGAAAAATATATTTTTCCCAGTGTTGGTTTATCCATTCCTGAAAGTGAATACATTAATGTGGATTTTCCTGCTCCTGAAGATCCCATAATAACCGTAAAATCTCCTTCATAAATCTCCACATCTAGATTTTTTAAAATGTGCTGCTGTACGCCACCATTTGAAAATGTCTTACATAATTTATCCGTATATAAAATTCTATTTTGCATTTAATTATACCTCCGCCTTTTTCTGATGCTTTTACTGTACCATTTCACATCCTTAACGGTCTTTATCCAATCCTTAATTAATCCTTAATTAATATGTTTAAAGAAAAAACCTTTACACATTCGGGGTAAAGGCTCTCCATTATTAAGTTTCTTAAGCCAGTTTTAAAAAAATCGTAATCAAGAATCCTTTTACCGTATTTTCAGGAACTAATTCGCCCTCCATTTTTTCCATGAAGTATTTTGAAACATATAATCCAATGCCAGAACCAGTCTTTCCTTCACCGTTTTTGCCTCTATAATATTTCCTCATAACAAACAGGATTTCCTCTTCACTTACACCGTCTCCATCATCATGAATATGTATCTGTAAAAATCCATCTTTTAATTCAAGAGTAATCTCAATTTGAGTCTCCGCATATTTATATGAATTGCTAATAATATTATCAAGAACTTGCTGCATACGAATTTTATCACATAGGATAATACAGTCTGGAATTATAAATGCCTTTACCTTATGATTATGGTCAGCACCATCTATCATATCTCTTAAAACGTTACTCTCTTCTTCTGTTGGCACAACCTTCAGCTCGCTAAGTTCTTCCAATGTGCTGTTGAATAAGTTAGTCGTTAGCAATTCGATTTGATCTGCCTTTTTCCAAATGGTATTCAGTTTTTCCTGTTGTCTCACCTCAGTTGCCTGTACTGCCATAAGTTCTGCAATTACTTTAATGGAAGCAAGGGGTGTCTTAATATCATGGCTTAAAGATACAACAAGTTCTTTTTTACTTTCATTTGCTTTTCTTTCACTTTCTCTAGCTTTCATAAGTTCTTCACGCATAATATCAAAACTTTGAGTAAATGCCCCAAGAACATTACCTCTATCCATGTCAAGGGGTATATCCAGGTTCCCCGCTGCTACATTCCCTGCAAACCTGTTAAGTTTATGAAAGGGTTTAATAATTCTCTGGTTAAGATAAATCATATATGATGCCGTTATTCCAATCAAAATAATAAAACTAACCAAAAGGCAAAGTAATATCTTATTTTTCACTTCCTGTATTTGATTTTGAGTATTATTATAAATAATTAATTTCCCAACTGTTTTTCTATCAATATCAATATCAACAATGGTATCCTGTTTTTTTATGGCCTCCTGTAACTTTTCATTCAATCCTTCTGATGATGTCATCATGACATTATCATTATTATCTACAATAACAAAGTCAAATCCATAATCTTTACCACTGTCAAACGCTTCTTCTAAATCCAAATACCAATTTGTTTCTGCTGTCATCAATACATCATTCACATCAGTAATATGGAGCTCATCCGTGGAAATATGATTCAAAGTCAAGCCTAAAGCAATGCCAAGGCACAGGAATACACCAATTATGCTAATTACTATTTTCTTAATATTCATGATAAATCCTCATAAATATATCCTCGTCCCCAGGCAGTTTTAATACGTGCCGGTGCGTTTGGATCCATTTCTATCTTTTCCCTCAAATGCCTTATATGTACATTCAAGGTTCCATCTCCTGTTATAATATCCTTCCATACATTTTCAAATAGTTCTTCCTTTGGGATAATCCTTCCCTTATTTTGAATTAAATAAATAAAGAGCTTATATTCCATTGCTTTTAACAAAACTTCTTTTTTATTTACAAAGATCTTTCCAAGTTTATAATCAACCCTCAGATTCTCATTTTCATAGTTATCTTCTGTGTGTTTCGAAACAGTATTCTGATACCTTTTTAAAACAACTCTAACTTTTGCCAGTACAACACTTAATGTATACGGCTTTTTGATATAATCGTCTCCTCCTATATTTAAAGCAATTAATACATCATCATCACTACTTCTCGCACTAATAAATATAATTGGGACATCTAAACTTTCACGAAGCTTTTTACACAATTCAAATCCAGAGGAACCTCCTAGATTAATATCCAGTAAAATTAAATCCACTGAATTTTTCTCTAAAAAAGCCAAGCATTCCGAGGTTTCAGTTACATATTCAGTGCTCACATCAAACATGTTAAAATATTCGCTTGTATTTTCTGCCAATTCTTTTTCATCATCGACAATCAAACAATTGTAATGCATGTGTACACTCCTTCCTTATAGTACATATTTTTCTATAACTTCTTTTACTGCCCCTTGATCATAATCATGTTTGGTTACATAATCTGCTTGTGCTTTTAAATCATCTGCTGCACAAGTTACACAAACCCCTAAGCCTGCCGCTTGAATCATCTTTTCATCATTATAATTATCACCAATTGCAATCGTATCTTCTGTATCTATATCTAAATAATTAGCTAACCACCTAAGTCCAAATCCTTTATCAATACCTAGTGTATTGAATTCCAAATAACGATTTGATGAATAACTAGCACAAACTTTTAATTTCTCAATATCTTTTTGCAAATCATTTTCAATAGATTTCAAATAGACGACATCTTTTTTCTCGTATAAAATCTTAGCAATTTTATCACCCTTTAAGAAATCAATATTATCTACTTCCATTACCTTAAACGGCGCTTTTTGAGCTGTTTTACGTTCTACTTCATCAGAATTTGCATTATAAATATAGCACATATCCATTGTAAATATTAATACGCAGACATCATAATTCTTTGATAATTTAAATAATTTATTTGTTTGTTCAAAAGAAATCCCATTGAAATTTAAAATACGATTATCTTTATTTTCAACAATTAATGCACCATTAAAACAAATGGAAAATTCCCCTTCTTTATCATAAGCATCAATTTCATCTAGTATTTGTGGAATCATATTAAATGCTCTCCCAGTTGCTGGAACAAATTTTATGCCTTTTTCCCTTGCTTTTTTTATAGCTTGTACATTTTCAATAGGAACATGATGATTCACCAATAACGTTTCATCTAAATCTGATAATATTAATTTATACATATATACTTTTCCTTTCTTTATTCTTTTGTTTCGCTACTACTCTATTTTATCAATTATCCTTACTTGAATAGATCTCTTCATACATAACAATCTGAAAACACGTCTTCATATAAGCTCTTTTATAAATCATATCATTTTAAGACTATAAATTCTCTATACACACAGAAAATTCTACTATAATAATTACTATCTAAAAGACCACGAAGTGACTAACTAAAGTCTCACCTTTACCTAAAGGTTTATTCTCATCATAATCTTCAAAAGTAACCATATCATTATCTTCAACATTTTCTTCCCCACCGATATCAGGGATTTTCTCTTTTTCCTTCTTTTTATTTATCCTCTTATTTTTATTAGTTTCCAACCGCATAGGAATTTTATCTTGTGACTTATTATGAGTCTTGTCCTTACTCATATTATCAACTTTGTTACTATTATTACTTTCTAAGTTATCTTTAGCCTGGGGTTTAACAACTTCAACTTCATTTTGACCTATTTTATTTTCAGATTCTTGATTTTCATTATCATATATCTCTTTTTTCAGATCTTCTTTTACCACTATTTCCTTATTTTTTACCTCTTCATCTTTAGACTTTATTTTTTCTTGCACTTTAATGTTTTGATGTTTCGCAAAATTCTTAACTCTATAAACATTAACTTCATTAAGTTCAACCATTTCTAATTCTATAAATGTATCTAGGGCTAACTTAATTTGTCTACAGTCTCTATTAAATTCTATTGCTAAGGTTTCAATAGTATATGGCATGTTTTTTGACATATATAAATCGCCTTCCAAATTAACCTTACCAGCTAAATTTATAAGTCTACTCCAAATATACTGAATAAGATCCCTTTCTGGCCTTGTATCAATTATTTTTAATTTTATACCGTCATACATATCAATTCTTATTTTTACGACTTTCCTTTGTCTCATAATAATCACTCCTAATGATATCTCGTGTACTCGCGTGTACACGGATTAATTTTTTCTATTGTCTTTCTACTTTAGATATATGCTTTACTTAATATTATTACAGTAAATTGAATGATTTTTTTCCATTAAATTTCTACAAGTTTTTTGCAAAGGCTTTTATATTTGGCAACTTGAACTTATCCAGCCAGTTAATACGAGTCGGATTTCTTTTTAATTGGATTTTACAGAAAATAAAAAAGATTCATACTTTCCTGCACATGAACAAAAGAAAAAGTAAAAGTCTACAACCCTTTATTTTATAAGGATTGTAGACTTATTATTTATTCAAACTTAACTTATTTCAATTTTGCATATTTGTGGCTTATACTTTATTTTTTATTTCAAAGTTTTATATTGGTTTATTCTCAATAGGATATCAATGAGATAAATAGTAAATTCCTTTTCCAATATGTTCTCCAATACCAATCAATGAATTAAACATTGAAGCTATAATTCCAATACCTATTACAATAAAAAAGATTATACCTATCTGTTGCTGCTTTACTGATAGATTATTATAAAATTGTTTAATTGCTTCCATAATATTTATATTGTTTAAAGTAGTAGAGTGCTTTTTCTTTTCTTATTGATTGTAACTTACTTGAAAAACACATATTTTCTCCCCCTTAACCTTTTGATATTAAGTTATCACAAGCGCTTCTATATTAGTACCAACATACTGTTGCTTATTGTAAACTTTAAGTTGCAATTTACAATTACTATGGGCTTTTAAAATTAGAGTGACAATTTCAATTATTCTTAACTATATTCCTTATGTAGCTCATCAACTGATATACAGATATTTCTCCATTTTTAATGCCTTCTACATAATATCTCTTTTGTCGCTACGGTAGCTATTTTACCACATAGAGCCTTTAGAATACCTCTAAAATTATAGTGAAAATATAAAGAAGGTAATCACGATATATACCAAATTATATATCATAACTACTTTTTCGGAAAAATGTTAACACTAAAATATTTCTAAAAGCGCTAAAAAGTAACAATTGTTGTAATTACTCATATTATGTAATGAAAGCAAAGTAATAATGGAGGTATAAATAATGAGTTTTTATTACCAAGAAAAACCACAAAATTCACGAACACATGAAACAGATGAAGAATACAAAGAAAGGACATTCTGGAGCGGTTGCGATTATTTTGACAAGCCTGATAAATACGATGAATGTGATAATGACAGCTATAAATGTAAAAAGCACTGTCCTCAAGGGCCTCAAGGTCCTCAGGGTCCTCAGGGTCCTAAAGGTCCTCAAGGCCCTAAAGGTCCTCAGGGAGCTCAAGGCGCTCAAGGCGCTCAAGGCGCTCAAGGTGCTCAGGGTGCTCAAGGTGCTCAAGGCGCTCAAGGCGCTCAAGGTGCTCAAGGTGCTCAAGGTGCTCAAGGCGCTCAAGGCGCTCAAGGCGCTCAAGGCGCTCAAGGCGCTCAAGGCGCTCAAGGCGCTCAAGGCGCTCAAGGCGCTCAAGGTGCTCAAGGAGCCCAAGGTGCTCAAGGAGCCCAAGGTTCTCAAGGTTCTCAAGGTGCTCAAGGTGCCCAAGGCGCTCAAGGCGCTCAAGGTGCTCAAGGTGCTCAAGGTGCTCAAGGTGCTCAAGGTGCCCAAGGTTCTCAAGGACCTCAAGGTGTTCAAGGGGCTCAAGGTATTCAAGGGCCTCAAGGTTCTCAAGGACCTCAAGGTTCTCAAGGTGTTCAAGGACCTCAAGGCGCTCAAGGCGTTCAAGGGCCTCAAGGTATTCAAGGACCTCAAGGTGCTCAAGGACCTCAAGGTGCTCAAGGACTTCAAGGTGTTCAAGGACCTCAAGGTGCTCAAGGACCTCAGGGCGTTCAAGGACCTCAAGGTTCTCAAGGACCTCAAGGTATTCAAGGACCTCAAGGCGCTCAAGGTATCCAAGGTTTCCAAGGACCTCAAGGTGCTCAAGGTGCTCAAGGCGTTCAAGGACCTCAAGGTATTCAAGGACCTCAAGGTGCTCAAGGCATTCAAGGTTCCCAAGGACCTCAAGGTGCTCAAGGACCTCAAGGTGTTCAAGGACCTCAAGGTATTCAAGGACCTCAAGGTGCTCAAGGTATTCAAGGTGTTCAAGGACCTCAAGGTGCTCAAGGACCTCAAGGTATTCAAGGACCTCAAGGAGCTCAAGGTGCAGGAGCCATGACCCTTTATTTAGCAGCCTTTCCAGTTACCGCTAATGATTTCGTTGGACTAGGAACCACATCAACTAGTTTTATACGAAATACTATAGTCGTACCACAGAATGCAACTATTACAGGCCTTGTTTTAAATGTTCGTGATGAACCTTTAACTTCAACTCAAACAGTATCGGCCCAAATTATTAGAAGCACAAATTGCGGAATTAGTTTTGCAGGTACTGGAATTATAGCAACGGTAACAGGGCCAAATAACTCAACAACTCCAAACTGTTGTAATTTTATAGCCGCTAGTCTTCCAGTTAATCAATGCAACCTATTATCTGTACAAATTACCAGAACTGGTAGTAGTGCAGCTTTAGAAAATGGTGTATCAGTTACAATCTTATTTACTCTTTAATAATAGTATAAAAAAGTCATGCTTAATAATGACTCAGAGTGTCGATAAAGTTGACACTCTGTTCTTATATATATTATACCTTCAAGTAACCAATAGTGATGCTCTAATCATTCTAGTTAATTTCTGGCAGCACAATCACTTTCTCCTTACATGAAGAACAAAACTTGGCATACTGGATACAACTTTCTAATGAATCCTTAGGCTCCATCGGCCACCATCGGATTGCTCCCAAAGGTGCCATGGATGCAAAAGTCTCAATTTCTTCAGGAATACGCCCTACAACCACTACTTCCAAATCTCTAAAATTGGTTTCTATGCCATTTTTAATGGTGTCAAATAATTGGTTATGATTAACTAAAGGACAAGAGTGTGGAATAGGAAACAACATTGAAACTCTTGATGAATCTTCATTAATTATATGGACAGATTTACGTTCAGGATTATCTGTCGTTATCTCCCATACACGACTATATGGAACATACTCTGGTAACCCCAATTGTTTCACTCTTTCATGAATTCTTTCACCATAATAACTGTTTAGTTCTTTTACCAGGATTTGTATCTGATTATTCCTACTAAAAGTAGAGTTATCCCCATTTTCATTCCTATATTGTATATAGAGTAAATCAGGAACGGCTACATACTTAGTGCAAAGAAATGATCGAACTAACAGGTCATAATCATCAGCGACTAATAGTTCTTCACGATGGCCCCCAAGCAGATGATAACACTCTTTAGTCCATGCACGAGGATGATTTGGCAAACCAGCTAAATGACGTATGGCACTTGCATTTATGACAGTGTTTCTTAGTACATTTTGCCATCGATTCATTTCATTCACCCAAACTCGATAATACACACCATATCCAAAGGCACAATCCCAACCATACCAATGTTCGCGATTGCTCTCTACATACACCTCTGTACAATCCCCAAATGCAAAACCGCATTCAGGATGCTTCTGAAATGCATAGACTATTTTCTCTAAACAGTTAGGAGTTAGCTCATCATCATGATCTACTTCTACTAAAATATCCCCTGTACATAGACCTGCTGCATACCGTTTAATTGACCCAATATATCCACTTCGCGAATCTTGGCGATATCTTCTCACACGAGGGTCATCTAGAGTTAATAAATCTTGATTATATGTGGCATCTTCATCACCGGAATCATCTACAATCACCCATTCCCAATTGGGATAGGTCTGATTCAATAGAGAACGGTAAGGACGTTGGATTTTTTTTTTGGATTTGTAGGCAGCTGTGAAAATTGACACCAATGGAGTGTCAGAAGAAAAATTAGTCTCTGGTATTGTTTTATTTTCAGGGAGGGGATCCGTCAGTTTGAGCCAACAGTAAAATAAATGATCTGGATGAATATCTGCTGGAGATTTATAATGTAACCAACGTTTTCTCTCATGATAGGGTAAGTTATACAATGTTGTAAATTGTTCTTCTCTTGCTCCCAATGAAACATATACACGAGGATTTTTAGGATTTATATTTAATAATGCATCATCAGGTTCATACTGTTTCACCGTGATGCCGGCTTCATCAAGTCTTTTTAACATTTCTTCAAATCCATCCCATGAATTCTTCCTTGAAACAAATAGATGAATTACTAATAACGGAGTATTATTTGATGACATGTTCATCCCCCTTTAAAATATCTACATACATAAACTTATAGTATGATAAATAAATGTAGAAAGTGATTTGAGGTAAGTTATGAAAGGTAGCCTTTATACAAAAGCAAACACTCAATTAAATATTGGAAAAATTTTTCTTTCATGTACCAAACATCTTTTTCCTTAATAATTCCTTACATATTTACTAATTTAATTAATCCCCTGTAATTTTATGTTAAAATTACCATGCAACATTATTACTTTAATTATAAAAGGAGAAATTTATATGAATAAAAAAATAATTCATTTTAAAAATACAATTACTAAGAAAAAGCTAATCATATTTTCAATATTATCAATACTAACATTAATATTGTTTTACTGTTTAGTATTAACCCCAGCCATTGGCAAAGCTGATAATGGTGATTTCGGTAGAATGTACAAGCTCTTTGGCCTCGCAGATATGGGATCTACCTATGAAGAACAATATGATTCCTACTTTCACCAAACATTCAAATTTATTAACATTGGATACTTAGCTCCCTGGTGGGAAAACTGGGTCATGGGTTGCTGGATTGGGAAAATAGCATTATTATTTAACCTCATCTTTAACTTCTCTAATTTAGGTTTATTTGATATTCGTTTCTTAGGAGCATTATATTCAATTATTTTTATTTTAGGAGTATATTTTATTTTAAAATATGATAAATTTTCTAATTTCGCCAGAATTGTTTGTGGAATATTTATTATTCTTTTCTTTACTGACGGAATTTATATTTCCTACTTTAATTCCTTCTTTGGGGAAGGGACAACCATCTCCTTCATTTTCTTAACTATAGGAAGCTTTTTATTTCTAATTAGCAGAAAGGAGCCTTTAAAGAAACATTTCATATTTTTCTTTATATCCTCTGCCTGTTTTTTAACATCTAAAACCCAACAATTACCTCTAATATTATTTATGTTGTTAATTTATATTGCTTTATATGTATTTTTCGAAAAATATAAAAAGCTAATTCTTACTTCAACAATCCTCGTTTTATCTTTATGTGGTTTAACCTTTATTTCTATAGGAGATTATACTAGTAAGAATAATATTTATCAATCAGTCTTCACTGGAATACTATATAATTCAGATTATCCTGAAAAAGATTTAGAAGATTTAGGTTTAAATCCTAAATTTGCTAGCAATACCAGTTCAGGGTTTTATGATAAAAGCTTAGAATATGACCCTCTAGGTGATGAAATGCTTGAAGAATTTTATCCAAATATCTCCTTAGGAAAAATACTTAAATTTTATATTACCCATCCTTCAAGAGCTTGGATAAATATCACTGCCTCTACGAATTATGCTTATTCCTTTTCCCCTATAGATTATCAGAATTATATAAAAGGAAGCACTTATGAAAATAAATTTATCAATACATTTAGATATAATTTAATAGTTAATCATTTAGATTTATATAGAAACATCTTTTTATATATTGGTTTTTCTTTGTCTTATCTAATTATTATTACAATCTATTTTCTTAAGACTAAAAAGAAAGAAGTTAAACTGCTATCTTTATTACTCCTATTTTTACTTGCTTCCGGTGCCTCTCAATTAGTACTTCCTCTACTCGGGTCCGGTTTTGCAGATGCTGGTAAACATTTATTCTCATTAAGCCTATCCTATGATATTCTTTTAGGGACTGTGATAGTATGGATTTGCAACTTAATTTCTAAATGGATTAAAAATAGGAAGTTATTGTAGTAATAATAACTTCTTATCCTTATATAAGCTTTTATTTACCATAAAACTTCTTCACTCTGTTCTTCCTGCTCGTGTATCTGCAGAAATATATTGGTATGTATTGGGCATTGAAATCCATTACCCAAATCATGCATTCTAACTAATTTTAAGGATTCATCATAACATCTACTGCAAAATGAGCCATCTTCTCCACTTTCTTTACACACATAATACATATTGTCTCTGAACCTAATGGTACATTTTACATAAATAGTAATTATTTTATTATTACTTGGCTTTTCTATATACAGAATAATTCCCTTATTCTCGTATCTAGATATCTTCTTTCATTTACTACTTCATTTTTCTGTCCAATCATATTTTCCATCAGGCAAATCTATTTCATGACCATTAATAATAACTGTATCCTTATCAGCCCAGCTAATCTCAGCTTTGTTAATATGATAATCATTATATATAGTTTCCTTCTTCTTACTACCACCAATATTCAAGTAACACACTACAGCCCAATCAGTAGTTGCTCCCCCATTAACAAGATAAGCCTGAATATCATATTTCCCATCAGAAGAAGATGATTCTGCAATAAACTCTTCACTTGATTTAAATAATTCATCTAAAGGTTCTATTATATATTTTTTCCCAATATATCCGCATAAGAAAATGCCACTTAACATTGCTATTATAATTACTAAAAAAGTTCTTTTTTTGATACTTTTTATTTTCTTTTCTGCTACTATGTCATCCTCCAAGTCTACCTTTTTGGAAGAGTCCAAGTTATGATTACCAATTCTCACTAAAGCTACCACCTTTAATAAAAAAGGTAGCCCTGACACATCTACTTTTAGATATATCATAGCTACCTTTTAAATATTTTTATTTAATTACATTTAGAAAATCTAGTTTGATTCAGATTATCACTTATTCCCATTCAATAGTAGAAGGTGGCTTAGAAGTAATGTCATAAACAATTCTGTTTACTCCCTTAACTTCATTAACAATCCTTCTGCTAACGATATCCAACACCTCATAAGGTATTCTAGCCCACTCTGAAGTCATTGCATCACTTGAAGTTACAGCTCTTAAAGCTACTGTGTGACAGTAAGTTCTTTCATCTCCCATAACTCCTACTGATTTTATGTTTGGAAGACAAGCAAAGTATTGCCATATCTTTTCATCAAGTCCAGCTTTAGCTATTTCATCTGTGAAAATAGCATCTGCTTCTCTAACTATTTCAAGCTTTTCGTCAGTTATCTCTCCAAGCACTCTTATAGCAAGACCTGGTCCTGGGAAAGGTTGTCTCCACACTAACTTATGTGCTATTCCTAATTCCTCTCCAACGGCTCTAACTTCATCCTTAAATAATTCTCTTAAAGGTTCTATAAGTTCAAATGTCATATCGTCAGGAAGTCCTCCAACATTGTGGTGAGACTTTATAGTTGCTGATGTTTTAGTTCCACTTTCAACTACGTCAGGATATATTGTTCCTTGAACAAGATAATCAATGTCTCCAACCTTGTTAGCTTCCTCTTCAAATACTCTTATAAATTCTTCTCCAATAATCTTTCTCTTAGTTTCAGGATCAGAAACTCCTGCAAGTTTACCTAAGAATCTATCTTGAACATTTACTCTAATTATGTTCATATCAAATTCTTTTTTAAATACTCTTTCAACAGTATCTCCTTCGTCCTTTCTTAATAAACCGTGGTCTACAAAGATACAAGTTAAGTTATGCCCTATAGCCTTATGTACTATCATTGCAGCAACTGATGAATCTACTCCACCAGATAAAGCACAAAGAACCTTCTTATCTCCAACTAATGCCTTTACTTCATTTATCTTTTCTTGTGCAAAATTAGCCATAGTCCAGCTATTGCCTAAAGCACAAATTTCATGAAGGAAGTTTTGAAGCATTTTTTGTCCAAAAGGTGTATGTTCAACTTCCGGATGGAATTGTACTCCGTATAAATTCTTCTGTACATTTTCCATTGCTGCTACTGGACAAGATTTATTATGACCTATTATTTTAAATCCTTCTGGAGCTTCTGCTATATAGTCAGTATGACTCATCCAGCAAATTTGCTTTTCATCTATACCCTTAAAAAGCTTTGATGAAGAATCTAAATTAACTTCAGTCTTCCCATATTCTCCAACTGGAGCTGTTGTAACTTTTCCACCTAGCAAATGACCCATTAATTGATCTCCATAACATATACCTAAAATTGGCACTCCAATTTTAAATATTTCTTTATCAATCCTTGGAGCATCTTCGCCATAGACACTGTGTTGTCCACCTGTGAATATTATTCCTTTTGGATTTTTTTCTTTTATTTGTTCTAATGTATGTGTGTATGGAATTATTTCGCAATAAATTCCGCATTCTCTTACTCTTCTTGCAATTAATTGATTATATTGACCACCAAAGTCAATAACTAGAACTAATTCTCTCTTCATGTTGTCCTCCAATAATTGTTTTTTATTTATTTATTATCTTATATTTCGAATCATTTTACAACAAATTATTGACTAACGCTATAATTTGGAGCTTCTTTAGTTATATTAACATCATGAGGATGACTTTCTCTAAGTCCCGCTGAAGTTTGAACTACAAATGTTGCTCTTTGATACAATGTCTCAAGATCCTTTGAACCAAGATATCCCATACCTGATCTTATTCCCCCTAGAAGTTGAAATATAGTATCAGTAATAGATCCCTTATAAGGTATTCTACCTTCAACGCCTTCTGGTACAAGTTTCTGATTTCCTTCTTGGAAATATCTATCCTTTGAACCACAAGCCATTGCTGCCAAGGATCCCATTCCTCTATAAACCTTATAACTTCTTCCTTGATATATTTCAATTTCTCCTGGTGCTTCTTCACACCCAGCAAGTAATGAACCCATCATACAAGCACTTGCTCCAGCTGCCAACGCCTTAACTATATCTCCAGAATATTTAATACCACCATCAGCTATAATTGGAACTCCATATCGTCTTCCAACTTCAACACAATCCATTACAGCAGTTAATTGAGGAACCCCAACACCTGCAACTACTCTTGTTGTACATATTGATCCTGGTCCTATACCTACCTTAACACAATCTGCTCCAGCCTTAATTAGATCCTCTGTAGCATGTGCTGTAGCAATATTACCAACTATAATTTGAAGTTCTGGATAGGCTGCTTTGATTGCAGAAACAGCATCGAGTACTCCCTTTGAATGTCCATGGGCAGTATCTAATGTTATTATGTCCACCTTAGATTTAACTAAAGCATCAACTCTTTCCATCATGTCTCCTGTAATTCCTACAGCTGCACCACAAAGTAGTCTGCCTTTATAATCCTTTGCTGCATTTGGAAATATTTTAGTCTTCTCAATGTCCTTTATAGTAATTAGGCCTTTTAGCATGCCGTCTTTATCTACTAAAGGAAGTTTTTCTATTTTATGAGTTTTTAATATTTCTTTAGCTTCTTCTAAAGTTGTATTTTCTGGAGCTGTAATCAAATTTATTTTTGTCATAACATCGTTAATTTTCTTTGTATAATCTGTTTCAAAAGTTGTATCTCTATTTGTTAAAATACCAACTAACTTTCCATCTACAGTTATTGGTACACCTGAAATTCTATATTGTCCCATTAAATATTCTGCATCAGCTAATGTATGTTCCGGTGATAGGAATATTGGATCTGTAATTACTCCATTTTCTTGTCTCTTTACTCTATCAACTTCCTTAGCTTGTTCTGCTATTGACATATTCTTATGTATAATTCCAAGTCCGCCTTCTCTAGCTATAGCTATAGCCATTTTTGACTCAGTAACTGTATCCATACTAGCACTTATTAAAGGCATATTTAAAGTTATGCTCTTTGTTAAATTCGTTTTTAAAGTTACCTCTCTTGGTAAAATTTCTGACTTGTTAGGTACTAGCAATACATCATCAAATGTATATGCTTGTTTTAATATTGTTGCCATTTTAACACACTCCCCCTTGACATATTTCATTCATTTAATTTTTTTTTGCAGGATTACATTCATTTTACGACTTATTTTTTTGTATAAAAAAAGCACATTAACTTACAAAAGTGAAGTTAATACGCAATAACATATGATAGATATTAGTATATTAATTCACTCATAGTCGGAAATTTACGGCTTCCGCTAGATACTCCCTGCCTTATCCAGGGGATATACGAGTTTTAAATGTGCATTTTATTAAATTAAACTTATTATAAGGTATCATAATATCAAAGTCAATAGACTTTGAAGGTAAAATTGCATTTTTATTCGCACTCCTTCGCCTATTAGAGCTCTATATCAATCATCAATATATTTTTCGCCCTACATATATTTAATAATATTAAGTATCTGTTTCTGAATCACTTATTTCACCATTATCATTTAGTACAAAACTCTTGTCTCCTTCTAACAGTTCTTTCATTTTACTATAGGTTATATCTCCCGTAATAGAATTAATTTTAGTACAATCCACTATCTCAGTTCCTATTTTACTTATTATATTAGTGAAGCTGGTTCCATCTGCTATAGGTGTAACTGCATTAATATTATATGTATCTACTGCCATCACCACTTGTCTTACTTCACTTAATGCTTTTATCTTTTTAGCTTCCTTTATATACCCTACAACTTTTGGAGTAAACACAGTAAATAATATAGAGATTATAGCAAGAACTGCTATTAATTCTACTAATGTAAATCCTCCTTTGGGTTTCTTTCCTTTTCTATTTGTTAGATTCATTAATTTAACCACCTTATAAGATTTTATTATATATTTGAATTATAACCATAATTCTACAATTATATAATCTTGTCCTATAAGGATTTATTGCATCAAAAAAGAGGCAAGAATAATTCTTGCCTCTTTACTTATTGTATTTTAGTACATTCCATCCATTCCTGGAGCTTGCATTGGAGCTTCCTTTTGCGGAATATCCACTACAGCAACTTCAGTTGTTAAGAATGTTGATGCTACTGATGCAGCATTTTGAAGTGCTGATCTTGTAACCTTAGTTGGGTCAACTATACCAGCTTTAATCATATTTTTATATTCTCCATTTAAAGCATCATATCCAATTCCAACTTCACTTCTTTTAACCTTTTCTACTATTACAGACGCTTCCACACCTGCATTAGTTGCAATTTGTCTCATTGGTTCTTCTAATGCTCTTACTATAATGCTTATACCTACTTGTATATCTGCAACATCGGAAGTTAACTTTGCAACTTCATTTATTACATTTATATAAGCAGTACCACCACCTGGCACTATACCTTCTTCAACAGCTGCCTTAGTTGCATTTAAAGCATCCTCTATTCTAAGCTTTCTTTCCTTAAGTTCAGTTTCAGTCGCTGCTCCAACCTTTACAACTGCAACTCCACCAGATAACTTAGCTAATCTTTCTTGAAGCTTCTCTTTATCAAATTCAGAAGTTGTTTCTTCTATTTGAGTTTTTATTTGTTGTACTCTATCTTTAATAGATTGAGAATTTCCCTTACCATTAACTATAGTAGTATTTTCCTTAGTAACCTTAACACTATCCGCTTGGCCTAGCATATCTAAAGTTACTTCCTTAAGATCTCTACCTAATTCTTCTGCAATTACTTGGCCTCCAGTTAACACAGCTATATCTTGAAGCATTTCTTTTCTTCTATCTCCAAAACCAGGTGCCTTAACTCCAACGCAGGTAAATGTTCCTCTTAACTTATTAACTATCAATGTAGCCATTGCTTCTGCTTCAACGTCTTCTGCTATGATTAACAACTTTTTACCAGCTTGAACTATTTGCTCAAGTATTGGTAATATTTCCTGTATGTTTGAAATCTTCTTGTCTGTAATTAATATATATGGATTATCTAAATTTGCTTCCATCTTTTCTGTATCAGTTGACATATAAGCTGATACATATCCTCTGTCAAATTGCATACCTTCAACTACATCTAGTTCAGTACCCATTGACTTAGATTCTTCTATTGTAATAACGCCTTCATTTCCAACTTTCTCCATAGCATCTGCAATTAACTTACCGATTTCTTCATCAGAGGCAGCAATAGCAGCTACTCTTGCTATATCTTCTTTACCAGATACAGGCTTAGATATGCTTTGAATTTCTTCAACAGCTTTTTTAACCGCCTTGTTAATTCCAGTTCTAATTAACATTGGATTAGCTCCTGCAGTAACATTCTTCAAACCTTCTCTAATAATAGCTTGAGCTAAAAGAGTAGCTGTAGTAGTCCCGTCCCCAGCAACATCATTTGTCTTTGTTGCAACTTCTTTAACTAATTGAGCTCCCATGTTTTCATATGGATCTTCCAATTCTATTTCTCTTGCTATTGAAACACCATCATTTGTGATTAGTGGTGTTCCAAACTTCTTATCAAGAACAACATTTCTTCCCTTAGGTCCTAAAGTCACCTTTACTGTATCTGCTAATTTATCTACGCCTATTTGCATAGCTCTTCTTGCTTCTTCACCAAATTTTAATATCTTTGCCATTTTTACTTCTCCTCCTATTCAACTATAGCTAATATATCTTCTTGCTTTAAGATAGTATACTCTTCTCCAGAAACTTTAACTTCAGTTCCTGCATACTTTGAATATAAAATTTTATCGCCAATCTTAACTTCCATTTCAATTCTCTTGCCATCTACAATAGCTCCAGGGCCTACAGCGATTACCTCTGCTTCCTGAGGTTGTTCTTTAGCCGCTCCTGTTAATACTATGCCGCTCTTTGTAGTTTCCTCTGCTTCTAATCTTTTAATTACTACTCTTTCTCCAAGTGGTTTAATATTCATTTTAAATCCTCCTTTATATATTTTTTATTGTACCCTATTTGTCCCAACTAGGTTTAAGTTAGGAATATTAATTTAAAAACTTATTCATAAGTTTTGTTAGCACTCGCTATTAAAGAGTGCTAATACAATTATCATATATCCTATACCCATAATATTCAAATATTACTTCTTATATTATTGCCCTGTATATCTTAATTATAACCCATTATCTCGATATAATTTTCATATGCTCATTTTCTCTTATTATTTCTAACTAATTCTATTTAAGACCACCTACCCTCTTTCTAAATTGCCCTGTAATTGTAGGTGCAACCATTGAGTATAATCTTTCTTTTAAGAATTGCAATAATATCTCCATTAATATTTTATTATTAGGTTGGTATTTTATTACTGCTATTTTCTTTAATCCCAAATATAAATCTTGTTATAGAGAAATTTTTTAATATTTCATTGGTATCTAAATTAAAAGTAATGAGATCCTAATTAAGGCATAATTCTATCTATATTTTTTGCTTCATACATTGAAATATCAGCACGTCTAACTAGATCATCTATATTCTTATCATTATTAAAATCTAAATTAGAAATTCCAACACTTACTGAAACATGGACTTTTTGTCCTTCTAATATTATATCTAATGATTTAACTCCGTCATTTATAGCTTTTGCTATTTTTAAAGCTAATTCATAATCTTCTTCTGGTAGAAACAAAATAAATTCATCTCCACCGTATCTTCCTACAATATTAGAATTATTAGCATTTTCTACTATACACCCTGCAATCTTTTGAAGAACTACATCCCCAAATGGATGTCCATATGTATCATTTATTTTTTTAAAATAATCCACATCTAATAAAAGCATTGATAGAGGTTTACGTCTTATTAATGCTTCTTTAAATATCGGTTCAGTAACCGCAAGAAAATATCCCCGATTATAAACCCCAGTCAACGAATCATAAGTTGCAAGCTTTCTTACCTCTTGAAAAAGAGCTACTCTGTCTGTAATATCTTCGAAACTCCCTTCATATTCTCTTAAAGTATAAGCAACATCATCAGTTTCCTTAAAACGGCATATAATATTTCCCCAAATTATTTTACCATCTTTTTTCTTTAACATTACTTCAGAGTTTTTTACTCCGGTATCTTTATTATCAAATAATTCTAAAAATTCATGACTATTTACAAAAAAGTATTTTAAATTATAGCTACTTAGCTTTTGCTTTTCATCAATGGAAAGCATATGAACCATAGCAGCATTTATTTTTAGTAATTTTCCATCTGAGTCTATTCTAAATAAACCAATTGGCATATTGCTAAATAATTGTTGTAGGCTAACCCTTGCTTTTTTTTCTCGTTCGGATAAACTTGTCGTCACTAGCGCTACCACATTAATAAAAAGTATTTGAAACAGTATTCTTTGAGCAAAAGGTGAAAATAATAAAAATTCATCCATAGCTTGTGATCCACTTACGACACTAGACATTATGGAAAATATAAGTCCCGGCACTTTTCCATGATATGAAGCAAATACTATTGAAACTACAAATGAGTAGGCTAAAATTTCTTTCCACATATTATCTTCAATATTTACTACCGCTATTGTTACTAAAATCCACCATATTGATATTAAGAAAATCTTAAACGTATTTTTATGCTCAACCCATTTTAAATCTACCATCTATTTACCTCATAGAACTTCTTTTTTAATAAATATCCTAAAAGTACAATAGCGAGAATATCAATTGTTGATTCTGCTATAACTCCTAAAAAAACCGGACCAAATTCATTTATATTAAATTTCATAAAACCCATTCTATAGAAAAATATTAAATTAAGGGTATGCCCCAAAAAAATAGATAATGAGGAAGTAAATTCTACTCCTTTTTTCCCAATAACTCCAGCAACATACCCCATAATAGAACATGGCAAAACCCCTGCGGCATCATACAACGATCCAAAAATCAAAGTAGATATACCAAGCCCTAATGCACCAGATATGAAACCAGATTTAGGTCCATAAAGAAAACCACAAAGTATAGGGAAAATCATATTTAAAGCAATGAAACTTTCTGGTACCATTGGATTAGGAACATTATTTAGAAAAATATTAGCAATTGGATAAAGAAAAATAAAAATCACTATACCAACTTGCCTTCTACTTATTTTTTTCATTACCATCTCTCCTTACGAAAAAATTTTTTTAAGCTTGTTATTATAGTAATAATAATTACAATATCAAAAGCAGCTTCCGATAGCAATGACAGTGCTATTACCGAAATTTTTTCACTCAAACTGCTTATAAGTCCAAGCCTAATAAAATACAAAATATTTAAACTATGCCCAATAATTATTGTTAATGAGGTAAGCAAAATATTTCTATTTTTCCCAACATAGCCTGCTGCGAAACCCATAATCATTATAGGTACCATGGCAGCAACAGTTATTGGACTCCCATTAATAAGTACATTTAATCCTACACCTATTCCACCTGTCATTGCCCCACTATATGGACCGAGCAAATAGCCTGCTACAACAGGTATAACCATACTAATAGCTATGAACCCATTAGGAACAGCTGGATTAGGTATATTATTAGAAAATAAATATAAAACATTATATAAACAGCTAAAACTAATAATATAAATCCAATTCTTATATTTTAACAACAACTATCTCACCTCTTTTTCATTCTTATGGAATTTTTATCCGCAAAAAAAGAGGGAAGATCCCTCTTTTTAATAAGTAAATCGAATCGTCATATGCTAATTTTGTTTTCCCTAGCATAATAGAACAGATATTGTTGTGCAAACCCTGATAAATTTCCAAATTTATTTCTTGCGAATATCCTTATCTTAATTAACGAAGCTTCCTCCGCATTATAAAAATGCATCATAGCTCTTTTTACCCATACATCCACAGGAAATGCTGAATACTTTTCCATAGAAAATAACATAACACAATCTGCTACTTTTGCTCCTACGCCTTTAAAGTTCTGTAGTTTAATATGACAATCATCATCATTAAGTAAAGCAATATTTTCTAAGCTATACTCTGGATTTTCTGCACAATTATTTATATTATATATAGTATCTAGTATGTACTTGCTTCTAAAAGAGGCTCCCGTTTCTTTTATTTCTTCTAGTGTTCCCACTTTAATTTCCTCTGCTGTTGGGAAAGTATAATATGTGGTGCCTTTATACTCTATAGCCTTTCCCCATTTTTCAGATATTTTCTTTATGCTTTTCATTATTGAAGGTATACTATTTCTAGCTGAAATAATAAAGCTAATTAAAATCTCAAAATATTGTTGATTTAATATTCTTATCCCATATCCATACTCAACGCTTTTCTTTAAGATTTCATCATTAGCTAACGCTTCTTTAACCTTACTATAATCTCTACCTAAATCAAAATATTCAAACCATATGTTTTTAAAATCCTCTTCATTGGTATTTAAAAAAGTAACATTATCTTCTTCTTGAATAACTTCAATTACCTTACCTTGAGCCACTCCAATATAGTCTAATTCTTCTGTTTTTTCCCATCTAAAGCATTGTCCACACTCTACTATTTGTTTTATATTAAAATTTCTTACACCTTCAAGTATTACCTTATCTTCTTTATAAATTACATTATTATAGTCCATATTTTCACCCTTTCCGCTCTAATTTAACTACTGTACACTATATATTATTTAATAATTAAAATTAATTATACCATAAAAAAAATGGGTGCTATGCACCCATTTTAAAGTTCTATTATTTTGCTGATAAATATTCATGTATCCCAACTGCAGCTTTTTTCCCTGCTCCCATTGCAAGTATAACTGTAGCAGCACCTGTTACAGCATCTCCTCCAGCAAATACTCCTTCTCTTGAAGTAAGGCCTGTCTCATCTGATGCGATAATACATTGTCTCTTATTTGTATCTAATCCCTTAGTTGTAGATGATATTAATGGATTTGGTGATGTACCAAGTGACATTATTACAGTATCTACATCTAATATAAATTCAGAACCTTCAATAACCATAGGACTTCTTCTTCCTGATTGATCTGGTTCTCCAAGTTCCATCTTCACACACTTCATTCCAGTAACCCAGCCCTTTTCATCATGAAGGATTTCAGTTGGATTAGTAAGAACATCAAAGATTACTCCCTCTTCCTTAGCATGATGAACTTCTTCTGCTCTTGCAGGAAGTTCTTCTTCCCCTCTTCTATAGACTATATGAGCCTCTGCCCCTAGTCTTAAAGCAGTTCTTGCAGCATCCATAGCAACATTTCCACCACCTACTACTGCAACCTTTTCTCCGGCACGAATAGGAGTTTTATATCCATCCTTGAAAGCCTTCATTAGGTTGTTTCTAGTTAAAAATTCATTAGCTGAGGAAACACCATTCGAACTCTCTCCGGGTATCCCCATAAATCTTGGAAGACCTGCTCCTGATCCTATGAAAACGGCTTTAAAATCTTCATCTTCAAATAACTGATCAATAGTAATAGTTCTACCAATAATAACATTAGTTTCTATCTTTACTCCAAGCTTCTTAACATTTTCCACTTCATTTTTAACTACAGTCTCTTTTGGTAATCTAAATTCAGGTATCCCATAAACTAAAACTCCGCCAGCCTCATGAAGCGCCTCAAATATAGTAACCTCATAGCCTAATTTAGCTAAGTCTCCAGCACATGAAAGTCCAGCAGGACCACTACCTACAACTGCTACGTTTTTACCATTCTTAGGTAAAGTTTGTGACAAATCAATATTATTTTCTCTAGACCAATCAGCCACAAATCTTTCTAGCTTACCTATTGAAATAGCTTCACCTTTAATTCCAAGTACACAAACACCTTCACATTGAGACTCTTGCGGACATACTCTACCACAAACAGCAGGTAATGCTGATGATTCAGCAATAATTCTAGCTGCTTCTTCATTATTCCCATTTTTAACTGCTTGAATAAATCTCGGAATTGATATACTAACAGGACAATCTCCTACACATCTAGGATTTTTGCAATTTAAGCATCTTGTAGCTTCTGCTATTGCCTCTTCATTGTTATAACCTAAACATACTTCTTCAAAATTAGTAGCCCTCACTTTTGGATCTTGTTCAGAAACTGGGACTTTTTTCATCTTATTCATTATTTGTCACCTCCGCAATTTCCGCAACCACCATGATGGGTACTTCCTTCTTTTTCTTTCAATATTGCTCTTCCCTCTTCCGTTTTGTAAACAGATTGCCTCTTCATAGCTTGATTAAAATCAACTAAATGTCCGTCGAATTCTGGTCCATCAACACAAGCAAATTTAATTTTCCCTCCAACAGATACCCTACAAGCGCCACACATACCTGTACCATCTACCATAATTGGGTTCATGCTTACTACAGTAGGTATATTTAATTCCTTAGTTAATAAGGTAACAAACTTCATCATAATCATCGGTCCAATTGCAACTACCAAGTCATATTTCTTGCCTTCCTTCTCAACTAAATCTCTCAACTTATCTGTAACTAATCCTTTATATCCTGATGATCCATCGTCAGTTGCTAAATAATAATTGTCTGCAACTGCCTTCATCTCATCTTGAAGAATAACTATATCCGTATTTCTTGCTCCCACAATAACATCTGCTTTAATTCCTTTAGAATTTAACCATTTAACTTGAGGGTATACTGGTGCAGTACCTACTCCACCTGCAACGAAAATTATTTTCTTTTTTGATAATTCCTCTAGGTCTTCATGAACAAATTCTGATGGCATTCCTAAAGGTCCTACAAAATCTTTAAAAGAATCTCCCTCTTCATACTTTATCATTTCTTCAGTAGACGCTCCCATTGCTTGGAAAACTATTGTAACCGTTCCCTTTTTTGGATCATAATCGCATATTGTTAAAGGGATTCTTTCCCCTCGTTCATCTAGTTTAACAATTATAAATTGTCCAGGATTTGCTGATCTAGCAACTCTTGGCGCTTCAATTTCCATTAGGTAAATATTATCTGTTAGTCTTTCTTTTTTTACTATTTTATACACTTTTTATCCCCCAGTTTGTTGCTTATTTCTTTAATTATACCTTAAATCAATGATTAGTTACAACCACAATTATTGTTATGTAGAAATATACCTTATTTTGTATATTAAAGAAACCACTCAAAAGAGTGGTTTCAAAATCTTAAATTTAAAAATCTATCTTATTTCCATAATATACACATTGGAAGATCTTCTTCATTTGATCTTTATTCACTTCTCTTGGATTACATCCTGTACAAGCATCTAAAATAGTTCTTTCTGATATTAAATCAAGTTTTGAATTAAACTCATTTTCATCAATACCATATTCTTTTAATGATGCTGCTATTCCCATTTCCTTATTTAAGTCCTTTATCATGCTTATCAAAGACTCAACTAATTCTTCATCGTTATTTCCACTTAATCCAAGCTGTTTAGATATTTGTGCATATCTGTCTAGAGATATTTTCATATTAAACCTAATTACATGAGGCAAATATATAGCATTCGCACATCCATGAGGGATATGAAAAACAGCCCCAGTCTTATGAGCCATGCTATGACATATGCCAAGTAATGCGTTAGAAAATGCCATTCCTGCTAAGCATTGACCATAATGCATTTGTTCTCTCGCTTCAACGTCTCCATTATAAGACTTAATTAAATATTCTTTAACCATTTGAATTGCTTTCAGTGCTGATGGATCAGTAAATGGAGAGTGCATTGTAGATACATAAGCTTCAATTGCATGAGTTAGAGCATCTACACCTGTATGTGCAGTTAGCTTTTGAGGCATTGTTTCTGCGAGTTCAGGGTCTACTATAGCAATGTCTGGTGTTATATTAAAATCCGCTAAAGGATACTTTATTTCTGTTTTATAATCTGTAATTACAGAAAATGCAGTTACTTCTATTGCTGTACCACTAGTTGATGGTATTGCTAAGAATTTAGCTTTACTTCTTAATTCTGGTATAGTAAATGGATTTTTTATATCATCAAATGTTAGTTCCGGATGCTCATAAAATACCCACATAGCCTTTGCTGCATCAATTGGTGAGCCGCCACCCATAGCTATAATCCAATCAGGATTAAATTCCACCATTTGTTCTGCGCCCTTAAGTACGGTTTCAACTGAGGGATCTGGTTCTATTCCTTCAATAATCTTAACTTCTATTCCTGCCTCACCTAGGTATCCTAAAGCTTTATCTACAAACCCAAATTTTCTCATGGAGCCTCCTCCAAGTACTAACATAGCTTTATGACCTTTAAGATTTTTTAGTTGTTCCATAGACCCTTTTCCGTAATAAATATCTCTTGGCAATGTAAATCTCATCATAACTCTTAATACCTCCTAAAAAATTCATACTGTAATATATTATTTTTGAATAAAGCTTGGACCTCCTTATAATACTATTCTACGCCTTATCGGGTACGCTTTTCAATATATTCGCAGTAAAATATTCCATTTTAATTTTTAGATACAAAAAAACCTCCAAGGAATAATCCTTGGAGGTTTTAATAAATTCTATATTATTTTGAATAATCGTAGAATCCTTTTCCAGTCTTTCTACCTAACCATCCAGCTCTAACATATTTTCTTAAAACATTGCTAGCTCTGTACTTGCTATCTCCTGTTTCACTAAACATAACATCCATAATAGCTAGACAAACGTCTAATCCAATAAGATCCCCTAATGCTAAAGGTCCCATTGGATGATTAGCGCCATATTTCATAGCTGTATCTATATCTTCTACTGAAGCAATTCCTTCTTGAAGAATGAATGAAGCTTCATTAATCATTGGAATTAGGATTCTGTTTACAACAAATCCTGGAGCTTCTGCAACTTCTACTGGCTCTTTTCCAATTTCAACTGCTAATGCCTTAACAGTATCAAAAGTTTCTTGAGAAGTAGCAATTCCTTTGATAATTTCAACTAACTTCATTACTGGAGCTGGATTAAAGAAATGCATTCCTATAACCTTATCTGCTCTCTTTGTAGCTGAAGCAACTTCAGTAATTGATAAAGATGATGTGTTTGAAGCTAATATTGTTTCTGGCTTACAAATTCCATCTAATTCAGCAAAGATTTCTTTCTTGATTTTCATGTTTTCAATTGCAGCTTCTACTACTAAGTCACAATCAGCAGCTAACTTCATGTCAGTTGTTCCTGAAATTCTTGAAAGAATTTCTACTTTAACTTCTTCAGTCATTTTTCCTCTAGCTACTTGCTTTTCTAATCCCTTAGTAATTCCAGCTAAACCTCTTTGAACAAATTCATCTTTGATATCTCTTACAATTACTTCACAACCCTTTTGTGCGAATGCTTGAACTATTCCAGCACCCATTGTTCCTGCACCAAGTACGAAAACTTTTTTCATAAAAAATTCCTCCTCATCAATTTGAAATTAAGAATTGAGAATTTAAAACCCTCAACTCTCAACTCTCAATTTTCAATTTATCAACTAATCAGCGTTCTTTATTTCCTTAATTTGAGCTATTAATTCTGGCACTATCTTAGCAATGTCTCCAACTATTGCATAATCTGCAAGTTTCATTATTGGAGCTGTGTCATCTTTATTAACAGCAATGATTAAATCTGAATCTTGCATACCAGCAACATGTTGTATAGCTCCTGAAATACCACAAGCTATATAAATTTGTGGTCTAACAGTCTTACCAGTTTGACCAACTTGATATGCTCCATCAATCCATCCATTTTCAACTGCAGCTCTTGATCCAGCTACGCTTCCTTCTAATACTTTTGCTAAATCTTTAAGTAGTTTAAAGTTTTCTTTACTTCCAACTCCTCTACCACCTGATACTATGAAATCAGCTTCTGCTATATCTATAATTTCTTTCTTAGCTTTAACAATTTCTAAAACCTTAGTTCTAACATCGCTATCAGCTAATTCAACTTCAACCTTTTCAATAGCACACTTAGATCCATCAGAAGAAACCTTTGCGAATACTCCTGGTCTTACTGTAGCCATTTGTGGTCTATGATCTGGACAAGCAATTGTAGCCATTAAGTTACCACCAAATGCTGGTCTTGTAGCTAAAAGGTCACCATTTGCAGCTTCAACTTCAATTGATGTACAATCAGCAGTTAATCCTGTTGATAATCTAGCCGCTATTCTTGGACCTAAATCTCTTCCTATGAAAGTAGCTCCTACGAATAATATTCCAGGCTTTCTTACTTTTGCTAAATCGCAAATAACCTTAGTGTAAGCATCAGTTGTATAATGTTCTAAATTTTTGTCATCAGCAACTAAAACTTCATCAGCACCATGTTCAGCTAATGTCTTTGCTAATGATTCTATATTTTTTCCTAGTAATAAAGCGGTTAACTTTACTCCTAATTCATCAGCAATTCTTCTACCTTCTCCAAGTATTTCTAAAGATACTTTTTGTAGTACGCCTTCTCTTTGTTCAGCAAAGACCCAAACGCCTTTGTAATCTGCTATATTCATAATAAATTAACCTCCTATTATTAGATGTAGTGTTGTTCTTTCAATTTTCCTACAACATAATATGCTGCGTTTTTAGGTGATTCTCTAACTATTTCGCCTTTGCCCTTGACTTCTTTAGTCATTGACTTTTTAACCTTTGTAGGTGAACCCTTAAGTCCTAATTCAGCCTTATCTACATCTATATCATCTGCTGTCATAATTTTAATCATATCATCATTCGTTGCAAATATATCTGCTACATTCATGTATCTAGCTTCATTTAATTCTTCAATTGCAGTTAATAGGCATGGAGTTTTAACTTCTACCACTTGGTATCCATCTTCTAATGCTCTTTTAACTATTAATGAATTACCTTCAACTTTGATTTCTTGAACGTAAGTTACTTGAGGAATATTTAAATGTTCAGCTATTTCTGGACCAACTTGTGCAGTATCTCCATCAATTGCTTGTCTTCCAGCAAGTACTATGTCAAAATCTAATTTTGCGATAACTCCTGCTAGTGCTTTTGAAGTAGCTAAAGTATCAGCTCCTCCAAGACATCTATCAGTTAATAGGATAGCTTCATTAGCTCCCATACATAATGCTTCTCTAAGTACAGCCTTAGCCATTGGAAGTCCCATGCTTATAACTGTTACCTTAGCACCATGAGTTTCTTTTAATTGTAATGCAGCTTCTAGTGCGTGCTTGTCCTCTGGATTCATTATTGATGGAACACCATCTCTTATTAATGTACCAGTTTTAGGATCAATCTTTACTACTGCAGTATCTGGAACTTGTTTTATACAAACTACTATATTCATTATAAAAATCCTCCTATCTTAAAATGCTTCCTGCGATAACCATCTTTTGAACTTCTGAAGTTCCTTCATATATTTCTGTTATCTTGGCATCTCTCATCATTCTTTCAACTGGGTATTCCTTAGTGTAACCATATCCACCAAAGATTTGTACTGCCTTAGTTGTAACTTCCATTGCAACATCTGCTGCAAACAGTTTAGCACGAGCAGCATCAAGTGAATACGCTTTACCATCTTGTTTCTTACATGCAGCTTTATATACTAAAAATCTAGCAGCTTCAATTTTAACATCCATTTCAGCAACATACCATTGTAATCCTTGGAATGCTGATAAAGGTTTATTAAATTGCTTTCTTTCCTTCATGTATGCAATAGCTTCTTGTAAAGCGCCCTCTGCAATACCTAAAGCTTGAGCAGCTACACCAATTCTTCCTCCATCAAGAGTCTTCATTGCTATACCAAATCCCTTACCTTCTTTACTGATTAGATTCTCTTTTGGTACTATACAATCTTCCATAACTAATTCAGTAGTTGAAGACGCTCTAATACCCATCTTGTTTTCATGCTTTCCTACTGAGAACCCTGGGAATGCTTTTTCTACTATAAATGCAGAAATCCCTCTAGTTCCTTGACTCTTATCTGTCATAGCAAATATTATGAAAGTCTCAGCAACTCCACCATTTGTTATGAAGATTTTTGAACCATTTAAAATGTAATTATCTCCATCTAATACAGCAGTTGTTTGTTGTCCAGCTGCATCTGTACCAGCACCTGGTTCAGTTAAACCAAAAGCACCGATTTTTTTACCTTGATTAAGCTCAGGTAAATATTTTTCTCTTTGAGCTGGAGTACCATTTTCATAAATTACTGACGCACATAATGATGTATGAGCAGAAAGTATAACTCCTGTAGTAGCACAAACTTTTGATAATTCTTCTACAGCTAGTATGTATGAAAGAACATCTCCGCCAGCTCCGCCAAACTCTTTAGAAAATGGGATACCCATTATTCCTAACTTAGCCATTTTTTCTACGTTTTCCATAGGGAATCTTTCTGTTTCATCAATTTCAGCAGCTATTGGCTTAACTTCATTTATTGCGAATTCTCTTACCATTTGCTGTACTAATTGTTGTTCTCTAGTTAATTCGAAATTCATTTAAATTTCCCTCCTTAATATTTCAAAAACAAATTTATTTGTTTTGGAAGTTCTTTTCTCTTCTTTCTAAAAAGGCATTCATTCCTTCAGTTTGGTCATCACTACTAAAGCACTTACCGAAGTCTTCTGCTTCTATAATAACTGCTTTATCTATGCCTACTTGCATACCTCTATTTATTGCATCTTTACATAACTTAACTGCTATTGGAGCATTAGCTATAATCTTTGCGGCCATAGATTTTGCTTCTTCCATAAGATTCTCTAAAGGTACAACTTTATTAACTAGTCCTATTCTTAAAGCTTCATCAGCCTTAATAATATCGCAAGTATAAATTAACTCTTTTGCCTTACCTAATCCAACTATTCGGGGAAGTCTTTGAGTTCCTCCAAATCCTGGTGTAATACCAAGCCCAGCTTCTGGCTGACCAAATTTAGCTCTTTCTGAAGCTATTCTTATGTCACATGCCATAGATAATTCACATCCACCACCAAGAGCAAATCCTGAGATTGCAGCTATAACTGGCTTAGCCAAATTTTCTACTCTTAAGAATACATTATTTCCAAGTATTCCGAATTCTTTTCCTTGTTCTTCACTTAGGTCTTTCATTTCTGCAATATCTGCTCCTGCAACAAAAGACTTCTCTCCTGAACCTGTTAATATAACTGCATAAATGTTATTGTCTTTTTCTAAGTTATCAATTACCGTATCAAGGTCTTTTAGAGTTTCTGAATTTAAAGCGTTTAATGCCTTTGGTCTATTGATTGTAACAATAGCTAAGTGACCTTCTTTTTCAAGAATTACATTCTTTAATTCCATGCCCATTTGCCTCCTTAAAATTATATGATTATTTTTGACCGACTAAATTTATTTACAAATACCTCTTTATATATTGTGTATTTTTTTAAAGAGATATGAGTTTATTATGATATGTTGAAAACTATTTCTTTACCTTATTTGTTAATTATATAACAATGTGTTACAAAAAAAATTTCTTTTATTTCAAATCCAATTTCAATTATAATGCTTTGACAATTTTTTTGCAATATATATATAACGATTTTATGTTAATTTTAACATTATATATTTCCTCAACCTGCACCTATTCCTGTTTCTTTTGCAATAAGTATATTAACGTCAATAAACTTTCACTCAAATGGACATTTTCAACAGTTACATCCTTTGGTACTATTAAATCTACAGGTGCAAAGTTCCATATCCCTCTTACCCCTCCATCAATTAACTCATCACAAACTTTTTGAGCGTTAATTCTAGGAACACATATACTTCCTATATCTATTTTATTATCTTTTAAATACTCTTTAAGTGTATCTATATCTCTAATCTCTACACCTTGCATCTTCATTCCTATAAGTTTAGGATTAGCATCGAATATACCAGTATACTCAAACCCCAGCTTAGTGAATTTGTAGTTTGCTATAGCCTGCCCAATATTACCAGCACCTACTATTACTGCTTTATATTGTTTATTCAAACCAAGAATATTACTTATTTGATTACTTAGTTCTCTTACATTGTATCCATATCCCTGTTGACCAAAATCACCGAAACAATTAAGATCTTGTCGTATTTGAGAAGCAGTAAATCCAATCTTCTCGCCAAGATCCTTAGAAGATATTCTATCTACCTCATTATTCATTAATTCCTTAAGATATCTATGATACTTCGGTAATCTTTTTATCACAGCCATAGAAATATTCTTTTTCTTTTCCATACTGTTCCCCTCTTTTAATCTAAATTTTAACAAACTTTATGAATATAAATTGCGAATTCTTTCATATCATATGCCTACTTAAATATATTACCATAAAAGTTTGCCCTTAATCCAATTATATTTGCAAATATGTCTTTCAATAAATCCTATTTTTCCCTTTTATATATTAATATCTTTTTACATAAATGAGTGTTCTATTAAAATTTTAATTCCTATAATTATTAATATTACCCCACCTATTATTTCTGCCTTAGAACCAAATATTTTGCATAAAACTTTCCCAACATAAACCCCTATCATGCATATAATAAAAGTTATAATTGCTATAATACTTATGGCAGATAGTATATTAACCTTTAAAAAAGCAAAACTAATACCTACTGCCAAGGCATCTATACTAGTGGCAATGGCTAAAATTAAGAATCTTTTGTTAGAGTATCCCTTATCCACCTTTTCAGTTGTGTCATCTTCCTTAATAGCTTCAAAAATCATTTTTCCACCGATTAAAACAAGTAATATAAATGCTATCCAATGATCTATTTTCTCAATATAATCTGCAAAACTGATACCAATAGCCCAACCAAGAAAAGGCATAACTCCTTGGAACACTCCAAAGAAAATGCTTGCCTTTAACGCCATCTTCCATTTATCTTTTTTTCTTGTATTCATTCCCACAGTTAGTGAAACTGCAAAAGAATCCATTGCCAATCCTAACCCAATTAAAAAAATTGATATTAAACTCATAATTTTCCTCCAATAAAAAAAAGAGGCTTATGCACAACGAAACTCTAATCGTTATACATAAGTCTCACAATATTATACTTATCAATAATTACTAAGTCAATATTTTTCAATCTAGTTCTTAAGAGCTCTCATTGAATTAAATACAGCAATTAAAGTTACTCCCACATCTGCAAATACTCCTTCCCACATATTAGCTAATCCTAAAGTAGTTAATATTAAAATTAACCCTTTTACACCTAATGAAAATACTATATTTTGCCATAAAATTTTATTAGTTCTTTTTGCTATCTTAATAGCTTCTACTAATGCCATAGGTTCATCTCTCATAAGCACAACATCAGCTGCTTCTATAGCCGCGTCTGAACCAATGCCACCCATAGCTACTCCAACATCAGCTCGAGCTAGAACTGGAGCATCATTTATTCCATCTCCTACAAAAACAAGTTTTCCTTTAGCTGTTTTTTCATTTAATAGTTCTTCTAGCTTTGCTACCTTATCTTGAGGTAATAATTCTGAGTGAACCTGAGATAACTCTAATTCCTTTGCAACTTTATTTGCCACTTTCTTATTGTCACCAGTAAGCATAACAATATTCTTTATTCCTAATTTTTTCAATTCCCTTAAAGCCTCTAAAGAATCATCCTTCACTTCATCTGCAATTACTAAATTTCCTTTGTATTCCCCATCAATAACAAGATGAATTATAGTTCCTACCTCATCATTTTGAGAATACTTTATATTGAATTTTTCCATAAGTTTATTATTTCCAAGGAGTACTTCTCGCCCTTCAATAACAACCTTTATTCCATTACCTGATATTTCTTCATAATTTTTTACTAAATTTTTATCAATATCTTTATTGTAAGCCAGCATTATAGATTTCGCTATTGGATGATTAGAAAAACTTTCCCCTAAAGCTGCCACTTTAAGAAGTTCATCTTTTTCAATATTAATTTCATTAATTTTAACAACCTTAAACACACCCTTAGTAAGTGTACCTGTCTTATCAAAAACAACAGTTTCAACATCCTTTAAAGCCTCTAAATAATTTCCTCCTTTAATAAGGATGCCTTTTTTAGATGCACCTCCAATTCCAGCGAATAAACCTAAAGGAATGGAAACTACTAATGCGCATGGACAAGATACTACTAAAAATATTAAAGCTCTATATAACCAGTCTGAGAAAACAGCCCCTTCAATTAGTAACGGTGGCACTACCGCTAATGCCAATGCTGAAAATACTACAACTGGCGTATAATATCTTGCAAATTTTGTTATAAACTTTTCTGTAGGGGCTTTTTTATTTCCAGCATTTTGTACAAGTTCTAAAATTCTAGCTACAGTAGACTCACCAAAATCTTTAGTTACTTTGACTTGAATTACACCGGTTAAATTTATTGCACCCGCCAATATTTCTTCATTTTCTTCCACACTTCTTGGAAGAGATTCTCCTGTTAAGGCTGAAGCATCTAAAGTAGTTCTTCCCGATATAACTAAGCCATCTAAAGGAATTCTTTCTCCTGGTTTTATTAATATAATATCATTAACGTTAACCTCTTCCGGAGCTACCTTCTTCTCTACTTTATCAACTAATAAAGTAGCATACTCTGCTCTAATATCCATAAGAGATGATATAGATTTCCTCGATTTATCCACTGCATAGTCTTGGAACATCTCACCTATTGCATAAAATATCATTACTGCCACAGCTTCAGGATATTCTCCTATAGCAAAGGCACCAATAGTTGCAATACTCATTAAGAAATTTTCGTCGAAAACTTGACCTTTAAGAATATTTTTACATGCAGTTAAAACTACTTTTCCACCAACTAACACATAACTTGTTATAAAAAATATAATTCCATAGATATTTTCTTCCCCTAAAATTAAACCAATAACATAAAGGAGAATTCCAACGCCTAATATTACTTTCTGCTTTAAACCTATACCACCCTCATTATCATGGTGTTGATGCGAATCTTCATGACTTTCATGACCCTCATGCCCATCTTCGCAACAATTTGAGGAGCATACTGACTCCTTAGATTTTATCCTGGATTTATTATACTTCTCCACTGTTACGTCTGGCTCTAGAGTCTTTACTATCTTTTTTACCTTCTCAAGTATTTCATCTTCACCTATTTCTTCATTTAAAGTAATTATCAACATACTTGTAGAGAAATTAACTATAGCTTCCTTCACCTCTGGCAATGAATTTAGCTTATTCTCAATTTTATTTGCACAATTTGCGCAGCTTAATCCCTTTAATAATAATTTCAGTTCCATTTTTGCCACTCCCTCTACTCAGTGATATGCTTTAAACCTACATCAAATATGGTTTTAATATGCTCATCATCTAATGAATAATAAACAACCTTTCCGTCTCTTCTATATCTTACTAATCTAGCACTCTTAAGTGTTCTTAATTGATGGGAGACTGCTGACTGTGATACTCCTAGTAATGCTGATAAATCACATACACACATTTCCGATTCAAATAGTGCACAGATAATTTTTATTCTTGTAGAATCTCCAAAGACTTTAAAAAATTCTGCTAAGTCATTTAGCACTTCTTTCTTTGGTATATTTTCTCTAACTTTTTCAATTACATCATTGTGAATTACATTACAAGTGCAATCCTCGCCTTTATTATCTATAGTCATCTTAGTTCCTCCATCAACATATGAGCATCTGTTCATATGTTAATATTATTATATGCGATTCTTTGCATATTGTAAACATAAATCCCAAAAACAACTTAGGATTCATTATGAAAAAAGAGTAGGATAGTCTTATTTAACTATCCTACTCTCAAAATATATTTTTTTATCCAGCTCTTCTTTGTTCATAAACATTCTTAACAACTTTACTAAGCAAAGTGTTAATTACACTATTACAAATGAAGGTAGCATATATTAAATCATTTGTAAAACTATTATTTGTTTCATAGTTTTTCAAATTATCTTCAATAAACTGTCCCATATTTTCTATTTTTAACTCTGCGTCAATATAATCACTAAAATTAAAACTTTTTGCAATCCGGCCTAAATCTCTCTCATATAGAACATGTTTCTTTAATGCATTTTTCAACTTCCATCTTTTATCATGAGCGAAGCAAAAATAGTCACTTAGAAAATGACATACCACACCAAGCTCAGCACTAAATTTTTTCTTACCATATTCATGAGAAATTTCTTCTACTGACATACTGCTTAAGAAATCTATTTTAGTTAAAATCATATCTATACTTTCATCATAAAAATGTTTCTTCAATTTATATTTAGATACATAATCAGGTTTAATGTTTCCCCATATAAATTTTTTCTCATCAATTAGGTATACCATTTCATTATTTGCATAGTTTAAAAAATTGTTTGCAAATAATTTATGTGTTCCCATTAACAAATTCAACACATCCTTTATTATTTTTACCATTCTTTTTATTATACACTAAAATACAAGAAAAGAATTGAAATAGTCATAGTTAAATTTTAACTATTCTAATTTTAATTCTTTTTCAGTTACTAGAGTTCTCTATCTATAACTTATATATTCTTGCTTCATACGGTCTTAATATAAAGTCTGTTACATCTTCATGTTCATAAATTTTATAATTTGAAAGAAGCAATCCTTTATATTTTAATTTTTCTTCTTCATAATCAAACTTTACATTTTCTTCAGATAGATTCGTAATTATTATATACTTCTCATTGTTTAAAGTTCTTGTATACGCATATATTTTATCATGTTCTCTTAGTATAAGATTGTATTTACCATATATTAATGTTCTATTTTCCTTTCTTATTTTAATCATTTCCTTATAAAAATTCAGGATAGAATCATCATCTTTTAATTCATCTTCTACATTTATTCTTTTATAATTTTCATTTACTTTAATCCACGGGGTTCCTGTAGTAAACCCGCCATCATCTTTAGAATTCCATTGCATTGGTGTTCTTGAATTATCTCTAGCTGTTGCTTTTACAAGAGCAAGAGCTTCTCCTTCTGGTATTCCATTTTCTATACTTTCTTTATATTTATAAAGTGTTACAACATCATCAAAATCATTAATACTATTATAATCTGCATTAGTCATTCCAATTTCTTGTCCTTGATAAATAAATGGAGTTCCCATTTGCATAAAATACATTAAAGCTAATGCTTTAGCACTTTCTTTCCAATATTTTTTTTCATCTCCAAGTTTAGAAACTATTCTTGTTAAATCATGATTTTCTAAAAACAATGCAATCCAACCATCTTTATAAATAGTATCTTGCCATCTAGATAAAATATTTTTTAAATCTATAAGAAGAGGCTTTTTGAAATTATCATTCTCCCATAAGTTCATATGTTCAAATTGAAATATCATAGAGAACTTTCCATTTTCATTTCCTGTCCATTTTTTTAAATCATCTTTGTTTACACCAGACGCTTCTGCTATTGTAAATCTATCATATTTATCAAAGGTATGCTCTTTTAAATCTTCTAACAATATCTCTATGCCTGGTTGATTCATTTGTTTATCAAAAGATGAAACGTATCTTAAATTATCTGCATTAGGCATATCATCATAATCACACTTTTTAATATGGCTAATTGCATCTACACGAAATCCATCTATACCCTTATCAATCCACCAGTTAATCATTTCATAAAGTGCATTTCTCATATCTTGATTTTCCCAATTAAGATCTGGCATCTTTTTGCTAAACAAATGTAGATAATATTCATCACTATTGTCATCATATTCCCAAGCTGAGCCTCCAAAGATGCTTTCCCAATTATTAGGTTCTACATTATCTTCTCCATCTATAGACTCTTTTCCCTTTTTCCAAATGTACCAATCCCTTTTAGGATTATCTTTTGAGCTTTTAGCCTCACTAAACCATGGATGTTCATCTGAAGTATGGTTTATAACTAAATCCATAATTAAATACATTCCTCTATTGTGAACTTCTTTCAGTAGATTATCGAAATCCTCCATAGAACCAAATTCTTGAAGTATATCCTTATAATCACTTATATCATATCCATTATCATCATTTGGTGATTTATATATAGGACTGACCCAAATTAAATCAATTCCTAAATCCTTTAAATAGTCTAATTTTTCAATTACTCCTTGCAAATCTCCAATTCCATCTCCATTAGAGTCATTAAAACTTCTTGGATATATTTGATAAGCGACTAATTCTCTTTGCCAATTCATAAACATCCCCCTAAATTTCCTGTATATATATTAATTTTCTAATACAGATTGCTATTTTAATAATATTAATATAATGCTATTATAAATTATATATATTAGAATTAATTGCAAAATACAGTCTAATAATATAAAAATACTGTCTTTTACGAGGTGATAATATTGAATATAATTAATTTAAAAGAAAACAAGATACATGGTGATTTCATTTTGCCTTTTACAACTTACTTTTCTGAATTCACTAATAATAGTTCATCCTTTGTAGCTCATTGGCATGAAGAAATAGAAATTACATTTATAGAAAAAGGCTCTGGAGAATTTAAAGTAGATTTAGATTCTTATATATTTAAAAAAGGCGATATTTTAATCATTCCACCATTTGCACTTCATACAATGTATCCAACAGATAGTACTTATTGTTCTTTGAGCACTATAGTCTTTAACTTAGGTATGCTAAATAGTTTAATTACAGACGGTTGTTCAATCAAATATTTTGCACCTATATTAAATAATGAACATCAATTTTCTCTAATAAAAGAAGATTCTAAAGGATATAATGAAATGCTTAATTCTCTTAAGGAAATTTTCAATTGCTTTGATTCAAAAAGTGATATCTTTGAATTAAAATTAAAATCTTTATTGTTTTATTTTTTTTCACTTATCTATGAAAATGATTTAGTATTAAAGAAAACAGTTGCTCCATTAACAAATGAATCAATCAAAAGAATCAAAATTATATTAAATTATATTCATGAAAATTATATGAATACACTTCTAATTCGTGATATTGCTAAAGCTTGCAATCTAAGCCAATACTATTTTATGAAGTTCTTTAAAAAACATATAGGTATGACTTGCACAGAGTATATTACTGTTTATAGATTAGATCTATCATCAAAACTCTTATCCTCAACTGATAAATCAATAACAGAGATCTCATTTGAAACAGGTTTTAATAATGTATCTTATTTTAATAAACTTTTTAAAGAAAAATTCAAAGTCACACCTAAAGAATTTAGCCGTGCAAATAAAGTATAAACCGCTTATGTATATACACATAAGCGGTTAATTTATTTGCGACCTTACATTTAAAGATAGATTTATAATTTCATGGTTTAAACACCGATTCTACTCCATAATGATCTGATACTACTGGGTAATTTTCCCCATTAAATATTACTCTAGAATACTCAACATCTATATTTTTATTCGCTAAAATCAAGTCAATTCTTAAATGCTTTTCATTTGAACTCCATCCAGCTATCTTACCCTTTACAGTTATCCCATTATCTTTTTCTTTAGCCATGAAAAAGGTATCCATTAGCCCTTTTTCTCTTAAATAATCATAGCCTTCTTCTCTTGTAAAAGCATCATTATTAAAATCTCCCATTAGAAATGTCAATCTATCCTTTCTCATACTATTTGCCAAATTATCTACTTGTCTTTTAAAAGGATCTTCTTTATCCTGCCACCATCCTAAATGGCATGAATAAAAATCTATACTTTCTTCATCAATTTTTATTGAAACTCTTAAAGCCTTTCTTGTTTTAACTGATTCTTTATTTTTATTGCTACTTAAAAATGTTGAAAAAGTATCTTCTTCTATTATTTTATGTTTAGTTATAATACTTACTCCTTCTTCATATACTCCATAACATATATGACAAATTTCCCATACCACGTTATATCCATTACAGCCTAATTCTTCTAATTCTTTTAATAAAGCTAAAGCAAAGTTATCTTCTCTTATGTTATCAAAAAGTATTTTTTTCTTTATAGATTGATTTACCTCTTGTAACGAAATTACGTCATAATCTTGTTCTTTTATAGTTCTTGCAATAATTTTCATCTTTTCTTCCTGATCTTCTTCAAACCAAGAATGACAATTTAAAGTTAATAATTTCATTTTAAACTCCTAACATCTCTATGATATTTTATTTCTCCACTTTTAAGTTTGTTTATTTAATTATACATAAAAATGCCCTATAAGTAGACTTTTTTAAATTATCTACTCTATAGGGCACATTTTATTTTGTTTGTTCTAAATAACCAATTTCAAAAGCAATTTTGCTTGGTATTTTTTACTTATTCATTCCTTCATAATCTTTTATAAATTTTTCAATACCAGCATCTGTTAGTGGATGTTTTATCATTTGAATGATTACATTATAAGGTATTGTAGCTATATCTGAGCCTGCCTTAGCACATTCTAATACATGAATTGGATTCCTAACACTTGCTGAAATAATTTCTGCCTCTATACCATGAATTTCAAATATTTCTGCAATATCTCTAATTAGTATAGTACCATTGCTTCCAATATCATCCAGCCTACCTAAGAATGGACTTACATAGCTTGCACCAGCTCTTGCTGCAAGTAATGCTTGAAGAGCTGAAAATATTAAAGTTACATTTGTTTTTATACCTTCTTTATGAAGAATATTTACAGCTTTTAAACCTTCCTCACACATTGGAATTTTCACTATCATATTTTTATGAATCTTAGCTATTTCACGGGCTTCTTTAACCATTCCATTACATTCCATTGAATTAACTTCACCACTAATTGGGCCATCAACTATGCTTGTAATTTCTTTTATTACTTCCTTAAAGTCTCTACCTTCTTTTGCTATAAGTGATGGATTTGTAGTTACTCCACAAATAACACCTAAATCATTAGCTTTTCTAATTTCTTCTATATTTGCTGTATCTACGAATATCTTCATATTAAACACTCTCCTATTTTAATATTTTTTTTACTTCTTCAATAATAGCTTCACTTGTTAGTTTATATTTGATCATTAATTCATTAGGGGTTCCAGATTCTCCAAACACATCTTTTATTCCGACCATTTTTACAATAGTAGGGCATTCATCACATACAACTGCAGACACCATTGCCCCAAGTCCACCTATAATTGAATGCTCTTCTGCTGTAACTATTCCTTTTGTTTCTTTTGCCGCCTTTATAATTAATTCTCTATCTATTGGTTTTATAGTTGAAATATTTATAACTCTGGCATTAATTCCTTGATCCTTTAATGTATTAGAAGCTTCAATAGCTCTTTGAACCATCATTCCTGTTGCAATAATTGCTACATCATTGCCTTCTCTTATTTGGACACCTTTACCAATTTGAAATTTATAATTTTCGTCAAATATATCTTCTGTATTACATCGTCCAAATCTTAAATAAACAGCGCCATCAAATTCTGCTGCTGCTTTAGTCGCTGCCATTGCTTCCCTATGATCTGCTGGAACTATTACAGTCATATTAGGAAGTGAATTCATAAGTGCAATATCTTCAATTGATTGATGTGTTCCTCCATCTTCCCCAACTGTTATTCCAGCATGAGTTGCTGCTATTTTTACATTCATTTTCGGATAACAAATTGAGTTTCTTATTATCTCAAAAGCTCTTCCCGTTGCAAATACTGCAAAGGTACTTGCAAAAGGTATATTTCCTACGTTAGCAAATCCTGCAGACATTCCCATTAAGTTTTGTTCTGCAATTCCTGAATTAAAAAATCTATCTTTAAATTCTGATTTAAATCCATTTGTCTTAGTTGACTTAGAAAGATCAGCATCTAACACTACTATTCTTTCATTTTCTCGTCCAAGTTCAACTAAAGCCATTCCATAAGATTCTCTTGTAGCCTTGCCCATCTTTTTAATCCTCCTAGCTTTTACTATGTTTTATAGAAACAAGTTTGAATCTATTTAATTCATAATATCTTTTATTGCCTTTGCCTTTTCCTCTTTATTAGGTGCTTGTCCATGCCATTCTGCTTTATTTTCCATAAAACTAACGCCACTACCCTTTACTGTTTTTGCAATTATTACAGTTGGCTTTCCTTCAGTTTTGTCAGCTCTTAAAAATGCTTCATCTATTTTATCAAAATCATTCCCATCATCACAACAAACAACATTCCATCCAAAACTTTCAAACTTTTTATCTAATGGTTCAACGCCCATTACTTCCTCATTTTTTCCATCAATTTGAAGTCCATTGTTATCAATAATTGCAACTATATTATCTAATTTATAATGAGCTGCTGCCATTGAAGCTTCCCATACTAACCCTTCTTGAAGTTCTCCATCTCCTAAAACCACATACACTTTTGCATTATTCTTTTGATTTCTAAGGCCTAATGCCATACCTACTGTATTTGATATTCCTTGTCCTAGAGAACCTGTTGAAACATCTACCCCAGATATATGTTTGGAATCTGGATGTCCCTGAAGAAGTGAACCTAATTTTCTAAGTTTCTTTAATTCTTCCTTAGGAAAATATCCTTTCTCTGCAAGTACTGCATAAAGTGCTGGTGCAGCATGGCCTTTACTTAAAACAAATCTATCTCTATTAGGATCATTTGGTTTTTCAACGTTTACATTCATTTTTTCATAATATAAATACGTTATTATATCTGCACAAGATAATGATCCTCCTGGATGTCCTGACCTTGCCTCATAAATCATTTCAACAATATTTTTTTTAACTTTCTTTGCTATAGAAATCAACTCTTGTTTATTCATTTTTATACACCTCAATACTTATACTTTAAAATAAGTTATTTTTTAATTTTCCTCTAAAGCTTTTTTAAATTTTTCATCCATAAAAACTTTTGTATTTTTAATTACATCTTTCCAATCTGAATTTCCAACATACCAGAATTCTGATGTAAATTTTCTCACTCCAAGATCCCATGATTTTTTAATTATCTTTTCAAAGTTAACATGCCCGGTGCCAAAAGTAATCTCTCTAAACTTCCCTGGAACAGTTTCCTTTAAATGTACAGCCGAAATATGTCCTCTTCCTTTTTCTAAATCGTCTATAGGATTTGTTCCATAATCTAAAGTCGCATTTACTATGTTCCCACAGTCTGGATAAACTTGAAGATATGGAGAATCAACCAGTTTAACGAATTCCATTGCTTTTTCTATAGTATTCATAAATTCTGTCTCCATAGTCTCAAACGCAAGAATTACTCCCTTATTAGCAGCCATTTTAACCGATTCTTTTAAATTATCTTCAAAAATTTTTTTTGTTTTTTCATTTCCTTTTTCATAATAAACATCATATCCAGCTAATTGAATTATTCTAATTCCTAAGTCTGAAGCTAAATCAATAGCTTTTCTCATAATCTCCATGCCCTTGTTCCTAGTAGCTTCATCCATACTTCCTAAAGGATATTTTCTGTGTCCACTTAGACACATTGTTCTTATAGGAGCATCACATTTAAACATTAGATCTACAAGCTCCTGTCTCTCTTGTTTACTCATATCTAGCCTTGCTAACTTCTCATCAGTTTCATCTATGCTTATTTCTACAGTATCAAATCCGCATTCTTTAGCACAATTTAATTTTTCTTCCCATGATAGAAAATTTGGCATAGATTTTTCATACAAGCCTAATGTATATTCTTTCATAAAATCACCAACTTTCTAAAGATAAATTTATTGTCCATAATAAGCATTTGGTCCATGCTTTCTCATAAAATGCTTTTCTATTAATTCTTTTGGCATAGTTTCAATTGTATGGTTTGTTAACACTTCTGTATTCCAAGCCATCATTGCAACTTCTTCTAATACAACTGCATTATGCACTGCTTCCATAGCATCTTTTCCCCAAGTAAAAGGCCCATGATTTTTAACTAAAACCGCTGGGACCTGTGTTGGATTTATGTGCTTAAATGTCTCAATAATAACTCCACCAGTGTTATATTCATAGTTTGATTTTATTTCCTCTGGTGTCATCTCTCTTGTACACGGAATTTCATTATAAAAGTAATCTGCATGAGTTGTACCATATGAATTAATACATTTTCCTGCTTGGGAAAATATAGTTGCCCATCTTGAATGGGTGTGCACAATTCCTCCAACTTGATTGAAATCCTTGTATAACTTAAGATGGGTAGGTGTATCAGATGATGGTTTATAGTTTCCTTCAACTATGTCTCCATCCAAAGTAACTACAACCATATCTTTTGGCCCCATTTTTTCATAATCAACACCTGATGGCTTAATTACAACTAATCCAGATTTTCTATCTATTGCAGAAACATTTCCCCATGTAAAAGTTACCAATTTATATTTTGTCAAAAGCATATTTGCTTCATAAACTTCTTTTTTTAATTCTTCTAACATTAAGTATCCCCCTAACTTAAACCAAATTAATTTTTTATCACTTTATATACTGATGCTTCATTCTTTGTATGGTTAGCGGAAATAATTAAATCACAATCTTTCAAATTGATGACTGCCACATTAGCTGGCCCAACACCCTTCTCTATAATTGTTTCCTGACATTTTCCATCAATCCATTGGATATAGAATAATTCAGTATCTATACGTCTTATACCACCAACAAAGCTTGGTACACCACAAAGGGTTGTCCCTACTAAAGTGTGAGCGAAATCAATTTCGTGTGGATAAGTATAAATTTCAGTATACTTTCCATCAATAAACTTATAAATCTTCATTGAATTTCCATGAAAGGGTTCAATAGTCATCAATTCATCTTGACCATCGCCATCCAAATCACACCAAGCAACTTCACTGACTTTACCTTCCATTAAATGATCGACTTGCCATTCTCCATCTTTACTTGGAATTACTTCAAACACTCCCTGCTCACAGCCAAAAGTACCACGAGGTTTTCCATCTATCATATGACGAGTATACCCATGATTTTTATATAAACCTTTTTTAAGAACTTTAAGGGCTAGCCCATCAGTTAATACTTCTGGTAATTTAGCATAATAGATAGTTCCCGAGTGACTCCAGTCATCTTTAGACTCTTTGAGATCAGCTATAGTAGCTCCAATAAAATATATTTCTCCATCAACATCCCATAGGTCAAAACGATGTAAATAAGGTAATTTAATAACAGTTTCAATAACCCATTCACCATCAACTAAATGGCCCCAGACTAAACGAGCACCACTTGGACTCTCCTTTAAATAGAAGTCACGAACAGCTAAAAATTCATTACTACGCTTTGGAATAGGAATAATTGACATGCATCCTCCACCATTATCCCAAACTGTATGACGGTGATTAAAATTTTTACCACTATATGCATAACAAGGATATCCTTTTTCTTCAGACGCTACTAGCAAATTTAGTTCACCATCTATATCCATTGAACTTGCTGCGTATGCACGGTACATTTCATCCAAATGCTTTTTTATAATTTTCATATTCCATTCACCTCAACTTACATTAATCTAATGTAATTTTTATATCTCCTATATTCTTTGGCTTAGATAAAATTCAATTGTTAAATTTCATCTAAGCCTTAGATAAACTATTCCTTATTTACTATTTGTTCTATGATTTTTTCTTCCATTTCTTTTTCGGACATAATATTTTTTAATCCTATGATTATAGTTCCTGAATCTTCTGCTCTCTTAAAATTTGATGTTAATACTTGTGAACAAAATACCACATCAAAGCCTGAAGCTTGGCTTTTAGCTTCTCCTACACTATTGTGTTGAATTGTTACATCTATACCTAATTTTTTAAAAACCTTACCTATTTTCATCTTTATTATTTGACTTGAACCCATACCGCTTCCGCAAGCTGCTATTACTTTTAACATTTTAAATCCCCCTTTAAGCTTTTGCTTCTTCCATTTCACTAATATATTCTTCATAGTTTTCTGCTATTTTAAAATAACCTTTCCTATTTTTTCTATATTGGAATTGTGGTATTGCAAGTAATGCTAGCACTACAACGCCAAAGCCTACATATTGAAAGTTTTTCATAAGAACTCCGATTACTGGCCATACTGTATCAAAATCAAAGTTTCCATGCCATCCGCCATATTGTGCTAATCCAAAGTAGTAAGCTGCAAATGCTCCCCCTAATACTTGTATAATTCCTGATACGAAGGGAATGATCATTGCTGCTCGTAATCCACCTTTTCTATTTGCAAATACTGCAAAAGTTGCATTATCAAAAAATACTGGTACGAAACCTGTGATTATTAATACTGGACTTTTAAATACTACTAATCCTATAATTGATATAAATTGACCTAATGCTCCAAATAAGAATCCAATTGTTACTGCATTAGCATGCCCAAATCCATAGGTTGCTGCACAGTCAACTGCTGGCATTGATCCTGGTAAAATTTTATCTGAAATACCTTGGAATGATTCTGTAAGTTCTGCAACGAACATTTTAACACCAAGTTGTAATATGCTTAAGTACACTGCAAAGTTTAATGATTTTTCCATTATATAAAATACAAAGTTCCTATCGACTGCAAATGTTTTATCTATTTCATGCATTAAGTCTGCTCCTAATATTCCCATGATTGCTCCGAAGAATATCATCATTAGGATACCGGTTGCAACTACGTTATCATTAAAAATCTGTAAGAACCCTGGCAATTTAAGATGTTCTATTGATTTTTCTTTATTACCAATTTTTCCTGCTATTTTGTCTGTAATCCAAATTCCAAACATTTGTTGATGCCCAACTGCAAATCCAGCACCTTCAGTTAATTCTTGAGTTGCCTCAACTGTAAGGTTTGACGCTACTGCCCAATAAGTTCCAAGTAATAAACCGAGCATAACTACTACTTGTGTATCAGCTAACTCTGGGAAACAGAATATTACTATCCATAATGCTGTTGCTGATTGTTGAACCATTATGTGACCCGTAATAAATACTGTTCTTATTTTTGTCTGTTTTCTAAATAATACTAAGATTATATTAAAAATAAATGCTATTAATAGTACTATCATCATAAGTGAGAAGGATCTACCCGCATTTTCTACGGCTGATTGTGCTGCTGTTTGTCCAAAATAAGGATCAATAACTGCAGCGGTTAAATTAAACCTGTCTTTTAATCCTGCTAGTATTGGCCGGAAGTTATTTACAAGTCCTCCTGCTGCTACGTTTAAGATCAAATAACCAACTATAGCTTTTATAAATCCTGCTATTGCCTCATATATTGGACGTTTTAATAGCAAATAACCTATAAGTACTATAAATCCTATAAAGAATGCTGGGTTTGTCAAAATATTTACCTGAAAAAATTTCCATACACTTAATAATATTTCCATTTTATTTCCCCCTATGTTTAATAAATTTATTTTAAGTTATCTTTATTCGTATAGTTTTTCTTTCTATCCTTATTAACCATTAATTTGGTTATATAGACTTTGCTTTTAAGATTTCAACAATTTTTTCTAAATCTTCCTTGCACTCAGCTTCAAGTAATTTATCTACTATTGCTTCATCCTCTACTAATCCAACCATATTTGATAAATTTTCTAAATGTACATTATTATCTGTTGATGCTAATACAAAAAATAATCTTGCATCCTGTTCTGAATCATCACCAAAATGAACTGGATTTTTAGTTCTCATAAAACACATTGCTGTTTCATTAACTCCTACAATCCCTTCTTGAGCATGTGGTATGCAAATGTTTGGTGCTATAACTATATATGGTCCATATTTTTTCACATTTGCTATTATTGCATCCACATAAGCACTTTCTATTGCTCCATCCTCTATTAAAGGTTTACAAGAAGCTTGAACTGCTTCTTCCCAAGTATCAAAACCTTCATGAAATGAATATCTTTTTTTATCTATTAATTCTTGTAACATAATGTCTGCCTCCTGATTTTTAATATAGAGGGTTAATTTTTTTAACCCCCTATATATATTATAAAAATGATTTATATGGTAGATTTATTTCTGTTGAGAAACAATCATCAAAGCCTCTTGGATAATGATATTCTCTGTGTGTACTATCTTCTGGGAATGTGAATTTACCTCCAACTTGCCAAATAAATGGATTGAATTTATATTGTAATCTATCTTTTCTCATATCAAACAATTCTAATATTTCCTTTGTATCAGCCTGGAAATTTGACCAGATATCATGATGGAATGGAATAACTACTTTTGTCTTTAGCGATTCTGCCATTCTTAAAATATCTACTGATGTCATCTTATCTGTGATTCCTCTTGGATTTTCTCCATATGATCCTAATGCAACATCAATTTTATAATCGTTTCCATGCTTTGCATAATAATTTGAATAATGTGAATCTCCACTATGATAAAGATTTCCACCTGGAGTTTTTATTAAATAATTAACTGCCTTAATATCCATATCAATTGGCATTGTTCCTCTTATATCACCCATTGGTGGTTCTGTAATTAATGCTGTTCTATCGAATGATTCTAATGCAACTATTTCTATATCTTTAATTTTTATTGTATCTCCTGGTTTAACAATTATACATCTCTCTTTTGGTACTCCCCATCCGATCCATTTATCTACACATGCTTTTGGTCCAATGAACGGAACACTTGAATCACAATTTTGCATAACTGCTGCAGCAACATTTATATCAATATGATCATTATGGTCATGTGTTGATACAACTGCATCAATTTCCCTAATTCCAAATGGATCTAATACGAAAGGTGCTACCCTTAAATTTGGTTGAAGCTTCTTTCCTCCACTCATTCTAGCCATTTGATGTTGAGGTCCTATATTTTTATTTGCTCTTGTATTCTTTCCACTTCCACACCAAAAATCCATACAAATATTTGTGCCGCCTTCTGATTTAACCCATATGCCTGTACATCCTAGCCACCACATTGAAAATGTTCCTGGTTTTACTTGTTCTTCTGCTATTTCTTCATTTAACCAAGTTCCCCATTCTGGAAAAGTTTTAAGTATCCATGATTCTCTTGTAATATTATCTACTTGTGACATTTTAATCTCCCCTTACATATTATAATTTATTTTTATAGACTTTTATTGTTTTTACTATTTTTGAACTTTCTGTTTTATTTTTTTTGATTGTTTTGCTTGTTTATGTATTCATATTACTTCAATCATTCAAATAATTCAAGCTTTTTTTGAATTATTTTTGTTTCTTTTACTTTTATTCTATTTTGATTGTTTTAATTGAACTTTTTGAATGTTTGTTATATAATAGTTATAGGGAATATATATAGAATAGTAATTTGTTTAAAGATTTAAATATGAATTTATAAATATACTTAAATTATATTTATAAAGTAAGGATGGCGATAGATATGAAAAAAACTCACAGCATAGTCTCTAAAAGGAGAGAAAGAATTTTAGATTATATAAGTAACAATGAATCAATTAACACTAATGAGCTAGCAGAAAAATTAAATATATCTCCTCTTACTTTAAGAAGAGATTTACAAGCTTTAGATGATGAAGGTTTAATAGTCAGATACTATGGCGGTGCTAAATTAGCTACTAATATAGATAACGATAATAAAGTTAATTCTAAAGAGAATATATTTGATTCAACTTATAATGAAAAAAGACACATCCTTGCAAAATATGCAGCTGATTTAATAGAGGATGGAGATACAATCTTCATAAATTCCAGTTCAACTGCACTTTTAATACTTGAATATTTAGGTGATAAAAGGATCTATGTGGTTACTAATAATGGTAAGGCTCTTCAATCAACTATTGGTCCTAATATTGAACTAGTATTAACAGGTGGCCAAGTTTATGAAAGAAAACAATCTTTAATTGGAGAATTCGCCACTTATATTCTTTCTAAAATAACGGCAGATAAATGTTTTTTAGGTGTGAGTGGAATAACTTTTGATTCAGGTATCAGCACTTCAGTCCTTGAAGAAACATTAATCAATCATGAAATGATAAATCGTTGTAGTGGCCCGGTCTATGTTCTAGCCGATAGTTTAAAAGTAGGAAAACATCACAGTTTTTCTAGTGGAGATATACATGAAATCTCTCATCTAATTACAGATTCTGATATTAAAGAAAGTGACATTTATGAATTTCAAGATAAAGGTGTTACTGTAATACCTTTAGATTACAAATAATAAATAAGCTGTTCCAAAATTATTTAAATGATTTTGGAACAGCTTATTTATTATAAATATTCTTTGTATTTTTTTTCTTTACCTAAATTATTTAATAATTGCTTTATTTCTTGATCCTTATTTTTATCCATGATCAATATTACATCGCCGGCATCAACTACCACCAGATCTTTAACTCCTAAGCCAATTATCAGATTTCCCTTACCAAATATAGAACAATTTTCGCATTCTTCTAAATGAACATTTTTAGAGATACTATTATTTCTATACCTTCCAAGAAATCTACTTAATGACGAAAAGCTTCCTATATCATCCCATGAGAAATCGCATTTTATTACATGAGCCTTCCTTGTTTTTTGCATAACACCAAAATCTATAGAAATACCGTCTATAAGCTTATATTGTTCTATTGTTACCTTCTCCTCATCATCTTCTCCAATGTGTTTATATATCTCCATTAGGGACTTATGCATTTTCGGTAAATATTTCTCTATTTCCCTAAGAATTACATCTGCTCTAAATATAAACATTCCAGAATTCCAAAGATAAGTTCCTTTACTTAAAAAGTCTGTAGCAACCTCTGCATTAGGTTTTTCTGTAAATCTAGCTACTTTATAGGTAGCAATATTCCCTGGAATTCTTTCTCCCATTTCAATATATCCATATCCAGTCTCTGCCCTTGTTGGCTCTATTCCTAAAGTAATTATCGCCCTTCGTCTATTTGCAAGTTCAACACCCTGCTTAAGTGTCTCCAGATAATTTTTTTCTCCTTCTATATAATGATCTGATGGAAGAACTACAATTATCGCATCTACATCTTTTTTTAGTAATTTTACTGCTGAAAGACCTATACATGTTGCAGTTTCCTTATTGCTAGGCTCAGCAACAATATTTTCTCTATTAATATCTTGAAGTTCTTCCCTTATTTTCTCTTGATAATCTTTATTTGTAACAACATATAGATTTTCTTTGCTTATCAAGGGAGTTACTCTATCTACTGTATTAACCAAAAAACTTTTTTCATTTATTATTTTGAGAAATTGCTTTGGTTCATTTACTCTGGATAAAGGGTATAATCTACTACCTTTACCTCCAGCTAAAATCAGCCCGTATATCACTAATTTCCAACTCCATATCAGTGTTATTACTCTATTATATGACCAGTTGGTATGTTGTGATTATTATAATTCAGGCTAAAGAAAATTTAATATCCTTTTCATTTTTTGTCACCATATTCTATTAATGAGAATAACTAATTAGTATCTGCTTAAATTCTAATTCCATTCCTATCTTTTTAAATTTTTTAAATTTATTTTATTGACATTTTTTTTGCAGTCACGTATTATTGTACTATAAATAAATAATTTAAGATTAAAAGGGAGTAGTTTAAAATATAACATCAACAATCCCGGTTTTTTTAAACCTGGTGTTATATACCTTTATGGTTACAAGACTTTTAATATAATTAGGCTTATCCTATTTATATTAAAGGTCTTTTTTTATTATCTTATTCACTTATAAATTTTAGGAGGAGAGCATATTATGGAAAAGTTTTTTTCAAAGACATCAACGGATGTCCTAAAAGTTTTTAATGTAGAAAAAAATGGTTTATCTACAGCTCAAGTAGAAAGCTCTTTAGAAAAAAATGGATTTAATGAATTAACTGAAAAGAAAAAGAAAAGTACTTTAGTAATATTTCTTGAACAGTTTAAGGATTTACTAGTAGTTATCCTAATTATTGCTGCACTTGTTTCAATGGCAACTGGTAATTCTGAAAGCACTATAGTTATTTTTGCAGTTATTATTATGAATGCAATTTTAGGAACTGTTCAGCATGTAAAAGCTGAACAATCTTTAAAAAGCTTAAAGGCTTTATCAGCACCAAGTGCAAAAGTAATTAGAGATGGGATTAAGGTTGAAATTCCTTCTAGAGAGGTTTTACCTGGAGATATTTTATTACTTGAATCTGGAGATTTAGTTGTGGCTGACGGTCGTATTATTGAAAACTTTTCATTAAGAATTAATGAAAGTTCTCTTACAGGTGAATCTGAAGCTGTAGAAAAATTCGCTGAAGTTATAAATGAAACTGAAATTGCCCTTGGAGATCAAAAAAATATGGTCTTCTCTAGTTCATTAGTTACTTATGGACGAGCAACTGTTGTTGTTACTACTTCTGGTATGAATACTGAACTTGGGAAAATTGCAACATTAATGGAGCAAACTAAGGAAAAAAAGACACCTCTTCAACTAACCTTAGATGATTTCAGTAAAAAACTAGCCCTTATTATTCTAGTAATTTGCATAATTGTTTTTGGATTAAGTCTTTATAGGAACAGACCTATGCTTGACTCCTTAATGTTCGCTGTTGCTTTAGCTGTTGCTGCAATCCCTGAAGCCTTAAGTTCCATTGTTACGATAGTACTAGCTTTAGGTACTCAAAAGATGGCAAACCAACATGCTATAATTAAAGATCTAAAATCCGTTGAAAGTCTTGGTTGTGTTTCAATAATCTGCTCTGATAAGACAGGTACTTTAACACAAAACAAGATGACAACCAAGCAAATATACGTTGATGATAGTTTAATTGAATCTGAGAATTTAGATCTATCTAATGCAGTTCATAAATCTATTTTAAGAGCTGCAATATTATGTAATGATTCAACTTCCGTTTATGGAGTTGAAATGGGTGACCCTACTGAAGTTGCTTTTGTAAACCTAGGTCGTAGTCATTCATTTATTGAAGGTGATGTTAGAACTAAACATAGTAGACTTAATGAAATCCCTTTTGATTCTGACAGAAAACTTATGAGTACTGTCCACAAAATTGATGGAGAATATATTATGTATACTAAGGGAGCTTTTGATGTATTACTAAATAGAATTACTCATATTAAAACCTCTGTTGGAATTCGTGAGATCCTACCTACGGATAAAGAAAAAATAGTTAATACAAATACATCTCTTTCACAACATGGTTTAAGAGTACTTGCCTTTGCTTATAAGGTATTGCCTAACGAAAAAGATCTTTCTTTAGATGATGAGCATGGATATGTATTCCTTGGATTAGTCTCTATGATTGACCCACCAAGAGTAGAATCCGCTGAAGCTGTTAAAGATTGTATAATGGCTGGAATTAAACCTATTATGATTACCGGAGACCATAAGATTACTGCCTCTGCTATTGCTAAACAAATAGGTATTTTACAAGATGGAGACATAGCTCTTGAAGGCTTAGAACTTGACAAGCTTTCTGAAGATGAACTTAATAAAAAGCTTGAGCACATTTCAGTTTATGCAAGAGTTTCTCCCGAACATAAAATTCGTATAGTAGGTGCATGGCAAAATAGAGGCCACATTGTTGCTATGACAGGTGATGGGGTTAATGATGCTCCCGCTTTAAAACAAGCTGATATAGGAATTGCTATGGGTATCACAGGTACTGAAGTTTCTAAGGATGCAGCTTCTATGATCCTTACTGATGACAACTTCGCTACTATTGTTAAGGCTATAACTAATGGTAGAAATATTTATACAAACATAAAGAATTCAATCAGATTCTTGCTATCAGGTAATATGTCAGGAATTCTAGCAGTTTTATATTCATCTATTATGGCACTGCCAGTACCTTTTGCCGCTGTACATCTTTTATTTATTAATCTATTAACAGATAGTTTGCCTGCTATTGCAATAGGTATGGAGAAATCAAGGAAAGACTTATTAAAAGATCAACCACGAAGTAGTAAGGAATCTATATTAACTAAAGACTTCATGAAAGAAATTGCTGTTGAAGGTCTTTTAATCGCTATATTTACTTTAATTGCTTTCCATATCGGATTATCTACTGGAAATAAAGCAATTGCGCAAACTATGGCCTTCTCTACTCTATGCTTAGCTAGATTGTTTCATGGATTTAACTGCAGAGGAAAAAAATCGCTCTTCGCCCTTGGAATATTTTCTAATAAATTTAGTTGGTATGCCTTCGGTGCTGGTTTAGTATTCTTAAATCTAGTATTATTTGTACCACCATTACAACATTTATTTGAAGTTGCTAAACTTGATGTAACCTTAATTGCAGGTATATACTTACTAGCATTTTTACCTACTTTCATAATTCAAATATACAAGGTATTTGTAAATGATATGGAAAAAGATGAAGAAGATGCTGACCTAAATGAAGGTGTAAATACATAAGAGAACTTGTGCTTTTTTCTATAAATAGTGAAAATTATATTGATTAATTTATATTTAGAGCATATAATAGTAAATAATTAGAATATAGTTTAAAAACAGTCAATGATGAGGAGAGTAAGTACTTACTTGATTTTTAGCGAGCTAGGGTTGGTGTGAGCCTAGTATGATTTATGTATGGAAGAACACCTTTGAGACGCTAACCGAAATGAAAAGAGTAGACTTAGCCGGTAGTCAACCGTTAACATGACTAGGTATAAAATTATAATATTTTGTACTAATTAAGAGTAAGTTTAAGATAATTTAGGATGGCATTACGGATATATACCGTTCCTATACGCAAGTATAGGAACGGTTTTTATATTTCCGTAAACCTTAAATTCTTTAGCTAACTAGGGTGGCCCGCGAAGTTTTTCGTCCCTATACTATTTTAATAAGTATAGGGATATTTTGTTCTAAAACTATAATTACTTAAATTAACAAGGAGGCTTTTTAAAAAATGAAAAGAGTTTATGTATGTGACATTAAAGATGTATCTGAAAGTACAGTACTTGTAAAGGGATGGGTTCATAAAATTCATGAGCTTAGTACGGTATCATTTGTACATCTTAGAGATAAAACTGGTATTGTTCAATTGGTAATGGATAAAGAAAATTCTAAAAAATTAAGATTAGAAATGTGTATAGAAGCTATTGGAGAAAAGATTGTTAATGAAAAAGCTCCAGGTGGACTAGAATTGGACACAAAGGAAATTACTATTATAGGTGATGTTTTTTATGAAAAGCTACCCTTTGAAATCAATGGATTCAAACAAAAGGTCGCTTTAGAAAAACAATTAGATTATAGAGGTTTATCCCTAAGAAGACCTAAAGCAAGAGCTGTCTTTAGAATCCAAGAAGAAATTACTGATGCATTTAAATCTTTCTTAAGAAGTCAAAGATTTTCAGAAATACATACTCCTAAACTTATATCTTCAAGCACTGAAGGTGGTTCTGAAATGTTTACTGTTGACTACTTTGGTAGACGTGCATTTTTAGCCCAAAGTCCTCAATTTTATAAACAAATGATGGTTGGTGCTGGTTTTGAAAGAGTTTTTGAAATTGCTCCTGCCTATAGAGCTGAACTTCACGGTACTTGGAGACATTTAAGTGAATATATAAGTCTTGATGTTGAAGTGGGATTTATTAAAGACGAAACTGATATTATGGATCTTGAGGAAGATTTTTTAAACTATCTGTATTCTGCTTTAAGAAAAAACTGTGAAAGAGAACTTGCAATGTATAATATTGAGCTTCCTGAAACTATTAAAATTCCAAGAATTCCTCTTGCAGAAGCACATAATATATTACTTGAAAAATACAATAAAAAATCTCCAATAGGTAATATAGATGCTGCAGGTGAAGTATTAATTTCACAATATGTTAAGGAAACTTATAACTGTGATTTTGTATTTTTAACTGAATATCCTGTTGCAAAAAGACCAATGTATGCTATGCCAGATAGTACAAATCCAAGTCTTACTAGAAGTTTTGACCTTATATTTAAAGGACTTGAAATAACTACTGGTGGTCAAAGAATTCATAACTATGAAATGTTAAAAGCAAACATTACAAAATTCGGATTAGATCCAGAAGATTTTAATTTCTATTTAGAGACCTTTAAATATGGTATGCCACCTCATGGAGGATTTGCTATTGGTCTTGAAAGACTTACTTTAAAAATATTGGATCTTGAAAACATTAGAGAAGCTACTCTACTACCAAGAGATTTAAAGAGATTAGAACCATAGGAGGATGAAATTATGAAAGTTGAAATTAAAGATGTTAAATATATTGCTAAATTGTCAAAGCTTAGCTTTACTGAGCCGGAATTTCAAACGCTTATAGGAGAATTTGAAAGCATATTATCTCACTTTGAATCCATAGATAACTTTGATTTAAGTGATATTAATTTAGACCTTAACGCTGATGATTTAAAGCCAGTTCTTAGAGAAGATAAAGTGAAATGCTTTGAAGATAAAAAAAAGCTATTACAAAATGTTAAATCCATGAGGGGTACTGCAATAATAGTTCCTAAAATTATTGAATAGGAGATGAAGTAATGAACATTGAAAATATGGATATATGCCAAATTAGAGACGGAATTAAAAATGGAAGTTTTACTGCCACTTCAGTAATTACTTCATTATTTCAAAGAATAAAATCTATTGATCCTAAAGTAAAATCTTACCTTAGACTTTGTGAAGAAGATGCTTTACAAAAAGCAAAAATAGTTGATGAAAAGATTGCTAAAAATGAACCTATTGGAGCCCTTGCTGGAGTTCCAATAGCTATAAAGGATAATATTTGTACTGATGGTATCATTACCACTTGTGCATCTAAAATATTAGAAGACTTTATTCCACCATATAATGCAACTGTAATAGAAAAGTTACTTAAAGAAGATGCTATTATTATTGGTAAAACTAATATGGATGAATTTGCAATGGGATCTTCTACTGAAAACTCAGCCTTCCAAGTAACTAGTAATCCTTGGGACTTAGAAAGAGTTCCAGGAGGTTCTTCAGGTGGTTCTGCCGCTTGTGTTGCTGCAGGATTAGCTCCAGTTTCATTAGGTTCAGATACAGGTGGTTCTATAAGACAACCAGCTTCATTTTGTGGAGTTGTTGGACTTAAACCTACTTATGGTTTAGTTTCAAGATTTGGCCTTATAGCCTTTGGATCTTCCTTAGACCAAATAGGACCAATATCAAAAACAGTAAAGGATGCTGCCCTAACTCTTGAAATTATCCAAGGATCTGATGAGTTAGATTGTACAACTTATAAAGAACCTATACAAAAAGACTACTTATCTACTATAGAATCTGGAGTTTCTGGTATGAAAATTGGAGTTCCTAAAGAATTCTTTAAAAAAGGTCTTGATGAAGAAATTAAAGCTTCCCTACTTGATTCTATAGAAAAATTAAAAGCTCTTGGAGCTCAAGTTGAGGAGATTTCTCTTCCTATTACTGAGGAAGGTTTATCTGCTTATTATATTATTTCTTCTGCTGAAGCTAGTTCAAATTTAGCAAGGTTTGATGGAATAAGATATGGATATCGTACTAAAGAATTTGTAGATGTAGATGAATTAATAACTAAAACTAGAACTGAAGCTTTTGGTACTGAAGTTAAGAGAAGAATTATGCTAGGAACTTATGCTTTATCTTCTGGTTATTATGATGCATACTACAACAGAGCTCTAAAGCTTAAAAAGAAAATTAAGGAAGAATTTAAGAAAGCTTTTGATACATATGATGTTATCTTAAGTCCTACTACTCCTACCCTTCCTTTTAAGATTGGAGAAAACTGTACAGATCCTTTAGCAATGTATTTAGGTGATATATATACAATTAATATAAATCTTGCTGGTATTCCCGCTATTTCACTTCCTTATGGGAAAAGCGAATCAGGTTTACCTATAGGTATTCAAATAATAGGTCCTCACTTTGGTGAAGAAAAAATATTTAAGGTAGCTTATGCCTTAGAGCAAGAAGTCAAAATATCTACTCTTGCCCCAATACTTTAGTATAGAAAGGAAGAATTAATATGAGTTTAGAAACCGTAATTGGTCTTGAAGTACATGCCGAATTAAAAAGCAAAACTAAAATTTTCTGCTCCTGCTCTACTGAGTTTGGTAAGGATCCTAACTATAACACTTGTCCTATTTGTTTAGGCCTACCTGGAACTCTTCCTGTTCTTAATGAAAAAGTAATAGCTTTAGCTATTAAATCAGGAACAGCATTTAACTGTAAAATTAATAAATTAAATAAAATGGATAGAAAAAACTACTTCTACCCTGACCTTCCAAAGGCTTATCAAACTTCACAATTTGATTCACCACTATGTTCAGGGGGTTATGTTGAAATAGACATTAACGGAGTAACTAAAAAAATCCGCTTAAATAGAATTCATATTGAAGAAGATGCTGGAAAGCTAGTTCATGTTGATGAAGACAATGTATCTTTAATTGACTACAATCGTGTTGGAGTCCCTCTTATAGAAATGGTTTCAGAACCAGATTTACGCTCTCCTGACGAGGCAGTTATTTACTTTAAAACTATAAAAGCAATCTTGCAACATGCTGATATTTCAGACTGTAGAATGCAAGAAGGGTCTTTACGATGTGATGCTAATATCTCTATTCGTGAAGCTGGCACAGATGTTTTAAACACTAAGGTTGAAATGAAAAACATCGGATCTTTTAAAGAGCTTCAAAAAGCTCTTGAAAAAGAAGAAAAACGTCAAAGAGAATTATATACTTATGGTGAAGAATATAAGATAAAACAAGAAACTAGAAGATGGGATAATGGTAAGGGTAAAACTGTCTCAATGAGAAGCAAGGAAGATGCCCATGATTACAGATATTTTCCTGAACCAGATTTAGTTCCAATTATAATAAACGAAGAGCAAATAAAAGAAATTGAATCTTCCCTTCCTGAGATGCCTAAGGCAAAGAAGGCAAGATTTATCGAATCCTATGGTATACCTGAAAAAGAAGTTGAAATAATAATAGATAATAAAATGCTTTCTGATCTATTTGAAGAGACAATTAAATTAGGAGCAAAAGCAAAATCTGTTACTAACTGGCTTTTAGGAGACTTCTTAAGACTTCTTAAAGAAGATTTAGATGATACTGAAATAAAAATAACTTCTAAGTCTCTATATGAGCTAATAACCCTTATTGAAGAAGGGAAAATAAGCAACACTGTTGGACGCGAAGTATTCGAGGAAATGTTCACAACAGGAGTTTCTGCTTTAGATGTAGTTAAATCTAAGGGACTAACTCAAATTAGTGATACTTCAGAAGTTGAACAAATAATTTCTCAGGTTCTTGATGCAAATCCTCAGTCTGTTGCTGACTTTGCTGATGGTAAAGCTCAAGCTGCTGGCTTCTTAATGGGTCAAATTATGAAAGCTTCAAAGGGTAAAGTTAACCCTAAAGTAGCTAAACAATTACTTGATGATCAATTAAAATCAAGGTGTAATTAATACTATATAATTTTTATGGAGGTTTTACTAATGAGCAACTTTACTAATGTTACAGCAATAAAAAGGGCTAATCTATATTTTGATGGCAAAGTTTCAAGCAGAACTATTATCCTTGAAAATGGAGAAAAGAAAACTTTAGGCATAATGATGCCTGGAACTTATAAATTTTCTACTGTTGAAAAGGAGTTAATGGAAATTACTGCGGGTTCTTTGGATGCAAAATTACCTGGCGAGGATAATTTCGTCTCTTTAAAAGAAGGAGATAGTTTTTCAATTCATTCAAATTCAGAATTTACTGTTGTAGTTAAAGAAGTGGTTGATTACTGTTGCTCATACATAAAATAATAGTATTTTACAATAAAGTAGCTATGCCATGTTATTTGAATTAAAATTTTAAGTAGAAAAAAGGTGATTGGTACACATAAGTGCCAATCACCTTTATTCTATTTAAAAACTTTTCTAACTAATTTTATTTTATCCTTGTAAGGTGCAAATCTAAAGGAAAATTCAGTAAAAGTTCCTCTCTTTAAAACAGCTTTACTATGTGAGAAACATTCAAAGCTATACTTTCCATGGTAAGAACCCATTCCACTATTCCCTACCCCACCAAAAGGTAGAAAGCCTGAGGATACATGAAGTATTGTATCATTTATTGTAACGCCACCTGATGAACTCTCCTTTAATACCTTTTCAATTTGGTCTTTACGTTCAGAAAAATAATATAAAGCTAAAGGTTTATGTCCCTCATTAACTTTATCTAATACATCTTGCAAGTTATTAAATTCATAAACCGGTAATATCGGTCCAAAAATCTCTTCCTCTAATATTTTGCTTCCCTCTTTTATATTTATAAGTATTGTTGGGGAGATATATTTTTCTTCTCTTACTATCTCTCCTCCATAATAAATGTCTCCTTCATCTATATAACGAGAAAGTCTATCTACCTCTTCTACCCTTATTATCCTTGGGTAATCAAGAGACTTTCTATTGTCCTCTCCAAATTGTAATTTTATTTCCTTTACCATCTCCCTTAGCAATTCATCCTTAATATCTTTATGAACACATAAATAATCTGGTGCTACACAAGTTTGTCCCGCATTCAAATATTTACCCCAAACTATTCTCTTGGCACTCATTTTAATGTTAACATCCTTATCTACAATGCAAGGACTCTTCCCTCCAAGCTCTAAAGTTATTGGTATAAGCCTCTTCGCAGCTTTTTCCATAACTATTTTACCTACCCTAACACTTCCAGTAAAGAATATCTTATCAAAGTTTGATTCAAGTAACTCTGTAACTACCTCTCTTCCTCCCAAAGGATCAACTACCTTTATATATTTTTCATCAAAATTATCATTTATTATTTTTTCTAATGCTTTAGAGGTTGCTACTGTATGCTCGGAAGGTTTTATTACAGCACAATTCCCTCCTGCTATAGCACCAATTAAGGGTGAAACTACTAATTGAAATGGATAGTTAAAAGGTCCTATTATAAGCACTACACCATAAGGTTCCTTATATATGTAACTTTTAGCTGGAAAGTACATTATTGAAGTCTTAACCCTTTCCCTCTTTGCCCATTTTTTTAACTTCTTCATGGCTAAATTAATTTCCTCATATAATATTCCGATTTCTGTTATATATCCTTCAAAATCAGACTTATATAAATCTTTTTTTAAAGCTTTAAGTATAATATCCTCATTTTCTTTTACTACCCTTTTTAATTTCTCTAATTGCTTTATCCTAAAATCTACATCTAAAGTCTTATTACTTCTATAGAATAACCTTTGATTTTCTACAATCTTTTCTATACTCATTATCATGACCCCTTTTTGTTAAATATTTAATATACTATCTACTAAACTCTCATAATATTTCTTTCTTGTTTCATAATTACAATAGTCCATTCCACCTATAACATCTTTATACTTATTCATTAATGTTGGATAAACCATACTTGAGATTAATTGTATTGCTTTAAAATTTAATATTTCTTCGTCTAAAATTTTTGTATGCTCTTTAATAGTTGTTCTAATTTCTTCTATATTAGTTCCTAACCAATCTTCCATTTCACACTCAGTTTCCTTCTCTACAATATAACTTGATATATGAGCTTTTAAAAAACCTATGTACATTAGAATATGGTCCGAATAATTCATACAAAATAAGATCATTCTTTCTCTTGGCTTTATATTTTTATTTTTTAGTTGCTCAAATATTTTATTTGATGAAATATAATAATATTTTGAAGCTTCCTTTATTAGATTATCCTTAGATCCAAAATAATAGCTTATGGCTGCAGAATTAACGCCTGCTAATCTGCCTATTTCTCTTATGGTTATATCATAATCATTATGATTAGTTATATAATCAAGGACAACTTTTAATATCATATCTCTTTTTGAAATATTTTCTTCACTCATAATTTTGCGCCTCCTTAATCAACGATTAAATCATTGATTATATATTACTTCTTATACTATATACTGTCAATTCAATTATCTATATTAACTATTATTTTAGCCTTTTTGCAGAGCAAATAATTAAACTACATTTATCGACAATTTATTCTATGCCCTTATCTCTTAGAAGCCTTACATATTGTCAATATCAATTTATATTAATAATTTACATATAAAGTTATCCACACCTTTTTTTATTTAATCCTGTATGATATTTTCTTTTTTTCTCTATACACAACTATTAACATACAAATCCACAGATATCGAACAAGTTATCCACAACCAATTGTGGACTATGTGGATTATATCCAGTATTTTACTATATTTTTCTGTTAGTTTGTTTTAAGCTTATTATTGTGATAAAATTTAATTTGTAATATTTTATATTGGAGGTAAATAATGAATAATAAACCGAATTTGAAAAAAGTCTCGCTTTGTATCATGATTATTGTGATGTCATTAATCATAGTTTTTTCAATTATATTTATAATTAATAAAAATATTTCTGATAAGCAGGATAACGAAATTTTAGAAGAAAATAAAACTAATGATGTTGAACTTCCTAAAGAAAAGAATAGATTTGAAGATCTTACCCTTACTAATGAAAACGTGGGTGTAACAGTTTTATATTATCATGCAGTAGACCCTGCACATCCTGGAGAAGAACTCTATGTTTCTCCTACTCAACTTAAAGAACAACTTCAATTAATTAAAGACTTAGGCTATACTAGCCTTACTATGACTGAAGTTAATGATTATATTAAAAATAATAAAGCTATACCAGAAAAAAGTATTCTTATTACTTTTGATGATGGATATACAGATAATTACACCTATGCTTTCCCTATTTTAAAAGAATTAAACATGAAAGCAACTATTTTTGTAATTACATCAGAAACAGACATTGGCAATTATTATGTATCTAGTAGCCAAATTAAAGAAATGTCAGACTATGGAATTGATATAGAAAGCCATACCGTTAGTCATCTTCATTTAGATACCCTTTCATATGAAGAACAATTAGAAGAACTTAAAAGTTCTAAATCTAAAATTGAAAGTATCACAAAAAAAGATGTACTTTCTGTAGCATACCCTTATGGTGATTATAATGAGGATACTAAAAAAGCTACTATTGCTTCCGGATATTCTATAGCCTTTACTACAGATACAGGGCTAGCAGATAGAACTGATAACCCTGTTACTCTAGATAGAATTTACGTGAATTCTCTTCATTCTATAGACACATTTAAAGATAGACTTTTAGGAATACAAAATTAAAGGTTCAATTATTGCAGGTACATAAATAGCCACCCATATTATGGGTGGCTATTTATATAAAATTATTTATTTGATTCTTTTATTAGCTCATTTAATCCATATAATTCTTTTGATCTAAGTTCTCTCCATTGACCTATTTTTAATTCTCCAAGAGTTATATTCATGATCCTTACTCTTTTAAGTGAAGTTACTTCATATCCTAAAGCTTCACACATCCTTCTAATTTGCCTATTCATCCCTTCAGTTAATATAATCTTAAAACTATTGGATCCCGCTTTTCTAACATAACAGTCTTTGGTTATAGTTCCTAATATACCTACCCCTGAGGACATCTTTTCTATGAATTCCTTCTTAATAGGATTGTTAACTTTAACTATGTATTCTTTCTCATGACTATTCCCTGCTCTTAAAATTTTATTTACTATGTCCCCATCATTTGTAAGTAAAATTAGCCCCTGAGAATCCTTATCTAATCTTCCTATAGGGAATATTCTTTTTTTATGCCCTATAAAATCAATAATATTTCCATTAATCTTCTTTTCCGTAGTGCAAGTTATTCCAATAGGCTTATTTAATACAATGTATACAAGTTCCTCTTCCTTTGAAATTTGTTTACCCTTGACTGTTACTATCTGATTTTTAGCAACCTTGGTTCCCATAGCTGCTACAAGTCCGTCAATTTTCACTTTACCCGCTTCTATAAGTTTATCTGCCTCTCGTCTAGAGCAGATTCCTGTTTCACTTATATATTTATTTAGTCTTATATCCCCAGCTCTATCTTCATGTATTATTATATTATTTTCCTTCATTTTTATCTTCCTTTTCCTAATCTGCAAGTTCATATATATTATGTAAATTGCCATCATTATTTATTTGTATTGATATGTCATTATCTTTAATATACTGAGCTGTTTCTTTAAGTATTCCATATTTCAAAGGTTCTCCTATTATGGTTACTACTATACCATCACCAGGAATCATTTTATCATTCTTTGCATACTCAATAAGCTCTTTTAAACCTATATCAATATTCTTATCCATAGGCTCCACTGATGAAATCATAGCGTTCCCTTTATCTGTCACAGTATGAATATATATTATTGTATTTCCTCTATTTAGCTCAAGCTTGATTTGTGAAGTACTACTAATTACAACAGTAGTTACTACTTTGTTATAATCTTTATACAATCCAAAAGAAACTAGCATTATAAGAATTATTGCAATAGCTATATGTAATTTATAATCAGTTACGCCCCTTTTCTTTTTTCCTTGACCTACTTCTCCTACCATTAGTTGTTCTGTTTTTTTTATTCTAACAAAATCCCCTAACACAGTCATAATAATAGCACTTTGTTCATTTACTTTTAATGCTAGTCCTTTTAAAATTCTTTCCTTTGTATTTTCATAAAGTGCTATAGTAGTCTTTTCTTCCTTTAATTCGATCTTCAAAAAATCTTGTATATATTTATAATTAGGATTTGATAGAATAATTATATAAGCTAATATATAATCCTGCCATATCTCCAAAAATGCTCTAGATGCCCTAGTTTCTCTTTCAAGTTTCCTTAAAGGTAATTCTTTTTTTTTAAATATTCTTTCAAGCATTTCTGTATCCTCAATTATATAATAAGCTAAGTTTAATATAACCGTTTTATTTTTATAGCTAGGGGAATGTCCCACTAAATCCTTTAATAATACCTTAAATAACAATAGTTCCTTTAGAAAAATGGCTATTTGCTTTTCCCTCAGCTTTACTGCCTTTTCTCCGATATCTACTATTGCTACTGTACTTACAAATGTATATTTATCTTTATTAAAATCTTTCAAGTTTTACCAGCCTCCAAAGCATTTACTATGAAATTTAAACAGTTAATACTCTATTAACTCTAATAATGCCAAATAATTTAATTCTTCATATATTATATTATACCATATCGAAAACTAATAAAGTTTTGTATACATGAGATTAAACCTAAATATATTATAGTATAGCTATTATACTGAAAGAGGTTTTATTATGAATAACAATGTTATATATGTTGATTTTATATTCACTCATAAAAAAGTTAGTTATCTAAACTATACATTCCTTTCTGCCTTTTTTTTAATATTTAACCACTTTAAGAAGCATTTCAATAATAAAAATAAAATTTTAAAGGAGACTCTTCCTAAAAAAAACTTTTATAAAGTATCTAATCACCTTAAACTATGATAAAATATTAAGAAAAAAAGAGGTGACGATATGAGAATAGGAATGGGGTATGATGTACATCGTCTTGTCCCTGGCAGAAAACTTATAATTGGAGGAGTTACAATTCCTCACCCCCTTGGACTTTTAGGACACTCTGATGCAGATGTTTTATTACATGCAATAATGGATTCCTTATTAGGCGCTGCTTCCCTTGGAGATATTGGTCGGCATTTTCCTGATACTGATGAGAACTTTAAAGGAATTTCAAGCATTAAACTATTAGAAGAAGTAGGGCACTTGATATCTGAAAAAGGTTTTGTAATTTCCAATATAGATTCCACTATTATAGCTCAAAAGCCTAAAATGGCCTCTCACATATCTTTAATGAGAGAAAATATTAGGTCTGCATTAGATATATCTGTAGAACAGATAAATATTAAAGCTACAACAGAAGAAGGGCTTGGTTTTACCGGAGAAGAACTAGGAATTTCATCTCAAAGTATCTGTCTTTTAGATATAAAATAAAACCTTTGAAGGATTTTCCTTCAAAGGTTCTTTTGTTCGCCATCACGAGTTGTTCCGAACGATATACTGCTATTTATTTATAAATTTGCTATATAACTTCTGTTAAACTTTTTTGTAGAATATTTTGAAACTTTTCTCCTACTAACTTATCCGAAGTTGCATGTTTACATATAGTATTCCATTCATCTATTGTAACTCCGATCTTATTTTCGAACTCTTCTTTATCATTTGTAATCATAGTTGACTCTACAACGAAATCTCCAAGTTCTACGGCACTTTTAAAAATTTTCATATATAAGAATTCTTGATTATTTCCAAACCAAGTTCTATTAAAGTCTCTAATAAATTTTGTTAATTCTGAAAACACTCTCTCTTTAGGTAAATCCCACATTTTAGCGACTCTACTATAATTATTTATCATAGTCTTTGCAATATCACTTGTTATTAGCCCTCTTTGTAGTCCACCTTTAATTATTTTTTCAACAGGTAATGCTGGTATCTTTGTTATCATCTTATTCTTACCATAAATCCATTTATAAAAGGCTTCTTGTAAAAAAGAATACTGTATATATCCTAATAATAATTTTACATCTGGAAAATACGCATAAATATTGTCTATTCCATTGTTTTTACTAAAAATAAGCGTATGAATGTATAAAGAATTCGCCCTTGGTGGAGCCTGCATAAACATATGCCCTCGTATAGTCTTATTTTCACTTACTACACTTTCCCAGTACTTAATAGAATTATAGTTTTGCCTCACCTACTATCACCTTTCTCCCTTTTATATAATATTATATACTGTATAATATATTATTTATTGTCTTTTCCTATATAGTATATTATACCTCTTTTTTAATTTTTATTCAATTACATTACAATGTATACCTTAACTTTATTAATATATACTGTTTTTTATTGTTTTTCTATTTCCAATAAATTGAATTAATAAAGCTTTTATTATATAATATACTCATAATAGTTAAGGAGGTTTATTATTGTTTCTCTGCGAAGTCTGCAACAAAAAAGCTGATATTCATCATATTGTTCATAGAAGTGAAGGAGGTTTAGATATAGAGATAAACTACACCTACCTTTGCCAGAAACACCATCGAGGTAAAGATGGTCCCCATCATTCTATTGAAACAGATATAAAATATAAACTGGAGCTACAAGATAAACTTTATTTTCTGCTTCCTAAAGAATATTATACTTTTAAAGAATTAGGACATATACTGGAAATCTCCATAAATGCTTTAAAAAGAATAACTAAAAATATTAAATTATATAAAGAAGGCTACAAAAAGGATCCTATTATATTAACTCTTATGGGCGGAACATTATATTCTAAAGAAACTTTAGATCATATAGAAATAAACCGTATTATGAACAATCTTTATTAATAGTATTAAGTTATTTTGGAATTTTATACAAAAAAAGAAGCAACTTCTAAAGTTACTTCTTTTTATTTGGTGCAGATGAAGGGAATCGAACCCCCATGCCCGAAGGCACTAGATCCTAAGTCTAGCGCGTCTGCCAATTCCGCCACATCTGCTTGTTGTATTATTATTATATACTTACATCCTAAAAAAAGTCAATATATTTATATCTTATTTGGATCTAGGATACTAAATTTTTCAATTCTCTTCATTAAATTATCTGCCTTATCTAAAAGGATATTTGAACTTGTTTCTAAATCAACACTACTTTTATTTAAATTTATAGCGGCTTCTATTACCTCTTCTGTTGAGGCAGAGGTTTCCTCAGACGATATGGCTATCTCCTCTATTATATTTACTATAATATTTTTACTATTTGATAATTTATCAAAATCATTCTTAATATCCTTAACCTTTGGAGCTATATCCCTAACTGAATCCGATATTCCATTAAAGGCTTGCAATGCTTTATTAACACCTTCCCTCTGAGATTTAAATTCAAGGTTAATCGCATCACTTGAGTCTACTACTCCTCCAATTCTACTTCTTAGTTCGTTTAAAATTCCATATATATTCTTAGAAGATGAGCTACTTTCTTCTGCAAGAGATCTTATTTCATCTGCCACTACAGCAAAGCCTTTTCCAGCCTCTCCCGCCCTAGCTGCTTCAATTGCTGCATTTAAAGCTAGAAGATTTGTCTGGTCTGATATTTCTTTAATTAAATCTGTAATGGCATTTACCTTTAGGATATGTTCGTTAATACTTTCTATTTCTTCAACTAACTTTTGAAACTTAATATTAAAGTTAGTTATCCCATTGTCTAAATTTTTCATATCCTCATTCCCTTGTATAGCTTCAACTCTAACCTCTTCTGCTTTTAAATTAATATGATTAATGTTATTATTTATACTATTTACTTTTTCACTAAAATAGTTAAGTTTTTCAACTATAATGGATAGTTCATTTGATTGATTTCCTGTTCTATCTGATACTTCTTCTATAGCTACAGTTATATTATTTGTTAATGCAAGTAAATCCACAGAAATATCTGATAACGCATTAGCATTAACTCTCACGCCTTCCGAAGTATCCTTAACAGAATATATCATATCCCCTATGGAATCTTTCGCCCTATTTATAGACTTACATATATCTGCTACCTCATCTTTTCCTTTCATATATTTAGGATTAATTTGCTTTGTAAAATCTCCATCTGCCATTATATGAACATACTCTTTTGTTCTTTTAAGAGGTCTTGCTATATTAATACTTACTAATATTATTACTATTGTTAATATTGCAACAACAACTACTGTAACAATAATACTAGTAATCTTTAATGCTATTAACTTTTCTAACAAATCACTTTTATCTATGGATATTGCAAGAGATAATCCACTCTCACCTACTGGAGTATATGTAACATATTTTTCAATGCCACCATATACATATTCATTAGATTCTGAAAAACCACTTGTCATATTTTTTCCTACATTATTTAAAGCTGTAAGATCTTGCCCATCTGCAGTAATAGATACTATGTTTTTGTTTTCCTTTACAAAACTCTCATCTTCATGGGCTATATAATTACCAAAACTATCTACAATAAATCCACTACCAGTATTCATAAATTTAATAGAACTCGTTATAGAGCCTAGTTGGCTACTATCTTTAAAGGCTACAATTACTCCTATATTTTCATTATTATCATTTTTGATGGCCCTAGAATAAGCAATCACCTTCTTTTGCAAAGTATAATCGTAATAAGGTGTTAACACTTCACTTTTCCCAGACATAGCTGCCATAAAATATTTTGTATTCTTGATGCTTTCACTCTTCCCACTTAAAAAGATAGCTTTTCCATCTTTATCAGCAATTGCAACATCCAAAGAGTCATTTACTTCAATTAAAGGGGTTACTTCCTTCATTCTTTCTTCTAATGATAAACTATCATTTTTAATTATTGTATTTTTCGATATTATATCTAAAATCTTAAATTCTTTATTAACTTGTTCAGTTACATTATTTGCTGCTATTTTATTCATTTCGCTCATTATATTTAAATTGCTTTCAGTTAAACTCTTACTTGCTGACTGGTATGCATAGTTTGAAAGGAATATACACCCTGCAATAAATATAGGAACTAATATTATTAATAATTTACTTTTAATACTTTTAAACATATAATTACCCCCTACCAATATTTCTAATATTAATAGTTTTTTGCAAAAATTATGTTTGTTTTTAGTTAAAAACAGGTTAATTTTATTAATCTGTTGACATATAAAATCAATATAATTATAATTAATACTAATGAATATACAAAATGATGACGAGAACAGTAAGTTAGCACTTCATTTGCAGAGAGAAAATACCTAGCTGAGAGTATTTTTAAATGAAATTAACTGAAAACCATCTCTGAGTGGCTTTAATAAAGTCCGTTTTTATCACGTTACGATAACCATAAGTGACCTATTTTATAGGTAATTAGAGTGGAACCACGGATAAACTTCGTCTCTATGTCATCATAGAGCGGGGTTTTTTTATTTTACAAAATATTTATTAACACATATTTGAAGGGAGATTTTAAAAATGATTAAAATAACTTTAAAAGATGGTTCTATTAAAGAATTCGAACCTGGAGTTTCAGTTTTAGACATAACAAAAGGTATTAGTGAAGGTCTAGCTAGAAATGCTTGTTGCGGTATTGTAGATGGTAAGGTTTCAGACCTTCGTCATATAGTAAATAACGATGCAGAGCTTAGTATATGCACCTTTGATTCTCAAGAAGGTAAAGACGCAGTACGTCATAGTATTTCTCACGTTTTAGCCTATGCTGTTCAAAGACTATTCCCCACTGCAAAGCTTGCTATAGGACCTTCTATAACTAATGGTTTTTACTATGATTTTGATGTAGAGACACCCTTTACTGCTGAAGATTTAGTAAAGCTAGAGGTTGAAATGAAAAAGATAATTAAAGAAAATCCTTCTATAGAAAGATTTGAACTTCCAAAGGAAGAAGCTTTAAAATTAATGGAAAGTGAACCATACAAGGTTGAGTTAATAAACGACCTACCAGAAGGAGAAATTCTTTCCTTCTACAAGATGGGTGACTTTACGGACCTTTGTGCTGGACCACACTTAATGTCCTTAAAGCCAGTAAAAGCAATTAAGTTACTCAGAAGTGCTGGTGCTTACTGGAGAGGAAATGAAAAGAATAAGATGCTTTCTAGGATTTATGGAACTGCTTTCTTAAAAAAGGCTGAATTAGATGTTCATTTAGAAGCTATAGAAGAAGCTAAAAAAAGAGATCATAACAAACTAGGAAGAGAACTAAAACTATTTATGACCGATGAAAAAATAGGTCAAGGTCTTCCTCTAATGATGCCAAAGGGAGCTAAAATAATTCAACTACTTCAAAGATGGGTTGAAGATGAAGAAGAAAAAAGAGGTTATCTTTTAACTAAAACTCCATTAATGGCTAAAAGTGATTTATATAAAACTTCTGGCCACTGGGATCATTATAAAGATGGAATGTTTGTTTTAGGTGATGAATCAAAAGGTGAGGAAGTTATGGCTCTAAGACCCATGACTTGTCCTTTCCAATATACAATTTACAATGCAGAGCAACATAGCTATAGAGATCTACCAATTAGATATGGTGAGACTTCTACTTTATTTAGAAATGAAGCTTCCGGTGAAATGCACGGACTTACAAGAGTAAGGCAGTTTACCTTAGCTGATGGTCACTTAATTGTTACACCTGAACAACTTGAAGAAGAATTCAAAGGTGTTCTTGAATTAATTGATTATATAATGTCTACTTTAGGTATCGCTGAGGATATTACTTATAGATTCTCTAAATGGGATCCTAAAAATACTGAAAAGTATATAAATAACCCTGCGGCTTGGGACCATACTCAATCTGTAATGAAGCAAATACTCGATCACTTAAAAATTGATTATGTTGAAGCTGATGATGAAGCTGCCTTTTATGGTCCAAAGCTTGATTTCCAATGCAGAAACGTTCATGGTAAAGAAGATACACTATTTACAGTTCAAATTGACTTTGCCTTAGCAGAAAGATTTGACATGACTTATATAGATAAGAATGGAGAAAAGAAACGTCCTTATATAATCCATAGATCATCAATAGGTTGTTATGAAAGAACATTAGCTATGCTTATAGAAAAATATGCTGGGTCCTTCCCAACATGGTTATCTCCTGTTCAGGCAAAGGTTCTTCCAATTTCAGATAAGTACAATGACTATGCAGATTCTGTTGTTAAATCATTAAAGAACAAAGGCATAAGAGTCGAAGCTGATTACAGAGCTGAAAAGATTGGTTACAAGATAAGAGAAGCTAGACTAGAGAGATCTCCTTTTATCCTAGTTGTTGGAGAAAAGGAAGCTGAATCAAACACAGTATCTGTAAGAAGTAGAAAAGATGGTGATGAAGGAAGTGTAGCTCTAGTAGAATTTGAAACTAGAATATTAACTGAAATTGCTAACAAAGAGATATAGGCTTAAATTTATTAATACCTAATTTAAAAAAATATTAATATTACTTTGTTTACACAAATTATATATTTATAATTTGTAAGCAATATAAAGACCAGCAAATTAATTTGCTGGTCTTGTTTTGTAGTATATTACTGTTTAAACTTGAAACTCTATATCACAAGACTACTCCTCAGATCTTTTTAGTGTTTTTTCTTTTACAACTACTGCCTGTTCGTATCTTGTAATTTTATCATCCAAACGTCCAATTGTTTTTTCCATATCTTCCATTTTTGCTTTAAGCAGTTTACGTTGTTCAATTAAAAGTTCTTTTCTTGCCTGACTGGTTTGATCACCCTGTTGAAACAGCGTAACATACTCAATCAATACTTCAATTGGAAGTCCTGCACTTCGCATACATTTATTAAATTCCACCCACCTGCAATTTTCTTCAGTATAATCCCTAATTCCACTTTTATTGCGGTTAACACGAGGAATCAGCCCGATGCGTTCATAATAGCGGAGTGTGTCCTGAGAAAGACCAAATTTTTCACATACTTCTGCAATCTTCATATGATTTCACCTCCTAATCTAAGTATATCATTTTCAGTTTACTCTAAATCAATAATTTCTCTCTTTTTAATTAAGCAGCTTATGGATTAAATTGCATGAAATTTAGTCCATCTCCCACTTATTATTTATATCCTACAACTTTGTGTGGTAAATATGGTTTTTCAAGATAAGTAATATTTGTACTTTATTTAAAATTGTTTTTATCCATTTTGTTACTCTTTAAAGATGTATAAAAAATAAGAAGTGAAAATTCCTTGAAAAAGAATCTTCACTTCTTATTTTTTTATATACGCTTTAATTTAATTAATATTACTCCAATACAGGCTGAATTATAGTTCTCTTTTCTGTAATTATAGAGTCTGGAAGAATATCATGGTCTTCCCTAGGAACCTTATCTATAATTTGAAGTTCATAAGCTAATGCTATTTTAGGAATGCCTTCAGCTATATATTCCATATACTTATCATAATATCCTCCACCATAACCTATTCTTCCTTTATCAATATCAAAGGCGACCCCTGGCATAATAATTAATTGAAGCTGATTTTTATCTATGGATTCCTTATTCTTATTCGGCTCTAATATTCCAAACTTATTTCTTTCTAATTCTTTTAGGGATGTAATTTCTACTGCATCCATAGTCTTAATCACCATATTAGTTCTAGGGACAAAAACCTTTTTTCCTTCCATTAAGAATTCTTCTATGTATTTTGCTGTATCTATTTCACTACCAAAACCTATATATATAAATATATTTTTACTTTTTTTATACTCCTCTGTCTCTTTTAACTTTCCTATTATAATTTTATCAAAATTTCTCTTTTTCTCTAAATCTAAAGAATCTCTTTTCCCAATAATATCTTTTCTTATTTTATTCTTCATAACTTACACCCTCATAATCTTAATGTTTTCAATATCTCTTAAAATTGCAGCTGCAGCATTTCTAGTACTGGAAGCTCCACCTATTATAGTTATATCGCCTAAGGTATCCGTCCTATAGTATATCCCTTTATTTTTCCCTTCCACAAAATATAAAGGATGTTCTTCATCTATTGACACTGGTGTTACCTTAACCTTTATATTACCTTTTTTAGTGAAAACCTTGCCTAATAATTTAATTTTCTTACCTTCCTGTTCCGCTTCTTTTATATCCTTAACTGTTACTTTAGTTATTCCTTCTATTTCTGCATCCTCTAGGGTCAGCTTTTTTCCCAGTAGGGCATTAGTTAATATTATCATCTTTATAGCTGTATCAAAACCCTCCACATCCATCTTAGGATTTGTTTCTGCTATACCTAATTCTTGAGCATTTTTTAGTGCCTCTTCATATTCTATTTCCTTAGTTCCCATTTCTTTTAATATATAATTAGTTGTACCATTTAACACACCTTGAATTTCTTCAATTCTAGCACCTGCACAATCAACCCTACCTCCAGTTATACTAGGAAGAGCTCCCCCTGTTGTACAGCCTATCCCAAGGGAAACATTATTCTTTTTAGCTAACTCCTTTAAGCCTAAATAATTAATTAAAATAGGCCCTTTATTTCCTGTTACAACATTTATCCCTCTATTTAAAGCTTCCTTTATATATGTTAATGCAGGTTCCCCTGTTTTCATATTTGTAGGAGTTAGCTCCACTAAAAAATCTATTTTTTCATCTATAACATTTTCAAAGTTTCTGCCTTCCATCCACTCCTCATGCTCTTTAATATTATCCTCAATCTTAATAACATCATTAATATCTAAGCCCTTAGAATTGAATACTCCCCCATCACTTTTTAGAATGTATTTAATGCTGCAATGGATATGTTTTTCCTCTAATAATCTTATAAAGGCTTTACCTACTCCACCGTACCCTATTAATCCTATATTCATTTAATATCCCTCATCCCTATTATCTTTATAGCTCTTGGCTGCTAATATAAGAGTATAATACTACTGCAATTGTTGCAATAACAACTGTACTTCCAATGACTATATAATTTGATAATTCTTTTTGTATGACAAATATCAATCCAAAAGGAATTATTACACTTAGCATTTGAACTACCATGGAAACTAAGGTTGCGCCACTTTGTTTAATTACAACTGTTTCAGACGTCCAGTCAAAATTAGGAAACTTTAAATTGGTAAAAATTCCAACAATGGCAATATAAAAGGAATACACTATTGGAGTTATGAATATCATAAGGGTCCCTAAAATACCTAGCCTTAATCTAATTGCTAGAACAATTCCTGATGCAATAACCGTTGGCAATAAGATGGTTAGATTAACTGCTATTTTACTATCGAAGATTGTCTTTGCCTTTATAGGCGAGGATTTTAATATCCATAAATTCTTGCCTTCCAAAGAAATTGCAGAGGCTGTGGTACAGCTTATTGAAATCATTGTGGCAATAACAAATGGTGCTGATGCTGAAATCATAGCTGAAATCCCCGGAGCCCCAATAAGAGTATCCAAATTTTCAACACCAAATATAGCAATAAAAACTGTTGCTATTAATAAAAGCACCACTCCAAAACCAGTATTCATTACATATATGGTTGAAGAAAAATAGCGTTTCAATTCTTTTTTGTACAAAGCTATAAAAGGAGATGATATTTCAAGAGACTTCATTTTATAATTTCTTTTTGTTTCATGGTTTGTTAGTGCAGTATTCATCTCATTATATTTCCATGATATAAGTTTAATAAATACATAAAACCAAGTAACGGAAATTAAAATAAATGCTGAAAATGCTAAAATATTATAATTACAAATAGCTTCTGTAAATATTCTAGCAATTGGGTAAGTCATATTTATTTGTTGCATCATGGCAGAACTTAGATTAGCCACATCCTCTACCTGTAAATTCTTAGAACTCATAGATAAATAAAAAAAAGCCAGAAAAAGTCCAAAAGACATCAAAATACTCAATAGGTTTTTATATTTAAACCTACATGAAATTGCTGTAATTATTGCTCCAAAAGTTGTTGCAATGGTCATTGGAATCAGGGGGATAATAAAAATGCTAATTATCATCATAATATAATAACTTGGCTCAGGTACTATATTTATTGCATAAATAATAGATGCTGGGATAATAACAACACATTCAAATAAAAAGTTTAAAACATACATCATCATAAACCTACTGGTGATGACAGCACTTGTTTTTACAGGTAATGACATAACCATATCATAATCCTTAAATCCAAATAATATGCCATTTGTTTTAAACATAGTAACCATGAGAGTGATAATACTTATTATCATCAACATATAAGCAGGAATAATTTCTACCATTCCCATACTAACTAAACCGTAGGCCATAGCAGCACTATATGCACCTGCACAAATTCCAACAATAATTATAGATACACCAAAAATAATTAGACTTCTCCGTTTCTTAGAATCCTTAGAGTACCGCAGCTCATTGATTCCAAAAAAGCTCATTAGTTGTACCTTTAAAAGTATTATCCAGCCATTACTCATGCTTAATTACCTCCATAAAAACCTCTTCCAAAGTACGTCCCTTGGTTAATTCTTCTGTTTTCCCACTGGCAATTAATTTACCATCTTTGATAATTGCAATTTTATCACACAATTTTTCTGCAACATCAAGTACATGGGTAGAAAAGAAAATTGCACTACCATCATGGCATAATTCGTGCATTATATTTTTTAAAGTTAAGGCAGCTTGAGGATCTAGTCCAACAAATGGTTCATCTAAAATTAAAAGTTTTGGCTTATGTACAAGTGCAGATATAATTGCAAGCTTTTGCTTCATTCCGTGAGAATAAGAGGATATCAAATCTCCTAAGTTCTTGGTGATTTCAAATAAATCAGCATATTTTTTTATACTTACTTCTCTATCTGATTTCCCAACATTAAAAATGTCACCAATAAAATTCAAGTATTGAATTCCTGTTAAATGCTCATATAAATCTGGATTATCAGGAATATAAGCAATCTTAGACTTACATAAAAGTGGTTCTGCTTTTATAGAATGACCCTCAATTAAAACCTCCCCTTCCTCGAACTCCATAACTCCTACAATAGCCCTAATAGTTGTTGTCTTTCCAGCTCCATTATGACCAATAAATCCATAAATATCACCTGCATCTATTGTTAGATTTAAATTATCCACTGCTTTTTTACCACCCTTAAAAGTTTTAGAAAAATTATTAATTATTAACATACTCCCACTCTCCCATATCTTTTTTAAGTTATATAAATTCCACTTTATTTTCATATATTAAACGTAAAAATTTAGAAAAAGTTCAATGAAAATTTATTTTTTTCCCTATAAAGGGTTTAAGCCTATATTCGCTATTCTTTAGTTCTCCGGTATAACCAACTTAATAGCCTTAGGAATAACCTGCATTATTAATCTGTCAGACTCTACAATTTCTCCATCGATATTAACTCTGAATATATTCTCACCTTCTATTTCAATTTGTTTTGCCCTATAAATTATGACCTCTTTAGATTCTGTATGTTTCGCTGTAGCTAATTTAGGTAGTAATCGAAATATTTTTAAAAGATTTGAATTTTCAACTAAACAAACATCTGCTAATCCATCATCAATCTCTGCATTAGGAGTTATTTTTATTCCTCCTCCATAACACTTTCCATTAGCTATGGCTAAAAGCAATACCTTACCATCCCAAATTTCTTTACCATCTAGTTTAACTTTAAGAGGTATTCCTTTTTTGCCAAATATGGTTTTAGCTACACTAAAAATATATGCCATATCTCCTTTAACAAGTTTCATTTTCTTAAATGCTATAGCATTATAAACAATATCGGCATCTAGTCCTACTGAAGCTATATTTAAAAAATATTTTTCATTTATTTTTATAATATCAACTAGGGTAGTATTGCCCCCAATTAATTTATGTAAGAAATCTTTTTTCTTATAATTAGGGTCAATAGTTCTTATAAAATCATTACCACTGCCTGTAGGTATAATAACTAATGAACTATCACTCCCCACAATTCCATTTACTACTTCATTAACTGTCCCATCTCCACCTACTGCATAAATAATATAATCTGATTCTGAAGAATATTTTTTAGCAATTTCTATAGCATGTCCCTTCCTTTTTGTTACTTCTATGTAATACTCTTCTTCTTTAAATAATTTTTTAATCTCTTGAATGTAATTTAATCCTTCTCCTTTTCCCGCTACTGGGTTTACTATAAACAAATACTTCATTTTTTCACCACCCCCACAATATTACTTATTAAGCTTTCCCGCTCCTATTTTGTGTAAAATATTATATAATATATAAATCTTAAAATGCATAAAAAAGAATCTAAACATAACCTTAAATAATCGTTAGAGTATAATTTTAGTAGGCAAAGGTAGCAAAAAAATAAAGGAGATGTAAAAACATCTCCCCAATACATAAATTATCCATTATAATTTTATTGCTAAGATAAAAAGAATGGAGTTGGATTTAT
>NZ_PVXQ01000012.1 GCF_002995745.1 Clostridium vincentii | reverse complement strand
AAATGATCCAGATTTATTTAAATCACTATTTCCATGGAGTAATCTTCCTGCTGAATGCTATTTAAATAAAAAGGATTGAAAATAAGCGGTTAATGACTGTCAACGTGACGAGTTATTAACCGCTTACGCTCTAAACGTTAAAAAAGCACCAATAGCTATTAATCTAGCCACTGATGCTCATTCTAATATATTTCTATTTTCTATTTTTCTACTTTCATCATCTAGTGCCTTAACTTGTGCCCCTAGATTATTCAACTTTGCATTTAATACCTCTAGCTCTCCTAAAGTAAGGTTACCTAACTTAGATTTTTCTGCTATTTCTTTCATTTGAAGTAGCTTTTCATCCATGATGTCTAGCATATTTTGTCTATATTTAACCCATTGTAGCTCCTGTTCCCATTGTATCTTTAGTTCTTCTCGTTCATCCATACTTATGCCCTTCTATCGAAATGTTGACCTACATTAGAGTCCACTGCACTAGTCTTAATTATATCCGTCATAGTAGCAGCATTTTCCTTACCCGTATACATTGCCAACTTCATTACATCTATACCAACTGATTGTCGCACATTTGCCTGACTCATTGCCATTGATAATGCTCCTATATCCATTATATTACCTCCTGTTTTAACCACTTCGTGTTTAGTTGAAAATTGAGAGTTGAGAGTTGATTATAACCAATTAGACATTTATAAAACTCATTATTTAATTATCGGTTTATTTTGCCATAACTTAATATAAATTATTATCTGATTTTATTCTTTACTAAACATGGACAAAGCACCAACAGCTGTTGATCTAGCTACTGATGCTCATTCCTTTTGCACAACATTTGCCTAGTATTGATAGCAATCTTGTACCCTTCACTGTTTATTTGTACATTACTATACTTATATAGTAATTGCGGACTCTACATATGTTTTTATAATCCTCTATTTTTGTTATTAAAATAAGATAATAATCTATCACTACAAATCAATTTTCCTTTACATATACATATTATAGCTTTCTACCAATAATAATCATAAATTTTGTCTGTGTCCCAATATTTAATTAATTTTGTACTATCCGAAGAACCTGTATCAACTATAACTATTTCTTCTATGAAAGGTGCAGCATTAGCAACACATTTTTAAAATTGTTTTCTTCATTTTTAACTATCATACACAATGTCAACATTCTTTAATCACCTTGCATATTTTTTTAATATTTTCTTTATTAAGTTCAACGGAACTAGGTAAATTTATTCCTTTCACCCCTATAGAATTTGTTACGCTCATATCTCCATGCTTGCAATCTATGTATGGAGGCATATTATGAATAGGCATGAAAAAAGGTCTTGATTGAATTCCATTTTCTTTAAGCTTATTTATTAATTCATCTCTAGTTAAAGGAAAATCCTCTTCAACTAAAATTGAATATAGCCAATTAACATTTATAGTATCATCCTTTTGTGTAGGAATATTTATTCCTTTAACGCTTTTCAGCAAATTATTATACTCAGTTGAATGTTCTAGTTTAACCTTTACATATTCTTCAACCTTTTCAAGCTGGGCACAGCCCATGGCAGCAAGAACATTTGGCATTCTAAAATTATAGCCTATTTCTTCATGATAAAAAGCACCGTTTTCTAGAACGGTTTTCGTTTGAGTTGAAAGATACTTAGCTCTTTTTGCTAAGTCTTTATCATTTGTTACTAACATTCCACCTGCTCCTGTGGTTATCAGCTTATTTCCATTAAAAGAAAAACATCCGATATCTCCGATGGCACCTGATTTTTTACCCTTATAAATAGCACCTAAACTCTCTGTTGCATCTTCAATTACAAATAATTTATATTTTCTTGCAATATCCATTATCTTATCCATATTTACTGGATTGCCATATATATGTACAGGTAGTATAGCTTTAGTTTTTGATGTTATTAATTCTTCAATTTTATCTTCATCCATAACCCAAGTATCTCTACATACATCAACAAAAACTGGGTTTGCTCCTACATATTTTATAGTGTTCACTGGTGATATAAAAGTAAAGGATGAAACTATAACTTCATCCCCCTCTCCAACACCTACTGTTCTTAATGCAAGTTCAAGGGCTGCTGTTCCATTCATAGTAACAATTGCAGCCTTAGACTCTAAATATCTTGCAAAATCATTTTCAAACTTATCTACATAAGAACCAACAGAAGATACCCAGTTGGTATCTAAACAATCTTTAATATATTTCCATTCATTCCCTGACATTTGAGGTATACATAAAGGAATCATTTTAAGTCACCACCTATTAATTCTTCTTATATTAAAAGTCTATTTTTTATATCTTTTTCTTTACTAAACTTATCCTTATCATAAAAAGTAGAATGTTCCTGTATTAACGGTTCTACACTTTCATTTTTATTATATATGCAATTGTAACATAAAGTCTTTTCTATACAATTCTCTAAATGTTTTTTTCTAAGTTCAATAAATATCTCACTATTCCAAGCTTCTTTTATTGAAATCTTATTTAAGTCTGCTACAGTCAAATAATTTTGAAAATCAATGCAACAGGTTGTTAAATATCCTTCATAGGTTACGTGTAATGAATTAAAAGGTAATGAACATGGCATCTTTTTTATTAAATACTCATCACCCTCTAATGCTAAATTTTCATTTATTTCATACATCATTCCACCTTGATTTGCAACGTTTAAAAATACTATGTCATCACTTATATCTTTAAGCTTCTCTTCCAATAATTTTTTTTCACTTTCACTATATCTTGTTACTATCGATGATACAAATATTTTAAAATTCTTATTATTATTCTTTCTGTAATCAGATATATATTTCAAATTATTTATAACAATATCAAACTCATCTTTGCCATGTATACTTTTATAAGTCTCTTTAGTTCCTGCATTAATTGAAAACTTAATGCTGTCAACACCAGCTTCTATAACTTCTCTAGAGCGTTCTGGTGTCGCTAAAGCACCATTTGTTGTTATATAAACATATTTGTAGCCCATTTCTTTAGCCTTAGAAACATATAAGGCTAAGTTGTTAGACACAAAGGGTTCTCCTGTAGCATAAAATCCTACTTCTGTGGTTCCTTCATTAAAGGCTTCCTTTAATATACTAAATAAAAATTCTTCGTTAATTTCACCTTTTTTCCTTGTCATTTTTGAATTAGCACAAAATATGCAATTATGATTACATATATTGGTTAATTCTATGAGCATGTTTTTAGGGAAAGGTGGTATGAGCTTTTTATCAATTACAGTATATTGAGCTATTCTTTCTTTGAGATTCATACTTATACCTCCTATAGTTATCATATATATTTTTTATATATTAAAATTAATGATTTCATTTGCAGCTCTCATACCACTCATAAAACTTTGATCACTCCAAAAATAATCCCATTCTCCAAATCTCCCCGTGGAAATTATACCTACTTCTTTTAAGTAATTACTAACTATTTCTCTATTTCTATATATATCATTTTCAAATACAACATTAGCATATTGTTCTCTCTTAGTATGAATAAATATAATATCATTTATATTTGCTAATTTCATTTTCACTATATAATTTACTATATTTTCTTTAAGCAAATCATCACTAATATCCAACGGATTATATTTAGAGTAATAAACTTCAAATTGAATTGAACTACACCCCTTAGGAACATTATTTATTGACTTTAAATGAGGGAAATATGCTCTTGCTGCCAAAATATCCTCATCATATATATATATCCATGTGCTTTTAGCATCTATAATTTTATTAAAACCTACTGAAATTAAAGCTACTGAAGTTGATAAAAGTTCTTTAGCAGCATTTCTAACATTTAATGGAACATCTTTCATGATTTTAATGATTTCAGGTAAAGGTATGCTACTAACTAATGAATTATAGTAACTTTGGGATGAATCGCTAAATTCAACACTTTTTTTCTTTGTATCAATAAAAACTGCTTCCTTATTAAATTCTATTTTTAAATTTGGTATCATAGGTTTTAAAAATTCTTTGAAACCACCTTTTTTTGGATATCTCATTTCTTTTGCATAATATACATTGTTGGTTATTTCTTCAAAAGAACCGTGTAGTACCTCTTTTAAAGTAGGTTTATACATTCTTTTATCAATCCAATTCGTACCTAATTTTTTAGCCTCAATTGTCCAATATTTTTTAGTGTAAATTATCGGAAATTTTTCAGCAATATAACTCCCATAATTGCTAATAAGCCATTCCTCGTAGTTATCAAAGCTATTTTTTTGTTTTGGTTTATTTACAAAATCTATTATAGCTCTTATCTTATCGTCATTTGGTAAATTGTACAAATTATTTTGTACTGGATGTTTTAACCAGTGTCCATAATAGTAATTATATGGTTCAGGATTTTGAACGAAATGTTTTGTCTGATCAAAAAGTTTCTTACACTTATCTATGTTAGTAAAACTCATATGAATAGCAGTGTCAAACAAAAAACCATTTACTAAAAAACTATTACAAAGGCCTCCATATGTTTTACACTTTTCGTAAATTATCGATTTGTTTTTACCTAAATGATATCCCGTTGATATTCCAGCAATACCACTTCCTAATATTACAACTCCATTATCCATTTTTTCTCCTATAATTCGAAATAATCTATATACTAAAATAGTTTTTAAATTGATTAATAATATATTTAATTTGTTCCTCGTCTATCCCTGGCCAAACGCCAATCCAAAATGTATTTTTCATTACTATATCAGTACTATCTAATTTCCCACTAACTCTATAATTAACGTTATTCTCTACGAACATGGGTTGCTTGATGATATTTCCTGCAAATAGTAACCTTGTTCCAATTTTTCTTTCTTCTAAAAACTTAACAAGACTATTTCTATTATATTTAGTATTTTCTTTTAGTGTTATAATAAATCCAAACCAACTTGGTTCACTCTTTTCTGTTGATTCAGGAAGGATCAAATACTCCTGAAACTGTTTTAATCCGTTATAAATTTTTTTATAATTTTCTATTCTTTTTTCTATGAAAAAAGGTAATTTCTTAAGTTGTGACACACCTAATGCTGCTTGCATATCTGTTACTTTAAGATTATATCCAAAATTTGAATATACATATTTATGATCATATCCTATTGGCAATTCTCCATGTTGTTGCGTAAACCTATTTCCGCAAAGATTATCACTTCCAGGAGGACAACAACAATCCCTTCCCCAATCTCTTATAGATTGTATAATATTATGCAATTTAGAATCACTAGTAACTACAGCTCCACCTTCACCCATAGTTATATGATGTGCAGGATAGAAACTAAAAGTAGATATATCTCCAAAAGTTCCTGTATACTTACCATCATACTTTGAACCTAATGCATCGCAATTATCTTCTATAACCCATAAATCATGTTTTTTAGATAATTCTATTATTTTAGATAAATTGAATGGATTTCCTAAAGTATGTGCTAAAATTATTGCTCTTGTTTTACATGTAATTGCTTCTTCTAATTTATTTGAATTTATATTATATGTTCCTATCTCTACATCTACAAATACAGGTATTAACCCATTTTGAATTACAGGTGCCACTGTAGTTGGAAACCCAGCAGCAACTGTTATAACTTCATCTCCAGCTTTTAATCTTCTTTCACCTAATTTATGTGAAGTGAGGGCACTAACTGCCACAAGATTAGCTGAAGAACCTGAATTTACAAGCGAACAATATTTTACTCCCAAAAACTCAGAAAATTCTTTTTCAAATTGATTTCCGTATCTACCTGATGTAAGCCACATATCTAAAGAAGAATCAACTAAATTAGATAAATCATCTTCATCTACTACCTTACCTGATGCTGGTATATATGTTTGTCCAGCTATAAATTTTTTTCCTGAACTTTTTTCTTTATAGAAATTTTTAACTTTCTTAAGTATTTCTAATCTTGCAGACATTTCATCGAATTTTATATTGCTCATCTTATTCACTCCATATCAAATTCTGTATTCTTGCTTCTATTTCATATTCTTGTATTTGTTTTAAAGTGTACGCGTACATATTTTCACTTTTATTATCATAATATGATTTATACCACTGTATAGTTTTATCAACTGCCTTATTTACTTCATAAACAGGGTACCATTTTAAGTACGCCTTTACCTTACTTATATCAAGTTTTAATAAATTAGCTTCATGAGGTTGTTCATTTTTATCAATTATTATATTTCCTTTCCCCCAACTTTTAATAGCTAAATTTAAAATTTCATCTACATTCAAACTATCTGTATCTCTTGGACCAAAGTTCCAACTACTACTATATTTTTCTTTATCTTTAAGCATTAATGCTCCAAGCCATAGATAACCTGATAATGGTTCTAATACATGTTGCCATGGTCTTTTAGCTAATGGATTCCTTATTACTATTGACTTTTTTTCCGAAACCGACCTTGCAAAATCTGGAATAACTCTATCCTCTGCCCAGTCTCCACCACCAATTACATTTCCTGCTCTAACTGATGCTAATGCAATACCTTTTTCTTTATAAAAGCTATTTATATAAGATGCTGTAACTAGTTCTACACACCCCTTACTAGAACTATAGGGGTCATATCCACCCATAGGATCAGTTTCCCTATACCCATATACCCACTCTTTATTTTCATAGCATTTATCTGTAGTTATTATAATCACAGCCTTAACACTGTCAACATTTCTTGCTGCTTCTAATACATTTACAGTTCCCATTACATTAGTTTCATATGTCATTCGGGGTTCATTATAAGATAACCTTACTAGTGGCTGTGCTGCAAGATGAAATACTATTTCTGGTTTGTATTTTTGAAAAACATCCTTTAATTTCTTTTCATCTCTTACATCACCAACTATACTTGTAATCTTATCATCTAATTTACATATTTTAAAAAGTGATGGTTCTGTAGGTGCTTCTAACGAATATCCTATAACCTCTGCACCAAGACTTTTAAGCCAAATAGAAATCCAAGCACCTTTAAATCCAGTATGTCCCGTTATAAGGACTTTTTTCCCTCTATACTCATCTTTAAATATATTCATAGTAAATCCTCCAAATTTGCTTTATACCATTCATATGTTCTTATTAGACTATAATTTAAATATAATCTTGTCTTTTAAATTAACATATTTCATTATTTTAGAGTACTCAATTTCATAATTTTAATCTATTTCAATCATTTCATCATTAATTGAATAATCACTATTCTTCAAATATGATATAGTTCTTTTAATTTCTGAATTAACCCCTTTTTGAGGAGTGTACCCTAAACCTTGAAGCTTAGAAATATCGTATGTGAATTTTGAAGATACCTCATCCTTATTAATATTCTTATCAAATTCATATATAATATCTATTTTTTTACCACCGTTATCATATTCATATATATCTTTAGTAATACATGCTAATTCATATATGCTATAATAATTATCACTCCCCACATTGAAAATTTCGCAACCATTTATTTTATTGCTTATTACTGTTATTAGCGAATTATATAAATCTAATACAGACATAAAATTCCTTGTTTGATTTCCTTTAGATTTTAATATTATTTTTTGACTATCTACTATTTGTTTACAAAAATTATTTGGTACTATCGTCCACCTATTTATTTTTTTGAATAATGGAGCTGTAAGAAAATTCGAAGGTCTTAACACTATACAATTTATTCCATAATAATTAGAATATTGTTTGCAATACAGTTCTGAAAAGTAATGTGTGCTTCCATAATCATTTAATGGATTTATCATAGAACTTTCAGATATTATGTTTTCATTATTACTTGGACCATAAACATGAAATGTTGATATATAAATGAAGTTTTCAATCTTATTTTTCCTACAAACTTCCAACATATTTCTTGTTCCAAAGACATTAGTATTAATAGCATAACTTGGATTTTCTTTACATATATTTTCATTTGCTGCAGCCATATGTATTACATAATCATATTTTTCTGTTATAGAATCAGTAATTTTTGCATCACATATATCTCCATATATAACTTTATATTTTTTTGACCACTTTACCATATAATCAGGTATTTTCCTACACAGTATTGTAACCTCAATATTATTTTCTGCATTCAATAATTCTGTACAATAACTACCTAGATATCCACATGCGCCAGTAACAAGAATTTTCATATAAATCTTCCTTCCATATATTTTTAAAAATCTACCATAATGGATTAAATTTATCTGCTGTATTAAATGATTTATCTCTATCAGACATAATAGGATTAAGTATATCCCACCTCATTCCAAAACTATCCCATCTAACACCACTATCACCCTCTAAATTATAAACAGTAGATACTTGATAAACTACTATTGTATCATCCATTAATGACTTAAACCCATGTGCTAATCCTTTTGGAATATATACTGAATAACCGTTGCTATCAGATAGCTCTATAGAAATAAATTTTTTATATGTTCTAGAACTTTGTCTTAAATCTAGTATTACATCAGTAATCTTACCCTTTGGCACATATACCAATTTATTATGATCACATGGGGGTTTTTGGAAGTGCATTCCTCTAATAACATCTTTCTTTGAAACTGTATAGTAAGATTCTTTAAAGTCTGTACAGATACTAAATTTATTAAACAAATCCTCATTATATATCTTAGTAAATGTTCCCCTTAAATCATTAAAAACATGATTTTTTATAATATATACGCCTTCCAATTCCGTTTCTACTATCTCCACACTGCCCATTGAGCTTCACCACTTTCCCACATTTTTTCCAATACTTTCTTATCTCTTAATGTATCCATAGGTTTCCAAAATCCTTTATGTTTATACGCACTTAACTTATTATCTCTTGCAAGACCTTCAAGAGGCTCTCTTTCAAAGATAGTACTATCATCTTTTATACAATCAAAAACTTCAGGTTCCAATACAAAAAAGCCTCCATTTATCCAAGCACCATCACCATTTGGTTTTTCCATAAATGTATTAACATAACTATTACTATCAATATCTAATGCTCCAAATCTCCCTGATGGCTGGACTGCTGTTATCGTAGCTACATTAGAATTATTTTTATGGAACTTTATGAGTTCGTTTATGTTAACATCTGCTACCCCATCTCCATATGTAAGCATAAAGGTTTCATTTTCAATATATTCTCTAACTCTTTTTAATCTTCCACCAGTCATAGTGTTAATTCCTGTATCGATAAGAGTAATTTTCCAAGGTTCTGCTTTACAATTATAATATTTTATATCTCCAGAATGTAAATCCACGGTTAAGTCGCTCATATGCATATAATAGTTAGCAAAATACTCTTTTATAAGATATCCTTTGTGACCACAACAAATTATAAATTCATTATAACCATAACTAGAGTATAGCTTCATTATATGCCAAAGTATGGGCTTTCCACCTATTTCGATCATTGGTTTTGGTCTTAATTCAGTCTCTTCACTTATCCTAGTTCCGAAGCCTCCTGCTAATATCACTACTTTCATATTAACCTAACCTCCTTAAATTAAAAAATCACTATTTCCTTAATTTCCATCAACTATATAATCAAATATTGTTTCAAATAATTCTAAATCTGTTTTCAAAATTTCTTTACTCTCTTTAAATGATTTCTTAGTTAAATCATTTATATTTTTAAACCTATATATAACTAAAAAGCTTTCACATACACTGTTTTTTAAATTTACTAAGTCAATTTTATTAATTCTACTATCAATTTTATAGTCTTCATAAAATTCAAATAAATGTTTAAACCTTAAAATTTGCTTATCTATCTGACTGCTATCCTTTTCTGCTCCTCCATACCTTTCGAATAAATATCTTCCTTCGATATATCCATCAAATCCTTGTTCCGCAATTTTCATCGATAGTCTTGCTTCTGAAGTCCAATAATTCTTTTCATAATAATTTGTGCCACTTAAAGCTTTTCTTCTAAATGCAGTTTGCGTAGGTGGTGGCATACATCTTAAACTTGCAATTTTCGAATAATACTTTTTACTATTAAAATATGATTGATTATCAAAACAAATTTTTTTCATATTTTCATCAATAAAATGAATTATCCCTACATTTTCATTAATATTGAAAATTTTAACAGCACTCTCAATATAAGTATCTTTAAAAGAATCATCACCATGTAAAGTCACTACATATTCACCTATCGCCAAGTTAAGAACTTTATTAGAATTTAACATCCAGCCTATATTTTCTTCATTCTTAATCAACCTAATTCTTTTGTCTTTTATGCCCTCTAATAATTTTAAAGTTTTATCTTCAGAATTGTTGTCACAAATAATTATTTCAAAGTTCTGATATGTTTGATTTAATATGCTATTTACTGATTTAATAATATCTTTTTCATCATTATAAACAGGCATACAGACACTAACTAATGGTTCATTATTATGTTCATTTACTAATTTATCTACATTTTTTTTAATATCTTTCTTTAATTGTTCATTTTCACAACAATCTATACAAGCATTATACTTATCAATGGCTTCCTTAAATCTACCTGTCACCTCATATATGTATCCTAAATTATACAGCAAATCAAATGTTTGTCCCACTTTTCTTAATGTTACATTTAAGAGTTCTTCTGCCTCAGAATATTTTTTTTCATTTACCAATACAACTGTTTGCATTGAATATAGTCCAAGTTGAAAGTTTCTGATTAAAGAATGTACTTCCTTAAATTCTTTATTTTCCATTAACTTTAATACTTTACTTTCTATTTCATTAAATATTTCATTTGGGGTCATTTTGTTCACTCCTCGTATTTCCAAAATAACTTTCAGTATCATTGTAGTAACTAAGTATCTATATTTATTTTCTAAACATTATAGACATCTGTTTTAAAGTACTTCATATTTTTTTCTATCCAAGCTATAGTAGCATTTAAACCCTCATCTAAACTATACTGTGGTTCCCAAGTTGTTAATTGTTTTATTTTATTATTATCCGCCCATAACCTGTTAACTTCACTTTTTTCCGGTCTTAATCTATCATTATCACATACTATCCTTACATTTCTCTTAGACAATTTAATTATTTTATTAACTAAATCACCTATGCTAATTTCATGATTTGACCCTGCATTAATAACCTCACCAATAGTTTTATCACTTTCTGCAATCTTTATAAACGCTTCTACCGTATCTTTTACATAATTAAAATCTCTAGTTGGTGTTAGACTTCCAAGTTTAAGTTCAGTTTTACCTGCTAAAATCTGTGATATAACAGTTGGAATTACTGCTCTTGCTGATTGCCTTGGTCCATATGTATTAAAAGGTCTTATAGTTGCTATAGGCGTATTAAAACTTCTATAATAACTTTCAGCTATTTTATCAGCACCTATTTTGGATGCAGAATATGGTGATTGACCTTGCATAGGATGATTTTCATCAATTGGTACATACAAAGCCGTACCGTAAGTTTCTGAAGTTGATGTATGTACTATTTTTTGAACATCGTATTCCCTACAAGCTTCAAGTACATTCGCAGTTCCTTCAATATTTGTACGTATATAAGACATAGGAGATTGATATGAATATGGAATAGCTATAAGTGCCGCAAGATGAAATACTACCTCTTGACCCTTAATCATTCTTTTCATACCATCATATTCTCTTACATCTCCAGTAACTACATTAATATTATTCTTGATATTTTCATCTAAAGTATCTATCCAACCCCAACTATTAAAAGAATTATATTGAACAAGAGCTGTTACATCAGCTCCAAGTTCTAGAAGTCTTTCCGTTAGATGACTTCCTATAAAACCTTCTGAGCCAGTAATTAAAACTTTTTTACCTTTTAAATTCATGCTCATTCCCTCTTTCAATATATATTAACTATTCTTATTTGAATTTTATAGGTTTTGCTGGCATTCCTACTGCTGTACAATTATCAGGTATATCTGTTATTACAACAGCTCCAGCTCCAATAGTTACATTATGTCCAATGTTTTTCCCCTGTATGATTGCTGACTTTGTTCCTATACTAGAAGCAGCACCAATGTTTACACCACCTGAAATACTCACTGATGGAAATACTGTAACATAATCATTAATATTAACATCATGACCTGTTGTACAGGATAAATTAAATATAACATGCTTACCTACTTTTATATTAGTAGTAAATATATTATTAGCACAAATTATACAACCTTCTTCAAATGTTACATAATCAGATTTTAATACATTAGGGTGAATTATAGTTGCAAATTTAAAACCATATACTTGTAATTCTTCAATAACTTTTTTCCTTAATATTGAATCTCCAATTGCACAAACCACATAAATCTTTTGCTTATAATCTAATAGTTCGATTATATTTGTATAAACTTTATATCCGAGTAACTTCTTTTCTTCCACATTCCATTTTTCATCAAAATATCCCATAAATTCCCATTGTGAACTAGATTTATTTATTTCGTCTATTAGCCATTTTACTTCTCTAGCAAAACCACCTGCACCAATTATTAATATTGTTTTCATTATAATCTCCCAATTTTAAATATCATCCCATACAATTACTTGATCTTTTTTTATATCTTTCTTAATTTTTCTACCTAAAATAATACTAAAAAACTCAGGATAAATTCCTGTTCCAGGTCTTTTATATTCTATATCATTTTCAGTTATAATATCTCCAGTCTTTAGGTCTCTTCTTGCTACAATACTCCTTCTTACATTATTCATTATAGAAATTTCACTAACAGTCGGTCTTTTTATACCGTTCCCAATCAAAATTTCTGTGTTTCGTATACTTTTAATATAGTTTTTAAACTCCTCAACATTTAATGACGCTCTATGATCCGGACCCTCCATTTTGCTGTCTAAAGTAAAATGTTTTTCAATAATAGTAGCCCCCAACGTTGTAGCTATGATGGCTGCTTCAACGCCAATAGTATGATCAGAGTATCCCACATTTCTTTTGAAAGCATCCTTTAAAGTTACCATTGCTCTTATATTCGCTTCTTTATAATCTGTTGGATAATTAGTTGTAGCATGTAATAATGTAATATCACAGTTTCCATTCGAATCAATTACATTAAGTGCCTTCTCAACTTCGCCTAAATTACTCATACCTGTGGACAAAATGATCGGTATTCCTTTTTTTGAAACATATTCTATTAATTTTAGATTTGTGACTTCCCCTGAACCTAATTTTATTGCTTTTACGCCTATATCCACAAGGAAATCCACACTATCATTATCAGCTGCCGTAGATAAGAAAACTATCTCTTTATTATCACAATATATTTTCAATTCTTTAAATTCACTTTGAGATAACTCTAACTTTTTTAACATTTCGAATTGTGTTTCTTTTATTCTTGTATTTTCAGATTGATATTTTGCTTGCTTAGCATATACACTAGCAATCTTTTCGGTTATAAAAGTTTGAAATTTAATAGCATCTACTCCCATTTTTGCAGCTTCATCTATCATTTTTTTTGCTATGTCTATGCTACCATTATGATTAACACCTGCTTCAGCTACAATAAAAACTGACATATTTACCTCCACACTAATTTTTTTCTTAATAATTTATCATTAATCTTAACATCCTTTAATATTTTAACTATTTTTTTGCTACAATCACCATCACCATATAAACTAATGGCATTAATAGCCTCTTTTTGGAATTCATTCGATAATGCTAAATTTATACATTCAATTATCTCTTCACTTTTATAGTTGCATTGAATTATATTATCTGCAAACAACCTACCTTTTTGTCTATCTCCAATGTTTACAACAGGTATTTTGAGATATGGTGCCTCAGTTATTGCGCTAGACGAATTACCTACAACAACTCCGCATAGCTTCATAACGCTTAAATATTTTACAATTCCTAAACTCTTAGTCACAAAAACATTTTTATTATTTTTTGCAAAATCATTTATCTTCATAATAATATATTCATTGCCTAAATCATTATTGGGATACGTTATTATAGTCTTCTTATTTATGAATTTTAATGCATCAATAAGGTTATCAATTTGTTTTACATTTGCACTTATATCAAAAGTTGTTGGATGCATAGTTACTAGTAATGTAGTTTTATCAATTTTAAATTTTATTATTTCCTCAAATTGTTCTGCTGACAAATATTCGATATTTTTTACATTTTCTATACCTAGTGCACCTACATTAAATACTCTCCACTCTTCTTCTCCCATATTTATAACATTGTTTAAAAATTCATTACAGGACACAAAATGAATATGTGCCAATTTAGTTACTGCATGCCTAATCTGTTCATCAATAACTCCTTCAGTAATCTCTCCACCAGCAATATGGACAATTGGTATATTCATAACCGTCGCTATTGATGCTACAGATAATATCTCATATCTATCACCAATTATAATTAATAAATCAGGTCTTATCCTTTCAAAAGTTTGAGAAAGACAAATCATCAAACTTCCCATAGAAATTCCAGCGGATTCACTACTATCTGCATCTATATGCATTGGAATGCTTTGAACTACTTCTAGCCCAGTATCTTTTATTTCATCAATAGTATAACCATACAAATGTGAAAGGTGTGTTCCTGTAACGATAAGTTGAAGTTGAAGTTCATCATCATCAGTGATTTTTTTTAAAACATTTAACAATAACCCAAATTCTGCTCTTGTTGATGTAACCACAGCAATTTTACGCATTATTATCATTCCTTTCTCGAATTAATACTTCTGCAAATTTGAAATCTAATAATGTGTCTATATCAACGGAATGTTCCTGACTCATAATATATGCAACAGTATTATCAGTGAATAATTTTTTTTCACTCATCAAAATATGAGTTTTCATTAAATAAATGGATCCATTAACCTTATATGTAGTAGGAAGTTCCTGTCTTCTCTTTATTTTTTCTCCATTTATCAATAAAAACTTAAGTTTCTCTTGTTCTATTACAGTTGTCCAATAAGGATTATCTTGTGATTCACAAACAGATATAATTGAATCTGAATCTGTTTCAATAACCCTTTCTATAGTTTTATTTATATCTTCAGCATTTCTTAAAGGTGATGTACATTGTAGTAAACAAATGTAATCAAATTTTTCTTTTAACTCATTTATATTATATAATATGGTATCCATGGTAGTTGAATCATCTTGTGCTAACTCTATAGGCCTTAAAAATGGGCATTCCGCACCATAAGACTTACTAATGTTAGCAATTTCTTCATTATCAGTAGATACTATAACTCTATCAATATATTTACTTTTCAATGCTTCCTCTATAGTGTAAGAAATTAAGGGTTTACCATTCAAAAGCTTAATATTCTTTCTTGGTATCCCCTTAGAACCACCTCTAGCTGGAATTATAGCGAGAATGCTTTTATTATTTATCATTATTTCCACCTTCTTTATCTAAGCAGAGTAAATCATAAATATCTTCATTTACTTTATGATAGTCTTCTATTTTACCTATGTCCATCCAATATTCTTTTATTTCATAACTACCTACTTTTTTACCTTGCTTTATACATTTATTTATTAATTCGGTTATTTCGTAGTATTCATCCTCAGGAATATAGTCAATAATATCTGGATTTATACAATAGATACCACCATTTATCAAATATTCTTTAGTAGGTTTTTCTTCAATTCCATTAATAATACTCTCTTCTGAATCTATTACCCCATAAGGAATCTGAAAAGTATGTTTTCTAACACCTACAGTCAAATCGAATTTGTTATTGACATGAAAATCCATCATGTTATCTACATTTAAATTAGTAAATATATCACCATTGATTACAAAAAAAGGTTTATCTATATACTCACTAGCTAGCTTAATACCTCCACCAGTACCAAGCCTTTTTGTTTCTTTTACATAATCAATTTTAACACCATAAGCGTACCCTGATTGGAAATAATTTTCTATAATTTCCGCTTTATAGTTAACAGAAAGTAATATTTTATTATATCCATATTGTTTATAATTATTTATTATGTGTTGAAGAATCGGATCTCGTCCTACCTTTAACATTGGTTTTGGTACTTCTTCTGTAAGTTCTTTAAGCCTTGTCCCTAGTCCCCCTGCCATTATTATCACAAAATTTTCCTTTCCCTCTGGAAGGAGTAAATCATTTATATCTAATATTTTCTCAACTTTTCCATCTTTATTTAAAATCGGAATTTGTTTTACAGCCTTTTTAATAAATATATCCTTTATTTCTTCCCTACTCATATTATTATAGGCTACTACAGGATTATAATGAATAAATTCTTCTAAGCTTTCTTCTAGCTTAAATCCTTTTAACAAAGCTCTTCTTATATCCCCATCAGTTATAGTTCCAATCAGCTTATTACCTTCATCGATAACTAATACAATTCCCTTAGCTCCATTATTAATTATCTCTAGTGCAGCTTTTATAGTACAGTTCTTTTTAATTAATAATTGTTCAATATTTTTATTCATTAATCATCATTCCTTAAGATATTAATATATTTTATTCTTGTAATAGATTTAATATAAAACTTAGATACTCTTTTACTACTATTGTTTGGCCTAATAGCGCCCTTATATTCTTTTCTAATAATATTTTTTCATCCTTACCATTATAGGCATAGTTCATAAATATAGTTTTAATTTTATTAAATATCATAGGTTTTACTGCTTTTTTATAAAAGCTACTATTTTCTAATTCGCTTTCTATAGTTTTAATATATTTAAGCTCTATATTCAATTTGCCTATTCCTAATCCTTTTTCGTAGTATTTGTTTAACTTTTTTAATTTTTTAAGTCTATAATCATTAATCTTAATCGAATCTTTTAATTCATTAATCAAAGTTGAATTTACAACTTCTAACTTTTCAATATTATTATCCTCATTCTCTTCACCAAATACTTTATTTAATACATGATCAATATTAAATTCATTAGTTACAGCATCTTTCATCGCCTGAAGAAAAGTTTTATTTACAGTTCCTTCTATATTCAAACCTTTTTCTGTAGCATTAACAAATGTAATCCCACTATTGCTTTTAATTTTATGTTCTAACATATCTCTCATACCTAAAAACTTATTATCTGTATAAACCGTTTCACCAATTACGTTAATTGTCTTTATATATTCAATTCCATTAAAATCCACATATTCATTTTCTTGTATCCATGTGCCCTTTGCATGAATGTTCCCATCTGTATAACATAAGTCTTGACCTATAAATATTACTTTACTAAATCCAAGTTTAATAACAACATCTAACGCAACATTTGCTACAGAAAATCCACATTCAAAAATATAATTATCATCATGAATCTTAGATTGAATGTACTGACTTATATAGTCAGTATTTAAAACCATTCTCAATTTATTTCCCTTGTATTCATTTAGAATATTGTAGTTTAACATATCCGAAAAAATCAGTACAGATGCTTCTGTATCTATATTTTTGAATATATTTCTTTCATTATCACTACCATCAAAGGCTAACCGAAAATGTGGAATTATACCATTACTATCTAGTATTTTAATAGCAGAACCAAGCGCTATAATTACAGCCTTATTCTTTACTTGTTTTAAATATTGTATATTATAATTTAAAGATGGACCTGCTGAAACTAATATAACTGGTATATCTTTGAATTCACCTGAAAGATTTCCAAGAAAAGGGGCACAATGTTTATTGTTTTTTATTATATTTTCAGCCCAATTAAAAAGAAAAAAATCATTGGTAGCCATATTTATTACGAAATTTTTTATATTACTTGTAATTCTATTGTTTATATGTACAAAATATTCCGGATATAAGCTTCTATACGATATATTATATGTTAATTCAACTTTTTGCGTAAGATTTTCTTTTAGACAATTCCATAATATTTTAGTAGCTTCTTCTTTTGTCTTATTTATTATAAAGGTAATAGTACCAATTTTGTTACTTAATTCAGATACATCAACATAATTAAGCATAACTTTAAAAATATTTAAATCAGGTTCTATTATAGTTATATTTCTTAAATTTTCAAACTTATCACAAATATAATTTATACATTTACCAACGCCAAATCCAAAAATAACTATTTTCTCTACATCTTTATCTATAGAAGAAAACATACTACAATTTTCGCTTTCAGTATTATATGTACTATGCACAAAGCACTTCTTCCCTTCATTCTCTACACATAAATTCAATGAATCGTTTATAATATTAATCTTTGAATCATATCTTGACTTTTCAAGCATTAAACACTCATATATGCTATGTATATTTTGTCTGAAAAATTCTAAGTTCTTTTCATATATATTCATGATTTTTCCTCCTGCTCTAGAAAAGGCCTTAATTCATATTTTAAAATATCACTATATAATAGATAATCCTTGTTGCCTAAAGCAATATTCATTAACGTGATTATACTCATAAATTTGTTTGTTTTTGGCTGACTTAAGTTACTGCTGATTAAAATTAAATCTTCAATAAGTTTTGAAACCTTGTTCATAGCAATTTTTATATCAAAATCAAAAATTAAATTTCGAATTTCTTCAATGGAATTTATAGCATCCTTCATATTATCCTACCTTTATATTTTACTTAATCATATAATTATCGTACGAAAATTAATATTCTTTAGGACTTTTTATTTATTGAACTTTTAAAACATATTTTTCCACAAAAAAAGAACCAAAGAATTTAATCTCCAGTTCTTTTTTGTTTTTATAAATTCTTCAATTATCTTAATAATGTAAGAACTTGTTGTGGTTGTTGGTTAGCTTGTGCAAGCATAGCTTGAGCAGCTTGATTAAGAATATTATTCTTTGAGAATGTAGACATTTCTTTTGCCATGTCCACGTCTCTAATTCTTGATTCAGCTGTTGTTAAGTTTTCGCTTGATGTACCTAAATTAGCTATTGTGTGGTCTAATCTATTTGAATAAGCACCAAGTTTAGCTCTTTCTGCTGATACTGATGCTGTAGCTGCATCAAGAACTTTAATCGCAGCTGTAGCTTTTGTTGAATCAGATATATCAAGTGCTGTTTCACCAGCTGTTGAAACATCTGACAAACTATCACCTCCACTGGCAACGAAAGAAGCGCCAGAAACTGCTGTAGCACCTCCTGCTGTTCCTGCTATTCCTAAAGCAGAAGAACGCATATCGCTAATGTTAGCAGTAAATTGTTGGTCTTGATTTGCACCAATTTGGAACGTAAATGCTGATGATGCTGATGTTCCTGATGCCGCTGATGTTACAACTCCTGATTTACCATCAAGTAATGATTGAGTATTAAACTCAGTATGATTACCAATTCTGCTTACTTCTGAAGTTAACTGATTCATTTCTTTTTGTATTTGTGTTCTATCTTCAGTTGTATTAGTATCATTAGCACCTTGCACTGCAAGTTCTCTCATTCTTTGAAGAATTGAAGTAGTTTCGTTTAACGCACCTTCAGCAGTTCCAATCATGGAAATACCGTCTTGAGCATTAGCTGAAGCTTGATCTAATCCTCTGATTTGTCCTCTCATCTTTTCTGATATAGCAAGACCTGCTGCATCGTCCCCAGCTTTGTTAATTCTAAGACCTGATGAAAGTTTTTCCATTGATTTGCTAGCATTACTTGCGTTAATACCCATGTTTCTGTTAGCGTTCATTGCACCTAAATTGTGGTTTATAATCATAATAATTTCCTCCTTGATTTTTAAAGTGAACTTCCTTGTCCACTATCTATAGTTAAGCTCTTTGAGCCTACTAGCTTTTTAATTGAGAATTATCTTAACTTTCATATTCTCTGTACACTATTATATTCGGTTTGATATTTGAGAACTTTATACCTAATTTGAAATATTTTTCAAGTATTTTTCTTTCAACCAAACTGTTGATTCTAAATAACTTTAAGTATAAATCCCAATTCAGAAAAGCCAATTCCTTAACTCTCCATTCTCAATCTTCAACTCTCAACTATTCATCCTCTACACTACTATATTCGTTTCGATATTCGAGAACTTTATACCTATTTTAAAATATTTTTCAAGTATTTTTCTTCCAACCAAACTGTTGATTCTACATAACTTTAAGTATAAATTTCAAGCTACAAAAGCCAATTCCTCAACTCTCCACTCTCAATCTTCAACTCTCAACTATTCATCCTCTACACTATTATATTCGTTTCGATATTTCAGAACTTTATACCTAATTCAAAATATTTTCTCAAGTATTTTTCTTCCAACTAAACTGTTGATTTCAAATAAACTCAAGCCTAAATATCAAAATAAAAAGTCACTCTCCCAACTCTCTACTCTCAATTTTCAACTCTCAACTGTTTGCATGTGCTCTTTACAATATCCTATTCGTTTCAATATTTCAAACCTCTATACATATTCTAAACTTTCCTAGCAAACAAACTCCCTTGTGTATCATTAGAAGAATAACTAGTGTAAGCAGCTTTTCTATTTTGAGCATCTTTTATTTTCTCTTTAAGCTTTAACATATTACCTTTAATGGTAGACTCAAAGATTTTGTCTAACTCTTCTAATTCTAAAGCCTTATAACACTCCAATTTTTCATCAGACGTATACTTTAACCCATCTAATTCCTTTAGGATCATTTCTCTTTTTTCCATCAATTCATCCACATCTTTATCGACCTCTAAAAATGATATAATTTTTTTTGTTGTTTCACCATAGCTTCTTAAGATTTCATTTATCATGACGAAGTTCCTAACATTGATGCTAAGCTGGACTGTTGAGTATTAAAATTATTCATCAGAACCTCAAGTTTAGCATATTTGGAATAAAAAGCTTGCTCTCTAGTAGCTAAAGCTGTTTCCATCTCAGTTATCTTTGATTTATAATCCGATATACTTTTAGATAAAGAACTTTGGGTAAAAGATGCTGTTCCCATTATTCCAGCCTTATTTATAAGAGGAGAATTTGTTGATGATACAAATTCATTATTTAAAATGTCCTTCATTCTATATAGAATTCCTGTTTGGCTGAATTTTTCTGAATCACTTAATGTGTCAGATTCAGGTACTTGAATAAATAATTTCATAATCTCCTGTGGATTCGCCTCTAATGCTGTTGTTAATTTACTATCATCAATAGTAAATGTTCCATTTTTAGGAGTTTGATAATCTTCTACAGGAGTAATTCCTATCTTCTCTAGAATTGAACTTATCCCACTTACGGAACTTGCCATAGAACTTTTCAAACTATTTACTATTCTACTTAAATCACTATCTCTTGTTAATTGACCTTTTTCAACCTTTGCATTCCATAGCGTAATCTCATCCTCGGACATAGCTTCTTTCTGCTCAGTTGTTAAAGGTGTATAACTTCTATCATGGGTATCCATAACTAGTGTATTTAACTTTTCTATATAGGTGTTATAATCATTAACAAAATTCACCAATTTATCCTTAGTTTCTGTAACATCAATTTTCCCACTAACAGTTGTTGTTCCTACAGCATTAAGTGAAAATTGTACCCCATCTAAAGTTATAGTATTACTTGCAGATACCGGTTCACCAGTGCCATCATAAGTAACGGTCCCTTTAGAGCTTGTAACTGCAGCTTGTAGATTTGTTCCAACATCAGACTTAGAGAAAGCAACTCCACCAATTGTTCCAGTAAAACTATTTTCTGCTGTTCCTATAAGCGCACCCGTTGTAGCTGATTCTATAAGAATACCTGCAGTAAAATCAGAAGTACTAGCCTTTAAGCCTATTGTACTTAACGCGGTATTAATAACTTTAGCTCTTTCCGGTTCTGTCTTACCCGTCATATCAGCTGTAGGAATAGTGACAGTTTTTCCATTGTAAGTAACCATAATAGGCTGATCTCCACTTAATTCAGCGGCTGAAAACGACTTTTTTGCAGCTGATGCAAGGCTACTTACTGTGACCTCATAATTATCTTTAACAGCACTTGATGTACCTGTAGCTGTAGCTACAGATGCATCAGTAGACTCAAAGCTAACAGAAGAATAACTTTTAGTATTTAACAAGCTATCACCCTTAGCTATATCAAAATATTTATTATAAAAATCCTTTCCGCTAGTAATAACATCTCTATATAATTTTTGTTTAATTTCTAGTACTTCTTGTTTTTGTTTTGCTGTATCTACTTTCATTGTATATTTAAGCATAGAACTTTTTACAATAGCATCAACATCTAGCCCTGTCGCAAGTCCTGTAATTCTGGTAGTCATAATAACATTCCTCCTTTTTTATTGTCCTGAAGCTTTATTTTTCCCTTGAGCCTCATACCATATATCTCTTATATCTTGAATTAAAGGTATTGTTTCTTGCAATATTTTTATATCCTTTTTCATATTCGTCTCAATTAATTTTTCATTTATAAATCTATAAACTCTAAATATTTGCTTTGCCCACTCTCCTGCATCTGTATCTAATGTCACCATAAGTTCTGTAAATATATCTTGAGTTTTCACCAAATTTTCATGAGTTTTCTTTACATCATTTTCCTGCAGGGCTAATTCAGCTCTTTTTGCAAATCTTACTGCTCCATCTAATAACATTAAAAGCAACTGATCTTTAGATGCATAATTAACGCTATTATTTTTGTATATACTGTATCCATTGGAATTCATATGCCGCCTCCTATTTCATCTTATCTATAAATATGCCTGTAGAAGTCTCTTTAAATTCTTCATGCCTAATTTCCGCTTCAACTTCTATATTCTTTTTATTACTTTTTATTCCATTGATGGTGAAAAACTTTTTCTTTTTATCTTTATCGTCATTTTTTGTTTCGACAAAAGGTTTTTTCATCTTATTATCAATATCTAGTTGAATTTTTTTACTAACAATATCATCTTTAACTTCGGCCCTTAAGTTTTCTCTTATTTCTACATGGACTCTATTTAGTTGTATAGTCATATTCTTTATGCCCTCTTATCGAATACTATTCCGACAAGTTCGCACATTTTAGCCACCATATCAAGGATCTTTCTAGGTGGCACTTCCATTATCACTTCTTTAGTTTTATCATCTATTATTTTAATTAAAATGATATTAAACTTATCATGAACAGAATATTCAGCATGAGTACTTTCATCCTTTAAAAAGTTGTTTAGTTTATTTACTGCCTTTTGCAAATCTTTCTCAGTATACGGTTCTTCTTGTTTGTAGTAGTTTTTAACATCTTTTGTAACTTCCATGTTATTTTGAGGTAATGATATTTCATAACCCCCAGTATTTAGGTTATTTTGCCTTCCTTGACCAGTAACCTTTATTTCCACTTATCCTTCCTCCTATTTTTTTAATACTTTTAATAAACTTAAATCAAATTTTGCTGAATTTCTATTTTCATTTTCTACCTCTTTATATAGTTCTTTTCGAAGTATTAACATCTCTTTAGGTGCCTCTATTCCTATTTTTACATTACCATCAGCTACCTTAGTTATAGTAATTTCAATATCATCACCTATTAAAAAGGACTCTCCTTCTTTTCTCGTAATAATTAACATTTATCTTCACCCCTTATACATAGGATGCTTTATTTTGTAAATTTCATTATTTAAAATTATTTGTTCTCCTAAGGATTTCTTAACATTTATAATAATTGGAGCCCTTAGGTTTGTTGTAATCTTACTTACATCAGAATTCACATTAATAGTTGTAAAAATCAAAACATCTTCCTGTGAGGATATTTGCAGATGTTCTAGAGTTTCTTTTGGAATTTTAGCTTCATATCCTAAATCCATTTCAAAAGGTGAACCAACAACTAATCCAATTTCTTTATCCTCAACGGATTTTAACATTTTATAAGGTTCTAATCCTTCTAGATCTACTAAATCAAATTCCTTATATTCTTGTAATCCAAGTATTCCTTTATTAAAAGTAATTTTCATAATAACACCCCTTTATAAATAATCTAGCAAAGTTGCTGGTAATATCTTAGCACTTACTTGTAATGCTGCCGTGTATGTTGTTTGAGCCATGCTATATTCTATACTTTTTTCTGTAAAATCAATATCTTCAGTTTTAGATAATATTTCTGTCATATTATAGCTTTCGTCCTCATTTTTTTCTAGAGCAGATTCCATTCTATTTTGTTTTGCTCCTATCTCTGACCTTTTTGTCAATAAATTAGAGATAACACTATCTAGACTTTCTAAATTCTCATTACAGACTTTGCTTCTATCTGATTCATTAGTTGTAATTAAGTTTGTTTGAATTTGAGAAAGTAACTCCATAACATTCACATTATTACCCTCTGAATCATTAAAGGACAAAATATCTAAAGCATTAACATTGTAATTCATTTTAACCCCTTGAGATACTTCAACACTTAAATCAGCTCCAATATTATTTAGCTGATTAATTACACTTGGATCAGCACTGTTAATATCTAACTTGCCTCCATCTTTATCTACGAAAGTAATGTCATTACTCCCAGTAACGGCATTAGTAGTTATATCTACTGGCTTTGATGAAGATTTTGTCCCACCAAAGATATATTTCCCATCGAAATTTGTATTTAAAACCTGACCTAGCTCAGATACTCTCTCTTTTATTTCATCAAAGATTGCTTTACTTTCATTACTACCATAGGCTGCATTTCCTGATGAAACCATAAGTTCTCTAACTCTTTGCAGTACATTTGTTGCTTGATATACTGCTTGATCCGTTGAGTCTAATGTATTTGTAGCATCCTTTATATTATCGTTATATTGCTTATTAGCATTAATATCTGTAGTCAGCTGCATACTCCTAGCAACCTTAAACGGATTATCAGAGGGCCTACTCATAACTTTGCCTGTAGCCATTTGCTCATTTATTTTATCTAGACTTTTTAAGTTACTATTCATATCTCTTAAATAGTTATTCGACATCATTTTATTTGTTATTCTCATAATTTCACTTCCTCTACTTTAATTTTTTATCTCTTTAACCCATTTATAACAACATCTAGAAGTTCATCAATGGTTGATATAATCTTTGCATTTGCAGAATAGGCATGTTGGAACTGTATAAGGTTCGCCATTTCTTCATCTAATGATACTCCTGATACAGATTCTCTGTTATTTTCAAGTTGTCCTACTAAAGTTTCCTGATTTTCAGAAATTCTAGATGCTTCTTGAGCTTGTATTCCAAGTTTATCAATTTGATCCATGTAATATGAATCTAATTGCATACCACTTGTATCACTTGCTATGTCCATACCATGATTACTCAGAGTTGTGCCACCCTTTGAGGTATTAAACATATCCGACCTAGATAATATTGTTACTCCAAATGATTGTACTTTTAATTGAGTATCCCTTAATTGTGCTATGGCTAACGCTCTAGCTCCATCGCCTTCTCCGTCAACTTCGTTTTCTGAAGTATATCCATAATCACTATCATGAGTTTTTGTCTTTATCTTCATTACATCTTCTAGAATTTCCTTACTAATAGTTATATTCTTAGCACTTATTCCAGATTCTCCATTTAAGGTTTCTAATACATTTATTAAATTATTATTAGAGTCATATTGAGCAATATCACTATTAACAAAGAAAGGGACATTATCTATCTCTGGGTCTCCCCCTGTATTTATTGGATTAGCTAATCCACTATGAATAGCATTTACTGAAAATGCAATTGACATTGCTAGCTTGTCTAATTGATCATTATAATTTTCTATATCTGCCTGAACTGAAATATTCCCCGAGATTTCCCCACTCTTTGGAGTAAATACCATTAATTCCGATGCTAATATAATATCATTATCCTTGATTGGATATCCATCAGCTTTAGTTACTTGTCCACTCTCATCTGCCCATAAGACTCTGGTTTCACTGATTTTTTGGATTTCTTCAGCACTTAACCCTGTAACTCTAATTATTTGCTTGTTTTTTTCATTACTCATATCTCCTAACTTGTAATACGTAATTACTTGTGTATTAAGAGAATTAGGGTCTTCCTCAATAGAACTAATATATGAAAATCTGGCTACATCAGTATTTGGAGATGATGATACAAGATTTGCACTCTTCATCCCTCCTGCATCAGTGGCCTTTACATCTGCTCCTTGAAATACTGCACTTTCTACTTTTATACCGAACTTATAACTTAATTCATCTAGAAGCTTGTCTCTGTTGTCCATAAGGTCATTCGGAGTTTGTCCCGCTGTTTCTACACTCATAATTTCCTTATTAAGTGAATTTATTTGGTCTAGCATACTATTAACATCTGTAACATTTGCCTTAAGTAGCATCTGTGCATTACTCTTTAACTCATCTAGCTTTGTAGCTGCATGATTAAGGGCATCTGTTAAAGCTAAAGTTTGTTGTGCAACAACTGTTCTTGCATTTGAATTTTGAGATTGCTTAGAAAGTTCTTGAAATCCATCAAAGAATTTTCCCATAAGACTTGATATTCCTGTATCTGAAGGTTCATTAAATATATTCTCAACTTGATATAACATATCATTTCGTACATCCGCTTGTCCTTGTGCGCTTGATTCTCCTCTGACCTGATAGTCTAAGAATGAGTCTCTTACCCTTTCTATAGCTTGAACCTGAGATCCAGTTCCAACTTGGCCTACTGTTGCGTTAGCAGGTCTTGAAGTTATTATTTCAGCTCGTTGCCTAGAATAGCCTTCAGTATTTACGTTAGCTACATTATGAGATGTTACATCTATTGTAGTTTGGGCTGTATTTAATCCACTTCTTCCTATATTAAATGTAGAAAATAATCCTGACATCTTTTTTCCTCCTATTTAGATAAATTTCCATAAGAATTATACGTCTTTATTTCTCTTCTTGGATTAATTATGTTTAATATCTGAGCATTAAATCCAATCTGTTGTCTTATTAATAGCTCATTAGTGTCCTTTTGCATTCTTACTACTTCAATTAGCTTTTTTATATCTTTATATTCAGAATTTAAGTGTGGATTATTGCTATTCTCTACAATATCTTTCATACTTTTCGGTCCAACTATTTTTCTACGACTAACTTCATGCTCTGCAATATCTTTATTGCAAAGCTTTATTTTTCCTACTATATCCTCGAGTTCAAATAATTGTTTTTTCATAATTAACATATACTGCTCTTCTAGTAAAGATAATAAATTCTGCAAACTTTCTTTTTCCAAACTTAAAGTACCTGTTAAATTATTTATCATTTGATTTTAGTCTCCTTAATATAATTTATCATACTCTTAGCTGTTAACTTTGCATCTACATTATAATTTCCACTTTCCACCTTATTCTTAAGCTCTGCAATCTTAGAAGGATCATTAATACTTAAACCTTCTAGAGAAAAATCTGTTAAGCTTTTACCCAGACTAGAAATTTCTATCCTGTCTGTTGACTGTTTTATAACTTCCTTAGAAACCACCTTATTATTAGCATTTTTATTATATACATTAATTATATTATGAGATCCAATCCCTTTAACATCCATTTTTATCGTCCTCCAGTACTTACTCTATTCTTATTATCGGATATATTTTTTTGTAGTTTAGTGTTATTTGAAAATTTCCACAAAAAAAAGCGTAGAAACCTACGCTTTTTTTGAAATAATCTATTTAAGAGATTTAATTCTCTCCACATTACTTATTATATTAGTTATTCTAACACCAAAATTTTCATCAACTACTACAACTTCACCATATGCTATTTTCTTACCATTAACTAAAATTTCAACTGGTTCTTCAGCTAATTTTTCAAGTTCTATTAAAGATCCAGTTCCAAGACTTAATATTTCTTTAATACTTTTTTTTGTTCTACCTAGCACAACTGATATATCTAATGGAACATCTAATATTAAATCAATATTTTTAGGAGATCCTGAAAATCTACTCTCCTTTAATGGTTCAAAACTAGCTTCATGAACTTCCACTTGCGGAGCTGGTCTTTCTACAATAGGTTTGTTCTGAACTTGTGGTGACGGTGTTTCATAGATGGGTTCTGGAGTTTGTTCTATGGTTTTTGGTTGTTCCACAACTGGTGGTTTAACCTCTGGTTCTTCATTTCCCATCATAATAGAGACGATCTTTTTAGCCGTAGGGAGAGGTAAAATTTGCATTATGCTACTATCAACTAAATCACCAATAGTCATATTAAAATTAACTCTTACTATCTTTTCATCACCGGCGATTTCAGAAGACAACTCCTCTTCATTCGTTTTCCATATTTTAGCCACAGGAGGAGAAATATTCACCTCTCTAGAAAACATAGTTGCCATAGAAGTGGCTGCTGAACCTATCATTTGATTCATAGCTTCTTGAACAGCACTTATTTCCATTTCTGACAACTCATGAGTTTCAGGTTTTCCGTCCCCACCCATCATAAGATTAGCAATAACTGCAGCATCTTCAGTTTTTATGATTAATATATTTCTTCCTACAATTCCACTTGTATATTTAACATCTAATACAATTGTTGGGGCTATAAAGCTATCTTTTATTTCATTTAAAGTAGTTGAAGTAACTACTGGGGTAGTTATATTAACTTTTTGACTTATAAGCTGATAAAGAGCAGTAGATGCAGATCCCATAGATATATTTCCTATTTCTCCAAGTAAATCTTTTTCTATATCAGATAATACTTCTTCCTTACTGCTATCCTTTGCATCAACTTCTGATTGCTTATTATCTCCACCACCTAGTAGTGAATCAATCTCTTCTTGAGATAAAAAGCCGTTACTCATAGTCATTCACATCCTTATCTATTATGTCTAGTATTGCTACTCCCATATTTTTGCCTAAAATACCAGGTTTAGCATAGTAGCACTCCTGATCCTCAATATAAACTTTAATAGGACTTGTAAATTTATTATCTAGCTTTATTATATCTCCGCTAGTTAATTTCAAGAAATCATCAACACTTATATGAGTCTCTCCTAGCTCTGCTGAAATCCCTATTTTAACAGGGTTAAGTCCAACCTCCAATTTATGCTTGGATTCTTCCATTAAATCTCCATTTTCATTGTGGAACCAGTATTGTACTACTAACTTATCTAATACTTTTTCAAGTGATAAATAAGGAATGCATAAATTAATAAATGTATTACTTTTACCCATTTCCACAGAAAATGTTATTAAGGCTACAGGCTCATTAGGTGCTAAGGTTTGATTTATTGCGGGATTTGTTTCAATTCCGTCAACCTCTGGTTCTACATCTAATATATCTTCCCAGGCAAGTTTCAAATTCGCAAGTATTCCTGTAGTTACATTTAACATTATGTTTTTATCTATTTCTGAGAACTCACTACTAGTTGTTTTCCTTTCTCCTGTTCCCCCTAAAAGGATGTCAAGAACTTGAAATGAAAACTGATCATTAGTCTCAAGCTGTATTGTACCTGTTAATGGTGGCATTTTAAATAATGTCATTATTGTAGGATTTTGTACTGAGTGAATAAATTCTTCATAAGTTATCTGTTCTACAGTTTGTATTTTAACCTTTACATTAACCCTTATCTGGGATGTAAGATAGTTCGAAATAATTCTGGCAAAGTTATCATGAATTAACTCAAGAGTCCTTATATGATCCTTAGAGAATTTTTGTGGACTCTTAAAATCATAGAGCTTAATCTTATGTTTTTCCTCTTCCTGAATCTGATCAGGTTCTATATCTCCTGTCGATAAGGCAGATAACAATGCATCTATTTCATTTTGGGATAGAACATCTGCCATACTTTTCCCTCACTTTATTTTTTAATTTAAAAGTTTATCAATATCAATAATAGTTAATAACATATTATCATAATTTAATATACCTTTGATATATGGGCTTGTTTCTTCATTATCCATTTTTTGTATGAGATTTTCATCAATTACTAGTACTTCTTCAACTTCATCTACAGTTATTCCAATTTCTTCATCTTCAACAGTTAATATTATTATATTTTGTTGTTCCCCTGTTGAATTTGCATTTAATAATAAATTAATATCCACTAATGATTTAATATTACCTCTTAAGTTAATTAATCCTTTTATATAACTTGGAGCATTAGGGACTATTGTTATTTCCATCATATCATTTATACTTTGAACTTTTTCAGTTTCTACTGCAAAATGTTCTTCACCTAGGTTAAATACTACTATTTGCATTTAACTCGCCTCCTATACATTAGAATTATGCATTAACAACTTTATTTATTGCTTCAAGAACTCTATCTGCTTGGAAAGGCTTTACAATAAAGTCTCTAGCTCCAGCCTTAATTGCATCCATAACCATGGATTGTTGCCCCATTGCAGAACACATTATTATTTTTGCTGAAGGATCAAATGCCTTAATTGCCTTAACAGCTTCTATTCCATCCATATCTGGCATTGTAATATCCATCGTTACCACATCCGGTCTTTCCTTTTTATACATTTCTACAGCGATTATTCCATTACTAGCCTCGCCCACTACTTCGAAATTATTTTTTTGAAGAATATCTTTTATCATCATTCTCATAAAAGCTGCATCATCAACTATTAATACTTTAGCCATTGTTCATACCTCCAATTTAATTAACACCTATAGTTTTTAGTATTTTCTCTATGGAACCTGGTACAGGTATGTAGTAAAAATGTGCTCCTACATTACCGTTGTTTTCATCTAAGAAAACTGTTTCTATATCAAGTATGTATTCATCGTATTGCCCAGATTCTACAAATGTTGTTGCTAAAATTGCACTTAGCATATCAACTGCAACTGCAGGTACTGATGCTACAACCCTTAATCCTGTAAATTGTGCTATAGCATTCATATAAGATCCAGAAAGAATGTTTCCTATCTCACACAAAACTGAATCTCCAAGTTCTGAAAATTCTTCTTCCCTTGTTCCTGTTAACATCTCGATTATATTTTTTGCAATATCTTTTTCAAAAATGATTAATATACTACCTGAAAAATCGCCAAGGACTCGTACAACTATACCCGCTACTTCTTCTTCTCCACCACTATTAATTAATGTGGCAAATTCAATCATATTAACAGAAGGCACAGCCATATCTATTTTTTTCCCTAGCAAAATAGATAAGGATGTAGCTGCATTCCCAGCACCAATATTAGATACTTCTTGCAGCGCATCTAACTGCATATCCGACAACTTGTTCTCTTCCATACTATACCTCCCATTATTATATTATACTAACGCTCCTACATCAAGTATTAATGTTACTAAACCATTCCCTAATATCGTAGCCCCTATATATTCCTTTAAAGACTTCAATGTTTTGCCTAGTGGTTTTATAACAATTTCTTGTTGTCCTAGTAGAGAATCTACTAATAATCCAACTGTTTTACTTCCTACATTAACAATTATTACGAATTTCTTTTCTGACTCTTGAGCTTCTATAGAAAGCATCTCATTTAATCTTAGTAATGGAATAACATTCTCCCTATAGATAATAACTTCTCTTCCATTAGTTCTTTTAATGTTTTCTTCTTTATAATCTATTACTCTATCTATAAATCCAAGAGAAATAGCTAAGGTTTCTTTTCCTACATTAACCAATAAAGCTTGTATAATTTGAAGCGTTAAAGGTAATTGTATTACAAAGGTAGATCCTTTTCCTTCTTCACTTGTTAATTCTACAGTTCCACCTAAAGCAGATATTTTTGTTTTAACAACATCCATTCCTACGCCTCTGCCTGAAATATCTGTAACTACTTCATTTGTACTAAACCCTTGAGCAAATATTAAGTTTTTAATATCATTATCACTTAAGCCGTCAGTGGATATTCCCATTTTTTCTGCCTTAGCTTTTACCCTTGCTAAATTGATTCCAGCTCCATCATCACTTACTTTTATTAAAGCCTTTGTTCCTTCTTGATATGCTACAAGCTTAACTGTTCCAACAGGTGTTTTTCCTTGAGCAATTCTTACCTCTTGAGGTTCTACCCCATGATCTGCAGCATTTCTTAATAGATGTATTAAAGGCTCCCCTATTTCATCTATTACTGTTCTATCAAGTTCAGTATGAGCTCCCTCAATAACAAAGTTTATTTCTTTGTTTAATTCAACAGATATATCCCTGATCATTCTTGGGAATCTATTAAAGACAGTGTCAAGAGGTAACATTCTTATTTTCATAACTAAATCTTGTAGATCTGTTGTTGTTCTACCTACTTGTTCAAGAGTTTCTGATAATTCTGGAGATTTAAAATTCAAAACAATTTGTTCTAATCTAGTTCTATATATAACAAGCTCTGATACCATATTCATAAGTTTATCTATTCTTTCAAGATCAACCCTTACAGATTGGTGAGCTTTTTTATGACTTTCCTTTTTAACTACTGGTTTTGTCTCTTTAATCTTTTCTTCAATATCCTTAGGCTCAACTATTTTAAGTGCTTCTACCTTTTGTTCAGGAATTTCATCTTCAACTACTATTGTTTCAACTTCTACACCTCTAACCTCTGAAATATTTTCAACTAATGATTTTATTTGACTCTCTGAATTTTCAGTAAGTAATAAGAATGATAATTCAAAATCGAATTCTTCATTTTCTATATCCTCAGTAGCGGGCATTGATTTAACAATTTCACCAGCTTCTTCAAGATCCTTAACTATTAAAAATGCTCTAGCAGATTTTAATAAAGTATTTTGACTTAGAGTTATCCTTATATTAATAGCATTATATCCCTTTTCATTAGCTTGCAATATAACTGATTTATCATATTGATTTAGTTCTATAACTTTCGTATCTTTACTCGTACTCGTTTCTACCTTATTGACCTTTTCCACTTTTATTTCCGTCTTTTCATCTACCGCTACTATTTCATGAAGGGCTTTCATTATTTCACCTATTTCAATTTTTTCATCTGAACCAGATTCAACATTTGTAACCATTTTTTCTAGAGTATCTAGACAATCAAATAAAACTGTTACAACCTGCTGAGTTACTTTTAATTCACCTTCTCTGAATTTAGCCAAAACATCTTCCATTGTATGTGTTAATTCTGCAATATCGCTAAATCCCATAGTAGCAGCCATTCCTTTAATTGTATGTGCAACTCTAAATATTTGATTTAACTTATCTACATCATTCGGATCTTGCTCTAAATCCAAAAGTGATTCATTTAATGTTTGTAAATTCTCCATAGATTCTTCTAAAAACATATTCATATATTGTGATGTATCCATTAAAATTCCTCCTTACAATTTTCTATAAATAAAGGTAGACGCTTTTTCGAAGCCATATTCTTTATAATTATAAATGCTTTCTGTTGCACCAACGAATAGTAATCCACCCTTTTTCAAAGATTCGCTAAACTTTTTATAAATTTCATTTTTTATATCATTGTTAAAATATATAACAACATTTCTACATAAAATTAGGTCAAAGTCTTTTTCATAACTTCCAAGAATCAAATCATGTTTCTTGAATGTAACCATAGATTTAATATTACTATTTATATAAAACTTACCATCTTTTTCAGTAAAATACTCAGCCAAATTATCTGCACTAACATTTTTCATTTCAAGCTTTCCGTATTCACCACTTTTGGCTCTAGTAAGTATTGTATTATCAATATCTGTAGCTATTATATTGTGTTTCCTGGTTTTATTTAATTTATTTAAAATAATTCCTAGAGTATAAGGTTCACACCCTATGGAACATGCGGCGCTCCATATTTTTAACTGATTCCCTTTAATTAATAACTCCCTTTTTAAAATGTCCTCAAGATCACCATAAAGTTCTGGATTTCTAAAAAATTCAGTTACATTAATGGTTATAAAATCTAAAAACTTTTGCCTTTGCATCTCATCCTTTTTGATAAGAACTGTGTATTCCTCTAAAGTTTTAACCCCTATTCTTCCCATTAAACTATTTATTCTTCTATTTAATTGCTCTGGTTTATAAGCTAAAAGATTAATACCTAGTTCTTTGTGTATCCATTTGTGAAAGTCATTAAATTCCATACTTATCTCCCTTTTACTATACTGTTAATTTTGCCAGGAATATCTGGTAGTGGAAGTACTATATCTACCTTTCCCGTCTCATATGCAACCTTGGGCATTCCATATATTGTGCATGTTGATTCATCTTCCGATATAGTTATCCCCCCAGCATCTTTAACTAATACCGTACCAGCTGATCCATCTTTACCCATTCCTGTTAAGATAACCGAAAGTAGATTTCCACCATAAACTTTTACAGCTGATTCAAAAAGTTTATCAACAGCAGGTCTAACTCCCCATATAGAAGGTTCTTCATTGTTTTTTATTCTATCTCCACTTCCAACAGTCATATGACATCCACCTGGAGCTATATATATAGTATTTTTTTCTATTAACATGTTATCTTCAGCCTCAACAGTCTTTAATTTACATATTCCATTAAGCCTGTCAGCAAAGGCTTTTGTAAAACCTTTAGGCATATGTTGGACTACAAAAACTGGAACTCCAATATCTCCATCAATTTTTGTAAGTACAGCTTGCAATGCCCTAGGTCCACCAGTGGATGCTCCTATTATTATTGCCTTTATTTGGCTAGTTCTTTTTTTTATAACAGGATCTATTCTCTTTGGAATTATAACCGTATTATTAGAATTTTTTCTACTTTTTCCAATTTCAGATATTCTTTGAATTAATGTATCTTTAAATTCATTACTGCTTAATAATAAACTACCTGATGGTTTCTCAACAAAATCCATAGCCCCCAGTTCTAAGCATTCTAGTGTATGCACTGAATTTTGAGATGTTAAACTACTTAACATTATCACTGGGTATTTCATTCCTAGTTCTTTTAACGCCTTTAAAGTCTCTAATCCATTTAATACCGGCATCTCTATGTCTAAAGTTATTATATCCGGATTATATCTATCAACTTGTTCTAATAAATCTTTTCCATTTCTAAATTTTGCAACTACTTCCATTTCATTATTTGTATTTATACAATCTGTAACTATTTTCCTCATAAACGCTGAATCATCAACTACTGCTACTTTTATTTTTGTCACCTATATCAACCCCCTATAATGTGATGATATCTTTCCCAACTGTTTTCAACGTTACTACTCCATCACTGGAATCTACAATCATCGTTCTACCTTTATTTCCACCTGTATTCTCCGCTAAAATAGGTATTGAGGCTTTCGCTAAAGCAACTTTAACTGACTCAGCATTTCTCTTTCCTATATCGCTTATAATACTTTTATCAGAAAAGTTAAACATAGATGCGCCGCCAGCAATCTTTGCAATTAGATTTCTTTTTCTACATCCATTTTCTTCCATCATCTTAATAAGAAGAGGGATTGCTAAATCTGCAAATTTCAATGGTTGAGTGACTTTTCTAAACTGAGTACTATCAGGCAACATTATATGAGCCAATCCTGCTGTTTGGGTTATTCTATCATATAGAGATATTCCAATGCACGAACCAAGCCCTATGGTCATAATCTTACCTGGTGGCATGACTAAGTTTAGATCTGCAATACCAACTTTTACTTCCACCATATTTCTCTTTTCCCCCTAAAAAATTAAATCTTCTTCATCTTCTGATAATATTTCTTTCATATCTAAAAGAATTACTATTCTATTATCTAGTTTAATTAAACCTTTCATATATCTTCTAGATACAGTAGTAGTTATAGGTGGTGCTTCTTCAAACAAATCACTACTAACATCTGATACTTCATAAACTGTATCAACAATTATTCCGAATTTCTTTTCATCCTTTTTAATAACTATTATTTTTGTGGTCTCATCTTCATTTATTGCTTGTCCCTTATCTGTGGGGAAATTAAACTTTTTCTCAAGGTTTATTATAGGTAAAATATTATTTTCGTAGTTAAGTACACCGTCTATAAAGTTTGGAGCATCTGGCATTTCAGTTGCATGAACATATCCTAATATTCTTTCTACATCGCAAATATCAGTAGCATAATGTTCTCCATTTAAACTAAAGATTAGTATTTTCATGTTTTTTGTTTCCATATATATATATCCTCCTAGAGTACAAATTTATCTACTACAATATCGCCTTTTTCATTAATATATGCCCTTATATCTTTAGATGCTATTTCTAATAAATACTGTCTTTCCTCAAAGATAAAAACACTATTTTGGTATGCTATATCTGCTGTAATAACTCCACTCTTTAGAACTTTTAAAAAAGTTGTAACACCAGCTATACTACCAACAATTTTTGCTTTTATATCCTTTCCAGCACTTAAACATCCACCTCTTGCTATAGCTCCTGATGTTTCAAATTCTATATTCCCACCTGCAGATAAATTAGAAGTATATTGACCTTTGCCTGTAATAAATATATTCCCAGTAGCTTTTGCTGTTGTATCTTGACAATAATTCAAATATAAATCAACTGGAATCATAAGTTTACTTGCCAATGGTTCTATTTCTATATCTATATACTTTATTAATTCGTATACTTCACTAGAATACTTTATACTTAAAGGCCCAGATCCGATAAATTTTGTCCTTAAAATTTTCTTAAGCTTAGTTCCATTCTCCAATGTAGATTCATTATTCACTAAAATCATCATAGATTCTTTCTGTATATCTTTGAATTTAGTTTCAAGTAAAACTTTTATTATTTCCCCAACAGATCTATCTGCCCCCAATAAGTTTCGTTTGCTTATATCTTCATAGGAGCTCATCAAATCTTCTAGATTTTTCTTAAACTCTATCAATTCATTTAAATATAATTGAACGGAAAGATTATTAGACCCTACTAATATATTAGCATTTAAACAATTGCCCTTAATATGTACTTCTCCCTGGGCTATTATCTTAGCATTTTCTACATTTCCACTTACATCTATTATATTTCCTGCCTCAACCCTCATCCCATCTTTTACACTACCAGTAATTTTTACATCGCCAATAAAAGAGATATTCCCACTTTTAATATCTACATCATGAGCTGCCTCAAATATTTTATTCACATAAAATATTCCATTTTTAACTGTAGGCCGACCTTCTGTGGTTGCTATAACTTTATTTCCATCTATTATACATCCTTCTTTAGTCTGTATCTTTAGATTTTTTTTATTTTTCTTTTTAATTTCCGTTCCAAAAACATCTATTCCATTGATACCTATTTTACCTCTAATTATCTCTCCTAATATATCATCTTTACTTACATTAGCTATAGAATACACATTTCTGTAATCTATTTTTTCATTTGAATCTTGTTTTACGTTTCTTTTTGTATTTTCAAATTTTATATCTATTATGTCATCTTCGTCATTTATAGATAAAATTCCTTTTGCAATAATTTCATTAACCACTTCTCTTTGGGTACATACTCCATCAAGAGCATCCTCTAAAAATCCAAAAACTACTCCTTTTTCCTTTAGCGCCAGCTTTATTTCATTTTTTGTATACAAAGGTGGAAATTCTCCTGAGGTCTTCTTTTGTACTAGCTTTAATCTACTTGCTACTTTTGTACAACTAATACCTATTATTTCTTCTGGTCTATAATTCAATGATACTTTAACTTCCATTCTATTATTACTTATAGCTATATTAAATTCTCTTATTCCACTTATATTTTCACATTGAAATCTAATATTATCCTTTGATGTTACTTCTTGTAAATTAGGCCTCTCCTCATCGTTTACAAAGACTTTTATATCTTTTTCAAATTCTAATTTTAAAGAATCGTCTGTATGTAAAATAATACGATTTTCTTCTATAGTAAAATCTTTTTCTTCTACTTTATTTATAAATTCTTCTTCTTTTATAACTTCTTTTTCATTTATATTTTTTTCTGTATTTAAATCTATAGTATGGATAATAATTTCACATTTTTTTCTCAAAAATCCTTTTTCTTCTTTAATTATTTCATAATTAATTTGTTCTCTCGATATAGCTAAATCCTTTTCAGCTTGTTCTAAACATTCTTCCAAACTTTTACCCAAATATGTATAATCCATAATCAACCCTCTCCTACAAATCTCTTTAAATAATTATATCATATAAGAATTAATATTGTAATATGCCCTATTAATATAAATTTAAACATTGATTTGTCGTTTTATTGTATCTTCAAATAAAATCATAAGTTGTCGTAACAATTTATGATTAATATTATATTTTATATCATTAACATCACTAATAGGTAGTATATTAGGTGAAGTACCTGAAATAAATAATGCGTCAAATTCTTCTATTGTATCTGCATTTACATTTCCTTCACAAACTTTAATATTGTTCTTTTTTGCTACATTTATTATTTCTGTCCTAGTAACCCCTGGCAAAACTAATTCAACCCTAGATGTAAATAGTATTTCATCTTTAATTAGAAAAATATTAGATTTACTTCCCTCTGTTATATTATTATCTTTATTTACCAAAATAGCTTCAAAAGCATTCTTCTCTTCAATCTTATCTTGAACATCTTTTCTAAAATTATTATTTATTATTTTAGCATTTGGATTTGTTCTTTCTCCATAGTAAAGAATGGTCTTTACTCCTAACTTATACATATCAGTTGTTGGATATGAGTGTTTTATGCAGAATATTCTTAAAACTTTTTCTTTACTCTTAAAAGTAATTTTCAGATTTCCTTCTCTTACCTTATTTGATTCTATTAATAGTTCTATATCTTTTTTAAGAGAATATTTTGTCATTTTAAATTCTGTATTACTTAATATACAAGAGTTTACCATTCTATCATAATGACTTTCATAAAAAAGTACTTTTCCCTCTATAACACGGATTACTTCATATATAATATCTGTTCCTTCTTGATTTTCCCAATTATCAATACCCCTTGTCTTTCCATTTTCTATATAGAATATTCCTATTGCGTCTTTCATTTTTATTCCTTCTTTCTTTGATTGTACCTTATTTCCATCTTAATATTTCAATTTGATGTTTCTTCTTATAATTAATTAAATAGGGTTTACCCACTAATTCAAACAAAGGCTTATCCGATAAAGAATCCGAAAACATATACGATTCTTTAAAATCTACTTCTATTTCTTTTTCTTTTAATACTTCCTTTAATCTAGTTACTTTTTCCTCACCCTTGCAGTTATTTCCATTCATACTTCTAATAAAATTACCATCTTTAAAATCAAACCTTGTTCCTATAACCATATCCACATCATTTATTGCATATAATTCTTGTAAATAAAATTCTGGAGAAGCAGATATCAGATAAACATCATATCCTTCGCTCTTCAACTTTTTCATCATTTTCAATGCATCACCATAAATAATTTTACTTAATCTATTTTTATAAAATCTTTTTGTAAGTCTTTGCATCTCTTTTTCATTAAAACCTTCTAAAAATTTAAGAAAGCTTTCTTTCACTCTTTTCTCATCATAAAATCCTAAAATGTACATACCACCACTAAACAATGCCCTGGGTAAAAATCTTATGTTTCTTTTATCTTCCTTTATAGTGTATTTATACAATTCCATAAGTGTTTCCTTTTTTGTTATTGTATAATCCACATCAAATATTGCTAATCTTTTCATTCTCTTCCCTCCTGAATCCTTATAAATCTATTATATGCCAAATAACATATAAATAACTCTTTATATGTTAATAGCGAAGCATTTGCTCCGCTATTTATTGTTATTTTCTGATTTTATTTAAAAAACTTTCAATTCTATCTAATCCTGCTTTTATTTGTTCCATCGATGTAGCATATGATAATCTTACATACATATCAATTCCAAATCCGGCACCAGGAACCACAGCAACCATTTCTTCCTCTAAAAGCACCTGAGAGAAATCAACTGAATTGTTAATTTCCTTATTATTAAACTTTGTATTTAGAAAATTTTCAATATTTATCATAACATAGAAAGCTCCTGATGGTTTAATACAACTTAATCCTTCTATTTTTGATATTCTATCTAGCATATAATCTCGTCTATTTTGAAATTCTACTACCATCTTATTTAATTCTCTATCCGAGCCATTTAATGCAGCTACAGCAGCATATTGAGCTATTGAATTTGCATTAGAGGTCATGTGGCTTTGAATAGATGATATAAGTTTTATTATATCCATATTTGCTGCAGCATATCCAATTCTCCAGCCTGTCATAGCATAAGCTTTAGATAAACCATTTATTACTATTGTTCGATTATAACTATCCTCTGATAAAGACGCTATACTTATATGCTCTTCACCATCGTATATTAATTTTTCATATATTTCATCTGAAATTATTATTAACTCTTTTTCTTTAGCAAACTTTGCTATAATTTTTAACTCCTCTTTAGAATATATTGTGCCAGTAGGATTGTTCGGACTATTTATTATTATTGCTTTTGTTTTATTTGATATAAATTTATTTAATGATTCCAATGTAAATTTATAGTTATCCTCAGCTTTAGTTTTTACAATCACTGGAATACCATCTGCTAATCTTATCAGCTCTGGGTAACTAACCCAATAAGCTTCTGCGACTAAGACTTCATCCCCAGGATTTAAAATAGCCATAAAGGCATTTGCTAAAGATTGTTTTGCGCCAGTTGATACAACAATCTGGTTTGGACTATATATTAATTCATTGTCCTTTTTAAGCTTATCACATACAGCTTTTCTAAGTTCAATAATTCCTGGAGTAGGGGTATATTTCGTTTTTCCTTCCTCCATTGCTTTTACGGCTGCATCAATAATGTGTTTTGGCGTATTAAAATCTGGTTCTCCTACTCCAAAGCTTACAACATCATTTCCTTTTTCAATTAATTCTTTAGCCTTTGTTGTAATTGCTAAAGTAATTGATGGCGTAATACGTTCCGCCTTTCTTGAATAATCCATTTTCTTTCCTCCATTATCACTTTTATTGAAAATTTATCTTCTTTAATATATAAAAAATATAGCATTATTATTGAATAATGTAAATGTAGGTTTTCGTTTTCACCTAAATATTTATGAATTTATACAAAAAAAAGAGTGGAAATACCACTCTTCTTTTATTTTCCAACTAATTCATCATTATAATAAGTTGAAACTCTATTGAATTCTTCCTCTTCAGGAACTACTAATTCTTCTCCAACTGATTTAAACATGTATACAGAATCATCCTCTGGGCTTTGAGCTAATAGATACTCATTTTTTTCAAATTCAAAAGTGTCTATAATCGGACAAGATACTATATTTCCATCATCATCTTCTAAATCAATTACAAAATCATCATCATGTCCACAATCGCAATCTTCTCCACAATCGCAGTCTTCATTGCTATGATCGTGATCATTCCCACAATTGCATCCTTCTTCGTTATTCTTATGGTCATTACCACATTTACAACTTTCTTCTTCTTGACCATTACAGTCCTTATTTAATTCTTTATCCATTTTCATTACCTCCTAGATTTTCAAGTGTCTGTTCATTGTAACCTTAATTAATATAAAATAAAAGCACTATTTTTATTTAACTTTTAATAAATAAAAAGAAGTGGGCTAAAGCCCACTTCTTTCTATTTTTAAGACTATTCAGCTAATTTCTTGTATCCTGCTAGTCTTTCTTTTGCGTCTTGATGAGTCTTTTCAAATAACCCATCTGCTTGTTCTGGGAATGCCTTTGCAAGTGAAGCATATCTAACTTCACCCATTAAGAATTCCTTAAAGTCTGCAGTTGGTTCCTTAGAATCTAGTGAGAATGGGTTTTTAGTACCCTTTAATTGTGGATTATATCTATACATTGACCAATATCCGCATTCAGTAGCTCTCTTAGCTTCTAATTGACTGTTACCCATACCAATTTTAAGTCCATGATTAATACATGGTGCATAACCTATGATTAATGATGGTCCCTTATAAGCTTCAGCTTCTGCTATAGCCTTAAGAGTTTGGTTCTTGTCTGCTCCCATATTAACTTGAGCAACATATACATAGCCATAAGTCATAGCCATCATACCAAGATCCTTCTTCTTAGTTCTCTTACCGCTTGCAGCAAACTTAGCGATTGCAGCAGTTGGAGTAGATTTAGAAGATTGTCCACCAGTATTTGAGTACACTTCTGTATCAAATACAAATATATTTACGTCTTCTCCTAATGATAACACATGGTCAACTCCACCGTATCCGATGTCGTAAGCCCATCCATCTCCACCAAAGATCCATTGAGATCTCTTAACGAAGAAGTCTTTTTCTTTTAAGATTGCCTTAGCTTCCTTAGTGTCAAGTTTTGCAAGAGCAGCTTCTAATCTATCAGATCTATCTCTTGTTCCTTCACCGTTATCAACATTTGCTAACCAGTCTTCTGTAGCAGCCTTAGCTTCACCGTCTATTCCAGCTTCTAAAGCAGCTTGACAGTTTCCAGCAACTCTATCACGAATAGCCTTAACTCCTAGGAACATTCCTATTCCATATTCAGCATTATCTTCGAATAATGAATTAGCCCATGCTGGACCATATCCTTTATGGTTCTTAGTGTATGGAGTTGAAGGAGCAGATCCTCCCCAAATTGATGAACATCCTGTTGCATTAGCAATCATCATTCTATCACCAAATAATTGAGTAATTAACTTAGCGTATGCAGTTTCTCCACAACCAGCACATGCACCTGAGAATTCAAGTAATGGTTTTTCAAATTGACTACCCTTTACTGTAAGTCTGTTCATTGGATTCTTTTTAGGTGTAACTACATCAACAGCGTAGTCAAAAGCTTCCATTTGATCAGATAAAGTATGTTGAGGTTGCATTATTAATGCATTAACTGGACAAACTTGAGCACAGTTTCCACAACCAACACAATCAAGTGGCGTAACTGACATGAAGTACTTTAATGGCTCTTCTGATTTCAATCCCTTGGCATCTACAGCCTTTAATGAAGCTGGAGCATTTTTAGCTTCTTCTTCTGTTAAAAGTACCGGTCTAATTGCAGCATGTGGACATACAAATGCACATTGGTTACATTGTATACACTTATCTGATTGCCATGCTGGAACATTAACTGCGATTCCTCTTTTTTCATAACCTGCAGTACCTGCTTCGAAAGTACCATCTTCCATTCCCATAAATGTAGAAACTGGAAGTGAATCTCCTTCTTGTCTGTTCATTGGAATTACTATATTTTTAACAAAGTCTGACTTCTTCTTAGTATCAACAACTTCTTCATCAACAGCGTCTTTCCATGAAGCTGGAACTTCTATCTTAACAAAGGATTCAACACCCTTATCTATAGCTCCATTATTCATATCAATAACTTTTTGTCCCTTTTTACCATAAGAAGAAATAACAGAATCTTTTAAGTACTTGATTGCATCTTCAACTGGAATAATGTTTGCTATTGTAAAGAAAGCAGCTTGCATTATCATGTTGATTCTTCCACCAAGACCTATTGATTGAGCTATACCTACAGCGTTTAATGTATAAAATTCTACATTGTTTTCAGCCATATATCTCTTATATGCAGCTGGTAACTTAGTTTCAATTTCTTCTGGAGTCCATATTGTATTTAATAAGAACTTACCATTTGGCTTTAATCCATCAAGCACATTATATTTATTTACATATGATTGATTAGAACAAGAAATAAAATCAGCCTTGTTTATTAGGTATGGTGATTTAATTGCCTTCTTACCAAATCTTAAGTGAGATACTGTAATACCACCTGATTTCTTAGAATCATAGAAGAAATATCCTTGAGCATACATACTTGTATGGTCTCCAATAATCTTTATAGCACTCTTATTAGCTCCAACAGTACCATCTGATCCTAGTCCCCAGAACTTACAAGCTGTAGTTCCTTCTGGTGTAGCATCTATATCTGCAGTAGCTTCTAATGATGTATGTGTAACATCATCAACTATAGCAATTGTAAATCCATTTTTTGGTTCAGCCTTAGCTAAATTATCATAAACACCTGCTATATGAGATGGATTTGGATCCTTTGAACCTAATCCGAATCTACCACCAACTATAACTGGAGCATTCTGTGTTCCGTAAAATGCATTTTTAATATCTAAGTATAATGGTTCTCCAGCAGATCCTGGTTCTTTAGTTCTATCTAAAACACCAATTGTCTTAACTGTGCTTGGAATAACCTTAAGTAATTTTTCTATTGAAAATGGTCTGAAAAGTCTTACTTTAACTACTCCGACTTTTTGTCCATTTGCATTTAAGTAATCTATTGTTTCTTCACATACATCAGTAACTGAACCCATAGCGATAATTATTCTATCTGCGTCTGGTGCACCATAGTAATCGAAACAATGGTATTCTCTACCAGTTAACTTAGTAATTTCTGCCATGTAGCCTTCAACTATATCTGGTACTGCATCGTAGAACTTATTAACTGATTCTCTTTCTTGGAAGTATATATCAGCATTTTGTGCTGTACCTTTAGTAACAGGATGGTTTGGATTTAATGCTCTTGCACGGAATGCGTCAAGCGCATCATAATCTACTAGCTTAGCTAGTTCATCATATTCTAAAACTTCGATTTTTTGAATTTCGTGAGATGTTCTAAATCCATCAAAGAAATTACAAAAAGGTACTCTAGACTTAATAGCTGCTAAATGAGCAACTCCTGATAAGTCCATAACTTCTTGAACTGATCCTTCAGCAAGCAATGCAAATCCAGTTTGTCTTGTTGCCATAACATCTTGGTGATCACCAAAGATATTTAAAGCTGAAGTAGCTAGAGCTCTTGCTGATACGTGGAATACACATGGAAGCAATTCTCCTGCTATTTTATACATGTTAGGAATCATTAATAATAATCCCTGTGATGCAGTGTAAGTTGTTGTTAATGCTCCAGCTTGTAATGAACCGTGGACTGCTCCAGCCGCTCCACCCTCTGATTGCATTTCCATAACTTTTACTGTTTGGCCAAAAATGTTTTTTCTTCCTTGAGCTACCCATTCATCAACGTATTCTGCCATCGCTGAAGAAGGTGTTATAGGATAGATTGCTGTAGCTTCAGTAAATGCATATGAAATATGAGCTGCTGCAGTGTTTCCATCCATAGTTTTCATTTTTCTCATCGTGTGACCCCTCTTTTCAAATTATTAAAGATAAATATATTTAACAACTTCTATAATAAATTCAAATACCTAAAACTAATTTTAAGCTATTACTAATCTAGCCATAAAACATTGTTAAAATATTAACTTTTAGTTTCCTAATATAAAACCTACCTCTTATATTATATAACACTGGTTCAATTTTGCAAGTCAATTTGCCAAAGTAAGACAATCTTACTCTACTTTTTCACCTTATAATAACCTAATTATTTTTTACAACGTGCAGAATAACTTGTACTACTGCATCATTACCAACCTTATCCTTACCCTGACTCATATTTTTTATTAGTTTTCTTTTATTTTCTTTTAATTCTTTGATTTTACGAATAAAACTTTCCTTGCTTATATCTTCTTCTTCTAATACTAAAGAGTAGCCTTCTTTTTCAAAGGAATTTGCATTTAATATCTGATCTCCTCGGCTAGCTTTTCTTGATAAAGGTATTAGTAACGTAGGTTTCTTAAGAGCTAAAAACTCAAAAATAGAATTTGCTCCAGCTCTTGAAACAATATAATCTGCTACAGCCATTAAATGAGGCAAATCTTCACTAACATATTCAAATTGAAGGTATCCTACAACATTTATGAACTTATTATCAATATTCCCCTTGCCACAAATATGAATTATATCCCATTCATTAATCAATTCATCTAAATTCTCTCGAATAACATCATTAATAACCTTAGACCCCAGGCTTCCCCCCATAACAAAAAGAACTTCCTTTTTTCCTGTAAATCCGCATATATCAAAACCTTTTAATCTTGAGCCTTTAAATATTTCTTCGCGTATAGGACTTCCTGTAAGTACACCTTTATTTCCTTTTATATATTGCAAACTTTCTCTAAATGTCACACAAACTTTATCACTAAAAGGTGCTGCTATTTTATTTGCAAGACCTGGAGTTATATCCGATTCGTGGCAAATTACAGGTATTTTTTTCATAGATGCTGCAATTACTACAGGCACTGCTACAAATCCACCCTTTGAAAAGATAATATCCGGTTTTTCTTTTGATAATATTTTTCTAGCATCAAGTATTCCCTTTAAAACTTTAAAGGGATCAGATATATTTTTAAAGTCAAAATACCTTCTTAACTTACCTGATGAAATTTCATAATAAGGTATCTTTTCATTCTTTATTATTTCTTTTTCAATTCCATCCTTACTTCCTATATATGAAACTTCAAATCCATTTTTCTTAAGGCTTGGAACTAAAGCTAAATTGGGAGTAACGTGTCCAGCCGTTCCTCCCCCTGTCATAATTATTTTATATTTACTCAAAAAAATCACTCCTAAAATCTAAAACCTATTAATTGCTAAATTCTTAAATTCTTTATATTTAATTGCACTGTCCTATTTCCTTTATATTCGTTAATTGAAGGATAATAAATTATATCCATATTAAAATTAGCATAACCATCATCTATAAGCTTTAGAAAACTTTCTTCTCCAAACCTATCTATAAATCCCTCTTTAAAATCCTCATATTTATCAAAATTTATTCCTTCAATAAATCCTTTTCCATTTAAGTTTTCAAATCTAAATTTAATAAAGGTTTTATCTCGTCCCATGAAAAACATTCTTGTTACCCTTAACCCTTTAGCTGCAAGGAGAGGACTACTATTCTCTTTACCAAAAGGCCTTAGCTTTTCTAAATTATGGATTAATCTTTCATTAACTTTTTCTATAGGAAGAGGTGAATCTATTCTTATAACCGGTATTATGTCTTCACTACTTAAAGGACAATTTTTAATTAATGATTCTTTTAATAAGGGAATGTTTTCTTCTTTAATAGAAAGACCTGCTGCCATAGGGTGTCCTCCGAACTTCTCTATGTATTGTTTACTTTTATTAAGTTCTTCAAACATATTGTAACCTTCAATGCTTCTACCTGACCCCTTAGGCATATCTTTTCCTCTAGTTAAAATAATTGTAGGTCGATTATATCTTTGTCTTACCCTACCTGCAACTATACCAGCTATACTTTCATGAACTTCTCCATCATAAACAAGTATAACCCTTTCTTTCTCATTAAATTCCTTCTCTATTTTTTCCATAACTCTCTCAACACTTTCAGATGTCAAATCTTGCCTAAGCTTATTTAAACTATATAGCTTTTTTGCAAGCTCTAAAGCTTTGTTTTCATCCTTTGTTATTAATAAATCCACCGATAAATCCGCTGTTTCTAGCCTTCCTGTAGCATTTATCGTAGGACCTAGAATAAATCCAAAATGATATTCTCCAATTACTTTATCTTCTAAAGCAGTTTCCTTAATTAATGCTTTTAATCCCATGTTAGGATTCTTATTTATTATTCTTAATCCTTCTTTTAGGATTATTCTATTTTCTCCTAAAAGTCCTACCACATCACAAACAGTTGCTATAGCTGCATATTGATACAGCTCATTATAATCATCAAAACTTCTACCTATTTCTTCAATTAGACACTTAGCAAATTTCAATGCAACTCCTGCACCACAAAGCTCTTTAAATGGATATGCACAATCCTCTTGCTTTGGGTTTATAACTGCGTCTGCCTTAGGAATAAGAAATTCCCTTACTCCATTTTCATCTCTATATGGTATATCATGATGGTCAGTTATTACTACCCTCATCCCTAATTCTTTAGCTAAATCAACCTGCTCCATTGCGGAAATTCCATTATCACAGGTTAAAATAATTTCTGTACCCTCTTCACTTAATTTTCTTATTCTATTACTATTGATACCATAACCTTCATCTTCTCTGTTTGGTATGTAATAGCTTACTTTTGCCCCAAGACTCTCTAAAGTTTTATATAAAATAGTTGTGCTACATACTCCATCACAATCATAATCTCCATAAATTATGATTTTTTCTTGTTTTTCAATTCCTTCTTTAACTATGTCTACTCCCTTTTTCATGTCTTTCATGACTATACCATCTTCTAAATCATCAACAGTTCCATTAAGAAAAAGAGAAGCTTCTTCTTTATTTCTAATTCCCCTATTAGCTAAGAGTCTTATGGTTAACAGGTCTAAGTCTATCTCACTTTTTAACATATCAAACTCATTCTTTTTATTGATAACCATCCATTTTTCCTTCAAAAGCTCCCCACCTTTCATATTTAACTATTTCTAATATAATTTATATAACATTGCCTTACTAATTTCTTTATAATTATCATATCCTAAAACTTCTAACAATTTGTAACTAAAACTCATAGCTGTAGCTGGGCCTCTACTTGTTATAATATTCCCATCAACTACAACCTCATCTTCTTTATAGTTACAGCCCTTAAGTTCTTCTTTAATCTCTGGATAAGAAGTTACATTTCTTCCACTTATTACATCAGCTGCCGCTAAAACTATAGGGGCTGCACATATAACACCCATTAATTTATTATTCTCATTAAAATATTTAACTGCATTAATTACTTTTTCACTGTTTTTTAAATTAACAGAACCTGGCATACCGCCTGGCATTACTATTAAATCATATTCTTTTATATTATCACTTATTACCTTATCACATTTCACTTCTATATTATGAGCGCCTATAACGCTTAACTTTTCAAGGCTTACCATATCACAGTTAACTTTTGCACGTCTCATAATATCTACTACTGTTAAAGCTTCAATTTCCTCAAAACCTTCCGCTAATAATACAGCTACTCTTTTCATAATATTAATATCTCCTTTAAAATTCTATTTTAAGCTTACGCTTTTAATTTCATCATCCATAAGAACAAATATTATATTATTTCCTCTACCTGCTCTATTTTGCAATTTTATATCAGACAAGAATACTTCATTAAGTTCTTTATTTTTTGATACTATTTGAAATTTATACTTCTCAAGGGCGGTTATTGCTATTTCCCCAGTATCTTTTTGTTCCATAGTAACAAAACATTTCGCAAATAGAATCTCATCATCATCTTTAAGACTCATTCCTGTAACTCCTGATGAAATTTTACCCATAGCATTTACATTATTAACTGGGAATCTTATAGCCATTCCTTTTTTAGTTATCATAACCAGATGGCCTATATTTTCCTTTGCAATATCTACCGAAACAACCTCATCATCTTTATTTTTAAATTTATATGCTTGTTGAATTAAGTAATCTCCATCAAATTCCTTTAAAATAGTTTTCTTTACAAAACCTTTTTTAGTAAAGATATATATTCCAAGTGTTTCATCGAATTTTTTTAGTGAAAATAATGCTACAACTTTTTCCGTGCTTTCTAAACCATTAACTAAATTATTAATTGACACTTCATTTTTTATCGCTTCTTGAATCAAAAATGCTGCTATTTTTATAACTCTTCCCTTATTAGTAAACATCACAAGTTGACTCTTTGAATCTGTATTTACTTTTAAAGATTGATTTTTATTAGCTTTTCCAAAAGCTTTTAATGCTCCCTTAGCTGTAACTCCTACTGTATATTCAACAAATTCCATTGCATCCGCATATTCTACAATTTCTACTTCATCATTAATGGATAAATTAAACAACTGCGTTCCTAATATATTTCTTGGGGAGTCCTCAAGCTTAGGTATTTCTAGGGTAAACTCTAGACCTAACTTACTTTTAACCTTTAGGAATTCTCTTTCATCTTGAGCGAAATCTACCTTTATTAATTTCTCTTCCGGTCTTAGCTTAGTTCCTTGAAGTTTTGAATAGGTAGTTGCAAATTTATCAAGTGAACTCTTTTTCATACTTCCCTTATTCGTAAATAAGCTTATAACCATATTAGGACTAAAAACATCTACGGATGAAATACCTACTATTTTTTCTTTTTCAAGATTAATAGTTTTTACTATAACATCCAGCTTTTCCCCCTTATCCTTCCATTTACACTCTGGAATATTAACACCTCTAGTCTGATACATATTCCCATTATCCATGAAAATTATAAAAGTATCCTTGGTATTAGATTTCACAAGGTACTTTAATTCATCGCCCTCTCTATAATCTATATCTTCAGGTTTAGAATTCGATCTTATATAATTTTTTTGAGGAACTCTTTTAATAAATCCATCTTTTGATAAAGTTATCATTACATCCTCTATCACCATTACATCCTCTATATCAATTTTAGCTTCACTATCATCCTCTACTATCCTTGTTCTTCTAGCATTGCTAAACTTTTCACTAACTTCTCTAAGTTCTTCTTTTATTACCCTTAATAATTCTTTATCCTGCGATAAAATCTTCTTTAACCTTTTAATTGTTTTTTCTAGTTCTTTATACTCTTTTTCGAATATAGTTATTTCTAACCCAGTTAGTCTATAAAGCATTAATTCAAGAATAGCTGTAGCTTGAGCCTCCGAAAAACCAAACTGCGCCATTAGATTTTCTCCTGCGTCCTTCTTGGACTTAGATTCTCTAATGGTTTTAATAACTTGATCTAATACCTCAATAACCTTTATAAAACCTTCTATTATGTGAAATCTTTTTTCAGCTATATCTAGCTCTTTTGTAGTCCTTCTAGTTACTACATCTCGTCTATGATTTACATAATGAGTTATTATTGTCTTAAGACTCATAGTCTGAGGCTTACCATCTGCAAGTGCTACCATATTAAAGCTTATATTACACTGAAGTTCTGTCTTTTTAAATAAATATTTTAGGATTTTATCAGCAGTAACTGCATCTACAGATTTCTTAAATTCAATTACTGCACGTGTACCGCTTCTATCAGATTCATCCCTAATGTCAGTTATACATTCTAATACCTTTGCATGTCTCTTATCTCCTGTCATTTCTGATATATATTGAAGAAGCCTTGCTTTATTTTTCTTATAAGGAAATTCTGTAATTACAATTCCCATTCTATCGTTTTCTAATTTTTGAATTTCTGTCTTAGCTCTACAAGTTACTTTTCCCTCACCAGTTTCATATGCTGAAAGCAAAGAATTTTTTCCTATAAGAATGCCTCCTGTTGGCAAGTCTGGGCCTTTAATATACTGCATAAGTTCTTTAGTTGTTATTTCATGGTTATCTATGTATGCTAGTACGCCTTCTGTAACCTCACCAAGATTATGTGGCGGTATATTAGTCGCAAGTCCAACAGCAATACCAAATGTCCCATTAACTAAAAGGTTTGGGTATCTACTTGGAAGTACTTTGGGTTCTAGCTCACTATCTGCATAGTTAGGTACCATATCAACAGTATCTTTATCAATATCTCTAATCATTTCCATGGCAATAGGAGACAGTCTAGCTTCTGTATATCTCATAGCAGCTGCACTATCTCCATCTACTGATCCCCAGTTACCATGACCATCCATAAGGGGCTCTCTTGTTGAAAAACTTTGAGCTAATATTGTCATGGCATCATAAACTGATGAATCTCCATGAGGATGGAACTTACCTAGAATATCTCCAACTATTCTTGCAGATTTAAAATATGGTTTATCCGGAAATGCTTTAAGTAGATAAGATCCATATAATATTCTTCTATGAACAGGTTTTAATCCATCTCTAACATCTGGTAGAGCTCTTTCCTTGGCTACCTCAATGGCATAAGGTAAATAATTATCTGGCATTGCCTCTTCTAATGGTATTACAACTATATTTTTATCCTTAGGGATTATATTAACTTTCTTAGCCATAGTTTTCTCCTCTCTTGTCTAGAATTCACCATACTTGTACATATAGTTTCTTCTAGGTTCAACAACATCACCCATAAGAAGTGATACCATTCTTTCTGCTTTTGCTGCATCATCTATAGTAACTTGGAAAAGGGTTCTACTCTCTGGGTTTAATGTAGTATCCCATAATTGGTCTGGATTCATTTCTCCAAGACCCTTATACCTTTGAATAAGAGCTCCTTTACCTATCTTTTTCTTGCTTATTATAAGGTCATCTTCATTATAAGCATAATCATGAACTTCTCCATTTTTAGTATTTCTGTATACCTTATATAAAGGTGGCTGTGCTAAATAAAGATGTCCATTAGCTATTAAGGGCTTCATATATCTATAAATATAAGTCATCCATAACGTTCTAATATGATATCCATCCACATCAGCATCACTCATTATTATTATTTTATCATATTTTAACTCTCGTTCCTTATAGTTATCTAAGGTACCAGTTCCTACTGCTGTATTAAATATCTTCAATTCCTCTGAGGCTAGTACATTCTCAAGCTTCTGCTTTTCTGTATTCATAATTTTTCCTTTAGAGGGCATTATTGTTTGGAATCTTCTATCTCTAGCCTGCTTTGCAGAACCTCCAGCTGAATCTCCCTCAACTACAATAAATTCATTTACAGTTCTATCCTTTTGAGTACAGACAGCGACTTTCCCTGCTAATGGTGCAGTTCCCTTACCTATTTTTTTCTTTTCAGCATCATTAATTTTCTTAATTTTTTCTCTTCTTTGTGCTGCTTGAAGAGCATTACTGATTAAGCTTGTTGCAAGAGTTTTATTATCCTCTATCCATTCTGATAATCTAGTATACGCAAGATCATTCATCATTGTATAAGCTTCACTATTACCAAGTTTAGTTTTTGTTTGTCCCTCAAAAATCGGATTATTTATTTTAATTCTAAGTATGGCAGTCATACCCTCTCTTAAGTCGTCACCTTCAAATTCCTTGTCCTTTTCTTTCACAAGCCCTAATTTTTTAGCTCCTTCTTTAAAAGCTCTTGTCATACCAGTCTTAAAACCAGTTTCATGAGTTCCAGCTTCAGTTGTAGGGATATTGTTTACATAGCTTGCAATATAATCTGCTGTTGAATCTGTAAATTGCATACAAACTTCACCATACAGCTGCAAGTTGTTAACGGTTCTATCTCCATCAAAAAGAATTGGATTTGGATGAATAGTAATTTTACTTTCATTTAAATAATCTATAAAATCTAAAAGTCCTCTTTCAGAATAATATTCTTTACTTGTTTCTTCATCATTTCTTCTATCTATTAATTTAAGTCTGATTCCCTTGTTTTGAAATGCTAACTCTTGTAGCCTTTCATCTATAACATCTAATCTAAAATCGATATTCGAAAATATTTCTGTATCAGGCATAAATGTTATTATAGTTCCTGTATCATTAGCCTCTGAAACTATTTCAAGTTTTGTCACTGGAGTTCCTGGCATTTCTTTCTTCAACTTTTTATCATAGGCATATTCAAATCTTTGTCTATAAACATTACCATTTTGATGAACCTCAACTTCTAACCACTTTGACAAGGCATTAACAACTGCTGCACCTACACCATGTAGTCCTCCAGAAGTCTTATAATTTTTATTATCAAATTTTCCTCCAGTGTGAAGTTCGGTAAATACCATCTCTACACCACTTGTCTTCTTAATTGGATGAATTCCAGTTGGTATTCCGCGACCATTATCTATTATAGTTAAACTTTTATCCTTATTCAAAATAACTGTTGCTAAATCTCCATAACCGTTTGTTATTTCATCTATGGAGTTATCCAGTATTTCCCAAACGCAATGATGAAGTCCCTTACTTCCAGTAGAACCTATATACATCCCAGGTCTAACTCTTACTGGCTCTAACTTCTCTAAGGAAGTTAAGTCTGTAACATCATAGGTATTAGTAATTTCGTTGCTCATATTATTCCTCCACATTATCTAGCGTTATCCTCTTTAAAACTGCTTGTGTAATCTCTAATTTAAAATATACTTTTTTTTATCTATTATGTCAAAGCAATAATTAAGGCGAAGCTTTCTGATTAAACAGTGCTTCGCCTTTAAATTTCATTTAATTAACGTCATATACCTCTACGTTTCTTACATGTTTAGTTGGATTCCATTCTTTATTATTCTTTCTTAATATTCCTTGAATAGTTATTGGTATCCAAGTTACTGTGTAAATACTGTAAAGTAAAAATCTTATAAAAAATATCACTGATTTCTTACCTAAAATTATTAAAGTAGCTAATAAAAATGTTGCGTAGAATGCAAAATTAGCTCCTATCATAAACATTCCACTTTGTCCCTTTATTATTAAAGGCATAATAATAATATTACTTGAAAATAATACCATCATAGCAAAAAATCCTTTAGATATCTTTTTATCTAAAATAAGTATTACTGGTGTAATTATAAATTGAACTAAAGCAAATATTTGAAACCCTACATTACTAAATAAATCACTTACAATAAAAATATGATCCCCACTTGGTGCGTATGCTTGTATTATTGTAAGAACAGCTGCAACTCCTATTAATAAGGTTACAAAAGGTTGTAATACATAAAGTGCTGCATCAAATATATACCATTTTCTTTCCTTTACAGCTTTTTTCATAAGCTTCAAGCAATACCTAGATGCTACATCTGTAAAACCTTGCATCCATCTTCTTCTTTGTATCCAAGACTGCTTTAATTTTAATGGTTTTTCATCATAAATTTTAGCATCATAAGCCAATCCTACTTTCTGACCACTTAAAACTATTTTGCAAGTAAATTCTAAATCCTCAGTTAAACATGTAGCTCCCCAGCCTAATTCTTTAAGGGTTTCAGTTGCTATGGAAAAACCTGTCCCTCCTATTTGATTAGATAATCCAATATTATTTCTTGAAAGTTGGAACAGTCTATTTTGAGACCAAAAGGCTATTGAATAGGAAGTTGCAATCCAAGAATCATTAGGATTTTTACTATCTATGTAACCTTGTACAACTTTATACCCTTGGTTCATTTTAGAATTGATTTCTTTTAAAAAGTCCGAATGAACTAAATTATCAGCATCGAATATAGCTATAGAATCATAACTTTTATCCATTTTAAAAAGTTTCTCAAACATCCATTCCAAAGCATATCCTTTTCCTCTTTTATCATCTACATTTCTTTCACATACTGTAACATTATAACCTTTAGCTATTTCTGCGGTCTTATCTGTACAATTATCGGCAATTACGTATATATCATATAATTCCTTTGGGTAGTCTTGTTTTTGCATACTTTCTATAAGGTTTCCTATTACTATTTCCTCATCATGAGCTGATACAATCATAGCAAATTTATTGTTTGGTGTGTAATCTTTTATATCCTTTTTTCTATACACTCCAAAAAAGCCCAATACTAGGTAATATCCTGTAATTAGAAAGACAAATATTTGAAAAGTCGCTGTTACTGTATATATAATATCTCCCATTATATTCACTCCTATTATAAATGAAATTATAATTTCATTTACTCTTATTATCCTTTTTTTAGTCATTATACATCTATATTACTATAGTGCAATTGCTAAAAAAAATCAAGTATATAAATCTTAATTTTATGTGAATTTATCTCTATTTATAGTTTGTCTATTAATATTTTTCATATTACAAATATTAATGGTAGTTTACCCTCTGTATATATGTATTTTACAGTTTTTGTGAAAATTAAATAACTATTCTCTTTAAAATATATCTCTTGGATTTCTGATTTATTCTAGAAAAATAAAAATACCAAAATAAGATTCTAATAAAAGATCCTATTTTGGTATTATTAATTAAATTATTTTATACTATGCCTTGAAGCATCATTGCATTTGCAACCTTCATAAAGCCTGCTATATTTGCTCCAACAAGAATATTTTTTTCTTGATCATATTCCTTTGCAGCTTCACTTGAATTTTTATATATATTTTTCATTATTAGTTGAAGTTTCTCATCTACTTCTTCAAATGTCCATGATAACCTCATACTATTTTGTGACATTTCTAGTGATGAACAAGCTACTCCGCCTGCATTTGCAGCCTTTGCTGGTCCAAATAGCAATCCATTACTTTGGAATACTTCAATAGCTTCTAAAGATGAAGGCATATTAGCACCTTCTGATACAGCCATTGTACCATTCTTCACAAGTATTTCTGCTGACTGCTTATCTATTTCTCCTTGAGTCGCACATGGAAGAGCTATATCACATTTTACTTCCCAAATTTTTCTACAGCCTTCAACATACTGAGCTGTTGGAACCTTCTCTAAATATTCTTTAATTCTACCTCTTTTAACTTCCTTAATGTCCTTAACTACATCTATATTAATTCCATTTTTATCATAAATATATCCATTAGAATCGCTTAAAGCAACAACCTTTGCACCTAGTTCAGTTGCCTTTTTAGTTGCATATATTGCAACATTTCCAGAACCTGAAACTACTACAGTCTTTCCTTTAAAGCTATTTCCATTATCCTTTAGCATCTCTTCTGTGAAATAAACTAATCCATAACCTGTAGCTTCTGTTCTAGCCAAACTACCGCCATAACTTAATCCTTTTCCAGTAAGAACACCTTGATCATTAGCTCCTGCAAGTTTTTTATAATATCCATACATAAATCCGATTTCTCTTCCACCAACACCGATATCTCCAGCTGGAATATCAGTATCGAGTCCTATATGTCTATATAATTCAGCCATAAAACTTTGACAGAATCTCATTACTTCATTATTTGATTTACCCTTTGGATTAAAATCAGAACCACCTTTTCCTCCACCAATTGGAAGTCCAGTTAATGAGTTCTTAAGTATTTGTTCAAATCCTAAAAATTTTATTATACTTATGTTTACTGAAGGATGTAACCTTAGCCCACCCTTATAAGGTCCTATTGCACTATTAAATTGCACTCTAAATCCTCTATTAACATTGACAATCCCCGCATCATCAACCCAAGGTACTCTAAAAATAATTTGTCTTTCTGGTTCTATAAATCTTTCTAAAAGTCCTGCTTCTATGAATTCAGGATGCTTATCAAATACAGGTACCAATGATTTTAATACCTCTGTTACAGCATCATGGAATTCTTTTTCGCCTTCATTTCTACTTTTTACAATTTCTAATACCGATTGAACATATTCTTTTCCATTCATATTTTTACATCCCCTTAACAATAAAATTAATTTCACCATCTACTATGATACACCAACTAAACACCATTCCAAAACAATATAATAACATAAATGTTATTATATTGTAATTTTATTTATTATATTTAACTATTTTATCCAAATAAAGTAGTTAAAAAAAAGAGGCTAAAGTATTACTTTAACCCCTTTTTCAAACTTCCACCTAGAAAAACTGTTCCTATTATTATTCCTACTATTAGACCTCCGATATGTCCATAATTATCAATATTAGGCAATGTCATTCCAATATATAAATTCACTCCTATAACCATTAGCAAGCTCTTAATTGCACCTTTTTTCAAAGAATCTCTATTCTTTACTGCAAATATAAATAATGCTCCTAAAAGTCCAAATATTGCTCCAGAGGCTCCAATAGACAATGTATTTGGCAACATATAATAACTAAGAAAACTAGATCCTATTCCAGCTAAGAAATATATACCTATATACTTCCACTTTCCATAAATCTCTTCAATTTGGGGTCCTATTGAATATAAAGCATACATATTAAAGGCTATATGAATAATACCTCCATGAAGAAAGCTAGCAGTAACTAGTCGATAAACTTCTCCTTTGTCAATTAAAGGACCAAACTTGCCCCCCAAATCTAAAAGAACTTGCCCATCTATATTCATGATGTTCTTAGACATTATGGCACTCACTATAAATAAAATTATATTAATCCCTATAATGCCTAAGGTTATACTCATTGTTTTTAGTTCTCGTGTTTCTTTTTCTTTTACCAATAAGCTCATAGTGATATTAGCAAGACTTTTAGAGTCTTCATCACAATAAATAATCCTTTTTTCTCTAATATTCACTACAGCCTTTGAGGTAGTTCCATTTGTTGCGGAAAAGTATTCTCCATCAGATAAAACAATAATATGTAATTTATAGTTTTGTCCTATAGTTTTTAAATATTCGTCGGCTTCGGATTGAGTACTATCTGCATGCTTATCATCTGTTATAACAACAGCATAGAGTCCTTCATTTAATTTTTTTAGACTTATCCAATTATCAGACTTACCTTGTAAACTTCTATATTGATTCATATAGAAGCCTTCATTTTGGGTAAGATAATTAAATATTTTTTGTTCGTTTTTATTCATACTTATCTCCTATTGCCTTAGGCACATGAAAAGAAATAGACAAGGCATACCTTTGTTATTTTTTTGATTGTGCCTTTATTTATTTCATTATTCTAATTATACATTAAAGGAGTTGTACTTATATACTTATATTTTAGGCCTTATGCTTTGCTTAAAGCATTTTCTACAGCACTTATTATTCCTTTGCAGCTATAAGTAGCACCGGAGACAGTATCTACTGATGTTGATTGCTCTGAAATTATAGAATTAGTAATTGTGCTTTCAACCCTACTATAATATTTTGGAGTATCTTCATTGGATACTGTTGTTATTGATGATATTTTTCCACCAGCTACAGTAACTGATATTTTAGTTGTGCCACCTTTAAATCCTGTACCACTTCCTGTATAAGTTCCATCTGTATAAGTTCCCGTAGTTGTATTGTCAGTTGTAGTACTTTCTGCACTTGTTGAATTTGATGTTGTACTTCCTGAATTTTCAGTTGAGCTTGTTGCTTCTGATGAATCTGTAGTACTACTACTAGCTACTTCAGAAGTTGAATTTTTTGCTTTGCTTAAAGCATTTTCTACTGCATTAATTATCCCTTTAGAACTATAAGTAGCCCCAGAGACAGTATCTACTGATGTTGATTGCTCTGAAATTATAGAATTAGAAATTTTACTCTCAGCTTTATTGTAATAACTTGAATCATCTTGCTTAGATACTGTGTCTATTGATGATATTTTGCCATTAGCTATAGTAACTGAAATTTTAGTAGTACCCTTAAAGCCTGAAGCGCTTCCTGTATAAGTTCCATCCTTGTATGTTTGTGATGTACTAGTACTATCCTCCACACTACTTGTTACGGCAGCACTTGTAGCTATACCAGTATCCGTTAATATTTTTCCACCTAAATTTGTTAATCCATAAACTCCTACAAAGGTAGCTAATGCTACTGTACTAGCTAATGTTGCATTCACATCTTCCCCAAGAACATTAACATTTGTATTTTTTATAGGGCATACCTCTATGCATTTTAAACAATTTATACAATCTCCACCTTTAATCTTTTCCTTTTTATAAAGATTTAATCCCATAGAGCAATTATTAGTACAAATTCTACATTCACCACATTTATCACTAGGTTTATTAATCTTTACTATTCCTATTTTAGAAATTATAGCGAAGACAGCACCTAAAGGACATAAATATCTACAGAAAAATCTTTCAATAAAAAATGCTCCTATAGTTATTAAAATGAAAAGTATAAAACCAATTAACAAACTTGATAAAATATTAGATAAATCCGTTATTTGTCCAAAAACATCCCAGGGACTTGTGCCCTCTAGAACAAGACTTCCCATATTCACTGTTACAATTAATAATACTAATAAAACTATATATTTTACATATTTTAATAGAGCATCAACCTTTTCATTTACCTTGAATTTCATTTTAAATATTTTGCTAGACATTAGATATATCCAATCATTATATGCTCCAAAGGCACATAACCATCCGCAGAAAAATCTTCCCATTAAAATTGTGAAAAACATTACTGCTGCAAATTCCATTAAGCTAGGAAACGCTTGAATAAAACTAAAATTCCCATTTATAATCATTTCATAAACTGTTTTTAATTCACTAAAAGTTAGGACATAAAGCCCTGGCAAGAGCAAGAATAAAATTATTTGTATAATGTGCCTTAAAATTTGTATTTTTTTTATTTTCCCCATCTTAAATCTCCTTCTATTTACCTAAAAATTCTTTATTTGTTATTGTAAAAATATTATTAATTCCTGATGTTACATAAGTTTTTTTATCTTGAGTTATAAATATTGCCTCCACTCCACTTATGGACTCTATAAGTCTCATTGCCTTATCTATACCAATAATATATACTCCTGTAGATAATCCATCTCCATCAATAGAATTATCAGATATAATAGTTGCGCTTATAATCTTACTAATAGATGGATACCCAGTTTTAGGATCGATTATATGGTGAAATCTTTTTCCAGCCTTAGTAAAATATTTTTCATAATTACCTGAAGTAACTACAGATTTATTTGTAACACTTAATACTCCCATAAATTCTCCTCTAGTTTTAAAGGGGTCCTGTATACCAACTCTCCAAGGAGTTCCATCCTCTTTACCCCCAAAGGCGAAAATATTTCCCCCTAAATCAATTAGTGCACTACTGATATTATATTTATAAAAAATATCTCTAACTTCATCTGCTGCATAGCCTTTAGCTATTCCTCCAAGGTCCAATGCTTGTTTTTCACGCCTTAACCTTATAGAAGAATTGCTTTCATCTAAAATTACATCTTTATAATTCACAAGTTGCAACATATTATCTACTTCACATTCTTCTGGCATCTCTTCCTGCTCTGTTCCTATATTCCAAAGTGATACCAAAGGTCGTATTGTAGGATCAAAAGCTCCCTCTAAAAGTCTGCTATATTTTATAGCCTCTTTTATAACTAAATAAGTATCCTTACCTACGATTTGTGAAGTTCTCCCTGCTTTTAAATTTATTTTTGATATCTCGCTCGTGTCTTTAAACGCCGACATCTTATCATCAATATCGCTCAGTCTTCCTAATGCTTCTTCAATTGCCCGCTGTGCTTCATTTCCCTGTACTCTTAAATTTATTAAAGTTCCAAGAGAATAGCTACTAGCTGTTAAAGTTTCTTTAATCAAATCTATTTCACCTACCTATATAAACTATTTCCTTGTTTATACAATAACAAATCAAGCTTAATACTTTATGAATATAAGCTTAGAGTTTGCTGAGAGAATATATTCCAGGTAACTCAAGTAAAACTCGGCTACTCCTATAACTTCTTAATTATTTAATTACTTAATTTCTTAATTTCTTAATTTCTTAATTATTTAATTTCTTAATAGTTTAAGGCTGCAAGATAGTATTCTCTATCCTCCAGCCTTAGGGAGAATTGATAGTTGACGCCCTTTGGCGCCCCTTACGGGGAATTAAAAATGTCGGAGAAAGCTCTAACTCTCAACTCTCCTCTTTCAACTCTCAACTCTAATCTCAACCCCGTTTCTACCAAAAATCTCCTCTATAAATAAAAAAAGGTGGCTATTGCCACCTTTTAAAATTTACTTATTCAATTTAAAATATATAAAAAATGTAGTTCCAACTCCAAGTTCACTCTCTACATCAATTTTAGCACTATTACTATCTATTATAGATTTAACTATAGAAAGACCTAATCCATATCCACCTGCTCCTCGTCCTCTGTGAAAATCGCTTCTAAAAAATCTATCGTATATTTTACTTATATTCTTTTCATCTATTCCAGTTCCATTATCTGATATCTTGAGCTGAGCAGATGTATTTTCCATACTAGTAGATATTGCTATGATTCCATCTTTTTTATCAGTATGACTCACTGCATTTTGTATTAAGTTAAATATAACTTGTTTAATTTGATCTTTATTAATATAGACCATTATATTATCTTTAAGATCTATTCGTATCTCTCTATTTTCAGCAAGTATTCTAAGTTGTGGAACTATTTCTTGGATTACAGTCTTAAGATCTTCTCTATTTGTCTCTACTATAGGCTCTTGTTCTAGTTTAGTTATAAGTAAAAGATCATTTACTAATCTTGTGAGTCTTTCACTTTCACTTAACATACTATTTAAAGCTAAATTAAGTTGATCTTTATTTTTTGCTGCACCTCGTAGAAGAACTTCTATGAATCCATGAATAGAAGTTAATGGTGTTCTTAATTCATGGGATGCATCAGATACAAATCTCCTCATCTTTTCTTTTATATATTGCTCATCTTTAAAGGAGATTTCTATCCTTTCCAGCATAGTATTAAACGACTTCGCCAATCTGTCAATCTCAAGCTGACCATTTTCTTCTGATAATCTTATATCTAAATCCTCAATATTTATCTCTTCAACAGTACTCGTAATATTATATAAAGGCGTTAGTGTCCGCTTGAATATTGCTTTTCCTAGAATAAGTCCTATTCCTAAAACCATTATTGACCCAATTATAGATATACTTACTTGCTTATTTAATATACTTCCAATGTCATTTACAGGGGTACTTATCTGTATTAAACCTGATGGTGAATTCATATCTCCTACTTTTCTCCATACAATTAATTGGCAATTATCCTCCTCATCGTCTATAATCTCATATTCTTTTTCTAAATTCCCTTTTTCATTAAGAATCTCTATATACTCGTCCTGAGAAAACTCTGGTATTGATGATACCAGTTTGTCTTTTTCTTTATATTCATCTAAATCTTGACTATATTGTTTTTTAACTTTATTTTCTTCTTGAGTCTGAAATTTATATTCAACCTGTCCATTTTTATCTATGAAGGCTACACTAGTATCCCTATCACTTAATCCATTTAAGACAGATATGCTATTACTTTCAGTATTATTTAATTCTTCCTGCAGAAATTCATCCATATTTATGCTATGAAATTTCACTTGCAAACTCTCAACTCTGCTTGTATACAAATATTTTTTCAGATTTTTATATTGAGATATACCCATTATAGATAACAGAATAACTAAAATTACAAAAAATCCTAATATAAGTTGCCATTGTAAACTTTTTATTTTAAATTTTTTCCTTAATTTATTCATTGTGCTATCATTTTGTACCCAACTCCACGTACAGTCCTTATTATTGTATGATCTTTATCCTGAAGTTTATCTCGTAAATATCTTATGTATACCTCAACAATATTTTCTTCACCATTAAAGTCATAGCCCCAAACCTTTTCAAGTATTAATGACTTACTTAGAGCCATCCCATTATTTACAAGTAAAAATTTCAATAAGTTATATTGAGTTAGTGATAATCCCAGTACTTGTCCACAATGCTTAAATTCATGGGCCCCATCATCTATACAAAAATCTCCTATGCAAATTACTTCATTCAGTTCTGGAAAAGCAGTTCTTAATCTAGCGTTAATTCTGGCTAATAATTCTTTAAAACTAAAGGGCTTTGACATATAGTCATCAGCCCCAATATCTAGTCCCTTAACTCTATCATCTATTTCATCCCGTGCAGTAAGCATAATAATTGAAGTCTTCATACTTTTTTTAATCCTTGAACATACTTCATATCCATCAATTTCAGGTATCATGATATCCAGTATAACTATATGAGGATGTACTTTATTAGCTACTTCAATAGCTTCTTTCCCATCATAAGCTTCATATACTGAATATCCTTCTGCTTCTAAGCCCATTTTAATAAAATCTACTATGCTTTTTTCATCATCCACCACGAGGATATTGATCTTTTCATTACCTAATGAGCTCATAATTTATTTTCCCTTCTTTAATGAATAATTCTTTTAGTTTAAGATCTAAGGTTTTTAAAGTTTCTCTAACATATCAAGTAATTCATTGAATCTATTAATTGTAGCTTCAAGAGGTTTTGATGTAGTCATGTCTACTCCTGCAATTTTTAATATATCTATTGGATACTTGCTTCCACCCATCTTTAAAAAGGCAATATACTTTTCTACGGATTCTTCGTTTCCCTTTAGTATTGAATTAGCGAAAGCAGAAGCTGCTGCATAACCAGTAGCATATTGATAAACATAAAAATCGGAGTAGAAGTGTGGTATTCTTGACCATTCTATGTCTATTTCCTCATCGATTACCATATCGTCTCCGAAGTATGTCTTATTTAAATCATGCCACTTTTTATTATAATCAGCAGCGGTTAGTGACTTTCCTTCATTTAGAGCATTATGAGTATAAAGTTCGAATTCCGCGAACATTAATTGCCTAAATACAGTAGTTCTTATTTGTTCAAGTTCTTGATTTATTAAAAATGACTTTTTCTTTTTATCTGTTTCCTTATCTATTAAATAATGTATTAATAGGGCCTCATTTGTAGTTGACGCAACCTCTGCACAGAATAATGTATACCCTGCATAGTAGTAAGGTTGAGTTTTTCTTGAATAATAAGAGTGTATTGAATGACCCATTTCATGAACTAAAGTTGATATATCATTAAGTTCGTAATTATAGTTTAATAAAACATATGGCATAGTGTCATATCCACCCCAGGAATAAGCTCCTCCCTTTTTGCCCTTGTTTTGATAAATATCTACCCATCCACTTTTTATTCCTTCATTGAATATTTGCAAATATTCCTTTCCTAAAGGTTTTAACCCTTCATTTGCAATTTTCACGCCCTCTTCAAATTCAACTTTTTCCTTTTCCACTTCAATTACTGGAACATATAAATCATACATATGCATTTCATCTAATTTTAAAAGATTTTTCTTAATCTTCACATATCTATGAAGTGATGAAATGTTTTTATTAATTGTTTCTATAGCTTTTTCATATACAGATACAAGAATCTCATTTGGCTCTAATGAAGCTTTAAGTGGTTCATCATAATGTCTTATCTTAGCACTAAAATTAAAGTTTTTAACTGAGGCTGTTAATGTTGTTGCTAAAGTATTTTCTAATTTTTTATATTCCTTAAATAACTTCTTAAAAGCCTCAGCGCGAACTCTTCTATCCTTACTTCTTATAAATGAGGAATAGTTTCCTTCTGTAAGTTCTACCTTATCTCCATCCTCATCTACAATTTCCTCAAAGGTCATATCTGCATTTGTTAGCATATTATGAACACTTGAAGGTGCATCTAAACAATCTGAAACTAAAGCTAAAAGCTCCTCCATATCCTTTGTTAATATATGTTTCTTTTCTTTAAGAATATCTTTCAATAGAAAATCATAAATTTTAAATCTTTTATCATTATTTATTAAATCCTCAATGAACTCTTCTTTTAATTCTAAAAGTTCTGGAGTAAAAAATGCATTATAGCTTCCAAACTCAGCCATAAATGAATCAACCTTATTCATACGGCCCTGGTTTTCTTGATTTTGTGTATCCTCATCTGATTTCATATGAGCATATACATAAACCTTTTCGCCTTTTCTTGAAATTTCCTCATTAAACTCTAGATATTTTAATATCTCTTCTTTATCTTGTAATTTTCCTTGGAAATCTTTTAGCTTTAAACTTTCTTTCTTAAAAGATATAAAATCCTCTTCCCAAAGCTCTTCATTTTCATATATTTCGTGTAGTTTCCACTTATCTTCCTTTAAAATTTCATCTCTTTTTTTTAATATCTTATTACCATCCATATTGGCGCCTAATTTTAGGCTCCCTCCCTTCTAATTTTCCTTATATTCTTCTTCCTTACCTTCTATAGATATTAGTGCCTTTTCAATTTCATCTTTAATAAGGTCTACAGCTTTATTAATTAAGTCCCTCATTTCAGAATGTTCCGATTTGTATTGAAACTTTAAAATAAATGTAGGATTATATTCTTCCAAATCCTCCTCAATAATAAATCGATTTTCTGTGAACACCTCACTATTAAATAAGTCATATATACCAGAGTATTCCCATTCTTCTACATCTTTATTTGTATCAAAATATAAACTGACTTCATTCTCTATAACATATAACTTCCTTACAAAAATTGCTCCTTCACTAACTCTAAAACTTCCTAATTCCTTTGTTATATATCCTGTTTCCTTATCCTTCTCAACTAAAACTAAACTTGAAAAATCCATATTAATCACTCTTCTCCTTGCATTTATAATAATTAGTATCTTCTATTATTATAAAGTTTATGAGGTAAAATGACCAATAAAATATTTAAATATTTTTTTCATGATTTGTCGTTTATTTATTTGTAAAATTATGGTAATATTTCCTTAAGAGGTTAAGGAGGTATTTTATGATTAAACAAGAAAATGTGAGAAACAAAAGAGTTCGTAGAATTGATCGATTCAAAAAGAAAAAGAAACGGCAAAGACGTCTAGCAATAATTTTTTTAATTTTAATTTCTATTGTAGGTTACTCCTTATGGCAACTTTATAATAAAAATCAACGGAAGGACCTTCAGTATGCAGTAGAACAAAGTTTAACTTCTGGCAATTCAGACGATCGACTTTTGAGGGTTCAAAATATAGATTTGCTTTTTAATGATTCTGATGCTGCTGTTGTAGAAGTTATTGGACTAAGTAAAAAAGAGCCACATTCTACCACTAAAATCAAAGGTTCTTTTAGAAAAGGATTTATGGATTCCTGGAATCTTGAAAGTACATCAAAGATAGAAATATAGACTAGTTGCAAATAGTTTGCAACTCATTGTATAATAGAGCTAGATTTGATTCAGGAGCTGATTATATGATTAAAATTGAAAATTTATGTTTTAGCTACGAAAAATCTTCTACTTTATTATTAGATAATGTTAATGTCACTATCCCTAAGGGAGCTTATCTTTCTATAGTAGGAGAAAACGGTAGCTGTAAAACAACTTTAATAAAACTTGTGCTGGGATTACTCCATCCAAATTCTGGTTCAATTGAGGTGGCAGCTAAAAAAGTTGCTTATGTTCCTCAAAGACTTGAAGACTTTAATTCAGAATTTCCTATTTCTGTTTTTGAAGTATTAAAAACTCATGCTAAAGCATTACATCTTAATGTAAATCAAGCTGTGGAAGATTCCTTAAAGAAGGTTAATTTACCTTCCTTTAAAAATAATCTTATTGGTAATTTATCTGGAGGTCAGCAGCAAAGAGTATTTATATCAAGAGCTCTTATGGGAAATCCAGATTTAATTATCTTAGATGAACCATCAACAGGTGTAGATTATAAATCCCAACAAGAAATTTACTCTATTTTAAAAACAATTAATGAAGAATGTGGAATTAATATTATTTCCATAGAACATAATATGAGTTTGGCATCTAAATATTCAAGCCATATATTAAAACTTGATGAAGGACGGGTCACTCTTCAAAGTTGTGAAGAATTTAAAAAAAATATGCCCTTCTTAGGTGCTTAGATGTTTGAATATGATTTCATGAAAAATGCCTTCTTAGCAGGAGGTATAATCTCAATTTTATGTCCAATTATAGGTTTATTTATTGTTCTAAGACGTAACTCAATGCTGGGAGATACACTTTCCCATTCCTCTTTTGCAGGAGTGGCTATAGGATTAGTTCTAGGAATAAATCCTCTTTTCTCTTCATTTATTTTTACAACAATATGTGCAATCGTAATTGAATGTTTAAGAGGTTATTTCAAAAAATATGCTGAGATGGTTATGTCTATAGTTCTTACCTTAAGCTTAGGAATAGCAATTATATTAATTAGCACAGGTAAAACTACTGTAAAGATAAATTCAATACTTTTTGGTAGTATTTTGACTATATCTCAGCAGGATCTTATTATAATAACTATTTCAGGAATTATCTGTTTAATAATATTAGCTTTAATTTATAATAAACTTATTTATGTTATCTTCGATGAAGAAGGGGCTGAAATAGCAGGTATTAAAGTAAAAGCAATTAACTATTTATTTTCTGTACTAGTTGGTGCAACTATTTCTCTATCAATACAGATTATGGGGATATTAGTTATATCGTCAATACTTGTAGTTCCAGTTGCAACTGCAATGCAGCTTAAAAGAAGTTTTAATAAGACCCTTTTACTTTCGGTCTTATTTGGTTTTATAGATATTATGTTAGGATTATTATTATCCTACTATAGTAATAGTGCCCCAGGAGGAACTATTGCTCTTACTTCAGTATTTGTATTAATTATTTGTATTATAATTTCTAACTTTAAAACTAAAACAGCTTAACAAGCTGCAGCTTGTTAGTTGACACCTGAAAGGCGCCCTGTGTGGGGAGTTGACAGTTGACACCCAAGGGTGCCCCGTGCGGGGAATTGAAAATGTCTGGTAAAATCCTAACTCTCAACTTTCAACTTTCAATTAAAAAAATAACTACCGACCTACTAAATAGTAGGTCGGTAGTTATTTTTTTACTCATTGTGTTTACAATCTTTACATATGCCTTTCATAACTAAATTATGTTCTACTACTGTAAATCCTGTTTCATTTTCAACAAGTTCTTCTATTTGTCGTATGGGACAAGGTACTTCTATTTCCTTTTTGCATACACTACATTTAAGTAAATGCTTATGCTCCTCACCCTTGAATTTATAGGAGGATATCCCTTCATTCGAAACAAATTTAACCACTATATCTTTTTCTTCAAACAACTCTAAGGCTCTATATACAGTACTTAGATTAATAAGAACTCCACTATTTCTACAGTCCTCATAAATAGCATCAACTTCAATGCTTTTATGTCCTTTAGATAAGACCTTTAAAATAGCAATTCTTCCTTTAGTTCTTTTCAATCCATATTTTTTTAAGAAATTACTATATTCCATAATATCACCGCAATTCACAAGGATATAACTATAGTTCTATTATACCACAATACTTATTACAAAGGTTCTATTAAAAAATCATCATAATTGAAAATAAAATCAATGTAATTCCACCAAATAAATTTGCGTATTTGTGAATGAAATTTATATTTCTAAAGTATTTGCACATGTAAAATCCTAAACTGCATATAAGCAAAGTAATTAATCCTATTAATATTGAATATAGAAATAAAACTATCCATGACCCAATCGCATAGAACGCAGTAAAACCAACTACCATAGCATCAAGACTTACAGAAATTCCAATAATAATAACCATGCTATTCTTAGTTAAAATGGAGTCTTTATTATTTTTTAAGCCATCAATTATCATTAAAGCCCCAACAATCCCCATTATAATTCCGCCTAAATTCTTTGATATGCTAATTACATAAGTATTACAAAAGTTCCCTAGCATTCCACCTAGTAAGAATAAACTAGATTGAAAAAATCCAAAGGATATCAAATAAACAATTTTCTTTCTTTTTTTAATAAACGAGTTAATACCTATACTTACGCTTGCTCCAAGAGCATCCATAGCTAAGGCTATTCCAATTATAATAACGCTGAAAATTCCCATAAAACACATCCATTTATTATTTGTATATTTATAAATAGTAAAGCTTCTTAAATTATATGCACTTTTTAAAAATACTTTCTTAATTTTCATTTTTATTGTATAGTATTTATTAGAGTACATTATTTGTCGTATTGTATATCACATTGAATTATTTTTGTAATTTTAATCAACAAAGGAGAGTTATAATGCCCAATTGTATAATCGCACAATCAGGAGGTCCTACCTCAGTAATTAATTCAAGCGTAGTTGGCTTACTAAAAGCCAATGAAGAATTAAAAAAATATGACAAGGTATATGGAGGAATAAATGGAATAGAAGGTATTCTTAATGAGAATATAGTGGAGTTATCTTCAATCACTGAAGAAGATCTTATACTATTTCAACATACACCATCATCTGGTCTTGGTTCTTGCAGATATAGAATGAAGGATTTAGAAACTTCCACTGAAGAATATGATAAGCTTATATCTATATTAGAAAAATTGGATATAAAAACATTTTTCTATATAGGCGGAAATGATTCTATGGATACAACAGCAAAACTTGCATTGTATGCTAAAAAAAATTCTCTTGATATTAATTTTATAGGAATCCCAAAAACAATAGATAATGATTTAATGCACATTGATCATACTCCAGGCTTTGGAAGTGCATCAAAATTTATTGCTACCACCGTTTTCGAGACTTTTTTAGATTCTTCAGTATACATATATAACGGAGTATTTATTTTAGAAACTATGGGAAGAGATACTGGATGGCTAGCAGCTTCTGCTTGCATGGCTACATATGAGGGTAAACCCGTGGCAGACTTTATTTATCTTCCTGAGATAACTTTTGATAAAGACGCTTTTCTTCACGATGTAAAAGAAAAGTTTAAAGAACAAAATCAAGTATTTATAGTTGTTTCAGAAGGATTAAAAACAAAAGATGGAAAATTCCTGTCAGAAATAGATTATATTTCTCAAGATAACTTTGCCCATCCACAACTTGGAGGAGTTTGTCATTACCTAAGAGATTTAATTATAGAAGCTGGAATAACTCCTAGAGTTAAAAGTCTTGAACTTGGAATACTTCAAAGATGTGCCATGCATTGTGCTTCTCAAACTGATATAAACGAAGCTTTTCAAGTTGGATACGAAGCTCTAAAATTTGCTTCTAATGAAAATAATGGATTTATGGTATCTATACAAAGAAACGGAAACTCACCGTACACTGTTTCCTACACTCTTGTTGAGGCTAATAAGGTGGCCAATAACATTAAGTATTTCCCAAAAGAATGGATTAATGAATCTGGAAATCATGTAACTAAGGAAGGATATGAATATTTAAAACCGTTATTACAAGGGAATTCTAATTTATCCACTTGTAGTACCCTTCCTAATTATAAAGTATTTAATAAATAAAATTTAATAATTACCAAAAGGAAAAGGTGATATAGGGTTTTCACTCCATATCATCTTTCTTTTTATTTATATCTTTCTCTTCATAATCATATATAATAGCTGGCAATAAAAAATAGGATAAAGCAATCCAAACACTTTCAATAATAACTATATTAACAGCTTTTATCGGTAATATCGTGAATATTAAAGAACCCATAATAAAAATTGTTATTGCAAGGAATCGACTAATATTAGTAACAACTAATTTTCTACCGCAATTAGGACAAATTATTTCCTTAGATGTTTCTTCTTTTAGTATATAACTATTTTTTATATCATAGTAACATCTTGTACATTTTCTTCCCAACAAAATTCCTCCAAATAATATTAATAAGGCCCATGAACAATACTCTCTATTGCATTTAAGAAATAATCTACTTCCCTTTCATCATTATAAATTCCAAAGCTAACCCTAACCATACCTGGCGATTTTCCATTATTCTTATGGATAAATGTACGGTTAGACTTTTCACTTAAATTCATAAGTCTCCTGCAATATGGATGAGCACAAAACCACCCTTGTCTAACTGAAATTCCATATTTTTGTGCAAGAATTTGTGCAACATCTTGATGATATAGTGAATCTATATTAAAGACGCCTATGCCAAGTCTATCTTCTATATTATTTATATCTCCATAATTTATGACTTTAGGTATTACTTTAAGACCATCTAAAAGTCTATCCAGAAGTTTAATTTCATTATTGTGTATATTATCAAATCCTATTTCATTGAGTTGTTTAAGGGCTCTTGCTATAGATATAGTTCCAAAAAAATTTGGTGTTCCCGCTTCTGTCCTTTCAGGTGACATAAGATACTCCACTTTTTTATCCATAACGAGATTTACAGTTCCCCCACCCTCATTATCCGGCAAATTTTTATCAAAAACTTCTCTAAGGCCTATTATAACGCCTCCGCCAAAGGGGGCATATAATTTATGACCTGAAAACACTAGAAAATCTATGCTTTCTTCTTCACATTTCCCTTCAATATCTATCTTTACATGGGGTACTAATTGAGCTCCATCTACAATTATTTTTGCATTATACTTATGCACAATTTTTGCAATTTGATGAATATCATTCATGTATCCGGATACATTGGAAGCTCCAGTAATGGTAACGTACTTAACCTTTCCTTTATGGTGAATAAGCTTTTTTTCTAACTCATTAGTCTTTAATCTTCCGTAATTATCTACCTCTATATAATCCACATTACATTGCCTTCGCCAAGGTAAATCATTAGAATGATGCTCCATTCTCGTAGATATTACTACTTCATTTCTATGATGAATTAAGGTTCTAGCTAATTTATTTATTCCATCTGTAGTATTATTTACGTATACTACAATATATTTATTTTTTTCTTTTATATTAAAGAAATCCAAAAGATAAGTTCTTGTTTGATTATATATCTGTGTAGTTATTTCTGCTTTTTGTCCCATACCTCTACCTATGGATCCATAATAATCACTTGAATTAATTATATTTTCAACAACACTCTTGAAAGGTGGAGTAGTTGCTGCATTATCAAAATTCACAGATCTAACCTTCCTGCCATCTAAGATATCAACTTGAGAATCTATTCCTATTAAAAGTTCATGAAAATTATCATTTTCCCCATCCATGCATATCTCCTCCACTATATACTATTCATTCTGCCTATTTAATGTTCTATGAATATATGTACAAACATATTATAGAAAGTAACAACTATATTTTGAATTCATATATTTATAATAAATAATTTTTTTCGGAGGTATAGAATGAATCCATCTAAAAAATATATGCCAAACAACAGAAATATAACTGATGAGGATGATATAAAATTAGTTCCTTTTAATACTGGTCGACAACCTCTTTCTAATGATCAATTGCCTGGGAACATGACACCAATGGGTTGGATACCTGTATATGCTTTTGATAACCCACCAACTAACGCCATTGGCTCTAGTATGAATAATGGCATGGGACCAGGTATAAGTATTGGTAGCGATCCAAGTACTGGTACTGGTAGCGGTCCAAGTACTGAACTTGGTACTGAACTTAATAAGAATTCTACTAACGGCACCTTAACTCCAGAGACTTATTATCCATATACACCTAGTAATCCTTCACTAGCTCCTTCAAGTAGAGATCTTCCTAATATTATTCAGTTACTTAGTGATTTTGATTTAGATCTTGATGAGGATGTTGACTTAGTTAGAAATTGTTCTGACAAAAGCATAGATAAAATATATGATAAAATCGAAAAAAAACATCCTGAAATATGTGCATTGGTAAAAGCTTATAATATTCCACACCCTATTTTCAAGCTTCTAATACGAAGGGTAATTAAGATTTCGTTGAATTATTGTAAAAGAGACGATGAATAATTTATCTCTTATGAGAGAGTCATTGCCTAATTTAAATGGCAATTTACGGCTACTTCACGCCGCAGTAGGAGCTAATGCCGTAGATGTTTACGGAAATGGGATACTGCTAGCTAGTAATTTAAATCTTGGTAATGTTACTCCTTATATAGAGTTAGCACCAGATAAATATGAAATTCAGATTTATAATACAGGTACCTATGATACTCCACTCCTTACTAAGGATTTAGAAATTATACCACTTTCAATAACAACAGTAAGTGTAGTATTCCTAGAAAACAATTTGACCCTATTCACATTAAAAGATTCTACAACTGCAGAGTTGAAAGATTTAGCATTTTTGAGATTTATTAATTTATCTGCTAATTCACCTCTTTTGACATTGTCTCTTCCAAATGGAAATTCCTTGTTTGATGGAGTTGAATATTTAGAAACTACAGGATACTACCCTTTATCTGCAGGAATTTATGATTTTCTGCTATCTACCACGGGAGCTCCTGTATTAAAAGATATTATTTCTAATATTAAATTAGATGAAAATATTTTTTATACAATTTTTATTATTGGTTCATTTAATTCAGAGCCACGACTTAGCTATTTGTTTACTGAAGACATCATTAGAAAATAATTTATCATGTAAAAAATCTCGTAATATTATTATAATTATTACGAGATTTTTTGATTGTGTCTTAATTTATCATTGCTAATATTTTATTAAATAGGACTGGTTTTATTATATCTATTTCCACAGGTTGCTTTAGAATAATTGAACTATAACATACATTACCAACTAGCTCAAAAATCATAAACAATGTCAACTCTGCTTCTAATTCTTCCATACCTCTTTCTATTAATCCCTCTATGAAAAATCTTACAACTTCATCAATTTCTTTATTTTCATCTGGATTTAGCCTTGCTCTTTTAAAAAGTCCACAGGAGAAGTCTTTATTAATAAGCTTTAACATAAGTTTATTTTCCTTGAAATAATTAATAACATAATTAATGAAGAATATAGTTTTATCTTCAAAATTTTCAAGACCAAGTTTTCTAGTTTCAGCCACGGCCTCTTCAATAACTTGTCTACTCTTTAATAAAACCAATTTATCTATTATGTCATACTTATCCTTAAAATAAAGATAAAAAGTTCCCTTAGCCACACCAGCTTTTTTTACTATTTCATCGATAGCTGTATTATTTGCTCCTTTAGTTGTAAATAATTCATAGGCTGCTGAATACAACTCTCTCTCTTTTCTTTTTTTATTTTCACCAATTTTACTAAACACTATTTTTTCTTTAAGCATATTCTTCTCCTTATTGACATTTAGTCATTCATGTCAATATTATACCTCTTTATGAACAATATTGACACGAACTATTTCGTTTCCTTATTCCTATTTATTCCAAATTGATATAAAAGAGTTTAAATAGTATAATTAAATAAGATATTTGGATAAACATAAAGTATTACTTATTAAGTTTATTCAAAAAGTAACCGGAGGAAAAATAAATGATAGTATTAAGTTGTAAAAATATAAGTAAAAGTTATGGAGTAGACGAAATTCTTAAGGATGTTAATATATCAATTAATGATGGTGATAAAATTGGCATTATTGGTGAAAATGGACAAGGTAAATCAACCTTATTTAAAATAATTTCAAAAGATCTCTCCTCCGATAATGGAGAAATCTTTGTTGATAAAAATAAGACACTTGGTTATCTATCTCAACATCTAGGTTTAGATTCAGAAAATAGTATATATTCTGAAATGTTAACAGTATTTTCTGATTTGATTGGCCTAGAAGAAAAGATTATTCTCTTAGAAGAAAAAATGAAAGAACCTTATGATGAAAAAAATGCAGATTATCATAGTAAACTTATTAAGGATTATACAACATGCCAGGAGTTATATTCTCATAGGGGTGGATATACATATAAAGGAGAAATAAGTAGAATTCTAAAGGGTCTTGGTTTCTTAGAAGATGACTTTGATAAAGAAGTGGTAAAATTAAGTGGTGGTCAAAAAACTAGAGTTGCATTATGTAAATTACTACTTTTATTACCTGATATTTTACTTTTAGATGAGCCTACTAACCATTTGGACCTTGACGCTATCGAGTGGCTAGAGGACTATTTGAAATCATATAGAGGAACTGTTCTTGTCATTTCCCATGATAGATTTTTCCTTGATTGTGTAACTAATAGAACTTTCCAGGTAATTAATGGACATGTTAATACCTATAATGCTTCCTATACTAAATATCTTGATTTAAGACAAAAGGATTATGATAGTCAATTAAAAGCCTTTAACCTTCAGCAATCTGAAATAAAAAGGCAAGAAGCAATAATTGAAAAATTCAGATCCTTCAATAGAGAAAAAAGTATTAGAGCGGCTGAAAGCAGGGAAAAAGCATTAGATAAAATGGGAAAAGTAGATGCTCCTGACAAGGAAAAAGATTCCTCTAACATACAATTTGAAGTTTCAGTTCAGAGTGGATTTGATGTACTTCATATTGATAAGCTTAGTAAAAACTTTGGGGATAATCATTTATTTTCTAATATTTCCTTAGATCTCAAGCGAGGAGAAAAAATAGCTCTTATTGGTGAAAATGGCAGAGGCAAAACGACTTTATTTAATATAATTATGAATAAAATTAAACCAGATAGTGGCGTTAAATCCTTAGGTGTTAATGTAAATGTTGGATATTATGATCAAGAACAATCAAATCTTTCTGAAGATAAGACTATTATAGATGAGGTATGGGATGACTTTCCTGAATTAACTACTTCAAAAATAAGAGGGGCATTAGGTTCATTTCTATTCACTGGTGATGATGTATTTAAAACTATGGATAAATTAAGTGGTGGTGAAAAATGTAGAGTTAATCTATTAAAGTTAATGTTATCTAAATCAAATCTCCTTCTTTTAGATGAACCTACTAATCATTTAGATATTATGTCAAGGGAAGCCCTAGAGAATGCTATATTAAGTTATGATGGAACTTTAATTGTAATCTCCCATGATAGATATTTCCTAAATAAAGTTATTAATAGAATTGTAGAGCTTAGAGAGGATGGCTTATCTGAATATCTAGGTAACTATAGCTATTATATTGATAAAAAACAAAACCCTCAAAGATTTCAAAACTTAGAGGATTTATCTGGTGGAACTACTAAAACTCAGCTAAATGAAAATAAGAAGAAAAAACGCGATATCATAAAGGAAGAAAAATTTAAAAAACTAAATCTTAATAAACTCGAGGAAGAAATAGGTTTAATGGAAACTAGACTTAATGACCTTCAAGAGTCCCTGTGTCTAGAGAAAATTTACTCTAATCCTATTGAAAGTGAAAGAGTAAATAAAGAAATTAAAGAGGTAGAACATAAAATTGAAAGCCTTTATGCTAATTGGGAAGATCTTAGCGAATAAATCAAAAAAATTCACAGTGTATAGCTATATTAAGCAATACACTGTGAATTTTTTATACTCCTGAAGATCCAAATCCTCTATCTCCTCTTTGTGCATCTGATAGAGATTTCACTTCATCAACCTGTACTCTCCAAACTGGCTTAATTACCATTTGAGCTATCTTCATACCACTTTCAACCTTGAAGACTTCCTGTCCATGATTTATTACAATCACTCCTATTTCCCCTCTATAACCTTCATCAATAGTTCCCGGTGAGTTAACTAGGCTAATGCCATGTTTAAGAGCTAACCCACTCCTTGGTCTTATTTGAGCTTCTGTATTTTCTGGTAATTCTATTTTTATCCCAGTATGTACAAGCCCTCTTTCACCAGATTCTAAAATTAATTCATTTATTGAATATAAGTCTAATCCTGCATCCCCTTTATTTGCATAATTGGGTATGATAGCATTATCGCTAATCTTTTCTACCTTTAATATATATTTTTCCATTTAAATTCTCCTATTTCTTAAGTTTTTTACATTATATCAAATTTTTCGGTTTATTAATAGCATATATTAGACCTTCGCCATTAAATTCATCTATCCTTACCTCATTCCACTTTAAATATATTGGTTTCTGAAAATGCTTTTTATCAATAAGTTCAATTACTCTATAACTTCCCTTTTCCAAATTGTAGAAAACTACCTTTCCTTCTCTGTCAGTAAATTTTGAATCTACTAATTTAGGAGAAAGGCCACAAAGCTTATATAAATTTATTTTAATCTCCTCTATCCCTACCCCATCTTTTGATAGGAGTACTGAATAGACTATTATTTCCCCACTAATTCTTTTCACAACAAAAAAACCTCCTTAGTTTCTTCTATAATAAAATATGAAAGACTAAGGAGATATGTTCCAATTTTTATCTATACTAAATAAATATTTTTATATTGATTGTAAAATTCTACTGAATTCTTTGGGCTTACTAAAATAATATCCTTGAATTATATCGCAATTTACTTCATTAAGATATCTTAATTGTTCCTCGTACTCTACCCCTTCTGCTACTACTTCCAATCCCAAAAGATGTGATAATTCAATTATTTTTTCTATAATGCATTCATCCTTATAGTCTTTGCCTATATCTTTCACAAAACTTTTATCTACTTTTACTGTATCTATAGGTAATATCTTTAAGTAATTAAGTGAAGAGTACCCTGTGCCAAAATCATCAAGTGCTATTGATACTCCTAAAGATTTTAATCTACTAAGAACTTCTATATTTTTATCCACAGATTTCATTATTAAACTTTCTGTTACTTCAAATTCAATATTCTTAGGACTAATATTATATTCAACCATTTTATTTTTAATATACTCAAATAAATTTTCATCCCTTAACTGAACTTGGGAAAGATTAATAGCAATCTTAAAATCACTATCTAGCCTATTTGTTAACTCATTACACATAGTAAAGGCTTCTTCCATTAAATATTGACCTATTGGGATTATAAGACCGGTACTTTCTGCTATAGGAATAAATTCAATAGGGCTTACATTCCCTAATTCACTGCTTGTCCATCTAGCTAAACATTCAAACCCCTGTATTTTATGTGTCTTAGACCAATACTTAGGCTGAAGTGCGAAATAAATTTCTTTATTTTCTACTGCTTTTCTAAGACCTAGACTTAAGGAGAGTTCTCTATCTAATTTTTCAGCTAGCTCATCATTAAAAATAAAATACTGATTTTTTCCATGGTTTTTAGCATTATACATAGCAATATCTGCTTTCTTTAGCAAGCTTTGAACGTTATCGTCATCATTTTCAGATATACTAATTCCTATACTTACAGTATTATATATTTCCTTGCCATTTATTAAAAAAGGTTCATTAAACGCCTCTACTATTCTCTCTATGATATTTGTAACCGAATCTATTTCATCTATATTTTCAATGGCTGTAACAAATTCATCACCACCAAATCTAGCTAGCAACCAATTTTCTTCTAAAAAGACCATGATTTTTTTGCATAATTCTACTAAAAGATTATCACCAGCAGTATGTCCATAAGTATCATTTACATATTTAAAATTATCTAAGTCAATAAATACAAGTGCAAATTTTTTGTTTGATTTCTTTGATTCTTTAAGCATATCATAAGCTCTTCCAGTGAAATACCTCCTATTAGGTATTCCTGTAACATCATCATAGTTGCTCATATAATCAATTCTTAATTCCTTCTCCTTCCTATCAGTATCATTATTTATTGATCCATAAATATATTTTCCATCCTCTTCTACAATACATTTTCCTCTAACTTTAAACCATACTACTTTACCACTTTTAGTTAACACCCTATATTCACATCTAAAATAAGGCGTATCATTATTAAGAAATTCACTATACTCCTGAATATATTTTTCTCTATCTTGTGTAAATACATGCTTTAACCATTCCTCCATAGTGAAAGCGTATTCATTCTTTTGTTCTAATTCTAGAAGATAAGCTATTTTCCCATTAACTGTTAAAATATTATTTTCTATATTAATAATGAACATTATGTCTTGACTTCCATCTAATGCTCGTCTATACTTTTTTTCGCTTATTCTAAGAAGTTCATCTTGTTTTGTCTTCTCTGTGATATCTATTATTAATCCTGACATTATATAAGTCTTATCTTTTATCTCACCTGTACCAGAACACTCCATTGTAATTAATTTCCCCCTACAACCCTCTACTACAAATTGTAATGAAAATGATTCTTGAACTTTTTCATTAATCATTTCTATGAAGAAATTTTGTATATACTCTTTGTCCTCTTTACATATAATTGAATATAAATCTTCTAAAGAATTAATATCTCCATCATACTTTAAAATCAGATTAAAATTATCGGATGCTGAAAATTTGTTATCGATATCATTCCATTGCCAAACTGCTACATTTAACGAATTAAGTGCCATCTCATATCTATTATCCTTACTCTCATCTTGTATAGACTTATCTTTTCTTCCGTCGAGTAAACTTAAAAAAGCAGTCATTATTAGCGTTAGACTACATATACCAGATCCAATCCACTCTTGATTTTTTAAAAGGAATAATTCTAATATTCCTAAAACTATTATTACTATACTATATACCTTCTTCACAACTATGATCACAACCTTATGTTTGATTTTACTGAAATATTTTTTATTAATTTATACTAATATTACCATATACTTTAATTAACTACACTATTATAAGGAAATATTTTAATTATATTTAGCTTTTTATATTATTAAAATATTTTCTCAACGTTAATTAGAATAAATTTTCAATTCGAGAACATAATAAGTATACAATATTTTAATAAGGAGGCTAAAATGAAAACTAAATTTAGTAATTATATTATAGCTCTTTTGTTTATTATATTACTTTTAAACATCTTACCTATACCGGCCTTTTGCATGGAGGATGAGAAAACAATATATCTTACATTTGACGATGGTCCTGCTAAAAAAGTCACATCAGATGTTCTTGATATATTAAAAAAGGAAGATGTTCCTGCTACCTTTTTTCTAATAGGAAATCAAATAAAGGGCCAAGATAAAATTTTATTGCGAATGAAGAATGAAGGACATTCAATCGGATTACATAGCATGAGCCATAAGAAGGCTAATCTCTATTTCTCTGATGAAGGATTTCTAAAAGAAATGCTTGATGCTCAAAATATCATAAAGGAAATTACAGGCGAAACCTCAAATATCCTTCGATTTCCCTTTGGATGCAATAATAATTCCTATTGCCTAAAGCCAGGATTAGTTGAATTATTACATGAAAATAATTTGAATATTTATGATTGGAATGTTGATAGTACAGATGGTGCAAATTATACCGCTTCTCCGTCTACCTACATTAAAAAATCTAAAAGTGACGAAAATCAAATATTTTTATTAATGCATTGTGGTTATTCTAATAAAAATTCAGTAAAAGCTCTTCCTGATATCATAAAGTTTTATAAAGATAAAGGATATACATTCAAAGAAATTAATGATACCACTAAAGAGTTATATCATTATAAGAAAAAATAATATTAAGTAATATATTATTTATTAATATATTACTTAATATTAAAACTCTATTTAAGCTTAGTTTTCTGTATGCTTTTTTTCTTTTTTATCTTTTATGAGGGAAGCTACCAAAGCTGCTGTTGCACCTATAAGAACTACAAGTTTGCCGGTTTTTTTTATACTCATTATATGTCCTCCTATATCAAATTATTTAAATTGGTTTTCTTTTATATTATAAGTTCGTCCAGTAATTTTTAATTTCTCTGAAATTTCATTTTCTGAAATTTCCACATCATCGCATAAAGATTGTAAAGAACTAAAACTATCTCTCAATTTCATATTCACAATACTTAATAGAATATTAGGATCCATTGACAATAAGGACTCTCTAGTCATAATTTTATCCTCCTTATTCATAACATTTAAGATAATTTCAACATATCTATTCCCCTTAATAATCCTTTGAAAAGTTCATATAATTTCTTTTATTCTTCATCATAAAAGTCTAAGAATGAATATTTAACCTTATCCTTTTCCCAACCTAATACAGAATCCAAGCTTATATTTGAAGCTGATTTAAATATAGATTTATCAACTCCATCAAAGGTTTTTTTAAGTTCTTTAATAAGCTCTTTAATCTCATTTCTTTTATTTCCAACTTTTTTAGCTGCAATCATACATGCACAATTTAAAGGCCAAATTCCACTATAATTTATGAATTTTTTAATATCTTCTTCCTCAATATAATACAATGGCCTAATAAGCTCTATGTTCTCAAAATTCTTTGCCTTAAGCTTTGGTAACATGGTTCTAAAATTGCCTGCACATAAAATATTTAATAAAGAAGTTTCAATGACATCATTAAAATGATGTCCCAAAGCTAACTTATTGCAACCTAATTCCTGGGCCTTAGCATATAATGAACCGCGTCTCATCCTTGCACATAAATAACAGGGATACTCATTTGACATTTTATCTACTACTTCAAATATTCCTGAATCATAAATATGAGTTGGAATATCTAAATGCTCTAAATTACTCTTTAGTAACTCCTTTATTTGGGGATGATATCCTGGGTCCATGGCTATAAATTCCAGGTCAAAATTCACTTCTCCATGTCTTTTTAATTCTTGAAACAATTTTGCCATAAGTAAGCTATCCTTGCCCCCTGATACTGCAACGGCGATTTTATCACCTTCTTCAACAAGTCTGTACTCTTTGACAGCTTTTGTGAACTTTGACCAAATTGGCTTTCTATATGCTTTTATTAAACTTCTTTCAATTTCTTTTAAGGGTTTTAATTCTTCCTCTGGAATTATTCTTTCACATCCAGGGCCTGCTATATCACTCATATATTCTTAACACCTCATTTTAAATGCCATTATATCATTTTAGTCTATATAATTAAACCTTTATAACTTTTTATTTAAACTTCTACCATTTTTTCTATTACTGAATATAATTCTTCAGAAAATAATGATACTCTTTCGTATAAATCAAGTATTTCATCTGCAGATTCTTCTGCTAAAACACTTCTAGCTTGCCCGCCTATACTCCCTAATTTCGAAAGTTCTTTCATTTTTCCATCTTTATCACACAAGGTTTTTAAAGACTCTAAATTTTTCATATCATTTGCTTTATTTAATAGCTCTTTTAAACTTGCATCCTCTATCTTAGCCAATTTATTAATATAATCAACTACAACATTTGCTAACATCACTAAGTCATCACCATTAATTCTAGCTTCGGTTTCATTATAATATCCATTTCCCTTATCATCTTCTTTAAAGGCCCCAGAAATAATATTTTCTAATACTCTATTAACCTTACAATAATAATTGATAAAACTTATTTCAAGTTCAATAACTTCTAAAGTATGTAATGTTGATAATTTACTTTTCTCTTTAAACAACTTTTCCTTTATTAGCTGAATTATGTTGGAATCTGTTATTATAAATCCACACTCAAGCTTATTTCCTTCTGAGGGATGATTTGCAGTTCCTATATACACTACCCTATCGGTCATAATAATCTTAGAATGTTCATCAAAATTTAATTCATCCTTAAGATCCTTAAATTGCATTGGATTAGTTGTATATTTACTTTCAATATCTGATATAAATTTCACCTTAACTTCTGGACCTACTCTATTCAATAATTTCGATACCAAGAGATTTCTTTTAAAATCCTTAAACATCATTATATATATATTTGATGAATTTCTAAACTCTGCTAATATGCCTTCATAGCAACATTCACCATTTGATTGTACTACTTCATATTTATCATTTAACTTGCTTGTAAATAGCATAACTCAAACCCCTTTTTAAACTACTTCTAGTTTATACCATACCAAGTTTTTTTTCTACATAAAAAGGATATTGATTTCATTTATACCTATTATTTTTACAATCGTTAGTTCAAGATATTCTTCAGCCGCCGCACATTCATATGCTAAAAAACAAAATATGTTATCTTTCTATCTTTAATTCTCATAAATTTTCTTCCCTACACATTATTCCATCATTACTCAAAAGTTATATCCTATGGAATATTTCTTTTTTTAATTAAAATCTAATTCATATTTTCTTTTAAGATACATAAAATTTTAAAGTGTTCTATTTAGATATTTTAGCATGTGGATAGAAAAAGGCTGTTGCAGAATGATTTTTTTAATCATTCTGCAACAGCCTCGTCCACCTTATTCAATTACAATATGATATTATCAATCTTTTTTATTTATTTTTTTGCTATGTTTAGGTCCAGAATTATTTGCTTTCTTTTCTTTTTCTTGTTGACTTGAACAAGAAGAATCCTGTTTTTCACTCATATTATAGTAAGCGTCAAATAACTCATCACCTAGGACTGGCAGTAAATTAATGTGATAATACTCCTATACTTAGTAGGAGGTAATTTGCATGGCAGAAAGAAGATCTAAAGAAGAATGGATGATACTTTTAAAAGAATATAAAGTAAGTGGAGTTAACCAAACAGCCTGGTGCAGAGAAAAAGGAATTAACAAAGGCACCTTTATCGCCTATAAAAAAAAATCCGAAGCGGTAGCTGGAGAAAACACCCTGGAATGGGGAAGCGTAGCAATACCTAAAAAATTTGAAACTTCATCAATTTCATTAAAAATTGGAGATATTATTT
>NZ_PVXQ01000011.1 GCF_002995745.1 Clostridium vincentii | reverse complement strand
TAAATCCAACTCCATTCTTTTTATCTTAGCAATAAAATTATAATGGATAATTTATGTATTGGGGAGATGTTTTTACATCTCCTTTATTTTTTTGCTACCTTTGCCTACTAAAATTATACTCTAACTAAAATTATAACTCTTGGAATTTTTTCTATATCTAAAGTATTAAGCTGCTCTAATACACCTAATCCATCTAAATGTGGCATAATAATATCTAAAACAACTAGATCTGGTTTTCTCTCCTGAATTAATTGTAACGCTTCTCTACCATCCTTAGCTATACCTGTTACTACTATATCCTTTTGATTTAATAAATAATCATTAAGTATACTGCAGAACTCCTTGTTGTCATCAGCAATTAAAACTGATATTTTTGAATCTTCCATATTTATCTCCCCTTCACTAAATATTTACCATCTGTAAAATACAATTCCATTTACTATTTTTTAATATAACAATTTATAAATACTATTGTAATATATTCGACACTAGGTTAAGAAATCCTTCTATACAAATAAATGTAATTTATGAATTATATCTTTTTAATTATCAATTATACAATAGCATAATATAGATAGTATTTAATTAAAATCGCAGAATTACTTTTATTTCATAATTAGCTTCCACTATTTGTAAATTATACACCGTTATTCATTATTCGTAAATAGTTTTTAGCAAAGTTTTTTTATTTTATTTACTTTTTCTCCTATTCTCTCCTTATTAAATTTAAAATTGTATAGTTTTAATAAAAAAACGGCAAAATATTTTATTATTGCCGTTTTTTTATTTAATCAATCCTACATCTTGTAGCATCCAATCTATATATATACCATAACCTACATCAGGTTTATTAATTAGTACATGAGTAACAGCTCCTATTATCTTGCCATTTTGTATTATAGGACTTCCACTCATCCCTTGAACTATTCCTCCTGTTTTTTGTAAAAGTTTTTCGTCTGTTATTTTTATTATCATACTTTTAGGCCCTGGTTCACTTTGTTCGAATAATTTAATTATTTCTATTTCATATTCTTTAGTTCCACTTTCATCAACTGTAGTAAGTATTGTAGCTTTACCTAATTCTATTTCATCCCTAAAAGCAACTGGTAAAGGCGTTGGAGTAATTAATTTATCTGCGTTTTTATTTACTTCTCCAAAAATTCCACATTGAGTATTTTTATTAATTTTTCCTATTGGAAAACTCTCATCTTGAAAAATTCCTTTGAGTTCTCCTGGCAAACCTTTTTCTCCTTTTCTAACACTAATAATTGATGAATTCAATAAATCTCCTTCTTTAATTGAAAATGGTTCATTAGTATCTCCATCGGTAACAGGATGTCCTAGAGCACCAAATTTGCCACTTTTAGAGTCGTAAAAGGTCATAGTACCAACACCAGCAGTAGAATCTCTTACCCAAAGACCTACTTTATATCCATCTTCCTCTTCTTCTAATAATTTCACTTCTTTTAATATATTTTCATTATTACGAGTTATTTCTAATTTTAATATTCCAGTATTTGATTTTTTTACACTTTCAATCAATTGAACAGAAGTTTCTATTTTTTTGCCATTAGCTTTTGTAATTAAATCTCCTATTTCTACACCGGCATCTTTAGCGGGGCTTTCTATTTTCTCATTATTTACTACTACCTCTGAATGACCTACAACCAAAACACCGTTTGAGGATAATCTAACACCGATACTATTTCCTCCTGGTATTACTTCAATATTATCTACTTTTTTAACCAATACCGATTTTACTGGAATTACACCGAATATACTCATTTTAATAACAGAATCTTCGTATTTCATTTTAGTAAAAGGTGCTACAGCTTTAAGAGATGTCATTACTTGTAATTCATTATTTGTATATACATACTTAGGTATATTCTTAATAGAAAAGCATGTAATTATCGAAAGAATCAAGATTGGAGCTATTAACATACTTGTTTTTTTTAATATATTTTTCTTCATTTTTTTCTCCTCCTCCTTTGCTTCTATCTTTAAATTACCCATTGGACATGCCTTCTATTCTGTATTAAGTTTTCTATTATATCCAAAAATTAAAAACAAAAAAATAAAACCACCTAACCTAGGTGGTTTTATTTTTTCCTAAATCCAATTACTTATGTACTTTATAGACATTTTATTTCTTCTTTTTTCTTTTCTGAGAATATTAACATTTCCCTTACATTCTCTAAAGTTGCTTCAGTTACCTCTCTTCCACCTAACATAGAAGCTACTTGTCTGATTTTTTCTTCTGTGGATAATAATTGTATTTTAGTAAAGGTTTTTCCATCTTGAACTTTTTTAGATACAAAATAATGATGATCTGATAAAATTGCAATTTGAGGTAAATGCGTAATGCAAAGAACCTGTCGACCTAATGAAACCTGATACATTTTCTCTCCAACTCTTTGACCAACTTCTCCACTTACTCCTGTATCTATTTCATCAAATATCAATGTCGATATGGCATCTTTATCAGCAAAAACACATTTTAATGCTAGCATTATTCTAGATAATTCTCCTCCAGATAATACCTTTTCCAAAGGCTTCAACGGTTCTCCAACATTTGTCGAAATCATAATATATACTTCATCAAAACCTCTATCTTTTATAGTTTCTTCAAGACTAACTACAATTGTCATAGAAGATTTTTCAAGTCCAACATAAGAAAGTTCCTTTAGTATCTTGTCTTCTAAAGTTTTACTATATTTAGCTCTTATAGAATGTAGCCTCTGTCCAACTTCTTTCATTAAAGCTATAATTTTAATTTCCTTATCCTTTAATTCATTTAATATTTCTTCTGAGTTTATAAGTTCTTTATATCTATTTTTTAATGTCTTATAGTATTCTAAAACTTCCTCAACTGTAGCACCATATTTTTTCTTATATGTATTAATTTCATAAATTCTTTCATTTATCATAGAAAGTTTATTTTCATCATATACTACTTCATCTGAAGTATCTCTAATTTCCCTTGTTACTTCTTGAATACTATAAAATGCACCTTCTAAAATCTCTTTTTTTTCTTTTATAGATTCTAAATGCTTTTCTACAGAAGAAATTTCTCCTATAACTTTTGAAAGTGATTCTAAAATAGATTGCCCATCTTCTCTGCCTTCTAAATATTCATAACTTATTTTTAGTGAATTGGTTATTTTTTCGGCATTTGATAAAGTATTATACTCTTCCTTTAAATTTTCTTCTTCACCATTTTGTAATTTTGCCTTTTCTATATCCTCAATTTGAAATTTAGTATAATCAATTAACTTATCCCTATCATCACTGTCTTTAATTTGGGCTATTCTGTTTCTTACGTCATGTAATTTTTCTTTTAAACAAAAAAATTCATTTAATGGTCCTTGAATTTCTCTCCCAATAAAATTATCTAGATATAAAATATGATTACTTCTTTGTAGTAAACTTTGATTTTGATGTTGTCCATGAATATCTAATATTTTTTCACGAATTTTTTTTAATTGTGACACTATCAAACTTTTTCCATTTACCTTTATTATACTTTTCCCACTAAGTAGAGTTTCTCTAGATATTATTTGCATATCTTCCTTTTCTATACCCAATTCTCCTAAAATAATATCAATGTTTTTGTTATCTAAAGAAAATATTGCTTCTACGTAAGTCCTATCTTTGCCAGTTCGAATAAGATCTTTTGAAAATTTCCCACCTAGAACATAATCTATAGCATCTATAAGTATAGATTTACCTGCTCCTGTCTCTCCAGAAAGAATATTAAAGCCTTCTCTAAATTCTATAGTAATTTCTTCAATTAAAGCAAAATTTTTAATATTTAATTGAATTAACATTTTACACCACCTTATTACTCCCTTAGGAAATGTAATCTCTAATTTTAATAACTACCTTTTCTGCAGATTCTATAGTTCTTGTCATAATAAATATAGTGTTCTCACCTGCAATAGTTCCTGCTATTTCCGAAAATCCAAAACCATCTATTGCTTCAGCCACTGGTGCCGCTCCAGCTACTACCGTTTTCACTATTACCATGGTATCTATATTTTCAACTGAAACTGTTAGGGTAGATAATACATTTGTTAGCTTAACTGATAAATTAGTTTCTTCACTTTTAGGAGTTGCATAGCTGTATTTCCCTGATATCCTTTGCATCTTTAATAATTTCATATCCTTAATATCTCTTGAAACCGTAGCTTGAGTTACATCAAATCCTGCCTTTTTTAATTCTTCAGCCAACTCTTCTTGGGTTTCGATGTTTCTTTCTTTTATAATCTCTATGATCTTTATATGCCTTTTTGATTTCACAGCGTATCTTCCCCCCAATCCTTTGAATTATTTATTAGTTTTGCCCTAAGGACTTTGAAATAGTCATAATTCTTAAATAAAAGTATTTCAACATGTTTTTCTGCTCTTCTAACCTTAATTGACGTCTTTTGCTTAACCTTAGTTACTTTTTGGCCATCAACTGTTACATAGATATCTTCCTCTCCAATTTCAGGGATGATCTCAATAGTACTACTACCACCTAGCACAATGGTATGTATACTTTTCATATGAGGACATATTGGAGTTAATGTAATTAAGTCTAAATTGGGATATATAAATGGTCCTCCAGCCGAATAAGAATATGCTGTTGAACCTGTAGGAGTAGCTACTATAAGCCCATCACCTTTAAACGTTGAATATAGTTTGTTATCTATAAAGACTCTAAATTTAACCATCCTAGATAATGTTCCTCGTGCTAAAACTATATCATTTAATCCATTCTCTATTTTTTTATCTCTACCGGTTCCAATTTCACACTCTAATAACATTCTATTATCTATAGTGTAGTCTTTACACTTTATCTTTTCTATAGCTTCATCGATATCTGATATTTCTATACTTGATAAAAATCCTAAATTGCCTATGTTTATACCTAGTATTGGCACAGATTTTTCTTTATTCACTTCACGAGCCACACTAAGAATAGTACCATCTCCCCCTAGTACAACAAGCAAATCCATTTTTGCATCAAATACTTGGTTTTTTGTATGAAATGAATCAAATACAATTATTTCTTCTAAGTTAAAGTTTTTATCAAATTTATCCTTAACCATATTTAATATAGTTCCATCTTTATCTTTTTCAATATTTATTGCTATACCGATTTTCCTCATAGTTTTCCTCCTATAAGCTATATCTCTATATGTGATTTTTCAATAACTTTCTCAATATCTTCTCGATTAAAATTACTTTCTCTATTTTTATCCTTTGTAAAGTAGACTAAATATTCCCTATTCCCCTCAGGTCCTTTTATTGGAGAATATCCAACTCCAAGCACTACTAATTCACTCTTTATTAAATAATCTACTATTCCAAAAACAACTTCCTTATGTACTTCTATATCTCTAACCACGCCTTTTTTACCTACCTGTTCCCGGCCTGCTTCAAATTGTGGTTTAATAAGAGCTACTACTTCTCCACTATCCTTCAATAATCCAACAGTTGCTGGCATTATCTTTTTCAAGGAAATAAATGATACATCTATAGATGCAAAATCTAATGGTTCTCCAATATCCTCTAAAGTTACATATCTTATATTAGTTCTCTCCATACAAACTACTCTTTCATCTATCCTAAGCTTCCAAGCAAATTGTCCGTATCCTACATCTACAGAAAATATTTTCTTAGCTCCATTTTGAAGCATACAATCAGTAAATCCCCCTGTAGATGCACCTATATCCATACAGACTTTTCCTTCCAAAGTAATTGGAAAAGACTTCATAGCCTTCTCTAGCTTAAGCCCCCCCCTACTTACATAAGGAAGAGCTTTGCCCTTATATTCAATATCAGCTTCCACTGCCACCTTTTCACCAGCCTTATCAATCCTCTGCCCATTAACAAAGACTTTCCCTGCCATTATACAAGCTTTTGCTCTTTCTCTTGAAGTAATTATACCCTTTTCAACTAATAATATATCCAATCTTTGTTTTTTCTCTGCCATGTTTTACTCCTTTAATTTAAATTAGATTAAGTGCTGCTCTTGCTATGCCCTCTGCATCTAATCCATTTTCTATATAAAGAACATCTACATTTCCTTGTTCAATAAATTTATCATCATAAGCTAAAACTTTAAACTTACCCTTATAATCATATTTATTTAGATATTCCAGTATACTAGAACCAAATCCGCCCTTAGCCATATTATCTTCAATAGAGATAATATTATAGTTTTCTTTAACCAATTTAGATATTAAATCCTCATCCATAGGTTTAATAAATGTTGCATTAATAATAGTTGGATTTAAGCCTTTTTCTCTTAAAATCTCATTTGCCTTAATGGCATGTTGAAGCATTTTGCCAGTAGCTATAATGGCTAACTTTTCTCCATCTTTAACTACTTCCCATTTTCCTTCAATTATTTCTTTAATTGGCTCAAGGCCTTCTATTTCATCTCCACCTCTAGGATATCTTATGGCAACAGGGGTTGATTTCTTCATTGCCCATCTTACAAGAGGTTCAACCTCTTCAACACATTTCGGTGCAACTATAGTCATATTAGGAATCATAGAAAGATAAGAAATATCCATAATTCCTTGATGAGTTTCGCCATCTTCCCCAACTATCCCCGCTCTGTCTATACAAAAAATCACCGGTAGGTTTTGGATACATACATCATGTAAAACCTGGTCATATGCTCTTTGTAAAAAGGTTGAATAAACAGCAAAAATCGGCTTCAACCCGCTACAAGCCATACCGGCTGCTAATGTTACTGCATGTTGTTCTGCAATACCTACATCAAAAAATCTCTTTGGAAATTCATTTGCAAAACCTCTAAGTCCAGTACCATCTGGCATAGCTGCAGTAATTGCAACTACACTTTCATCTTCCCGTGCTATATTAATTATTGCTATACCAAAGGCCTTAGAATAACTGTTTTTAGGGGAACTATAAGGCTCTCCACTCTCTAAGTCAAATGGGGATACTCCATGATATTTTTCCGGACTCTTCTCTGCCTTTTCATAGCCTTTTCCTTTTTTTGTAATAGTATGTATTAAAACCGGCCCTTTGATTTGTTTTGCATTCTTAAAAACCTCACTCATAGAACGGATATCATGTCCATCAATAGGACCTAAATATTTTATTCCCATATCTTCAAATAGCATTGAAGGAACCACAAGTTGCTTAATGCTATCTTTAATTTTAGACAAGGAATTTACCACAGGCTTCCCAAACCTTAAGCTACTTAATTTGCTTGTAATATCCGCCTTAAGCTTATTATATTGCGGTTTCATTCTAAGATTACCTAAGTACTTTGACACACCACCTACATTTTTAGAAATAGACATTTGATTATCATTTAAAACAATTATCATATCAGTCTTATTAAATCCTACATCATTTAAGGCTTCTATTGCCATACCACCTGTTAAAGCTCCATCTCCAATAATAGCCACAACCTCATGGTCTTCACCCTTTAGATCTCTAGCTCTTGCCATTCCTAAAGCTGCAGATATTGATGTACTACTATGTCCAGTGTCAAAACAATCATATTTACTTTCTTTTCTCTTTGGGAATCCACTAATCCCATCTTTTTTTCTAAGATTATCGAAAGAATCTTTTCTACCAGTTAAAATCTTATGTACATAACTTTGATGACCAACATCCCATATAAATTTATCTTTTTCTATATCAAAACTTTTAAAAAGACTTAAAGTTAGGTCAACAGCTCCAAGATTTGAAGCTAAATGTCCTCCTGTTTTTGATACTTTATCAATAAGAAATTCTCGTATTTCTTTCCCTAAGATCTCTAATTCTTCATTGTTTAAATGTTTAATATCCTCAGGGAATTTCATACTTTCTAAATTTTTCTTCATTTTACCATTTCCTCTTCTTAGTATTCTCTCTCTAAAAGATTAAAAGTTAGAGTCTTTAGATAAGTTGCACTTACACTTAACCTATTAAGTAATTCTATACATTCATCTGTTAGTGTCTTGCATAAAACTTCGCACTTTTCAATTCCATACATTGTTATAAAATTGCATTTGTTCATGTGCTCATCTTTTTTCGTATTCTTACCCAATTTTTCTACTTTTCCTACTACATCCAGTATATCATCCTTTATTTGAAAAGCTAACCCAAGCTTTATTCCGAACAAATTAAGAATTTCAACATCTTCTTTAGGTGCCTCACCAAGTATTGCTCCAGCTATAATTGAAGCTTTAATTAGTTCTCCAGTCTTCTTTAAGTGCATGTATTTTAGTTCGTCCTCTGATATACTTTTTTTTGTCTCGCTTAATATATCAACAACCTGACCACCTATCATACCCTCTGCTCCTGCAGCCTCTGAAATTATCTTTGAAGCCTTTAAAGCTTTTTCGCCATGATTCAAAGAAAAGTTTATCATAACTATCATAGATTCATTTAAAAGTGCATCCCCAGCAAGAGTTGCAATTCCTTCCCCATAAACCTTATGATTTGTAGGTTTACCTCTTCTTAAATCATCATTATCCATAGCTGGAAGATCATCATGAATTAAAGAATAGGTATGGATCATCTCAATTGCTGCAGCCATAGGGATTACTTTGCTATAATCTTCTTTGTATAAATCATAAGAAAGCATTAATAATATAGGTCTTATTCTTTTTCCACCTATATTTAAACTATAACTTGAAGCTTCATATATTAATTTATTATAGACTCCCTTGTCTTTAAAATAGCTACTTAAATATACTTCTATCTCTTTTTTACAATTATCTACCTTCATTTTCGCCATTAAACTCCGCTTCTTTGTCATCATTAACAATAGAAATTTTGCCTTCTAGTGTATTTAAAGTCTTATAAAGTTTATTTACAAGCTTTACGCCTTCTTCATAAGCCTTCATTGACTCCTCAAGATTTAATTCTTCTTTATCAAGACTAGCTAATACATCTTGTAGCTTACTTAGCATATCTTCATAACTCTCTTTTTTAGCCATAAGCCCTCCTAATTAAATGGTTTAAAGTTACCCTTAACACTTCCATCCCTTAGAGTAATCTTTATATCCTTTTCAATGTTTAAAAGTTCTACACTTTTAATTATCTCTTCATTATTTTCTATTATAGCATACCCTTTATTAAGCAGGTTAGTAGGATTATGTGCCATTAAGACATTATTAAAACCTGATAACCTCTCTTTTTGTATTCTTAATCTATTTTTAATGTTTTTATTTAAATGTTCCTTTAATCCATCCACCACAAGGTAGCTGTTAACAATTTTATTTATAGGTGAGTTCACTTTTAGTATACTTTCAAATGATACCAACTTCGCTCTTTCAATTTCCAATTTATCCTCTATAGCATTTTTCATTGATTTTTCTGTGGCTTCAATATGTTTGTATATATCTTTTTCTAAATACACTGCAATTTCTGCTGCCTGCGAGGGTGTAGCTGCTCTAATATCTGACACAAAATCTGAAATAGTAAAATCCACTTCATGCCCTACTGCTGATATAATTAGAATCTTAGATTTAAAGATTTCCATTGCAAGTTCTTCTTCATTAAAATTCCAAAGATCCTCAATGGAGCCTCCTCCTCTTCCAATTATTATAACATCAACACTATTATTTTTATTGAAATATTTTATTCCCTTTATAACATCTCTATAGGCTCCAGTTCCTTGAACCTGTGCTGGATAAATAACTATATCAACTAAACTATTTCTTCTTCTTGTTACATTTATTATATCCCTGACTGCAGCCCCTGTAGCTGATGTTACAACCCCTATTCTTTCAGGCATAGTCGGCATTGGCTTCTTGCTTTCAGGACTAAAATATCCTTCCTTATTAAGCTTTTCCTTTAACCTTTCAAAAGTTATATATAACTGCCCTAAACCTTCCTTTTCAATTTCGTCACAATACAATTGAAAGCTACCATTAGCAGTATAAACTGAAGCTCTTGCACTTGTAATAACACTCATGCCTTCTTCTAGTCTAAATTTTAGAGTTTCTGCCCTATTTTTAAACATGACACAATTTATTCTTCCACTTCCATCCTTTAAAGAAAAATAAATATGTCCACTAGAATGGTATTTTAAATTAGAAATCTCCCCTTTTACAGAGAGATTATTAAGTATGAAATCATTGTCTACTATTCTTTTAAAGTAATTATTAACCTCACTTACTGATAAAGTTTTAATCTTCATTTTTTTTCAAAGCCTCACAAACATTTTTTAATAAAAGAGTCGTAGTAAGAGCTCCTACTCCACCTGGCACTGGTGTTACAAAAGCTGCTTTATTTATTACCTTTTCAAAATCTACATCTCCTGTAATTTTGCCCTCAACTGAGGATGTCCCAACATCTATTACTATAGCTCCATCTTTTACATAGCTATCATCAACAAATTTAGGTCTACCAATTGCTACCACAAGAATATCGGCTCTTTTACAAACTTCTTTTAGGTTTTTAGTTCTTGAATGGCAAATAGTTACTGTAGCATTTTCATTTAATAATAATTGTGCTACAGGCTTACCTACAACATTACTTCTTCCAAGTACAACTACTTCTTTTCCTTCTAAATTAACATTTAAACTTCTAAGCAAAGTAATTACTGAATTTGGTGTACAAGGCAAAAAACCCTCCACACCCATATAAAGTCGCCCTTGAGATTCTGTAGTTAAACAATCTATATCCTTATTAGGACAAATTGCATTAATCACTCTATTTTCATTAATATGTTTAGGCATAGGTACCTGAAGTATAATTCCTTGTACCTCATTGTCTTTATTTAGTTCCTCTATTAAATCAATTAATTCTTCCTCTTTTATATTTGATTCTAATACTATTTTATTAAATAATAATCCTAAAGATCTAGCAACTTTTTCTTGATTATTCATGTAGTAAATAGAACCACCATCATTTCCCACTAATATTGATGCGATTTTGGGAATATTCTTTCCATCCTCAGATCTTTTTAAAACATAGGATTTAATTTCTTCCTTAATGTTTATTGCTATCTCTTTGCCATTAATTACTTGCCCCATATTTTAACTTCCCCCTTAAACTTCTTTAAGAACTTTATCTAATACTGCATTTATAAAGGAAACACCTTTTTCATCAGAATATATCTTTCCTAGTTCTAACGCTTCATTTAATGCTACCCTACTTGGCACATCTTCTAAATATTTCATTTCATATATTCCAAGTCTTAATATGGTTAAGTTAACTTTAGATATTCTCTCTATCTTCCAATTTATAAGATTCACTTCTATAATTGAATCTATTTCAGCTTTATTCTTATCTATTCCTTCTAAAACTTCTCTTATGTACTCTAAATCTAATTCCTTTATGTCTCCGTCAAAATTATCTAGGGATGTTTCTATGGCCTCATTTGGCGTATCCTTGCTAATTGCCATACCAAATAATATTCCCATTGCTTTTTCTCTTGATTTTGTTCTACTCATGTTTTCCTCCAAAATTTTATAAAATAAATTTTTCTCATTATATAATTAACTCTCTATCTACTATTATAAACCTAAACTATTTTTAATAAACAGCCTTTTTAATTTTATCATAAGCACTTCAAGCTTTCCACAAAAATATATAAGTTAACATCATAAAAAACCTCCGCTTTGTAGCAGAGGTCTTTATTATTTTTCTGTATCTTCAGTTTTTGGCAAGTAAATGTTTTGAACATACACATTTACAGCATCAACCCCAAGTCCTGTCATAGCTTCTACGGTCTTTTTAACATTGTCTTGAACCTGTGATACAACATCCAATATTTTAATACCATATTCAACTGAAACAGCTACTTCAATTATTGCTCTGTCTTCTTCAAGAGTAACCTTAACAGCCTTTCCTGATGATTTCTTACCTTTATTAAATATTTGTGATATGTTATTTGAAACTCCTGATTGAAACTCCATAACTCCTGTTATCTCTTCTGCTGCTATACCAGCTATAACACTTACAACTTCATCTGAAATCTTTACAATTCCAGCATGCTCATCACCGCTTACTTCCTTCATTCTGCTTACCTCCTAAGTTTTGATCCTCAAAACTAATAATCTTATGTTAATTATAACAAATTCATTTTTATATTACAATGGATTATTTTTTTACCTCTATTGTTACATCTTTTATATTGGCAGCATTTTGAACTATTTCTTGTATTACTGCTCCATCTTTTTCACTTAGTCCATCTTCTGCATTGACTATTATACTTGCTTGCTTTTGATCCTCTGAGATTTCACATAAGGCATCTACATATCCCTTATTTTTTATATTTAATTCTATAGTCTTTTGCTTGTCTTGTTTGAGTGTATTTGTTTGAAGCTGATCTGTAGCACTTGCTTTTTGCTCTGCTGAAGTATTTTCATTGTCTGCTATAGCTTTTAAGCTTTGTACCGTAGTTGCATCCTTCTGTTCTCTTTCGCTTCTGGAATCAATAAAGAAATCCTGTTGACTTATTGTTTCTGTATCAGTTGCTTCCTCAACCTCATTTATTCCATCCTCTGCTGAGAGCACAGCGCTTAAATCACTAGGATCATTAAGTCCCCCATTATTTAATTTAGCCGCTAAGATTGCAGTACATACTATAAGAGCTAACAATGTACATATTATACCAAGTTGTTTTTTAGTCATTTTTTTCTCCTCCCATCTAATACCTATTGAATTATATGCTGTTACTTCATTGGATATACATTTACTTTGTTTGCAGGAATGTCATATAAACTTTGTATCGCCTTCTCAATATCACTTTTAGTTTTACTACTCTTAGCTCCATCTGCAACTACTACAACTCCAATCACTTTGGGCTTATAACTTTCAAGTATAAAGGGTTCATTTTCCCCATCATTGCTTGTCATAACTACAGTAGATCCATCATTCTTTTGGTTATTAACACGTTTTCCTCCTTCTTTATCTGTTTCTTCAGTAATTGTTGTTTGAGTTGTTGTATCATAGGCTGGCACCTTAACCTCACCACTTTGAAAATTAATCATTGCATCCACATCACCAATGCCTTCTATTCTCTTTAAAATATTTATCAACTCTTTCTTCTGTTCATCTTCATAATTAGCTGTATTAGTTTCATTCATTGTTTCGTTAGTAATTGTTTCCGCGCTGGTATTTTCACTTATGGTGTTTACACTCTTTGGTGCAAAAAAATTAATGGCAATTAATACAAAAGATAATGCTAATAGTATACATAAAACATAACTAAATTTCTTATCTTTAAGTAATTTATTAAGTTCATTTAAAATTTTATCCTTATTCATTTTTCCCCCTTCTTTTCCTATAGGTAGTCTACCTGTATTTTTTCCTCTTCAACCTTTAATTCTTCACTTAAAAATGTTCTTATTTCTTTTTGAATACTATCATCTTTATCCTTATCATTACTTAAATCCACCTCCTCTATCTTCTTAACTCCATTTGTTTGGACTCCAATTATTAGTTTATCTACCTTAAAGGTCATTTTTGTAAAATCTACATCACATTTGATTTCACTTATAAAATCGTAATTCTCAAATTTATCCTTAAGTAGGCTTACACAATTTTTATTAAAGTTTTCATTGAAACTCTTTTCTCTTAATCTATCTTCATCCTGCGTATTTGTTTCCTTAGCTGAGCTATTCGTAATTTCCTTTTCATATTTATCAATGACCTCTGTTATCACCCCTTCACCTTTTGAAAAGAAGTTTATTATAGGACTTAATAATACTGCGATCAAAATTAATCCTAGAACAAATTTGACATATTTTTTCATACTATTATCTGGACCAATTATCTCAATGGCAGTTATAAATATTAAGGTAGTCACAATGGTAATAACAAAATTGTTAATTAATTCCATGTTTAACCTCCCACAATAAACTTACCTGCAGATGCCATTATAGCAAGCAATACAAAGAACATAAGGCTTACACTTAGAACACATGACAGTAGCATTATTAAAGAGTCTCCTGCAGCTGATATAACCGAAGTTATCCTCTTGTCACTTATTGGCTCAACTAAAGCTGCTGATAACTTATATATTAAAATCATTAAAATCATTTTAGCTATAGGGTAAAGTATTATTAAAATGATAACAATTAACCCTATGCCGCTTATAGCATTTTTTATTATAAGTGAATATCCAGCAACTGACGTTATAGCATCAGAAAACGCTTTACCAACAATTGGTACAAAATTATCTACTGCAAATTTAGTGGTTTTCAAAGCAACTGCATCAATCGTTGTTGCTGTTATCCCCCTAATTGTTAATAACCCTATAAAAATAGTAATTATTATCCCTTGCATCCATAAAGTTGACTGTCTAATCATATTGCATAAATTATCTATTTTATGCTCCTCCGAAAGGTTATTGGCAAATTGTAATACAAAACTTATTAAAATTAGCGGAATTATTAATGTGGTATATATTCTAGGAATAATAACTACTGCGCCCATTACAATTGGGTCAATAGTAGCCGCCTCTGCAATACCTCCAGCTAGTCCGATCATAGTAACAAGTATTGGAAGTATAGCTCCCATAAAATCAGATATACCGTATATAACTTCCTTAGCCACAGATATTGATATTAAAAAGCTTTTAGAAAGTACCATAATTAATATTGAGTAACACGCATAGAAAGCTACCGTTGATATACTCTTATTACTAAAGGATTCTTGTAGATTATTAAGAAACGAACAAAATATAGCAATGGCTATCAAAGAAACAGCAAATTTCAATACACTTCCTACTTCTTTAAACAACATGCTTACTATAGCTTTTCCCACTTTAGCTATTGAAATATTTCCTTTTCCATTCTTTATATAGCTTTTTATATATTCAATAGGTTCAAGTTCATTCATTAATTCCACATCAGTTTTCTTGTTATTAATATAGTTATATAAGTTATTTAAGTCCTTCGTGGTACCATCATTCATGGTTATTTCCTCTTTGGTAGTCGCATCCACATTAGTTAATTCTTCTGTAGCCGCTACTTTAATAGACGGAACTAAAACTATAAATATGTTTATTACTATTAAAATCATTAGTCTTTTATAAACTTTCATAATATACCTCTATAAAATTAGTAATATAGAATCTAATACAGCCATTAAAATTGGTATAGCAAGAACTAATATAAAGATCTTGCCTGCAAATTCCACCTTAGACGCAAGACTTCCGGCCCCTGCATCCTTACATATTTCGCTTGTAAATGTAGCTAAGTATGATATAGCTAATATTTTCAAAATTATTCCTAGATAAATCATGTCTATACCTGCTTTTTCTGACATGTTTTTTAGAAAACTTAAAATTTGTCCGAGTTCTGACAGGCAAAAAATAAAAACCATAGCTCCAGCAGCCATTATAATTAGTACAGCCATATCTGGCCTTCTGTCCTTAAATACTAAAAATATAAATAACGCAACTAAAACAAATGCTACTACCTTAAATATCAACATATCATCACCTAAAACAAAAACATAGTCTTGACAGAATTAAACAAATCGTTTATCAAAGAAATAAGCATAATTAAGATAATAACTACCCCTGCTATATTTGTAATTGCTGCTATATCATCTTTGCCAGCACTCTTCAAGACCTTGTCTAAAATCACCAGAACGATACCGGCCCCCCCGATTTTAAAAAGTATACTTATATCCAGCATGAACATCATCCTCCATTATCATAATAAAAGTATAGATATCATAGCTCCAAAGCAGATTCCCAGATATCTATATAACTTAGTATTTTTTTTTGCCAGCTCTGAAGCTTCATCAATATTACCCTTTAAGTTTTCTAGGGCTAGTTTAAATATTTTTTCCTGACCATATATGCCGGAGGCCCCCAAGGACTTTAAAAAGTCTTCAAGTATGCTCTTATCTTCCTTTTCAAAGTAAAGATCATTTTCAACCTCTTTATATACTTTTCTAAAATTTGAATATACATCACCTTCAGCCCCACTAGATAATCTATTAGCTACAGTATTTAACAGATACTCCATTGGAGCTTTCATTTTCTTAGCTACATCTTCAAGAGCCTCGGGGAGTGGTGTGTTATTATATAGAATCTCATTTTGTAGAAGAATAATCCCCTTGTAGCTTTCCTTTAAATGTATAAACCTTTTCCTAAAGCTATCTCCATAAATGTATCCTAAGGTTGAGCAGAAGGTAAATATAACTATTATAAGCATTACCTTAAGCATATTTTCTCTCCTCCTTTTGATAAAGAAAACACACCTTCAATAGTTCCTACACCCTTACTATTTCCTAAAATAATAACTCTTTCCAGGATATTGTTTGTAATTAAATCTTCAAAGACCCTTCTACATAATAAATCTTCAATATTCGACCCATGTAGAGTTACTATTATGTTCACTCCAGAATTAAAAGCCATTTGGAGCGCTTCCACATCCTTAATTGTTCCGATTTCATCACAAATTAACACCTCAGGAGAAAGAGATCTTATTGCCATTATCATACCCTCACTTTTCAGACAATTATCTAAAACATCTGTCCTTATACCAACCTTCATTTGTGGCACTCCTAAATAACTTGCTGCAATTTCACTTCTTTCATCAATAATAGAAATTTTCTTTCCCTTCTCTGATAAACTTTTCCCTATATCTCTTAATATTGTGGTCTTTCCACATTTAGGTGGAGAAATAATTATTGTATTATAAACTCTATTGTCAGTTGTAATATATTGTATTACATCTCTAGAGCATCCTATAATTTCTCTACATATACGTATATTTAAAGATGAAATATTTCGTATCGTCTTTATCCTTCCTCCTTCCATAACGCATTCCCCTGCAAGTCCTACTCTATGGCCTCCTTTAATTGTAATAAAGCCTTGCTTAATATCCTCCTCATAAGCATAAAGAGAATAATTTGAAATTCTTTGTAAAATATATTTTACGTCTTCCCTAGTAGATATATATGCTAATACACTTTCTCCCTTTGAAGAAATGGTAATTACCGGCTTCTCAGCCTTAATTCTTATCTCCTGGAGAGTTTTATCTTTTAGATAGTCCTCTAAATATGGAAGAATTTTAGTTGGAAACATTTTTTCAAAGCCCGCCTCCATAGTTATCGTCTCCTCTTTTATATTTACTCCTACTTAATTTTTATTTACATTACCGTAGAATTATTACATAAACTAGAAAAAATATGTAAACTAAATAAAGACAAAAAAATCCATTGATAAGATTTTAGTCTTATCAATGGATTTGTTTTTTTATATAATATTTTCATCACAATAGGGACAAGGAATTCCTTTATTCTCTTTAAGTGCCGATGCTTCAATATAAATGGTTTTTCCGCATCCTTTGCAAGTAACCTCTTTAAATTCTTCCTCTATCTCATCTAATTCTTCTAAGGATACCTCTTCAAAAAGTTCTTCTTGTATATCTGATATATCATCATCCAAGTACTTAAGATTTTCTGCTAAAACTGCTTCATTAACCATAATTTCATGAACCTTAGCTGATAATCCATCTAATACACTGGATACCTCATTAAATAGTTCTTTATAATTGTCGTCCTCTATTTTTAAAATTTTGCTGTTTAATCTATCAATTTTACTTTTAATTTCTTTCACACAAACACTTCCTTATATATATTAAAAAAAATTGCTAAGCTCTATAAACTTAGCAATTCAAAATCCATATTAAACTCTTTCCATATAATTGCCAGTTCTTGTATCTACTCTTATTGTGTCTCCCTCATTAACGAACATTGGAACGTTAACAACTGCTCCTGTCTCAACTGTAGCAGGCTTTAATGAATTTGTTGCAGTGTTACCCTTTACTGCGGGTTCACATTGAGTAATTTCTAATTCTACGAAATTTGGAGCTTCTACTGAAAAAGCGTCCCCTTTATAGAATTTAATAATTGCGAACATATTTTCTTTTAAAAATTTAATTGCTTCTTCAACAGTGTCTCGATTTAGTGGAATTTGTTCAAATGTTTCCTGATCCATGAAATAATATAATTCTCCATCAGAATATAAATATTGCATTTCTTTTCTTTCAATAACAGCTTCTTGAAACTTAGCTGATGTATTAAAAGTTATATCTGTAACACTCCCTGAAATAACGTTTCTTAACTTTGTCCTAACGAAAGCTGGTCCCTTACCTGGTTTAACATGTAAAAAATCTATAACAGTGTATACTTGGCTTTCGTGCTCAAAAGTTGTACCTTTTCTTAAATCTCCTGATGATATCATAGTAATATCCCTCCAAAATGTATAAGTTTATAATAAATACCTTCAAAACAATGAGATACTTTTATTAATTTAGTTATAATTAATCCCATAACAATCCTATTCTATCAGAACAAAATAAAAATTGCAACTAACTTATAGTAGATATTGTTAAAGTTCCCTTTATTAATTCATCTTTCACATCAAGATTATAACTATTTATATTAAAATCAACTAAATCTTCTACTTTTTTCTTAATTTCTTCCTTTGTCCCTCTTACCATTACCTTAAATTCATACCCCTTACTCTTTTTATTCATATTTACTATATTAATTTCATTTTTTTCTAATTGTATTATAAAATCCTTTAGACTCTCCTCTTCTTTAAGAATATATTGATTAACTGTTATTTTTTCTTTCTTTTGTTCTGCAAGATAGAATGTCCATAACTCTAAAATTATAAATACAACCAAAATAGACACACATACACTTTTATTGAAAATCCTATTTTTGACTAATTTGTAATCTATATTTTTTTTCACCAAGCTCCTCCATAGTATCTATAGTTATATTTTCATTATCTAATAGTGTACTTAGTTTTTCCTGTCCTTCAATAATTATAGTTCCACTTTCCTGCGAAAACTCTCCTTCTAAATTTCCATCCATAAAATCCAGCCATTTATTTAAACTTCTATATTGGCTACTTAAATCTTGTTTAATTAACTCTGACTTCTCTTCTTTAGGAAACAAATTACCAATTGAATTAGGCACAAACCACAAGGCAATAATCGTCAACATTATTATCCCTCTCTTGTCTCCTTTCCTTTCATTTTTTCTTTGATTTTCTATAAAACTAATCGGAATAAAATCTTTATTTACTAAATACTTTTTCATTTAGTATTCCTCCTAATTCTATATAATTAAAATCTTTCATCCCATTTATATCTAATTTATTAATTGTATTATCCAAATAAAGCACTTCTTTGTTTACTACTTCCTGAAACTTATTGTTAAATATATTTATATTTTCTTGTATAAAAGTCAATTCCACAAGACCCTTTATAATAGAGCAGTAATAATATCTATTCATATATTTAAAAATACATTGCCAACTTTTTTCTTGAATCCTATATTTTAATTTCTTAACAACTAATAGTTGCAAAGGGAAAATTCTTATCTTACTAGCGCCTTTACATAATTCAGCTAACTTAATTCCACCCTTAACTCCATAAATATATAGTTTCTGCAAATCCTGGGAGACTTCATAATTAAAAAGCAAATCATTACCATTACCGAAGGATTCTTTAATAGTTTCGCAAGCTATCTTTTCATTAGTCTTCTTTTCACACCTTATATCCACTATATTGATGTATAGATTTTCATCTAAAATAACTATAATTCTTTTTCTTGCTACTTTAATATTCTTAAGAAAATCCATGTAGTCATAATTTTTCTCTTTATAAATTAGAATCTTTTCTCTTGCTTGTATACAACTATATCCCATAATTATATATATCTCCTTCCAAAACCATGTAGTTTTCCTTAGGTAAAAAGTATATATTATCATTTACATCTTTATATCTAAGTTCAAATTCATACCTTATACCCTTGTTATATATGACTTCAAATATATTATTATCTTGTACGTACTTCAGACTAACTGCATTAACTACTATGACTTTCCTTACTCCAGTTACTTTGATTTCATGAATTATATCTTTATGTTCAGTAGAATATATATTAAGTTCTGTTATTATCTCCTCCATATTATCAATATAATTAATTTTTGTTTCATATAAATCTCTTTTATCAATTTTCATAGCTCTGTGGACGTTATTATTATATATAATCCTCACCCCTAAAATTGATATTAGAGAAACCAACATTAAAACTATAATAAGATTTATTAATACATAGCCGGAACTCTTATAAACATTTTGTATAAATGACACCACCTTTTTTGAAGGTTATATAAATTAATTTCCCTTTAGATATAACATTAAAATCGCTTATTTTTATAATTAGGGTACTTCTGCCCTTATAATCTAACATGTTTGTAGAATCATAATATTTAATAAGTAAATTACCTTCTGATTCCTCTATAATACGTTTTTCATAAGATTCATCTGTATCGCTACCTTTATTAATGACTAATTTATTGTTTATATTAGAGATACCTATTACATCAATTTCTCTAGCAAACTTATCTATGGTTATAAATGCCTCTTCAACACTATTTATGGCCAAACTCTCTTCTATACTTTTTAAATATATATTTTTCACTTGCATAACTTCCTTATAGCCTATAAGACATATAACTAAAGATAATCCCATATATATTACAATTTCTAAAAGAGTAAACCCATTACGTTTTCTATACATATTCCATCCAGGGTGCTTTTGTAACCGTTTTCTCAATATTTTCTCCCTTGTAGCTTATTTCTATTTTAATATCTAAAATTTTGTCCTCATTGTAGGTTCCTCTATTTAATAGCTTTATATCTAATTTTTTATCCTCATAAGCCTTAACTTCACTTGATAATAATTCTATAGTTGCTAATTTATATAAAAATCCATCCCCATACTTCATAGTAATATTCTCATACTTTAAAGCATTTACTAAATCATCATATTGTATGTTGTATTTAATTTCACTACTTACTCCATAAATAGATTCATTCATTTTGTGTGTACTAATTCTATTTGTAGTATTAATAATTAAAAGTCTACATGTACTTATTGCAAATATTGAAATTATAGATAATACTCCTATTGCAATTACAATTTCAATCATTAAGCTTCCTCTTTTTTTCACTACTCTTTTTTCCACTCCCTTATGCTAGTATAGTTTCCACTAACAGCTACAGTTAATATATCTCTATCACCATTTTTATCTTGAAAGTAAATAGTTTTAGCTTCTATATTACCATTTGACTTAATTACTAAAGTTTCTAAGCTTTTCTGTTCAATATAATTTTCATAGTATAACGAAATACATTTTTCTAATTCTACTTCTCTAACTGATACATCATTAACTTTAACTGAAACATTAATTGTATCTCCCTTATCTTCAATACAGAAAACTCCATCTTTATTTTCCTCACTAAGGTATTTTTTGCCATAGCTTAAAATATCCTCTATTTCATAAAACAAATGTTTCTTTTCTATTTCATATGCAATATCATTATAAATTTTAACTCCACCAAATCCAATTGTAAAAATAATAGATATTATTGCTAAAGAAGCTATTAGCTCAACTAATGTATACCCTTTTCTTCTCATTTATTTATACCCTGAGTACATAACATCCATAATAGGAATTACTAAAATATAGATGAATATAAAAATTATTAGAGCCATAATACCTATAAAAATAGGAGTTATCATTGTAATAATTTTTTTTAGCTTTTCTTCCATGGATTTTTCTAGTCGTGTCTCTAATTTTTTCACTACCGCCTCTAAACTTCCACTATTTTCTCCTAATGTTATCATTGACAAACTATATTTCGAGAGAAATCCATTATCTAATGATTTACTTAATTCTCCTCCCTTTAGAAGTTCCGTATTAATATAAACAAGTCGCTCCTCGATCACCTGTTTACCTGTAGAACCGATACAAATTTCTATTCCCTTCACAAGAGAAATTCCACTACTTAGAACTACTGAAATTAATAAAATAAAAATGTATTCATAATATTCTCTTATTATTTTAAATTTTAATAGTATCTTATATCCAATATGTCTATTTAATATGTTAGAAGATTTAACTAATATAAAAATTACTAGCGGATAGCATATTAGCCCTGCCAAAAACAATACTATATTTTCTCCTATCCATCTACTTCCATAGTATATTTTTTCAATTATTGGAGGCATTGAGATATTTAGCCCTCGAAAAGTATCATACATATTAGGGATAAGTATAAAAAATAGCAAGACCATCAATAAAATTAACGATACCCCTATAAACGCGGGATAAATAAGCGCTGCTTTTAATTCTTTTTTAAGTTTGTTACTCTGTCCATAATATTTACTCAAACTATTTAGGGTCTTCGTTAACTCCCCACTATTTTCACCTACTGAAATTATACCCACAAAAAATGATGGATATAAAAACGAATGTTCATTAAATGACTTACCTAAGGAATTCCCCTTTAATACTTTATTATTAATTTCTTTAATACTCATTCTATAATCTTTCCTTAAAGGGAGTTCCCCCATTAATTCAAAAGCATTTCCTATTGTTATTCCATCTTCATAAAGAGCTCCTAGATTTTCAGCAATTATACATAGATTATCAAAATGCGCCTTCATCTAACTCCTCCCCTTGAATGAAATTTAGATAGTCATAATAGTCAATACTTCCATTTCTAAGTAAGTTCTGTATTACAATTAACATTTGTTGATTTGAAAGTAAACTTTCATCACTATAAATAGATTTAATTTTTTCGCGAGTCTCCCTATCAATATAATTTACTGATGAGACTAAGCCCCTACCCTCATATCCTATTCCATTACATTTATCACATCCCTGTTTCGTATATATATCTATAACCTTGTTTTCTAATTTAACTCTTCCAATCTTCTCTTTGCATTCATTACATAATATTCCAATTAATCTTTGTGAAACTATACCACCGAGAGCAGCCCTTACTAGATATCCATTTACACCCATTTCCTCAAGGCGTAAAAGCACCTCTCTAGGAGACTTCGTATGGATAGTGGAATATACTTTATGCCCAGTTATGGATGCTCTTACTGCCATTCTTGCAGTTTCTTCATCTCTTATCTCGCCGACCATGATCAAGTCAGGATCTTGGCGTAAAACGCTTCTTAATCCAGTTGAAAAGGTAATTCCCTTTTTTGCACTCAAATTAATTTGATTTATTCCCTCCATTGTAACTTCTATAGGATCCTCTAAAGTTGTTATATTGATATGATTTCCTTTAATAGAATTTAAAATCGTATATAAGGTTGTTGACTTCCCACTACCAGTTGGCCCATTAACAATAACCAGACCACTATTCAATGCTATAATTTTCTTTAAGGTCTTTTGTTGTTCTTCAGTGAAATTAAGTTCACTTATATCTGATAAATATTTATCTCCATAAAGAATTCTTAAAACCAACTTTTCACCATCTACCACAGGTATTGTTGACAATCTGCAATTATATACCTGATCATTACACTTCATAAATAACTTACCATCTTGAGGAATTCTTTTTTCAGTTATATCCATATTAGATTTAACCTTTAATCTAGAAATAATTTTTCCGTATTCAGCAAGAATTAGTTTTCTAACTAATATTAATGACCCATTAATCCTAAATCGAATATTTAATCCCTTATTTACAGGTTCATAATGAATGTCACTTGCTCCTAATGTTATAGCTTCTTCAAAAATTTTTTCTTCCATGTTCTCATATCCATAATCTAATACTCCATGAATTAGTCTTAGTAATTCCTTAGACTTCATATTAATAAAAACCAATTCCTTCTCCAATAAGAAATTCAAAAATTCTTTTCCAATATCTCCATTATTACTTGTTGCAATATAAATCTTATTTTCCTTTTCATACAATGGAAGAACACTGTATTCCTTAGCTTGATTTAAAGGAATTTTTCTTGCTAAGTTTAAATCTATATTTTCAATCATGCTCACCCTCTCTATTAGGAACATTACCTATTTTTACCATTTTATTCGTATTTATCGAAAAAAAATATCAATAAGCTTTTAAGCCTATTGATATTCAACAAAATTATATTCAATTGAATCTGATTTAATCTGTTTTATTAATCCATCCTTTTTCAATGTGTATAACTCATCCGATCTGGAACTGCTACTCTTCCCAATAAATAAAATATTTCCTTCTTCATCTACACTAAGTCCTTTATTCATGTTTACCTCAATGGGAAAATCAAAAATCATTCTTTTGTTTTTTCCATCTTTCAATTTATAAATTGAAGGTATATTATTACTAGTTGTACCTATAACATAGTAATCTTCTCCATTATATATAACATCTTTAACACTTAAAAAGGCTTCAGATAGAATACACTTATAAGTACCATCTTTATCAATGAGTCTTATTAGCCTTTTATTATCTAAAGTTTGTTGAACACATATTAGCCCGGTATCCACACTCTTTAAAAATTGAATAAATCCTTCTTCAAGTTCATAAAATAACTTCTCGCTTTTATTCTTTACGTCATAGATAAATATTCCATTTATGTGTTCTTCTTTTATCCCATAATAAACAATATGGCTTTCATCTATCCATTCTAAATAGGAGCCAGATATATGTACCGTTGAATTAAATTCTACAGGTGAATTACTATTTAAATCCATTATCTTTATTGAATTAACTTCATCATCATTCTTAAAATAAGATATAAACTTGCCATTTGGTGATAACTTTAAATTACTATCACCTGATCCTATACTTTTTAATTCTTCTATTTTTCCATTATAAAAGCTAAAATATTTCCCATCTTTTTCACTAATATAATTGCCATCTATATTATCATATAATCTTATTGTTTCTTCACTATCTATTTGATTATATTTTCCATCTTGTAGATTATAATTTTTATAGTAGCCATCATCATTTTGTATTATAGCCCCTTTATTTAATTTTACGCCCTCAATTTTAGCCTCTTCATTAATACCACAAGAATTTAATAATAAAGAACTGAATACTATACCAAAGACAATGTATTTGGCTTTTTTATGCCTTTTCATTACTTCTCCTTCTTGTTAAAAATAATACCACATATATACATACAAAATTTATTCATTTATGAATTTTTTGTACTGTTAATTAATTTTATTGTGTAATTATATTTATATTAAATTTTTGTCTACAATATAATAATACTCTGTCTCTACATTCTTTACAATAGTTGAATTACATTAATTTCTAATTTATTGATGCTTAACTTAATTTTAAATTAATGCTATACTAGGAGTATTACACAGAAAGGATGAATAATTATGGCATTAGATGGAGTTTTTTTACACAGCTTGTTAGAGAATATGGAGTCAATACTAACGGACTCAAAGATAGATAAAATAAATCAGCCTGAAAAGGATGAAATAATAATTACCCTAAGGAAGGATAGAAAAAATCATAAACTTCTTTTATCCTCATCTCCTAAATTTCCGAGAATGCATTTTACGGAAATACACAACGAAAACCCATTAAAAGCACCTATGTTCTTAATGGTTCTTAGAAAATATTTAATAGGTGGTCGTATCATTAATGTTTCTCAAAAAGATGGGGATAGAGTAGTTACTTTAACTATAGAGTCCTCTGATGAAATGGGATTTAATAGTACTTACTCCCTAATCATAGAGATAATGGGTAGACATTCCAATATTACTCTAGTTAGGGATAGGGACAATAAAGTTATGGAGTCTATAAAACATATCACTCCAAATATTAACAGTTTTAGAGTGCTCTATCCTGGGGTTAGCTATGTTTATCCCCCTTCATCAAATAAATTAAATCCTTTTGATTTACAAAGGGAAACTTTCATTCAATTTATTCATGAAAATGACTTTACATTTGACGAAAATATTTTCACTAAAATACTTACAGGGGTAGCAAAACCACTTTCTAAAGAGTTATTTCTTAATACTAAAGATTTATCTTTAGAGAAGGGCAATGAATTATATGAAGTTATACATAACTTTTTTATGAATCTTGCTAGCAATATAGATTTTACAATATATAAAAACAATGAAGGATTTTATAAAGATTTCTATTCATATAATCTTCGTAAATCTCTTCCAGATTTACAATCTGTTAGCTACGATTCACCATCGAGTATGCTTGATCACTTCTACAGTACTAAAGATCGACAGGATAGACTTTCTAAAAGATCCACTGATTTGCAAAAGCTTGTGCATACAAATATTGAAAGATGTCTTAAGAAATCAAAAATTTTAAATGCTAACCTTATTGAAAGTAAAGATAAAGAAAGCTATAAAATCAAAGGAGATCTGTTAACTTCTTATATTTATAATATAAAAAAAGGAGATGAAAATGTAGAATTACTTAACTTCTACAGTGAAAAAGAAGAGTATTTAACTATTTCATTAGATATTTTTAAAACTCCTTCTGAAAACATACAATCTTTTTATAAAAAATATAGTAAGCTAAAGAAATCTGAAGAATGGGCAATAGATCAATTAAAAAGAAACGATGAGGAATCACAATATTTAAATTCAGTATTTACAAATATAATTAACGCAGATTCCTACAATGAAATTGAACAAATTAAAAATGAACTTATTGAAACAGGTTATATAAAATATAAACATTTAAAAAAAGGCCAAAAGAAAATTAAAGACGAACAGCCTTTACACTTTATTTCTTCTGCAGGTCTTGATATTTATGTAGGTAAAAATAATATTCAGAATGATTATTTGAGCTTAAAATTTGCTCATAGAAATGATCTTTGGTTCCATACTAAAGAAATTCCTGGTTCTCATGTCATCATAAGAGGAATTACTATTGATGACAAATCAATAGAAGAGGCATCTATTATTGCTGCTTTTTATAGCAAAGCAAAAAACAGTTCAAAAGTTCCTGTAGATTACACTGAAATTAGGAATATAAAAAAGCCTAATGGTGCTAAACCTGGAATGGTAATTTATTTTACTAATAAAACAATTTATGCAAACCCAGCTGAATTTGAAAATCTTAATCTTGATACGACACAATCAAAAAAATAAAATTAAAATCCGCAATAAGATCATCTTATTGCGGATTTTTCTATGAGTTTCTAATCATTTCTTGTATAACTGTATCTCCTTGCCCTTTTATTAGATCATTATCTAGATACTGATAATAATAACATCTTAATTTTCCATTATATAATTTTCTATTTTTCGTACTATTTATGCCAAATGGCCTTTCAAAATCTTCATAAGCAGTTATTATATTAAATTCCCACAACGGATACTCATCTTTATAGTTTCCAAACATCCTATATAATTTCTCAACTTCTTGTCTCTCTCCTAAACGTTCTCCATAAGGTGGATTAGTTATAATAAAAGCATACTTTTTTCTACTAGAAAAGTCTTCAAAATCTCTTTTTTGAAATTCTATATATTCACTTACTCCAGCTTTAATAGCATTATCTTTAGCTGTTCTTAGTACCCAAGTATCCATATCATATCCTATTAACTTTATATCCTTAGTTTTTATTGCTTTCCTTGCACCTTCTCGTACCTGATTAAATATATGATCTGGAATAGTTGGCCACTCCTCTGATGCAAACTTTCTGTTTATTCCTGGTGCAATATTTTGCATTATCATTGCTGCTTCAATAAGAATTGTTCCAGATCCACAAAGAGGATCTATTAGTTCATAGGTCTCCTGCCATCTTGAAAGATATACCATTGCTGCTGCTAAGGTTTCTTTAAGAGGTGCTTCTCCTGAATTTTCTCTATATCCTCTTTTATGCAATCCAGGCCCTGTAGTATCTATTGTTAATGTAACCTTGTCTTTTAAAATTGCGACTTCAATTTTATAAACCGGCCCATCTTCTAGGAATGTTTGAATTCCATATGTTTCACTCATACTAGTAACTATAGCTTTTTTTACTATAGATTGACAATCAGGAACACTATGCAAAGTTGATTTAATAGATTTTCCTACTACGTGCATTACACCATTAACCGGTATAAGTTTACTCCACTCAACCTTTTTTGTCCCTTGAAATAGTTCCTCAAAAGTTTTCGCTTCAAATTCTGCCATTTTTATTAAAATTCTATCTGCAGTTCTAAGATGTATATTTGCAATAGCTATATCCATCTCATCTCCTGTAAAAAATACCTTGCTTGTTTCAGTTCTTAAATTTTCATATCCTAAAGTTGTAAGTTCCTTTGCTGTAATCCCCTCTAATCCAAAGGTCGCGGTAGCAATTAAATTATAATCCATTTTTTATCTCCTTTATCCTAATCCTCATATATTTTAACAGAATCTTCATTATCTAATTCTAATATGTTAACAGCTATTTTTTCATTTCTCGATGTAGGGATATTTTTACCTACATAATCTGCCCTAATAGGAAGTTCCTTATGACCTCTATCAATAAGAACTGCTAATTGAATTGCATTTGGTCTTCCCACATCTATTACTGCATCTATTGCAGCTCTTACGGTTCTGCAAGTAAATAGAACATCATCTACAATAATAACTTTTTTATTCTGAATATCTACTCCTAAATTAATATTCGCAACTCTAGGAGTTTCTTCATTATGATTTAAATCATCCCTATAAAAGGTTATATCTACACTGCCTACGGGTATTTCAATCCCTTCTATATCCATTATTTCATCTGCTATTCTCTGTGCAATTGGACATCCTCTTCTCTTAATTCCAATAAGAACAATACCCTCTACACCTTTGTTTCTTTCTATTATTTCATGAGATATTCTAATTAAGCTTCTTTTGATTGCCTTTTCATCAAGTAAATTAGCTTTAAGTTTCATCCTACACCTCCCTAAATTACTTCTTTTCTTAACTTCTCTAATAATTCTTTATAATCCTCAGGAAGATCTGATGTAAATTCAATAAACTCCTTAGATGTTGGATGTATAAATCCAAGAATTCTTGCATGAAGCATTTGGCCATCTAACTTAAATTTCTGTTTTTTTAGACCATACAAGGAATCTCCAAGTAGAGGATGCCCAATAGATGACATATGAACTCTAATTTGATGTGTTCTACCAGTCTCTAATACACATTTGACCAAAGTAGTATTCTTATATCTTTCAATTACCTCATAGTGAGTAATAGCGTGTCTACCATCTTCTACAATCCCTATTTTAAGTCTATCCTTCTTATTTCTTCCTAAAGGTTTATCTATAGTTCCTTTATCCTCTTTAATCCTTCCTTCAACTAAAGCATAATATTCCCGTTTCATAGAGTGATTTCGTAGTTGATTAGATAGGAAATTATGGGCCTCATCATTTTTAGCAACTACTAAAATCCCAGTAGTATCCTTATCTATCCTATGAACTATTCCAGGTCTAACCACTCCGTTTATTGTAGACAAATCGCTGCAATAAAATAACAATGCATTAACTAGAGTTCCATTGTAATTCCCGGGTGCTGGATGTACTACCATACCTCTTTTCTTATTTACTACTATAACATCTGAATCTTCATATAAAACATTTAAAGGTATATCTTCTGAATCAACCTTAAGTTCTATAGGTTCGGGTATTATAATTTTAATCTCATCTAAGTCTTTTAATTTATGATTGCTTTTTACTTCTTTGCCATTTATTAATATATTTCCTTTTGTAATTAATCCTTGAAGGTATGATCTTGATTTTCCTTCTACAATTATTGACAAATATTTATCAACTCTTTCACCTTCAAACATCTTTTCTACAATAAATATAGTTTTTTCCATTATGTATACACCTCTTCATTGTATTCTCTAATATTATAATATAATAGAACTAAAGTATCAACAAAAAGGATACTTGTCATTATCTTAACAAAAAAAATCACCCTTTCAGGTGACTTAAATCTAAAATTCTTTGAATTATCTCTATTAATTCTCATCTTTCGCAAAGAAGCTTTTAATTTCATCTATATTATCATCTATATCAGCCTCGATTGCTTTAAAGTTTTGATCATTAAGTTCTATATCCTTTTCTTCTAGTGTTTCTTCTACCAGGGTTGTAATGCTATAACTCTTATTTAAATCCTTCTCTAAATCATTAAAGGTCTCAAGCTGAGTGTTTACAAAATTTCTGTACTTAGCTCTAAATTTAATAAATTCTTGTTTGGTTTTATCAAACTCAGAATTAATTTGTATAACATCATTATGTCCCTTATCTAGAATTCGTTGTGCAGTTTCATTAGCACTCCTAATAATAAGTTCTGCTTCTTTTTGTGATGATGATTTAGCTTGTTCAGCTGCATTCTGAGCTAATACTAATGTATTTTGTATTGTATTCTCAATTTTTATATACTGTTCAATTTTATCAGTAGCTACAGTAAGCTTTTCTTTTAGCTTTGCATTATCCTTATATAACTCCTCATAATTATCAACTATTTCATCAAGAAATTCATCTACTTCTTCTGGAGAGTAGCCTCTTAATGCTTTTTTAAATTCTTTATTATTTATATCCATTGGTGTAAGTTTCATATTATTCCCCTCTATTATGTATATTTTTTTATTTGCACTTTAAACTTACCACTTCTACTGTTACCAACTATGTCTCCTAAAATAAATTTACCACTTCCTCTTATTGTAATCCTTTGCCCTACACTGACCTCTTCACCTTTATTTTTTATAGTGTTATAATCAATTAAAACTTTTCCCCCATCAATGGCATCTTGAGCTTTTCCTCTAGATATATTACATAGTTTTGCAGCTATGGTGTCAATCCTTAAGGAGGGAACTAAAATTATCATTTCACTAAATACAGGTTCTGGAGGAATAAAATCATCCTCTAGAATCTGAACTAAGCAAGGGGAGCTCCCTATAGATGTTAAATTAGAAACAATAAATTCATGTATTCCTTCACAAACAGGTAAATAGCAAAAATTTTCTTTAACTAGTAAATCACCTATCTTATTTCTTTTTATTCCCAGTGCTAGTACCGCTCCTAAATAATCCTTATGAGAAATCGTATTAAATTTAGATGTAGTTACTATTTTAATCTTTTTCAAGGGAAAAAGATTATCATACCTATTATTAAAGGATATCATTTTTCTTTCTGCTTCTTCAAAGAATCCATAAGAAGAAACTATAAAATCTTTATTTGTAAGAAATCTCTCAAAATATTTCCATACATTCGGAGAATAGAAATTATTACCAAAGAGAGAAATATCTCTATTCTCTGATAAAACAAACTTATCATATAAATTAATAACATCTGCCCTATCATCTTCTCCAAAGTTTTTTAATATTGTATTTTTATCCATAACTTTAAAACATCATAACAACAGTTCTTCTAATGAATTGAAGAACTAATATTGCAAGCAATGGAGACAAATCTATATTCATATTTCCAAAGAATCTCTCTTGTATTCTTCTAAACGGCTCTAAAATCGGATTTGTTATAGTTTTAAGTCCATTCATTATTTCATTTCGTCCATCTCGGATGAACCAAGACAGCAAACATTGTATAAGCACTATTGTTTCAAGAACACGTAGGAGATTAACTATTAAATTTTGAATCAAATTCATTTATATACTCCCTACTTTGTCCAATTGAACATAGCTTTTGAACTTAATTCAGTTTTAAGTTCATTAGTTACCTCAACATTTGATGGTGATAGTATATATACACCTTTTTCAACCTCTTGAAGTTCTCCACCTAGTGCAAAACAAGATCCACTTATAAAGTCTAATAATCTTTGTGCTATTCTTGTCTCTAGTGCTGTTGTATTTACTAATACTATTTTTCTAGATTTTAGAGCATCACTTATATCAGTAGCTTCATCATAAGCTATGGGCTTAGTTATAGTAACTTTGGTAGATGATGATGTATGAATATTCACTACCTTATTGCTCTTTCTGTTATTTTGAATTACAGGCTCTATAGTTTCATCATTTTCTTCGTTTTCCCCATCCTCAAAGTCCTCATATTCATCGTACTCATCCTCATATTCTCCAAATCCTAATAATGATTTTACTTTAGTTAATACACTACTCATCTTTTTCTCCTCCTATGCTATAATCTCTCTTTCCAAAAATTCCTTCTCCGACTCTTATTAAATTAGAGCCTTCTTCAACAGCGGTTTTATAATCCTGAGTCATTCCCATTGATAGAATTTCCATTTCGATATTATTAAAACTTTTTTCTTTTAACTCATCGAAAACATCTTTTGTTTTTTTAAAGCATTGTCTATTGCTATCTTCGTCACCTTTTGGAATAATAACCATAATTCCGTTTACTTTGACAAATTTACATTCTTCCACTTCATTAATAATCAAATCTAACTCTTCTAGTAAAATTCCGCCTTTACTCTCTTCTCTTCCTATATTAATTTGCAAAAGAACCTTAGCAATTTGATCTACTTTACCAAATTCCTTTTCAATTTGTCTCAATAACTTTATACTTGATAATGAATGAATCAAATATACTTTACCAACAATATATTTTACTTTATTGGTCTGTAAGTTCCCAATAAGATGCCAACGTACATCTTTATGAAAACTTTCTTCTTTTTTCATTATCTCTTGTACTTTATTTTCACCAAAGTCTCTTATACCCTTCTTATATGCTTCTTCCATCATTTCAATGGATTTAGTTTTTGATACAGCTAAAAGTTTAACTGAACTAGGTATTTCTTTTTTTATTTTTTCTATATTTTCACAAACAGTCATAGCAGTTCCTCCTTAAGATTTAAAAATCCTAATATACTTAGTATTCTGCATAGAATCAATATTTCCTTCATAATTAATATTATTTTGCTCTTTAATGTACTATTATTTATTTATGTATTCTTTTGCATATTCCATATTGCCTATATTTGATGCTGGCATTGTAATTTCGTCCTTGATTGCTACTTCAACAGATAACCCTCTAATTAATAATTGGTTTAAAAAACTTCCCTGTTCAAATAATGATGCTTTAAGAGTTTCAGGATTCCCAATGACATATACATTAAAAGGGGCATATTCTACTGTCTTATCTTCAAATATTAAGTATGGACCATAGCAATTCACTCCTGTAAGTGGGGATATTCTGTAGTTATTAATTGCTATAGATTGCGCTCCTGCATATCTTACTTCATTTAAGACAAAAGCCATATCTGAATCATGTAAATACTTCTTTAATATGGTGCTTTCATCATCTTCCTTTTCATTTATACTACCATCATTTATAGTAATTACCAACCCTGGTCCTTTAACCTCATTAATTCCTGTAAGTCTTCCATAATCAGCTACCTGCATATTCATATCCTCTAAAATTTTAACATTATCTATATCTGAATTATTATATTCATTAACTTTAACTTGTGTTTCACTATTTATTTGTCTTAAGCTAGCCACTTGTTTAGTTAGATTATTTTTAGTTTCAACCGCATTTTGATATTCCTTTGTATTCAAACTTAAGGTTGAGCTTGAGCCTTCAAAATTATAGTTAGTGGCAATTAAAAATCCTACTAAAATTGTTGAAATAAATACAACTATTTTAGTTTTAATATTTTTCATCAATCCACCTCATCATCTAGATCTTATTTTCTCAATTACCAGTCTTCGAATTATCGCAAAATTATCAAATATTCTTCCTCCAAAAACAATAACTGCTGCAATATATATAGGAATACCTAACTTATCACCCAAATATGCTAAAGCTGCTGCTAATATAGCATTCCCGAAAAATCCTGATATAAATATATTTGCTTGAAAATTATTTGATAAATTAGCTCTAAAAGCTCCAAAAACTGAATCTAGACAAGCAAGTATTGCTACTGACATATAGGGTGATAATTTCTCTGGTATATTAATATCAACTACAATTCCCAAGATTACTCCAACTAATATTCCTATTGCCGCTATCATATTTTACCTCCTTATTAATTTACAGGTTTTATAAATTCACTCTTTAATGACTGAGTTGTTTTTTCAATAACAATATCATCTATTAACTTAACTTCCACATCGTAATTTGCAAGGGAACTATATTTTAAGTTTACGCTGTTTTGGAAAGTAATTCCAACGTTCAACCTATTTTTTTCTCCTATAGCTTTAATTATTATAGGTTCCTTAGGGCTAACCATACCTGCAGATCCTACCCAAGTATAATTTCCTGCATCCTTTATTCCGGTTTGAGGAGTTATTCTAAAATCATTAATATTAATAGCCTCCGCTTTAAAAAACCACAATAAATTTACTAAATGTACAAGTTCATCGTCTCCTAAATCATTAGTTGTACTACTACTGTTTGCACTGAATATATTGTTTTTAGGTGTTATTGTTATAACCATCCCTTGACCTGTTACATCGACTAATCCAGCCTGCATTCTGGCATTGTTTAATTGATTTTTAATTTCCTTTTCTATTTCTCCTTCTTCTGTTGCGCTGTCTTCTATGGTTTTTAAATTCTGTGTTAATTCTGAATTAGCTTTTGCTAACTCCTCCTTTTCCTTTGTTAGACTTTCTATTTCACTTATTATATCTGAATTATTTGTGTTTCCTTGACTAGCTTCTTTAGTAGCCAACACTTTAAATTGATAAGCTAATAAAAAGCCTAAAATTGCGCACACAAGTGCTACCGTTATTTGTGATGCTGTTTTTTTCATTTACCCCTCCTGCTACTGGATATCTGACGAGTTTAAACTAGAACTTATATCTATATATTTTTCAGCTAATCCAGTCTCATATATTCCCAAAGCTCTTATCATCTTACTATAAACATCTTCATCATTTCCTATATAAATTTCTATACTCGCTAGATATACTTTTATGTTCGCCAAATCTGCAATGTCTAAAGTTTTTATTTCTATATTCATTTCATTTTCATCTATAAATTGTTCCACACTATACATATCATTTAGAACCTTTTCTATTCTTATATTTCCTCCTATATTATCTCCTAAAACTTTATCTGACAAATCAACTCCAGTAAGCTCTATAAGCTTTCTACCTTCAATAGAATTGGTTTTTTCCACATAAATCATATCACTACTTATTATATTATATTCTTCTCCTTGCTTAACATAATATAGACCCTTCTTCTCAACAATCTCTATCTCCAAGGTACTAGGATATTTTTTATTGATAACAATATTTTTTACATATGGATTTTCTTTAAGTATCTTCTCAAAGTCCTTTTTATTTAAAAACAAGATATTCTCTCCCTTTAAACTTTCAGACTTTTCTAATACATAATCTCCAGTTACTAAGTTTTCTCCAGTACAAATCACCTTTTCGATTTTAAATATATCTGTATAGGTGACTATACTTCCTCCACATATTAGTAAGAGTATAGATATAATAATTATTCTTTTTATGAATCTCTTTTTTTTAGCCTTTTTTATATACTCATTCTTTGTTTTTGCCATAATCATCCCTATTTCATTTAATTAATTTGTAATATTAATATACTATTAATATCATACCACTTAAATTTGCTATTTTCATTACATAATAATTAAATTTTCCTTAAAAAAATCACTGCATTTTACAGTGATTTCTAAAATATTTATTTAGTTGTTTCTTTTTGTCTTGATATATTTAAAAGTATCCCCATGGCCGTCATGGTTATAGCAAGCGATGTACCTCCGTAGCTTATAAAAGGCAGAGGTACCCCAGTAACCGGCATAGATCCAGTTACAACTGCAATATTAATTATAACTTGAACTGCAAGTACTGATGTTATTCCCATAGCTAAAAGTGTTCCATAGGTATCTCTAGCTTCTAGCGCTACCTTAATTCCTTTACAAATTAAGAATATAAACAAAGAAATTATTACTATGCATCCGATTAGTCCTAATTCTTCTCCAATAATTGAAAATATAAAATCATTATGTGGCTCAGGCATATATAAAGTTTTTTGTCTTGACTGACCTAACCCTAACCCAAGTATTCCCCCTGCACCTAAGGCATAAAATGATTGTATTAATTGATATCCATCTCCTGCTGCATCCTTCCAAGGATCTATAAAGTTAAGCATTCTAGCTCTTCTATAGTCTGAACTGAAAGTAAATGCAAGAGCCACCGCTACTAAAGTCGGAGCTACATATAAAAACAAGTGCTTCAACCTACCTCCAGCTGAAAACAATACAATAAATGTAACTATCATAATAAGCGCTGCTATACTAAGATTTTTTTGTGCTAAAACAAGTCCTGCATAAAATCCAGCAACTACTATATAAGGCACAATTCCCGTCCAAAACTTTTTAACTCCATCTCCCTTAGAAGATAAACTAAAAGCTAAAAAAAGAACTACAACATATTTTGCTAACTCTGAAGGTTGAAAAGTTCCAAAAGGCCCTATAGGAATCCATCTATAAGCACCATTAGTAGGTGGAAATGCATATACTACAAGTAATAATGGTATTGTTATAACCATTAAAGGAAGTGTTACTTTTTTCAACTTATGATAGTCTATTCCCATAAACACAAACATAGCTATTAACCCTAATAGACCTGCAAAAGCTTCTTTTTTAAGAAAAATAGTACTGTCTCCATAGTGAAACATTGCATAATAAGAACTCGCAGAATACACCATAACTATACCAATTGCCAGTAGTATAATTATGCAATATAGAATCCCATAATCTACATTGCCCATTTTCCTCCTTATTTTTTTGCCTTTAACCATTGATAACCCCTCCGTTACATATTAATAAAGAGAAATGAACCCTATAATGCATAAAACAAATGTTATAATTGAAAATGTAGTTACTATTTTCACTTCTGGCCATCCTACCTGTTCAAAATGATGATGAATAGGAGACATCCTAAATACCCTCTTTCCAGTAAGCTTGAAGGAGGTTACCTGTATAATTACTGATAAAACTTCAATAACATATATTCCTCCTACTATCATTATCAAAAATGGTGTTTTTAAAACGAGTACTATAGATGCAATTGCACCTCCTAATGCTAAAGCTCCTGTATCCCCCATAAATACCTTGGCAGGAAATGCATTAAACTTTAAGAAGCCAAGTAATGCTCCAGTAAGACCTATAGCAAATACAGATACACTGTAATGTCCCATTTTAAAAGCTACAATGCCAAAAAAGGTTAAAACTAATATTGTTACAGATGTTGCTAGTCCATCTAACCCATCTGTTAGATTTACTGCATTTGTAATAGCTGCAAAATAGAATATTACAAACGGAATATATAGCCACCCTAAATCCCATTGAATATCTGTAAAAGGAACTGCAATTGATGTTCCTATAAACTTATATCCATAAAAAGCTATTGCGGCTGAAAAAATCAATTGCAATATAAACTTTTGACCTGATTTAAGTCCCTCATTATCTCTATGAATTATTTTTAGAATATCATCTAAGAATCCAATTACACCAAAGGCTAACATTCCATATAGTACTATCATAGCTTCATCAGATAGTTTATATTTCATTACAATCATTACTATAATTATTGATAGTATAAAAATCAATCCACCTATTGTTGGTGTTCCAGCTTTTTTTAAATGACTTTTAGGCCCTTCCTTACGTATATTTTGTCCAAATTTCATTTTGTGAAGAACCGGTATAATAATTGGTCCAAGTACCATCGAGCATATAAATGCCAATACAAAAGCTATTACTATTGTTATATTAAAAAATCCGCTAAATAATTCCCACATAAGTAACTGCCAAAAATCTCTGGCAACTCACCTCCTTTTTCTATTACTAATTAACAAGTTTATTTACTATTTCTTCAAACCTTATCCCTCTAGATGCCTTAACTAATATAACATCATCTTTTTTAGTAAAGTTACATAAATCTCCTATTAGATCTTTTTTTGTCTCATATATTTTAACCTGTTCTTTATTAAACCCTATTTTATAATCTTCTTTAAATTCTCCTGTAGTTACTAAAAAATCCGCCTTATCCTGCGCATATTCTCCAGTATCTCTATGAGCTTTTGATGATTCATCTCCAAGTTCTCTCATTGTTCCTAAAATGGCTATTTTTCTTCCACCTTTATAATTCTTAAGAACATCTAAAGCTGCCTTCATGGAATCAGGGCTAGCATTGTAACAATCATTAATTATTGTCATATCATTAGACTTAATAACTTCTAGCCTCATAGATGTAGCCTCAATATTTTTTAAGCCTTTCTTCATTTCACTATAATTTACCCCTAGATGTCTTGCAGCTGCAATACCTAGTAATGCATTTAAAACATTATGAGTTCCAATCATTGGCAATGTAAATTCTTGCTTTTCATTACTGTCTTTTAATATAAATGAAGTTGTCTGTTCTTCTAAAATAATATTACCAGCACTAAATCTACAAGTACCGCCATAACCTGTTTTGATTATTTTAAAACTTTCTTCTTTCATTTTTTCTAAATACTCATCCTCATAATTAACTATCAAGACATTATCTTTAGTAAAGAAATCTGTAATTTCCATCTTTGCCTTCAATATATTTTCTTTAGTCTTTAAATTTTCAATATGAGATAACCCTATATTAGTTATAATAGCTATATCAGGTCTTGCGCAATCCGCAAGGGCATGTATCTCTCCTGGATTACTCATTCCCATTTCTAAAACTGCTACTTCTATAGACTCATCTAAACTTAATATCATAAGGGGTAATCCTATATGATTATTGAAATTGCCCTTAGTTTTAAAAACCTTATACTTGTAGCTTAAAAGAGCTGAAACTAAGTCTTTTGTTGAAGTCTTCCCTGTAGAACCTGTAATTCCTACAACCTTAATTCCTAATTTTTCTCTATAAAATTTAGCTAACTTAAGTAAAGATATATAAGTATTCTTAACCTTAATTACTGTTCCTTGTATTTCATCCTTATTAAAGTGAATTTCATCAACAATAGCAATAGATGCGCCTTTATTAATTGCCTCACATGCATATAAGTTGCCGTTGAAATTATCACCCTTTAATGCTAAAAACACATTATTATTCTTTATTTTTCTTGTATCAGTACAAATATTGTTAAAAGATTTATTATCACCTTCTACAATAACTTTTCCTTCTAATCCTTTTACTAGTTCTTTGAAAGTTAATTCCAACTTTTTCACTCTCTCTTCATTTATAATTTCAATAATATGTGGAATATTGCTATTCTGCAATATTCCACACAGCCAATTATAATATTACTTTAGAAAAAATATTGTCTATCTTTTAGCATTTAATATTTCTTCTACTATTTCTCTTTCATCAAAATGTATTTTACCTGTACTAATGACTTGATAGGTTTCATGACCTTTACCTGCAATTACAATTACATCTCCAGCCTCAGCTATTTCTATTGCTTTTTTTATAGCTTCTTTTCTATTTTCTATAACCTGATAATTATCCTTATCAATACCTTTAAGAATATCTTTAATTATTATACTTGGCTTTTCTGTCCTAGGATTATCAGATGTAACTATTGCTATATCTGATAAGTCTACTCCTATTTTCCCCATCTGTGGCCTCTTCACTTTATCACGATCTCCACCACAACCAAATATAGAAATCAATCTATTTTTTGTGAATCCTTTAGCTGTTCTTAAGATATTTTCCAATCCGTCTGGAGTATGTGCATAATCAATAATTATAGTGTAAGGCAAGTGATACCTTTTCCCCACCATTTCACATCTTCCTGCAACAACAACTTCTTCAATTCCTTTTTTTATGCTATCTAATGATATTCCAAGCTTATACATAGTAGCTATCGCCCCAAGAGAGTTATAAATATTAAACTCTCCAGGAAGTCCCACTATAAATTCCTCTTCGTTAGCCAACTTCAGCTTAAATTTTATATGTTCACTTCCAAATATCTCATCATAAGCTTTAAAATTGCTCTCTTCCTTTATTGAATAAGTTACTATATTTTCTTTTCCTTCACTTTTAAGATCGCGTACAACATCTCTACCATAATTATCGTCAATATTAACAACACTTAATCCACTTCTTTCAAAAAGCTTAAACTTCTCAGCATAATAATTTTCGAAAGTCTTATGAAAATCTAAATGATCCCTAGTTATATTTGTGAATATACCGGCTTGAAATTCTACTCCATATACTCTATCTAATGCTAATGAGTGGGATGAAACTTCCATTACACAATATTCACAGCCCTTAGCTACCATTTCTGAAAATAATTTTTGTAATTCAAAGGATTCAGGAGTAGTTCGTTCTGTATCCAACTTTTCATCACCTATATAATTAGCTATGGTTCCAACAAGTCCAACCTTTTTACCTTCTTTTTCAAGTATAGTTTTTATCATTATGGCTGTAGTTGTCTTACCATTAGTTCCAGTAACCCCAATTACTTTCATTTTTTTACTTGAGTTATCATAAAAGTTACATCCGATTATTGCTAATGCCTTCCTACTGTCCTTAACTTTAATTATTGTAATATTAGCGTCACTGCAATCAATACTATCTTCACAGACAATAGCTATTGCACCCTTTTCAACGGAAGCCTCTACATATTTATGTCCATCTACTTTAAATCCCTTAATACATACAAAAAGATTTCCGTCATTAACACCTCTACTGTCATAGTTTACTTCTTTTATATCAATACTATCTGTTCCTTGTATTATTTCATAATCTATTTCTTTTAATAATTCCTTTAGAATCATATTGTCACCTCAAAATCATAATTATTTTATAACTTAATTAGAATTAATCCTTATAATCAATACTTAATTCTAATTTTATTGCTGTTTCCTTTGTAATTACTTCCCCTGCAGGTATGCTTTGGGTAGACACAAGTCCAGTTCCACTAACTGTATATTTAAGACCCAATGATTTAAGTAAGTTTGCTGATGCTTCTGTTGAATACCCTTGCAAATCTGGCATTACAACACTTGTTATACTTCCACCATCTAAATTTCCATATAAACTTATCTTCGAACCCTCTTTTACAGTATATCCAGGATATGGTTTAATAGTCTTCACTACATCTCCTTCTCCAACTAATTCTGCTTCAAGTTTTAAGTCCTTAAGAATCTTTTTAGCATTTTCTATTGTCATACCTCTTACTTCTGGAATAACAACATCTTTAACTATAGAATTAGCAGTCTCTGCTGAAAATTTTCCTTCCATGTAATTAAATATATCTGTAAATAACATCTTAGCATAAGGAGCACTGACTTGACTAGCATAGTATGCTCCATTACTCGGTTCATCAACAGTAATTAAAATAGTTACTTTAGGATCATCAACAGGTGCCATTCCAACAAAAGATGAAATATATTTATTTGCTTCATAAGTACCATTTTCAGGATTAACCTTTTGTGCAGTTCCTGTTTTACCACCAATATGATAACCTTCTATAAATGTAGATACTCCCGATCCTCCTGTAACAACTCTTTCTAAATAAGTTCTAAGTTCTGCTGTTTTTTCCTTTGATGCTACCTCTGTAGTTGTTGCATCAAAACTACTATCTACAACAACAGTTCCATTTTCATCCTTATGAGTTGTATCTTTCATTACATGAGGTTGTATTAATGAGCCTCCATTAGCTATTGCATTAAAAGCTGCCATAAATTGAACTGAATTAACTGTATTTGTTTGACCAAAAGCTATAGTCGCTAAATCTGTTTGTGAAATATTTTCAGGGCTTTTAACTATACCTTTAGCTTCTCCGGGCAAATCTATTCCACTAACTTTACCGAATCCGAATTTTGCAATGTATTCGCATAACTTTTCCTTACCAATTTTTTCGCCTAACTGCATAAAAGCAACATTACACGAATTTTGAAATATGTCTTCAAAATGTTGGGTACCATGACCTTGTGGTTTCCAACATTTAATTACTCTATTTCCAAAGGTTAGGCTTCCATTACAAACAAAGGTATCCTCTGGTGAAACTAATCCTTCTTCCAAAGCAGTTATTCCTGTTATAACTTTAAAAATAGATCCAGGCTCAAAGGTATCATTTACTAATCTATTTCTCCACATTTTTTGAAGTTTTTCTCCATCATTAGCACCTTCAAAATTTTGAATACCATCATACGGGGTATTTGGATCAAAATCTGGTTTATTAACCATAGCTAATATTTCTCCAGTTTTAGGATCAGTTACAAGTACCGATACTGCCTTAGCCTTTTGATCAACTTGTGCTTGGGTTGCTACTTTTTCTGCAAAAAACTGTATATTTTCATCAATAGTTAAAGTAACATCCTTTCCATCAACAGGAGCCGTATATTGAGATATTGTATATGGTAAATCTCCACTTTTGCTATCTAATTCTGCAATTTTCATGCCTGGAGTTCCTGATAATTCCGAATTATACTCAAGTTCTATACCAGTTAATCCTTGTCCATCTATGTTTGTACTTCCAAGTGTATGAGATAAAAAATTAGCATTTGGATAATATCTCTTTGTATCTGGAGAAATAATTATTCCAGATATACTAAGTTTTTTCACATTATCTGAAGCAGCTTTTTCTATTCTTCTTATTAATGTAGCTGATCCGGCTTGTGCTCCACTTGGTAATTTTGCATCTAACTTTTTCAAGACAGCTGCCTCTTCCATTCCAACTGCATTTGCTATTACTGGTGCAAGCTGCGCTGTAGTTGTATAGGTTGCACCTTCAGTCTCTAAATATTTTCTAATTGAATTTAAATCAAAATCTATTCTATAAACATTTGCTGAAATCGCTAATTCTACACCATTTCTATCTAATATTCTCCCTCTTTTTGCATCAATTTTCACTTCACTTGTCCATTGTTCTTCTGCCATAGCAGAATATTCACTTTGTTTTACAATCATTATATATGCCAATCTTAATGTCAGTATAAATAACAAACTAATTATAGTAACCAAGGCTAAACTCATTCTCTTCTTCATTTTTGACCGATCTCTAAAAATATCTTTTTTCACCCTGAAACTCCCCCGTATATATTGTTTAATAAACGAACTTAGGATGCACTTTTAATCTAGCGCACCCATTAATTTTAGACCCAATAGTTCTATTTTTCCTATGTGATTATTTATTTTCTATACTATCAAAATATTTATTAGGTAACTCAATTTGAATTGTATTCTCTTTTGTTGCTGGAACCATCCCTAGTCTTTTTTCTGCGTTTGTTTTTATATTATCTAAAGATGATACTTTTAAAAGGTCTACTCTTAAAGATTCATTGTCATCCTGTACAACCTTAATTTCACTCTTTATAGTAGTAAGTTCTTTTTGCATGCTATACACATTATTATCTCTAACTATAATAACCATTCCTACAACGAATAAAAAAGCTGTTATTTGAAGAATTCCATGTCTTCTTTTCTTTTCTTCTTTTCTCTTCTTATTTCTTTCTCTTTTTGAACGCTGTAATTCCTCATACTTTTTCTTATCTGTATCCTCACTTCTTCTTTGAGGTTTTACAACTGTATTCCCGTTTACATATTCATGTTCATACTCAAATTCTTTTACTACCATAATATTCACACTCCAGCTTATTTATAACTATTCTCTATATTCTCTCTATAACTCTTAATTTAGCACTTCTACTCCTTGGATTTATCTCAACTTCTTCCTCAGTTGGTTCAATGGCTTTTCTTTTTATCAACCTAACCAGGGGTTCTTTTCCACAAGCACAAATAGGGAATTCTTTTGGACATGTACATGGGTCAGCTAACTCTCTAAATTTAAGTTTTACAATCCTATCTTCTAAAGAATGAAAAGTTATAATAGCCATACGGCCACCCTTTTTAAGTTTATTTACGCCATCTTCTATGGTCTTATTTAATATTGTCAATTCACTGTTAACTTCTATTCGTATAGCTTGAAATGTTCTCTTAGCCGGATGAGGTCCTTCACGTCTAGCCTTCGCCGGTATTGCTGCTTTTATTATGTCCACTAGTTGAAGAGTAGTTTCAATAGGCTTATTCACCCTTCTATCTACAATAAATGTTGCAACTCTTTTCGCGAATTTTTCTTCTCCATAATTTCTTATAATTTTTAGTAATTCATCAAAAGTATAATTATTTACTACATCGTAGGCTAAAAATTTGTTATCTCTATCCATTCTCATATCTAGAGGAGCATCCTTCATATAACTAAACCCTCTCTCACCTTGATCTAACTGATATGAAGAAACACCTAGGTCCATTAATATACCGTCAACTTTCGGTATATCTAAAGTGTCTAAAATATCTTCTATATTATAAAAGTTATTATGTACAAATTGTACGTTTTTATAATCTTTAAGCCTTTCTGTTGCTGCTTTTAAAGCATCCTTATCCTGATCTATGCCGATTAGCATTCCCTCTTTAGACAGATTTTTTAATAGGTGAGATGAATGTCCTGCCCCTCCAAGGGTGCAATCAACATAAATCCCATTTTCTTTTATATCTAGTCCTTGAAGACATTCATTAAGCAAAACTGGTATATGTTTAAATTCCATATTAAAATCTCCTTATATTCCTAAATCACTCATTTTTTCTGCAATTAATTGGTAATCTACATTTGATTCGTTATAATTTTTCCACTTTTCCTTACTCCATATTTCTACTCTTGTTAAGACACCTATACTTACTATTTCCTTTTCTATCCCAGCATATTCTCTTAAATTCTGTGGAATTAATCCTCTACCTTGCTTGTCCATTTCTACTTCACAAGCTCCTGCAAAAAAGAATCTTACAAAAGCTCTTGCATCCTTGTTAGATAGAGGTAGCATTTTAAGTTTTTCTTGCAAATTTTTCCATTCTTCTAGTGGATAAGCATATAAGCAGCCATCTAAGCCTTTGGTCATAACAAAGTTATTTCCAAGATCTTCTCTAAGCTTGGAGGGGACAATAATTCTATTTTTAATATCTAACGCATGTTGATATTCACCTATTAGCATAAAATTTACCCCTCCTATATACTTTTACTCTACTATGTACCACTTTACTCCACTTCTAACCACTTTAATACTTAAATTCGTTAAAATTTAAAAATCTCCTTTATTAAAAGGTAATATTTCCTTTAAAAACTTAAAGTTGTGACTTTAGTCCTGTAAAAATAGTAAAAAAGAAAGACGGCAGTGTACTGCCGTCTTTTAAAATATATAATACTATACGTTAAATCTAAAGTTTACAACGTCTCCGTCTTTCATAATATATTCTTTTCCTTCAAGTCTAAAAAGACCTTTTTCTTTAGCCTTTGCTTCTGAGCCGCAAGCTACTAAATCATCATAACTTACAACCTCAGCTCTAATAAATCCTCTTTCTATATCAGAATGAATTTTTCCTGCAGCTGCTGGAGCTTTAGTTCCTTGTTTAATTGTCCAAGCCCTAATTTCTTGAACACCTGCAGTTAAATAGCTCATAAGACCTAGTAATTTGTAAGATTCTTCTATAAGTTTATCCAGTCCTGATTCCTCTAATCCATATTCATTTAACATTTCTGACTTCTCTTCATCTTCAAGACCCGATAATTCCTCTTCAAGTTTAGCACAAACTATCATAACTCCTGAGTCTTCTTTTTTAGCGTATTCCATTACTGTTTTAACATACTTATTATCTGGTTCTCCACTCATTAAATCATCTTCTGAAATATTACATGCATATAATACAGGTTTTGAAGTAATTAAAAATAAGCTTCTAATAAATATAGCTTCCTCATCAGTAACTTCTAATGTTCTAATAGGAAGATTATCCTCTAACTGAGCTTTTAATCTTTCCATTAAATCATATTCAAACTTTGCAACCTTATCTCCGGATCTTGCAAGCTTAACTGACTTTTCCATTCTTCTTTCAATAACCTCTATATCAGAGAATATAAGTTCCAAGGTTATTATTTCAATATCCCTTATCGGATCAACTGACCCTTCAACATGAATAATATTTCCATCATCAAAACATCTTACAACGTGAACAATTGATTCAACTTCTCTAATATGTGCTAAAAATTTATTTCCTAAACCTTCACCTTTAGAAGCTCCTTTAACTAATCCTGCTATATCATAAAATTCAATTGAAGTATAAATACTTTTTTTTGAGGTATAAATTTGTTTTAGTACCTCTAATCTCTTATCCGGTACAGATACAACACCAACATTTGGTTCAATTGTACAGAACGGATAATTTGCTGATTCAGCTCCTGCCTTTGTTATTGCATTAAACAAAGTGCTCTTACCTACGTTTGGTAATCCTACAATTCCTAATTTCATTATGTACATTCCTTTCTTGTTAAAACTAATCTCTTAAAATTATACTCCACTGGGCATTATAATTCAAGAAAGAAGAAATTATTCCGTATTTTAATTGGACAATCTACAGATACTAATTTAAAATAATCAAAAATTAGGAAAGGGGATAATTATGAAAAAAAATTATTTTGTAAGTTTCTTAGTCTTAATATTAATACTAAACTTAACTTTTATTCCAGTCTATAGCTTTGCAAGTAACGAAACTAGCGAATTGAATTGGTATTATGCACGATCAAAGGAAAAAGGTAAAGCTCCTGATGGTCCTAAAGAATCAATTGCATTTTTGAAGGATTGTGGAGGTTATTTCTTAGGAGATACATCATCAAAAGTTTTATATTTAACCTTTGATGAGGGTTATGAAAAGGGTTATACAGGAGATATCTTAGATACCCTTAAAGAATTAAATGTACCAGCTGCCTTTTTCGTAGTTAAGCCCTATATTGATAGTGCTCCTGATTTAGTAAAAAGAATGGTTGATGAAGGTCATTTAGTTTGTAATCACTCTAACCATCATCCTTCCATGGCCTCCATTACTGATGAGGAAAAGTTCAACAAGGAAATAACAGATGTTGAAGAAGCATATAAAAATTTAATTGGAAAAGATATGCCTAAATTTTTTAGGCCTCCCATGGGTAAATATTCTAAAGATTGTCTTAAAAAGTTACAAGCTCTTGGTTATAAAACAATATTCTGGAGTTTTGCCTACAAAGATTGGCTTGTTGATAATCAGCCTTCTGAAAGCTATTCCATCAAAAAAATTGAAGACGGCGCTCACCCCGGTGGAATAATTCTAATACATGCTGTATCTAAGACAAATTCTAAAGTTTTAAAAACTGTGATCTCTGATTTACAGTCAGAAGGATATGAATTTAAATCATTAACTGATTTACCTGAATAAAAATAGCTATATTCTTTAATCAATATTAAAGAATATATCTATTTAAGCTTTAAGGATATATTGTCTTGTTAACAATATTCATTATACTATCTCTTTTTTTTAATGAGTTTGCTTCTAATTTTATTATAATATATTCGACTTTTTTACTAAAACTTTTGTCCCTTAGATAATTTAAATTTACTTTTACATTTATGATAGCACATTCTATTGCAGCATAAATTAAAATAGCTGCACATCCAGCATCTGATATTAACATTTTATTACCATACTTTATCGCAATCTCTATATTGTCATAAAATTTATAAGCTTCCTCTGCAAGCTCTAAAGGTGGATTCATTGCTCTTAAAGTTCCTTCAGCTATTGCTTTATCTCTAGAATACTTTTCTTCTTCAGTATTCTTTTGTAACTTATAACAATCCATTAGTTCGTTAAAATATTTCCTATCCTTCTCCATTAGTTCCAATGACTTATTAGTAAATTCACTTGCTTCTTTTTTAAACTCTAAAACTAGTTTTCTAGAATCTTCATCTAAGGCTTCAAAAGCTTTCTTATTCACAGTTAATGAATATACCATTGAGTTTAAACTTCCTGCAAGAGCAGAAACAAGGCCTGCAACACTTCCACCTCCCGGAGATGATGATTTTGAGGATAAATCCTCTACAAATTCTTCTATTTTATAATCTTTAAAATGCATTTCATATCTTCCTTTCTTCTATTAACTAACTATGATAAAACTTAAAAATGAATTAACAAAAATATTTTTATTAACAATATTAACTTTATTATATTATATAGCTCAAATAATTTATACCCTTATTACTAATTCAAAATAGATTTTTCAATTTTTAACTTAATTAATTCATAATTAATATGACAAATTGTTTATGACTATGTATAATATTAATTATATTTGTAATTAAGGAAGGTATTTATATGATTAATAAACTTTTTAGACTATCCTTTATAGGATATTTATTTCTTTATCCCCTTATACCAACAATAGTTATAGAAAAATTACCAGTTGGAGATTTATTAATGCTCTTATATATGGTTCTATTTTTTATAAAATCTATTAGTTCAAAAAACGAATGCAAAAAATTATTATGGAGACTGAAAGACAGTTCCAAAGATTTAATAATAATATCTATGATTATTACAATTGTAATTATGGGAATTTCAACTGTATATGCTTCAAGTAAAACTTTAGCAATTAGTGAATCCTTTAGATATTTAACTTATCTCATATTGTATATAGTAATAAAATATGAATTTAATATTAAAAATAATTTTTCAAAGCTAAAATTTATTCTTATAGTGCCAGCTTTTATTAGCTTTTCCTATGGTATTGTCCAATACTTTACGGGGATTGGCGTAACTGTAGATACTAATGGTGTTTTAAGAATGGAATCCACCTTAGGATATCCTACTGCATTTGCTGCTTATATTATAGTTTTAATATTCCCTTTAATGATATTTTCATTAAAAGAAAAAAATATTAAAATCAGAATATTTTATTTAACTAATGTAGCCTTAGGTATAATTAATTTAATTTTTTCATATTCAAGAAATGGATGGTTAGCTCTCGCCCTTGGAATGGTGTTACTTGCTATACTTTATAATATTAAATTTTTGTACTTATTATTATCTTTTGGTGCTGTTGGGTTACTAATACCTTTTATACGGAAAAGATTTTTACAATTAGCATTTTCTTCGACAGTTAATGAAGGAAGGTTAAAATTATGGGAAGCCGCCTTTAAAATGATTAAAGACCATCCTTTAAAAGGTATTGGAAATGGTAATTTTTCTTATCTTATAAATGATGTTGAAAAATTTCCTGAACTATATGCTATTGGTCATAGTGGTTTTCCAACTCATAATTCTTATCTTAAAATGTGGTGTGAAATAGGTCCAATAGGCGGTTTATTGTTTTTATCAACATATATTTTTATGGGAATAAAACTTTATATTAATAACACGAAATATAGCACAAAATTTTTAGGCTTCACTACAGGTGCTTTAATTACTTTCTTTACATTCTTATTTTTAAATTTATTTGATAATATGATGTTTACTCCTAAAGTAATGACAATTTTTATAACCGTTGTTTCCATGTCATTAACAATTAGTTCTAAAGATTACAATTAACAAAAACTTATTATATCCTTAAGTACAATTTATTGTTCATGTATACTATAATATATTTGAACAATAATTATACATTTAAGGAGATTATTATGAAAAAAAATGCTTTAATACTAACTTTACTTTTTGTTTTTTTACTGTCATTAATCAGTTGTGGAAAATCTGAAGAGGATTCGCTAACTGTATCTAATCCCCCCAAAAACGATTATTCTACATTAACTGATCTAGAAATGCCTAAAGATGACATCACAATAAAAATTAATGGACAAGCTTTAAATCTTACAACTCCTATTTATTTAGAAAAAAACAGGTATTATTTATGTCTCACGGAGTTAACAGAGCTTCTTAAAGGAACTATGGAAGAGGTAGATAATTCACTAAATGTTTCTTTACTAGATAAATCTTTTAAAATAGATTTATCCAATAACATAACTACTGTTGATAATACAAATTATCAATTAAAGAAAAATTTAATATCTCATGATGGTTTTTATTACATAGGATTTTCTGATTTAGCAGAAATTTTAAATATTTATAGCCACTGGGATATTGATACAAAAACTATACTATGTAAAACAGATGGCGATAATATAGAAAACGTTACGCCTTATGTTGCTAAAATTGATCAAGTTGGATATCTCAGACTTGAAGATGTTGCTTTGACTACTTTACCTGGTGATTCTGCCTGTATGGAAAAGTTGAGAGTTATTGCAAATTATCTTTCAAAAAGCAATGTACCTTTTCACATAGCCTGGATATCTCGCTATATTGGATTAAATGGAACTTTGGATGTTGATCCATTGTTAAGAAATGATTTCACTATAGCTGAACTTGTCTATACTTTAGATTATTTCAATCAACATAATGGTTCCATAGGACTACATGGGTATACCCATCAATCAGGCAATCAAAATTCTGGTGATGGAACAGAATTTGGAAGTAGTCAACCTTCTACAACAAGATTTAGGGAAAGAGTTGAAAAGGCTATTGAAACCGCTAAATATCTTGATATTCCTATTGATTTTTTTGAAACTCCACATTATGCAATTACTCCAGAACAAAATAAAATTGCTGAGGAATATTTCAAAATTTTATATTCTCCATTTGAAGATAAAGGACAGTCTGGAATAGATTTGACTAAGCCTCAATTGAGTCCATATAATCAATCTACTTATTATATTTCAACTCCACTCGACTATATACCATTTAATAATGTAGAATCTTCAATTTCTAAATTAAAAAATGCTAATACAAAAAATATGGGAAGTCTATTTTTTCATCCAAGATTAGATTTTGATAACATATCTTTATCCGTTAATAATGATATACCTGAATACTCTTATAGTGATAATGCTAATTTAAAAAAAGTAATATCCGCTTTAGAATATAGTGGTTTTAAGATGTCTAAAGTTAACGAAATAAAATAATTTATAAAAAAGATAGCAGATTAGAATTTTTCAGTCTAATCTGCTATCTTTAAAATATAATTTAAGTGATTATATTTTTTCAATTTCATTATATAAGAATTCAACAATCTTGTCCCAATCATATTTATCCCGTATTATCTTATAGGAATCATAACTTATATCATGTAAAGAATTCCGTGTCATAAACCTTTCAAGGTTCTTTGTTAAAGAATAAGTATCTCCACTTTTAACAAGTGCTCCATTACCTTCTTTAACAATTTCATATGCTATTCCAACATCTGTAGAAACTATAACATCTCCAAAGGCTGCCGCTTCTATAAATACAATTCCAAAACTTTCAAATATAGATGTTAAAGAAAATATTTTAGCCTTTTCATATTCTTTATACAATTCTATTCTATCATCTATATTACCAACTATTTTTATTGACTTACATAGTTCTGGGTTCTTATTACAAAATTCTTTATAAGACTTTTTAAATTCTTCCTCAACAGGACCGACTAAACGCAATTCCCATCCTTTACGGACATCTTCATTAACATTTTTAAAAGCTTCAATAAGCATATAAGTGTTTTTTTCTTCTACACCTATTCTAGCTACATTTAATATAATGTTTTCTTTCTGCTCATAATTATATTTTAAATTCATTTTTTCAAAATAATCAAAGTCAATTCCATTAGGTAATATTTTGAGTTTTCCTTTTAAGCTTGGTACTAATTCAATAAGCTCTGAGTATAGCTTTTCTTGTTCTACTGTTATTAACTCATACTTATTAAAAAACTTATTTAATATGCATTTACTTAATTTATTCAACTTATTAATCTTTTCTGGTAATTTATAACTACAATCTAATTTCAAATACAATTTCCCTTTTGGATTTACTAATTTATAAATAAAGGCATAACAAAATGAAGATAATGTAACGTGAAACATCTGTAGAACATCATATTTTTTACTATTTTTTAGCAAATATAAACTTCCATCAATTGTATAACTATTAAATATTCTTTTTACAAAATCCAATTTCAGCCCTTTAACCACATCATTTTGATAAGTAAACTCACCATTTTTAAAGGTAATAAGAGTTGAATTATAATTATGATTTTTATTAAGCTTAAATGGTATCATACCCATATCTTTAACTAGATGGACATTTGTACTTTTCAGATAAATCATTCCATAATTTTTCACCATAAACTTACTTACTCCTTTAATGTTTCTTTCAATTCTTTTAAATTCACTGTTCTTAAAAGTAAAACAGCTACAAGATATATAATTATAGCTAATATTATCACAATAAAAACATTTGATATGTAGTGTTTTATCAATAATATAAACATAGCCATAATTAGAGCTGGTATTAATACTAATATTACTTCTTTGATATCATTAAACTTAGCTATTTTCCGTATATATCTCCTCATTAAAACTAAATTAATGATTTCTGTAACTGTAGTTATTATTGCAGCTGCTATGTATCCATATATGGGTATAAATATTAGATTTAATAAGAAGTTTAACGAGGCTGAAATTCCTACAACTTTAAGATATTTCTTTTCTAAACCAAATGCATTTAATGAGTATGCATATACTTCTCTAATTGAGAAAACAAATATATATACCATCAATATCTTTACTGGTAATACTGCACCAATATATTGTTCATCATAGAATGCAGTTATTATATCATTAGATAATAAAAAACCTCCAATAGATATTGGTATTGTAATCATCAATACCACTCTGCATACTATTTGAAGGATCTTTTTAATCCTTTCCCTACCTTCACTATGTGCTCTAACAATGTAAGGGAATAACGTTACGAATATTACTCCAATAAAAGCAACTATAAAATTGATAAAATTATATGCAGCTTGATATACTCCCAACTCACCATATTGATTGCTATTAAACCCTAGAATAATCTTATCTATATTACCATTAACCATAGATAATAATCCAGATAGTAAAAAAGGTAATCCCATAAAGAAATAACTTTTAAATAATTTATTGTTATACTTAAACTTCAACGTAATATTATATCTTCTAAGAATTAAAATATAATATATTCCTCCACATAATACACCTATACTCATTGCTATAGGTATTACATATATATCATTGATATTTCTCACAAAAGTAAATATTATTATTGCTGGTACTATTGTTTTTAATAGGTTATATACAGCGTTATGCTTCATATCCTGTATTCCAGAAAAGAACCAATCGAAATTTATTGAAGTTGGAATTAACGTTACGCTCCAAAGTATTAATATTAATGGGAATTTTGAATTATCTGAAATAAAAAATGATATTCCAAAACTTATTAAACAGCAAATTACTGCAATAACAAGCCTAAACGAAAAAAGTTCATTAACTAATTCTTGGTACGCCTTTTCTTTTTTTACTACTAACTTTGTTCCAAATGCTTGTATTCCAAATAAAACAACTGTAGTAAAATATAGAATAAACAGTTGTGCAAAAGTTATCATTCCATAGTTATCTTTCTCCAAAACGCCAGAATAATAAGTTATGCTAATAAATCCAACTAATTGTCCTATAATATTAGCTACAGATGTACTAAAGAAATTCTTAATAAGTTTATTCATTTTCTCACCTACGACCTATTCTTAATAACGAGCCATAAAAATTTAGGAATGGCTCCTAATCTCTTTATTCTCCAGGGTTCTTTGATAACTCTATAAAGCCACTCAATACCAAAAGAAATCATCCATTTAGGGGCCCTCTTTACATTTCCAGCAAAAACATCAAAACTACCACCTACACCCATGAAAATATTACATGGAAGCTTATGTATGTTTTCCTCTATAAATATTTCTTGCTTTGGGCAACCCATTGCTACAAATATAGCCCAAGGTTTTTTCTCTATAATATCTTCTATAATATCTTTACAATCCTCTAAATCAAAATATCCATTATGACTTCCAACAATATTCAATCTTGGAATAGTAGACTTTAAGCCTTTTATACAAGCTTGCAGTGTCTCTTCCTTTGCACCTAATAAGTATATTCCCTTTCCCTCTTTAGCTCCAATAGACAGTATAGACTTAACCACTTCAATCCCTGCTATCTTCTCTTTAACAGGTGCCTTTACAATCTTTGCTGCAATGACCGTACCTACACCATCTGGTATTATAATTGAATACTCTTGATTAAAATTCTTATTAAGTCTTTCATTTTTTAAACCAGCATAAAGAACCTCTGGATTACCTGAAATAATATTAACCTTATCCCTTGTACAAATTTCCTTTAAAAGCTCTTCTTTTGATTTATTAAAAATTTTATACCCTAAAATCTTTGTATACATATGTCTTCTCCTTGGCTTTTATTTAGCAAACATCCTATCAATTTGCTGAACAATCTCATCCTCTGGATTCAATCTTTTTGCTATTTCTAAATTTAATTTTGCTTCCTTTTCATTTCCCATATTTATGTAGCACATTACTATATTTGTACAAGTCTCCACATCCTTAGATGCTTCAAATCCCTTTTTAAAATATTTAATAGCATTTTCATAATTACCTAAACATGCATAATTAATACCCAGTTCAGTAATTACTTCTAGAATTCCTGTTTCAATAGACAAACTTTCATTTAAATAGTAGATAGCCTTTTCATAATTTTCTAATTTTCTGTTTGCCACGGCTAAATAATAATAAATTAAAGGGTTCTTATTAAAACTGTCAGTTAATCCCGTAAGCATTCCTATAGCTTTCTCTGGACTTTTTTCTAATAATTCTATAGCTTCTTCGTAGGTTGTAACATTATCTATATCGCTAATTATCTCTTTTATCTCCAGGGTTACTTCTCCACCTTTGTTTAAATACTGATTTATCTCAATCTTAGCTCCTGTATAATCTCCCTTTTTCTTAAGAAATAATGCCTTATATAAATACGGTTCTGAAAGTTTATCAAATTTTTGTTTTCCCTCTTCTACATCCTTTAATAAAATATCACTAAATGCGCTATCATTTTCTATTAAAGCCTCCCCTACTAATAAAAGCTTTTTATAATAATCCTCGTTGCCTGTTAATAAAAATAGTCCTTTTATTAGAAGATATGCATCAATTAAATTATCTTCTTTTATTCTGTTTGCTACTAATCCCTTTCCACAGTCTTCACTTTCTTTTATGTTTTTTAAAACTGTTATATAGTCTTCACTATAACTAAGCTTTTCATCAGCACCTAACGCTATTAACATACCTTCAATAAAATAATATATAGGCAAATTGTTTATCTTAATTTCATTATTAACATTATTGGTTATATATTTAGAACTTATAGGAATATATAAGTCCTTTCTCTTTAAATATATGTTTTCCGGAATCTTCGTGCTTCTTTTAAATCCTTCCCAATCTACTTCTAAAAACAGTAATTTACTTAATTTTTCCTTAAATACCGCCTTATAATCCATAGTCTCCACCACCTAAACTTATTATGTATCTTATAATTATACCCTAAATGAAATAAAATGCTATCATCATTGCAAATGATAGCATTTTAAGCACATAAAAAGAAATAACAGACCAAAGATGAACTGTGTATTTGGTCTGTTATTTCTTGATTATGCCTTATTAAACTTTTATAGTTTTGAGTTTATTATATTCATAACCTTATCTTTAAATCTCTCTAGTTCACTATCAGCATTTTCTAAACTATTACCTCTAACAGCTAAGTAAATCTTCATCTTTGGTTCAGTTCCTGAAGGTCTAACAACGAAATATGAACCATCTTCTAAAATAAATTTCAAAACATTAGAAGGTGGAAGATTAATATCCTTCTTATCTGAATTTATCATATCTTCTTCTATTCTAAGTTTATAATCTAACTTAGTTAAAATTTTAACGCCATCAACATCAGTTAATTTAGTTTTTCTTAACGAATCTATACAAGCAGTTATCTTTTCACTACCTTCTTTTCCAGCAAGTTCGATTGAAACTAAATCTTCTTTAAAAAATCCATACTTCTCATAAAGATTAATTAGAGCTTCATAAAGACTGATACCTTTATCTTTATAATATAAAGTCATTTCTGCTATAAGCATTGCTGCTATAACTGCATCTTTATCTCTAACAAAATCTCCTGCCAAATATCCATAACTTTCTTCAAATCCAAATAGATATTTTTTATCTCCAGCTATATTAAATTGTTGAATTTTTTCTCCAATATATTTAAATCCAGTTAAAACATCAATAATTTCTATGTTATAATCTTCTGCAATTTTTCTAGCACCCTCTGTTGTAACTATTGTTTTAATTATAACTCCATTATCAGGCAAAGAATTTGTTTCCTTCAATGAACTTAACATGTAATTAGTTAAAAGTAATCCTGTTTGGTTACCAGTTAGGATTCTATATTTTCCTTCACCTTCATTAACAAGTACACCAATTCTATCACAATCAGGATCAGTACCAAATATTACATCAGCTGGTTCTTTCTTAGCCATTTCCAATGCTAATTCAAATACCTGTGGTGACTCCGGATTCGGATAATTAGTTGTTGGAAAGTTCCCATCTGGAGCCTCTTGTTCCTTAACTACCTTTACATTTTCATATCCTAGCTCCGCTAGCACCCTTCTTACAGGAATATTTCCACTTCCGTGTATTGGAGTAAAAATTATTTTTAAGTCCTTAGCATTTTTCTCAACTAATTCTTTTCTTATAGTTAAAGCTTTTACCTTTTCGGTATACTCTTTATCAATTTCTTCCCCTATATAAACAAGTAAGCCTTTTTCAATAGCTTCTCCTTCTTTTATTGTCTTAATTTCCTCAAAGTTATCTATTTTATTTGCAGCTGATATTATCTTATCAGCCTTATCGTCAGTAACTTGTCCACCAAATTCATCATATACTTTATATCCATTGTATTGTTTTGGATTATGTGATGCAGTAACAACTATACCACCTTGACAATTTAAATATCTTACTGAAAATGAAAGTACAGGTGTTGGTCTTAGGCTTTCATAAAGATAAACCTTAACACCGCTTGCACATAATGTTAATGCTGCAGCTTTTGAAAATTCCTTTGACATATTTCTTGAATCATAAGCAATTGCTACTGATGGATTTTTAAAATTTTCATTTAAGTAATTTGCAAACCCTTGAGTTGCTTTCGAAACTGTATATATATTCATTCTATTACTACCCGCTCCAATTACACCTCTTAAACCACCAGTACCAAATTCTAAATCCTTATAGAATCTATCTTCAATTTCCTTTTCATCTTTTATGTCACGTAGTTCACCCTTTATTTCTTCATTTATAATTTTAGAATTTAACCAATTTTCATATTTTTCTTTATACACTAAAACCCCTCCTCACTTACTCTTACCTAACTTATTATACAACATATAGATACTTTTACAATAACAAAGTTAAATTTTACCTTTTGATTACAATAAAAAAGGGTAACTTAATACCCTTTTAATTAATCAGTTACTTGTTTTTCTTCAATTTCTTCTTTAAATAATTCAGCAGTTAATTTATTTTCATTACTTACGGAAGCTATTACACTTTCTATATTATCAATAATAGATATTTTCTTATCTATTTCTAGATCTTCATATCTATACACAGCACCTACTTCGCCCTTAGATACATCAATCTTAATAGTTTTAGGTAAAACATCTGCTCTGCAGCTCACCTTTACTACAGTTTTTTCCTTTTGAAGTATTGCTCCCCTTTTATTTAACCATTCTTCTCCAACATATTGAATAGGAACTTCTAATTGCATTTCTTCATTCTCTGATATTTGCTCTAGATCAATATGGATAATTTTATGGGATACCGGATGCCTTTGAACTTCTTTTAATACTCCTCTTTCATTATTTCCGTTTATACTATAATTTAATATTCCATGTTCTCCTGACGAAAAGAGTTCTTTAGCTAATTCCTTTTCATCTACCTCCACTAGAACATTTCCAATTTTTTTACCATATAATATTCCAGGAACTGATCCATTCATTCTTTCTTTTTTTACACTATATCCTACTTTTATTTTTCTATTTGTTAAATTCAAACTTAACTCACTCCTCTTATACATTTTTATACATATATTGTTATTATCCCAAAAATATATTTTTTTATACATATAGAATCAAATTAAGGAATTCTTTTCAAAAATCTTCTAATGTTTAGCATTTAAAATACAAGTATTCCCTTTTATATTAATTGATTCTTTATTACTACAAAATTAACGTAATATATATTGCATAGTCCATACTTATACAATATAATCATATAGGATTAATATTCTAAAATATTAATTTAATATATTATTCTAAATAGAGTAATTAAGAAAGCAGGCGTATAAATGAACAAATATGATCAAAGAAAAACACCATTATTCGATGCTTTAAAAGAGTATGTTAATAGAAACACCTTACCTTTTCATGTTCCAGGACACAAAAAAGGAGTAGGTATGGATGAAGAATTTAAAGATTTTATGGGAGAAAATCCATTCAAAATAGATGTTACTGTGTTTAAACTTGTTGATAGTTTACATCATCCAACAGGACCTATTAAAGAGGCACAAGAACTTGCTGCAGATGCATATGGAGCTGATGCAAGCTTTTTCTCTATTCACGGCACTTCTGGTGCTATCCAAGCAATGATAATGTCTGTAGTCTCCGACGGAGATAAATTACTCGTTCCTAGGAATGTTCACAAATCAGTTACTGCAGGAATTATTTTAAGTGGAGCAATACCTATTTTCATGCAGCCTGAAGTTGATGCAAAATTAGGTCTTGCTCACGGTGTTGCTCCTGAAATTGTAGAACAGGCTTTAAATGAAAATCCTGATGCAAAAGCTGTTCTTTTAATCAATCCAACCTATTATGGAATAGCTACAGATTTAAAAAGAATTGCAAAGATTGTTCATAATCATAACATTCCATTAATAGTGGATGAGGCTCATGGTCCTCACTTAGGATTTTGTGATGAGCTTCCAATATCTGCACTTGAAGCAGGCGCAGATATTTGTGCCCAAAGTACCCATAAAATTATAGGGTCCTTAACTCAAGGTTCATTGCTTCATGTAAAGAGCAAGTTAGTTAATCCAAACCGTGTTAAACAAATATTAAATTTATTACAAACAACTTCTCCTTCATATATCCTAATGGCTTCTTTAGATTGTGCAAGAAGGCAAATTGCCTTAGAAGGGAAAAAACTTTTGAAAGAAACTATTGAATTATGTAATTATACTAGAGAAGAAATAAATAAAATTCCAGGCTTATATTGCTTTGGCAAGGAATCTTTGATAAATTCTGGATCATTCGCTTTAGATCCAACTAAGCTTACTATCTCTTGCAGAGATCTTGGTATTACCGGTTATGAACTAGAGACTATATTAGCAGATGATTACCATATACAGATGGAATTATCAGATTTTTATAACATCTTAGCAGTAGGTACCTTTGGTGATACTAAAGAAGGTAATGACAAGTTATTAAAAGCTTTAAAAGAAATCTCTAATGAATACTATGGTAAAAGACCTTCTATTCCTGATTTCTTAGATATTCCACCTACACCTAAAAAAATTATAAATCCAAGAGAAGCCTTTAATTCAGACAAAGTAGATACTTTATTAAAGGATAGTGAAGGGAAAATTTCCGGAGAATTTTTACTAGCATATCCACCAGGGATACCTATTCTTTGTCCTGGCGAGCAAATTACTAAAGAAATAATTAGCTATGTACAAGACCTGAAAAAAGCTAAATTATATGTCCAAGGGACTGAAGATTTAACAGTAACTTATATAAAAACTGTTAAAAGATAAAGAAGTAAGTATAGGCCTTTGCCTATACTTACTTCTTCTATTTTTCATGATTACTTTCCTTAATAATCTCCTCAATCTCTTTAACTGTAAGTCCTGTAGCTTCACTAAGTTGATCTAAATCATTTATATCAAACATTTCTCTTGCCATATAAAGGACTAACTTCTTCATTTGTTTCTCAACAATAGGAGGTAAGTCAGTAATAATTTCTTCATCATTATTTGTTAATGTATATAATATAGACTCCCCTATTTCATCTTCATTAACTTCTTTTCTCTTGTAGTCATAGTCTGATAAAAATATTAAAGTTTTGCTTTCACAAATCTTTTTGCTGTACTCCTCATCAGATATAACTTCGATACCAGCATCTTTTAGCATAGTACAAGTAATACCTTCACCTTCTATAATCTCTCCAGCAAAATTACCATCATAAACATAATTACAACCACAAGATGGACTTCCATCCTTTAAAATAGCTGCTAGGGTCCCAGATGCCTTTGCTATTTTTATAGTTTCTTTTGCTCCTCTTAAGAAAGCTGCAGTAACATCTTTACCATCTTTTGTAATAACCTTACCTATTCCTTTAGTACTAATAGATTCTGCATCTCCTATAATCTCTGCTGAAGGTCTAGGAGTAGCGAGGCCACCTAACTGTTCTGGACATATTAAAATAGCTTGATCCTGCTCCAGCAAAGCAAGACAATCCTCATTTAAATTATTTTCGCCACTATATTTACAATTTACTCCACATAAACAAGCGCTTATTAAATACATATTAATCACCTCATACAAATAATTATTTTAATTCTACCATAGTTACACCATCCCCACCTTCACCATAAACACCTAATCTATAGCTTTTCGCGTGAGGGTGTCTCTTTAACATATTATTAATTGCCTGCCTTAAAACTCCTGTTCCTTTTCCGTGAACTATAGCAACTTCTCCAAGATTAGACATACATGCTTCATCTAAATATTTATCTGCTATATAACATGCCTCTTCAGCATCTAAGCCTCTTAAATCCACCTTACTTTCAACAGCTTTAAGATTAAGCTTTAATTCTCTTTTCTTCTTTTTCTCCTTAGACTTAGGAGTATTTTCACCTTTTCTTAAATCTTTAAGCTTAACATTTATCTTCATAATACCTGCCTCAACTTGAACTTCTCCTTTATTATCTGGCATAGTAATTATAATAACCCGTTGATTTAAAGATGGTAAAAAAGCCTCCATCCCAAGGCTAACTTTTTCTATAAGTTCTCCAGAATTTTCTCTTTCCTTTAAAATAGAATTTTCTCTATCTTCAAGGGAATCTTTAAGTTTTGTTCTTTCTTCTTCAAGTCTTTTTCTTCCACCACCTGAAATTCCTAGCTTTTCAAGTTCTCTCATGGCTTTCAAGATTTCATCAGCCTCATCCTTAGCTCTTGCTATGATTTCCTTAGCTTCTTGTCTCGCTTCTTTATAAGCTTTATCGCGACTTATCTCTAGTCTTTTAAGCTTTTCTTCATAATTTCTTTTTTCTGTTTGTGCTTGAATTCTAAGTTTTTCTGCATCTCGTGCATCCTTATTAGCTTTTATACTCTTTTCCTGTAAATCTCTAATTAAATCTTCAAATTGAATATTATCTTGGGACATATGTTCTTTAGCTTTTTCTATAACAGAATTATCTAATCCCAGCCTTTTACTAATTTCAAATGCATTTGACTTTCCTGGAATACCTATTAATAATCTATATGTTGGTCTTAACGTCTCAATGTCAAATTCCACAGATGCATTCTCTACCCCTGAGGTTCTTAATGCATAACCCTTTAGTTCGCTGTAATGAGTAGTCGCTATTATTTTTGTTCCTCTCTCTTTTAAAGTCTCTATAATTGAAATAGCTAGAGCCGCTCCCTCTGTTGGATCAGTTCCTGCTCCAAGCTCATCAAATAGTGCTAAGGAATCCTTATCAGCATATTTAATAACTTCCACAATGTTAGTTAAATGTGAAGAAAATGTTGATAAACTTTGCTCAATACTTTGTTCATCTCCGATATCAGCATATACTTCTTTATAGAAACTAATAGACGACCCTTCTTTTGCACATATTAAAAGTCCACTCATTGCCATTAGGTGAGTAAGACCTATAGTCTTTAATGTTACAGTTTTACCTCCAGTGTTTGGACCTGTAATCATTAGTGCCGTAAATGTTTCTCCTAGATACATATCAGAGGAAACTGCCTCTTTTACTTCTATTAAGGGATGTCTTGCATCAATTAAATTAAATTCACCATTTTCATTTACCTCTGGCATAATTCCTCTTATTCCTGAAGAATATTTACCCTTTGCGAATATAAAATCTATTTTAAGTAATATTTTCATATTGCTACTTAGTATCTCTGCATTTTCTTTTACCTTCCTTGAAAGTTCCAAAAGAATTCTTTCAATTTCAGCCTCTTCCTTAAGTTTTAATTCTTTAATATCATTATTAATATTTACTAAGCTCATTGGTTCTATGAAAAACGTTGCTCCTGTTGAACTTAAGTCATGAACTAATCCAGGAACTAAGCCCTTATACTCTGACTTAACAGGCAACACATATCTATCTCCTCTCATAGTATATATTGCATCTTGAAGATATTTTGCATTACTTCTAACTATGGAATTAATTTTTTCTCGTACAGAAGAAATTTTTTCCTTTAAGCTTCTTCTAATATTATGAAGGGAGCTACTTGCCCTATCACTGACTTCCTCTTCAGAAATAATTGCCCTTTCAATTTCAGACTCTAAACTATTTATTGGGGAGAGAATATACCCCAGGTCCTCAAGCTTAGGATAACTTTGTTCCTCTTCTTTTCTCCCTAAATATTCCTTAACTGTTCTGCTGCATCTTAACATATTTCCAACTAATAGAAGCTGACCAGCACTTAGTGTACCGCCTTTTTTTGCTCTTTCAAGACCTTCGCGTATATCATGTAGCCCTTCAAATGGAGGATTTCCCTTATTTATTATTAAATCATATGCTTCCTTGGTTTCTTCTAATGCATTTTTAACATCATAAACTGATTCATAAGGAACTAATTCTTCAACCAATTCCTTACCGCCGCTTGTTACTGCATATTTTTTTACTTTGTCTCTTATCTTATTGAATTCTAATATTCGTAATGCTCTTTGATTCATTCTTTATTCTACACCTCTTTTATAATGGCCTTTTGTATATAGCTTTCCATCAATGCTATAATTACCCTTTAACATATCTAATACATTTTTAACTTCTAATGAGCTTTCATCCTTAAAATCTACTCTAAAAGTTTCAACTCCTATAGTTTTTAAATCGTCTATTTCCTCTATTAGATTTAGTGGAACATTATTTAAAATATGGCTTCTACAATAGTTATCTGTCATTACTTTAAAACTTTCATTCATTCTATCTACTAAAGTAAAAGTATCTTTCATACATACTCCATTGCATTCCTTATCTTTTGACTTTTCTCCAAAAGTACTACCTATCGGACAATACTCACTTACCATAAGTTCAGTTTTCCCATAAATAGAGCATGCTACTTTAGTAATTTTACTCTTCATTATTTCCTTGATTTCACGTCTATTAAGTTCAAGACTTAAGGATACAATACCCATATCTTCTCTTGCAAAGTTTAGTGCCTGTGAATTAAATATATTAAGCTTATAATCTCCAATAACATTTAATTGATCCTTATAAAGATTAATAATTCCAGTATTTGAAGTTATTATTCCACTAATCTTCTTTTTTAGTTTTTCAATAATATTCACAATAGAATTAAACTCACCCTTGATTATCCCAGGAGTTAAGATATATAAGTTTACATCTGATATATCATCTATATCCTTAATTCTTATAGCATCCTTTTCCCTACTAAATAAGTCAATACCAATATCCTTAACCTTTCCTTCAATTAAAATATCAAGTTGGGCCTTTGTAGTGCAAGTAAAAAGCATTTCAACAGAAGATGCTTCTTTAGAAGGTTTTAAAATTTTCTCCCCAGTTTTTCTTCTACGCCTATCTTTTGCCGTTACTTCTTTTTCTATCTTTTCAAACAGTTCTCGTCTTAAATTATTTATAGCTGATATTTTTATAAAGCCTTCTTCATATTCTTTAAATTCAATATTTTCAATCTTATATGGATATTCTCCAGACTTCTTAAGAGACTCTACTATTCTTTCTCTATCTAAAGCCTTATGCTCAGCTTTTTCAACAATATCTCCTTGAACTTCATATGTATTGCCCAAATATGTGGCGGTTATGGAAATACTTTCTCCAATTTTAAATTTTACATCTCCTGTAAGAAGTATCTTTTTATAAAATGGTTTCATGCTATCTTCTAGAGAATCAAAAAGAGCCTTACTTGATGTTCTAAATAAAACATCGCCCTTCCTATATTCTTTTGGAAATAATTTTACCCGATCCCCTCTATTAGCTTCCTTAACTTCAATTCCATCTTTAATAATTTTGCTTAAGGTAAATCCTTTTTCTCCAAATCTTATTCCATCCCCAAGGATTATAGTTTCCTCTAATATAATATCTCCTACATCTTGAGCTTTACCGATTTGTATCCCTGTATTTTTAGGAAAGAGATAACTCATCATATCCTTACCAACATTTTTATGTAAATAAGCCTTTGAAAATCCTTCTCTATTAAATAATTGAAGAAGAATTTTTTCACCTTCTACAACATCATATTTTTTATTTTCAGTTTCCTTGTCTATTGCTTTCCTATAATTCTCAACAGTACCTGCAACATACTCAGGTCTTTTCATTCTGCCCTCAATCTTTAAAGATGATGTTCCACTTTCTATAATATCTTTTATATCATCAATAGTACAAACATCCTTAGGACTTAGAAGAAAGCCTCTTTTTTCACCCATATTTTTCGATTTTAAAGTGTATTGCATTCTGCAAGGCTGAGCACATCTGCCTCTATTGCCACTTCTACCACCTATCATTGAACTCATTAAGCATTGTCCTGAATAACAAACACAAAGAGCTCCGTGAACAAATATTTCTGTCTCTAGTGCTAGATCCTTTGATATATATGCTATCTCATCTAGAGCTAATTCCCTGGATAAAATTACACGTGTAAATCCCTTTTCTTTAAAATAAAGAGCACCCGCTCCATTATGTATAGTCATTTGAGTAGATGCATGAACCTGGAAGTCATTATAGTTTTCCTGTATAAGACTTAGTAAACCTAAATCCTGTATTATTAATGCATCCACTCCTATTTCATACAAATATCCTACATATTTTATAGCATCTGAAAGTTCGCTTTCCTTAAGTATTGTATTCATAGTTACATATATTTTAACTCCATAGCAATGACAATAATCTACTGCTATCTTTATATTTTCATTATCAAAGTTTGATGCATTGGCCCTAGCTGAAAATTTACTTCCGCCTAAATATACTGCATCTGCACCACTATTAATAGCAGCATAAAGACTTTGCATGCTTCCTGCCGGTGCTAATAATTCTATATTTTGCATGTTTATCTCCCTTATTTTTTATATTTTTAGCCTAGTCGTTCTATTTTAATTTATATCATAAAAATCAGACTTATGCCACTACTTAAAAACAAGAAAAAAGGCGACAACTTTGCCACCTAAAATAACTTCTATTTAATAAGAGCATTCTTCGCCTTTCTCATCTTTGCCATTTCAATCTGAACATCTTCTAATTTTTTTTCAAAATCCATAATTCTATATTTTGCAGTCTTAAGATCCATACTTGACTCCTTATTATTATTCATAATCTTCGACTTTTCATAAGATAGCTTACCAACTTGATCTTCAAGTTCCTTTATACACTTCTTTTTTTCTTCAAGGTCCTCTTCAAGTATTCCTTTTTCTAAAACATAATTTTCTTTAAAAGCCTCTTCCATGGATGCTTTTGTATCTCTATCTTTTTCAAATTCCTTTTCATTTTCATTTACCTTTTTCTGTAGTCCCTTCATTTCGTCCATTAAGGAACTTACCTCATTCTTTAATTCGCTATTTCGTCCATTTAGCATCTCTAATTCCTGCTCTAGTGATCCCTTTGAATTCTTAATTCTAGCAATATTATCTTCTAATTCTTTTTTATCCTTTTTTAAACCTTTAATTTCGAGACTTAATACTTCTTGTCCATATTTAGCTTGATCAATTATTTTTTTGCTTGTCTCCTTTTCTTTCACTACCTTTTCTAATTCCTTTTTAACTGAATTTTCTGCATAGACTCCCTGTTGTAATTTTTTACTTAAAGATGCATTTTTATCCCTAACCTTAACAATTTCTCTATTTAGCATTTCACTCAAATTGTTAACTTGAGCTAACTCTTCTACAAATTTAGCAGTTTCATCTTTCAAAGTTATATTAACTTTATTTAGGCTGTTATTATTAGCTTCTAAAACTTTATTTTTTTCAATATGCTTTGAGATTTGATCTTTCAAACTATTTATTTTATTATTTAAACCATTTAATAATACACCTTTTTCCCCTTGAGTCTTATCTACATTTACTCTAAGTTCTTTAATTGTATCACTTAAAGTTTGATTTCTTTCTTCTAAAGATTTCTTAGACTTCCTTAATTCATTTCCTTCCTTATCTACCTTATATAATTCATCAGCTATGTTTATTGCAGTAAGAACTCCAGCATCCCCCGTACTCAAAAAGGAGTTTTTGCTTGTAATCTCTCTTATCTTACTATCTACATACTCTGCTACTTCCTTTAAATATTTCTCATTCTCCACGCCCTTTAAGTTATATTCTCTATTATTTATATTAACTGTTACCTTAATCATCATAACACCTCGCAAAATTCTATTCATAAGTAATTATAGGGTACTTAGTTATATAAAACAAGACAACTTATTAAATCAATTAGCCTATAGTCTATAGAAATAATGTAATTTATTTACATTATGCTTTTTAATTGGTATTATATGTAAAAGGAGTGATGGTTTTGAAAAAATTTATTGGTAAATTATTTGCATTATATATGTGTTTATTTTCTTTAATATTACTTTTATCCTGTAATACTAGTTCTATAAAAACTTCAGAATCTAGTTCTGTTCTAACAGAACCAACTGTAGCAAATGAGGCAAAGGAATGTTCAATTGTAGCTGCAGGTGACCTTGTTATGCATATGCCTGTAGTGGACTCTGTTTATGATAGTACTACAGAAACCTATAATTTTGATTCTATTTTATATAATGTTAAAGATTATATAACAAACTCAGATTTAGCTATATGTAATTCTGAGACATCTTACCTTGCAGATCAATCGAGCTTTACTGGATATCCCTGCTTTAGTAGCCCTACAGCTCTATTGCCATCACTAAAGAATAGTGGATTTGATGTTTTAGCATCTGCCCATAATCATACATTAGATCAGGGTGTTGAGGGCTTTAATTCCACATTTAATGCCCTTAAATCTAATGACTTTGATGTATTAGGCATAAAAAATAATGCTATTGATAAAAATTATATTATTAAGGATCTTAATGGTATAAAGGTCGGAATAACTGATTATACTTACTCAGAAACAGATAACCTTGGTAATAAAATGTTAAATGGCATCCCTATTCCAAGCGAATTAGAAGGAAAGATTAATGCTTTTGACTTTAGTACCCTTGAGAAGGATCTACAAAATATGAACTCAACTCTAGAAGCTATGAAAAATGATGGAGCTGAATTTACTATTTTTTATATTCACTGGGGAAATGAATATGAATCATTACCGAGTTCTGATCAAGAACACTTAGCTAGTGTATTGAATTCTTATGGGCTTGATGTAATTATTGGTAGTCATCCTCATGTTGTACAGCCTATTAGAACCATTACTAATGAGGTTTCCGGGAAGAAAACATTAGTATGCTATTCCTTAGGAAATTTTATTTCTAATCAAAGCCAAGAGACAATAGGAAATATTCGTTCAGAGGATGGTCTTATGGTAAAGCTTAATATTTATAAAGATAGTAATAACAATGTATCTTTAAAGTCCCATGAAACTAAACCAACCTGGGTATATAAATATATAGATACTAATGGAAAACTTTGTTACACGATACTCTCTCTTGAAGAATTGCTTGAAACTGAGGAAGGTAAAGATTATGGACAAGAAGTCTTTAATAAAGCACAAAATTCCTATAGTTCTACAGAAGCTACCATTAATTCTTAATTAAATCTAAACAAGAGAAATTTATATTATAAACAAGGAGCCACTATCTCTTTTATGATTATTAGCTCCTTAGTTTAATTATAAATGCTTTGTTTTAAACGATGACCTCACTTGATTTGTACTCACCTTTCCATAAGCGTTATAAGCCATTACAACTATCACATAATCAGTATCTGCTTTTAATTGATTAAATTGTTGAACTAAACAATCTTCTCTTGGTAAAATATAAAATTCAGACCATACTTTAAAGCTATCGAATATCTCTCCTGTCTTTTTATCTATAAAATCAAACTTATAGGAATGTACAATATCATCTAACCACTCATCTGCCCTATCATTGACCTTAGCTTGATTAAGCGTAACTACACAACTATCACTTTTTATTTTATTAATTATAACCTTTGCATTCTCTTCAAAGTAGGGTGCAATGCTTTTTTGTGCTCTGGACTCAACATACTTAAATTTATTTTTGCCTTCTGCAGTATTAATTATCCAATCTTTGCCTATATATTCTCCTGATGATAAATCCAATTTTCTTATCTGTACAGCTGCTCCAGCAACCTCTATAACCATCATCTGACATGCCCTATTTGCTTTTGGAGGAATTGTTCCATACATCATCCCAGTCTCTAATTCAAAATAACTTGTAGTTGAAGTATTTATTGAAGTAAACGCTTTTTGATATATGCTCTTTGGATTATTTAATGGATAATGTGAATGCCCTGAAAATTGTATAACCTGGGGATAATTATTAAATATTTTTTCAAAATCTTCTGTATACCACTGATCTGTCCCATATGCAGTATTTTTAATTCCATGATGGATAAATACAAATATAGGTTTATCGCCATCCTCTAAGATAGCATGTTCTAACTGTTCTTTCATCCAAATTTCATCTAAATTATATCTACTACCACCATAAGTATCTTCACTTAATCGAGGACTTACGGTAATAAAATGGTACCCATTAATAGTTATATTTTCCCTTGGATTCCTTCCTGTAACTGAGCTGAACTTTGAAGGTGTATTCTGTTCATGATTACCCATTGAAGCAATTAATATAGTTTCCTCTTTCTTATTTTTATCCAATATTCTTTTAAAGGCATTATATTCTTTTTCACTACCACCATCTGTTAAATCTCCTACAATAGCTATAGCATCCATGTTAGAATCTAAATTATACATTGTAGAAAATACGTTTTTAAGTTTTCTTTTTTCAAGACACTTATTTGGAGCAATATGAATGTCACTTACTACTACAAATCTAAGATTTTTCCTCCTATGTAAAGATACAAATTGATTACTGTCCATTAAATGTATAAATACATTTGATTTTTCTACAACTTTAGAGACTTTTGCAATAATTAAAGAAATTAATTTATTTTTTATTTGGATTTTCATTACCTTTCCCTCCTATTTTGCAAATTTCATACTTCTATAATAATATGCTTATTAAAAAAGAAAAGTATCTCAAAAGAAAAAGAGTTAATGTTCCTTAGTTAGAACATTAACTCTTTTAGTATTATTATTGTAAATTAGTATATCCCATTAAGTATGAATCTACTTCCCTTGCAACTTCTCGACCTTCTCTAATTGCCCAAACAACTAGTGATTGCCCTCTGTGCATATCTCCTGCTACAAATACCTTTTCGACAGTTGTAGCATATTTATCCTCTTCCGTAATTACATTTGAACGCTGATTTACTTCTATATTGAAAGCCTTAGTAACATAACTTTCACTTCCTAAGAATCCAGCAGCAATTAATACTAAATCAACTTCTACTTCATATTCTGATCCTGGAATCTCTACCATTGACATTCTTCCAGATTCTTCATCACGTTTACTTGTAAGTTTAACAATTTTAGCTTTAATTAATGTTCCTGCCTCATCACTTATAAATTCCTTTACTGTTGTTTCATAAGATCTAGGATCTTCACCAAATATTTCCTTAGCTTCTTCTTGACCATAATCAGTCTTAGAAACTTTAGGCCATTCTGGCCAAGGATTATTTTGTGCTCTCTCGTCTGGAGGCTTAGGCATCATTTCTAATTGAATAATAGATGTTGCGCCATGTCTAACTGATGTACCAACACAATCATTTCCTGTATCACCACCACCAATAACGATGACTTTTTTATCCTTAGCAGATATATACTCACCATCTTCTAAATTAGAATTTAAAAGACTTTTTGTTGTAGCCTTTAAAAAATCTACTGCAAAGTAAATTCCTTTAGCTTCTCTTCCTGGGGACTTAATATCTCGTGGAGTAGATGCTCCGCAAGCTAGTATTACACTATCATATTCTCTCATAAGTTTAGAAGCTTTATAGTTAGTACCAATATTAGTATTAGTTACAAACTCAACTCCCTCTGCTTTCATAATATCAACCTTACGGTCTATTACATGTTTCTCAAGCTTCATATTTGGAATACCATACATAAGAAGTCCACCAATACGGTCTTCTCTTTCATATACAGTTACTTGATGTCCACGTTTATTCAACTGGTCTGCAGCAGCAAGTCCAGAAGGCCCTGATCCTACTATTGCAATTTTTTTACCAGTTCTAACCTTTGGTGCTGCTACCTTCACAAATCCATTTAAATATGCCTCTTCAATAATTGCCATTTCATTATCTTTTATTGAAACTGATATACCATTAAGTCCACATGTACATCCTGCCTCGCAAGGAGCAGGACATACCCTACCTGTAAACTCAGGAAAATTATTAGTTTTTAATAACCTATTATATGCTTGTTCCCAATTACCATTAAAAATCAAGTCATTCCATTCTGGTATTAAATTATTTATCGGGCAACCTGTTGTTGCTCCATTTAAAACAATTCCTGATTGACAAAAAGGCACTCCACACTCCATACAACGTGCTCCTTGAGTCTCTTGTCTTTCCTTAGATAAGGGTATGTGAAATTCATTAAAATCTTTTATTCTTTTTCTTGGCTTTATTGCTTTACTATTTTCACGGTCAAATTCTAAAAAACCTGTTGGTTTTCCCATAGTTTCTTCCTCCCCTATTTCCTTGTATTAGCATAGAATGCTTCAATTTGTGCTTGCTCACTACTTAATCCTTTTTCTTCCATTTGGACAATTGCCATAAGCATACGCTTGTAGTCATGTGGTAAAATCTTCTTAAACTTTGGTAAATATTCTTCAAAATTATCTAGAATCTTTTTACCCTTTACTGAATTAGTATTTTTCACATGATCTTCAATTATTCTTTTTAATTCTAATACATCATATTTTGAAGTAACAGCTTCTGAAGAAACAAGTTCCTTATTTAGCCTCATATATAAATCTTTATTTTCATCAATTACGTAAGCAATTCCTCCGCTCATACCTGCTGCAAAGTTTTTGCCTGTTTTACCAAGTACAACAACACAACCACCAGTCATGTATTCACAGCCATGTTCACCAACTCCCTCTACTACTGCTGTAGCTCCAGAGTTACGAACACAGAATCTTTCTCCAGCAATACCATTGATATAAGCTTTACCACTAGTTGCGCCATACAATGCAACATTACCAATAATTATATTCTCATCTTGTTTAAATTTTACATTCTTTGGAGGATAAACAATAAGCTTACCACCAGATAATCCCTTACCGAAATAGTCATTACTATCTCCTACAAGTTCAAGAGTTAATCCATTAGGAATAAATGCTCCAAAGCTTTGCCCACCGCTACCATTACACTTAACAGTAAACGTATCATCCTCTAGCGTGTCATTATAACGTTTTGTAATTTCAGCCCCAAAAATTGTTCCAAGAGTACGATCCACATTAGATACATCTATCTCTATAGTTTTCTTTTGCTTGTTTTGAAGAGCTGATTTCAATTTTTTAAGTAATATTCTTTCATCTACTGTATTTTCTAATTTAAAATCATATATTTGTTTTTCATTATAATCAACGCCGTATTCTTCTCCTGCGTAAGGATTATTTAATATTCTTGAAAGATCAACAGTTCTAGCTCTTCTTCCAGAGATATCATCCTTTTGTTTTAAAAGGTCTGTTCTACCAACTAGTTGATCAACTTTACGTATACCAAACTTTGCCATGTACTCTCTAAGTTCTTCAGCAACAAACTGCATAAAGTTCATTACATATTCTGGCTTACCACTAAACCTTTTTCTAAGTTCTGGATTTTGTGTTGCTATACCTACTGGACATGTATCAAGATTACATACACGCATCATTACACAACCTAATGTAACAAGAGGTGCTGTTGCAAATCCAAATTCTTCTGCTCCAAGAAGGGCTGCAATTGCAACATCTCTACCACTCATAAGCTTACCATCTGTTTCTATAACAACCTTTGATCTTAAATCATTCATAATTAAATTCTGATGAGTTTCTGCAAGTCCAAGTTCCCAAGGAAGTCCTGCGTTATAGATTGAGTTTCTAGGTGCTGCACCCGTACCTCCATCAAAACCTGAAACTAAAATTACTTGTGCACCAGCCTTTGCAACACCAGCTGCAACAGTACCTACACCAGCTTCTGATACTAACTTAACAGATATTCTAGCATTCTTATTTGCATTTTTGCAGTCATATATCAACTGCGCTAAATCTTCTATTGAATAAATATCATGATGAGGTGGTGGAGATATTAATCCAACACCAGGAGTTGAGTATCTAGTTTTTGCAATCCATGGATATACTTTACCAGCTGGTAGTTGCCCACCTTCTCCTGGTTTAGCTCCTTGTGCCATTTTGATTTGAATTTCCTTTGCACTTACTAAATATCTAGAAGTAACACCAAATCTTCCTGATGCAACCTGTTTAATTGCAGAGCATTTATTAAGTCCATCAGGTCCAACTGTTAATCTGTCTAAGCTTTCTCCACCTTCACCACTATTTGACTTACCTTGAAGTTTATTCATGGCTATAGCCATAGTTTCATGAGCTTCCTTGGATATAGATCCATAAGACATTGCTCCAGTTTTAAAACGCTTAACTATTGATTCAACACTTTCTACTTCATCTATTGAGATACCTTCCTCTGGATAATTAAAGTCTAATAATCCTCTAATATTAACAGCATCAGTCTCACCTTTTATTAATGAAGTATATTCTTTAAATAAATTATAATCTTTATTTCTAGCTGCTTGTTGTAATAGGTGAATTGTCTTTGGATTATATAAATGTTCTTCTTGTCCTGAACGAGCTTTATGACTTCCTACACTATCAAGAGTTAAATCTACGTTAAGTCCTAATGGATCGAAAGCTTTAGCATGAAGTTCGTTTATATCTATTTCAATATCTTTAAGGCTAATTCCCTCTACTCTACTTACTGTGTTAGTAAAATACTTATTAATAACCTCTATATTAATACCAATTGCTTCAAATATTTGTGACCCTTGATAAGATTGAATTGTTGAAATACCCATCTTAGATGCAATTTTAACAATTCCCTTGAGTATTGCCTTATTATAATCATTTACAGCTGCATAATAATCTTTATCAAGAATTTTATTATCTATTAACTCTTTAATACTATCTTGAGCTAAATATGGATTAATAGCACAAGCACCATAACCTAATAAAGCTGCAAAGTGATGTACTTCTCTTGGTTCTCCACTTTCAAGTATCATAGCTAATGAAGTTCTCTTCTTTGTTTTTACCAAATGTTGTTGAAGAGCTGATACTGCAAGTAAAGATGGTATTGCCACATGATTTTCATCCACTCCACGGTCAGAAAGAATTATAATATTAACTCCATCTCTATATGCTCTATCTGTTTCAAGGAAAAGATGCTCTATGGCACGTTCTAAAGAAGTATTCTTATAATATATAATTGAAATTTCTTTTACCTTAAAGCCATCTACCTTCATTGTCTTAATCTTAAGCAAATCTGTACTAGTAAGTATTGGGTTATCTACCTTAAGTACTCTACAATTAACGGCTTCTTCTTCTAATATATTACCATCTTCCCCTATATATACAGAAGTTGAAGTTACAATTTCTTCTCTAATTGCATCTATTGGTGGATTTGTTACTTGTGCAAAAAGTTGTTTAAAATAATTAAATAGCGGCTGATTCTTATTAGATAATACTGCTATAGGACTATCTGCACCCATCGCTGAAATACCCTCTGCTCCAGTTCTAGCCATTGTAAGAATTGAAGTTGAAACATCTTCATAAGTATAACCAAAAGACTTTTGAAGCATTGCGCTCTCTTCTTTTGTATACTCCTTGACCTTTTTATTTGGAATACTAAGATCCTTAAGCCTTAATAAATTACTATCAATCCATTCTCCATAAGGTTGCTTGCTTGTATAACGTTCTTTTAAGTCTTCATCATCAATAAGTTTACCTTGTACTGTATCAACAAGCAGCATTTTACCAGGTCTTAATCTATCCTTCACAATAATTTTAGAAGGATCAATATCTAAAACACCAACTTCTGAAGAAAGAATTAGATAATCGTCATCTGTAATATAATAACGAGAAGGTCTTAATCCATTACGGTCTAATACTGCTCCCATAATATCTCCATCACTAAATAATATTGATGCTGGTCCATCCCATGGTTCCATCATTGTTTCGTAATATTGATAAAAATCCTTTTTGCTTTGTTTTATGTTATTATCCTTACTCCAAGGTTCTGGTATTGTAATCATAACAGCAAGAGGTAAATCCATACCGCTCATTACTAAAAATTCAAGAGCATTATCAAGCATAGAAGAGTCAGACCCTTGTTGATTTACAACAGGGAGAACCTTATGCATTTCATCCTTTAAATACTTAGATGACATATTCTCTTCTCGGGCAAGCATCTTATCAACATTACCACGAATAGTGTTAATTTCACCATTATGCACTATAAATCTGTTTGGATGTGCTCTTTGCCAACTTGGATTTGTATTAGTACTAAAACGTGAATGAACCATAGCAATAGCTGATTCATATTCTGGATTTTGTAAGTCTTCAAAGAATAAGCGTAATTGTCCTACTAAAAACATTCCCTTATAAACAATTGTACGACTTGATATAGATACAACATAAGTGTTATCGTTACTTTGTTCAAAAACTCTACGTACTACATAAAGTCTACGATCAAAATCTAATCCTCTTTTAATATCCTTTGGTCTCTTTAAAAATCCTTGCATAATACAAGGCATGCATTCAACTGCTTTATCACCTAAAACGCAAGCTTTTGTTGGTACTTCTCTCCAGCCTAAAAATTCTAAGCCTTCTTTCTCTACTATTATCTCAAACATTTTTTTCGCTTGATTTCTCGCTAATTCATCTTGAGGGAAGAAAAACATTCCTATTCCATAATCTCTATCTTCACCTAGAGCTATTCCTAAAGATTTTACTGCATTAGAAAAGAACTTGTGAGATATTTGTAATAGTATTCCAACTCCATCTCCAGTTTTCCCTTCAGCGTCTTTACCAGCCCTATGTTCTAAATTTTCTACTATTTTTAAGGCATTAGCTACAGTTTCATGAGTTTTTATCCCTTTAATGTTTACTATAGCTCCTATTCCACAATTATCGTGTTCAAATCTTGGATTGTACATTCCTAAATTTTCACTATTCTTAACATTCTTATCTCTCATATACATTATCCTTTCTTATGTCGTTTATAATAAATATACTGTATTTTTTATAATATGTAAATATACTGTCTTTTCTATTATATTAAAATATTCTGTTTAAATCAATGTTATTTTAATATTTATTGAACTATTGCTTCTAATTTACATGAATTAAGGTAAAAAAATAGCAACAAGATTTTATCTTGTTGCTAATTTTTTCTACCTTAATTCGGCACCTATTTTATTCTCTAAGCTTTTTAATATCTTATCATGAACCTTATTTACATCATTATCAGTTAATGATTTTTTCGGATCTCTATAAACTATAGCATAAGCTATACTTTTCTTACCCTCTGCTATTTGAGTTCCCTTATATATGTCAAATAATCTTATTCTTTCAACTAATGCTCCACCTGCTTTTTTGATAGTTTCTTCAATATCCTGAGCAAGAACACTATCATCAACTAATACTGCTATATCACGTGTTGCAGCTGGGAACTTAGGAATTGGAGTATAAGGTTTTTTAGTATCTGCAGCTAAGTACAATAAATCTAAATCAAGTTCTGCTACATAACATTCTTTATCTACTCCATAAACTTCTTGAACATCTGGATGTATTTCTCCAAAGATCCCCACACTCTTCCCTCTTAATTGAACAGAAGCAGTTTTTCCTGGATGAAATGTCGGATTTAGGCTTTCTCTAAGGAATTTACCCTTTGTAATTCCAAGTCTATCCAATACATTTTCAACTATACCCTTTAAATCTAAGAAATCATATTCTCCATATATTCCAATAGTTAAAATATTTCTTTCTATAGGCAGTTTACTTTCATCTTCCTGCTTTATATATACCTTACCTATTTCAAAAAGAGCGGCATACTCGTTATTCCTAGAGTAATTTCTTCCTAATGATTCCATTATAGATGGCAAAGTAGAAGTTCTCATTACTGAAAAGTCTTCCCCTAATGGATTCTTTATTTTAATTACATTTCTTAATTCTGAATCCTGTTCCACTTTAATCTTATCGAATACCTTAGGGGATACAAATGAATAGGAAATTGATTGATTTAATCCTGAAGCTATTAATGAATCAATAACTACTTCTCTTAAAATATCATTCTTATGCTTATTTTCCCTTAAAGGAGTTACATCAAATACTGTAGTTGGAATCTTATCATATCCAAAAATTCTAGCTACTTCTTCTGCTATATCTTGCTTGATTTTAATATCCACTCTGAAAGTTGGTACAGTTATTTCTAAGTTATCTTCATTTATTTCTGTTTTTAAATCTAAAGAGTCTAAAGCTTTCTTCATTTCTTCCTTAGTTATTTCTGTGCCTAAAAAAGTATTAATCCAGCTTGAAGATACTGTTATATATGAAATTTCTTTTACTGAAGGATATTCATCAACAGTGCCTTCCATAACGTCTCCGACACCTAATTCACATACTAAAGCACAAGCTCTGTCTAACGCAACTAAGGCAAGATTTGGGTCTATATCCTTTTCAAATCTTAAAGAAGCTTCTGTTCTAATACCTAATGTCTTTGAATTCACTCTAATATTAGTTCCATTAAAGTTAGCACATTCAAATATAACTGCACTAGTATCATCTTGAATTTCAGAGTTTAACCCACCCATAATACCAGCTAATGCTACTGTTCTATCTCCATCTTTAATACAAAGAAAATTTGAATTAAGTTCTCTTTCTGTCTCATCAAGAGTTGTAAACTTTTCTCCATCTTTTGCTCTCTCAATTACTATTTTCCCTTCAGTTAATTCCCTACCATCAAAGGCATGCATTGGCTCACCTATTTCAAGCATTACAAAATTAGTAATATCCACTATATTATTAATTGGTCTAACACCGGCTTCTAATAATCTTTCTTGCATCCAACCTGGCGATGGAGCTATCTTAACATTTTTAACGCCTCTAGCCATATATCTTCTGCAAAGATCACTCTTTATTTCTACCTTTAATTCATCATTAATATTCTTAGAACATTTAGCCTCAAAAGAAATATTCGGCATCCTATATTCAGTATCAAGAGCTGCAGCTGTTTCTCTTGCCATACCAACCATGCTTAGGCAATCAGGCCTGTTAGATGTAATCTCAAAATCTAAAATTGCCTTGTTTAGTCCTAAATAAGCTTTTATATCCTTACCAATTGGAGCATCAGAAGGCAATATCATAAGACCATGTACTGGTTCGTCTCCTGCAATTCCAAGTTCCTCTTCAGAACAGAACATACCATTAGATAAAAGGCCTCTCATCTTACCCTTCTTAATTTCTGTCCCATCTGAAATTATAGATTTATGAAGAGCAGCAGGAACCTTATCCCCTTCTTTCATATTATCTGCAGCCGTAACTATTTGAATTATCTCGTCTCCAATATTCACTTGACAAACCTGTAATCTATCAGCATCTGGGTGTTTTTCGATTTTTTCAATTTGGCATACTACTATATTTTTAATGTTATCTCCTTGAATTTCAATTTCCTCAAGCTGAGAACCTGTTAAAGTAAGTATATCTCCTAGCTCCTTAGCCTCTACATTTATATCAACATAATCTTTTATCCAATTAAATGGTATTTTCATTTTGTATCCTCCTTTAGAATTGATTTAAGAATCTCATGTCACTTTCATATAATAATCTGATATCATCAAGATCATAGCTAAGCATAACCATTCTATCAACACCAAATCCGAAAGCAAATCCGCTATATACTTCTGGGTCTAAACCACAATTTTTAAGTACATCTGGGTGAACCATACCACAGCCTAATAATTCTATCCAACCTGATCCCTTACAAACATTACAGCCTTTTCCACCACAGACAAAACATGTAGCATCCATTTCAGCTGAAGGTTCTGTAAAAGGAAAATGATGTGGCCTAAATTTAGTTTTAACCTTATCTCCAAGCATTTTCTTTGCAAATAATTCAAGTGTTCCTTTAAGATCTGCAAAAGTTACTCCTTTATCAACTACAAGCCCTTCCATTTGATAAAAAATTGGAGAGTGAGTTGGATCCACAGAATCCGCTCTATAAACCTTTCCTGGTGAAATCATCTTTATTGGAGGTTCTTGCTTCTCCATAACTCTAACCTGCACTGGTGAAGTTTGAGTTCTTAAAACTATATTATCATTAATATAGAAGGTATCTTGTTCACTCCGAGCAGGGTGATTCTTTGGAATATTTAAAGCTTCAAAATTATAATAGTCAAGTTCCACTTCTGGTCCATCTTCGATAGTAAATCCCATAGATATAAAAATATCCTTCATTCTTTCTACTGTTAACTCTAATGGATGTCTCTTACCAATAATTTGTTTTTTACCTGGAAGAGTAATATCTATAACTTCCTTCTTAAGTTTTTCATTCTTTTGTAATTCCTTTATTTCCTTGGAAATAGTTTCCAATTTAGCCTCTACTATTTTTTTTACATCATTAACCATCTTGCCGACAATAGGTCTCTCTTCATTAGATAACCCCCCCATACTCTTTAAGATAGTAGTAAGCTCGCCCTTTTTCCCTAAGTACTTAACTCTAATATCTTGAATTGCTGTAATATCTTTAGCTTCTTCAATTACTTTTAAAGCTATTTCTTGAATTTCCATTAACTTTTTTTGCATTTCTATTCTCCTTTCTAATGCCATAAAATTTTCTACATAAAAAAAACATCCCTCTATAAAAAGGGACGAATTATCCGCGTTACCACCCTAATTGGTATTACCACAACAGTAAAAACCCAACTCTAATTAAAATAACGGTTTCCCGCTAGCCATTACTATTATTTCATAGCTAGAACTCCTGAGGGAATTTCAATATAACTCTCCTTAAAAAGGCTTCCAGTCTAAGACCCTTTCTCCCTTGAAGATTTATTATACCTACTTACTCATTCACAGTTTATAAATATTCTATTACTTTTCTAAGTATACAAATATTTCTCTAAGAATTCAACTGATTTTGTCTAACTTTTTCATACAATATGATAGATGTGGCAATCGCAACATTTAACGACTCTGCTCCACCTGGCATTGGAACCTTAACTTTCTTGTTAGAAAGCTTATATATTTCTTCACTGACGCCGTTACCTTCATTCCCTACAGATATTATAATATTACCACTTAAATCCTCTTGAAAGAAATTTCTATCCCCTGCAAGGGAAGTTGCAAGTAATGAAAACCCTTTATCTATAAGTTCCTTAATAAGTGTATTATTTTCATCATCAACTATTATAGGTATATGAAATAACGACCCCATAGTAGCTCTAATGGTCTTATCATTATATACATCCACCGTACCTCTAGTTAATATAATTCCATCAACCCCTGCTGCATGCGCAGTTCTTATTATAGTTCCTAAATTACCTGGATCTTGTATTTTATCACATAACAAATAGAAGCTGCCTTTAAATCCAATATCCAATGTATTCATTTCTACCACCGCCACTATACCTTGTGGTGTTTCTGTAAAACATAAATCATTTAGCAATCTATCACTTAATTTATACATTTGGATATCTTCTTTTATATAATCCCCTAAATAGGATTGAAGTTTTTCTTCACCTTCACTGTTAAGGAATATATATTCGATAGAAAGATTAGCTTTAAAAGCCTCTGAAATAAGCCTAAATCCCTCTATTATATACTTACAACTTTTATTCCTTCCTTTTCTATCTTTAAGTTTTTTGGTTTCTTTGTATAATTTATTTTCCTTGCTTTCAATTAAAACCAAAATGAACACCTCAATTATTTCAATTTAACTATCATACCTTCAAGTTTCACTAAATCCTCTGACCCACCTACGGCAACCAAAACATCACCTTCATGAATCACTTCATCTGGCAAAGGTGAGATATTAATATCCTTATTATTGTTTTTTATTGCCATTACATTGATACCATACTTACTTCTTAACTTAAGAGTCATTATAGTTTTGCCTAGCCATTCACGTGGAGCCTTTATTTCTATAATACTGTAATCTGTTGATAATTCAATATAATCAAGAATACTAGATGAAGATATATTATGAGCTACTCTAACTCCCATATCCTTTTCTGGTAAAATAACTCTATCAGCACCTATTTTTTTTAATACCTTGGCATGAAGGTCATTATTTGCTTTAGCAACAATATGATTTATGCCTAATTCTTTAACTAATAATGTCGCCATTATACTTGATTGAATATTCCCACCTATAGTAATTATAGCTACATCAAAATTTCTAATGCCTAAAGTTCTAAGTGCCCCTTCATCTGTAGCATCCATTTGAACCGCATGAGTTACACTATCTGACATATCTTGAACTAAGTCTTCATCCTTATCTATAACTAATACATCATTTCCTAAGGAATATAAAGTCTGTGCAACAGATGATCCAAACCTCCCAAGACCTATAACTACATATTGTTTATTAGCCATATATATTCAACTCCTACCCTATTAATATCTTTCCTTCTGGATATTTATATCCGTTACGCTTTTTATTATGCGCTAAGGCTAATAATACCGTAAGTGGTCCTACTCTACCACAGTACATAGTAATCATTATAATTATTTTGCCAATAGAACTCAATCTTTGTGTCACTCCTGTTGATAAACCAACGGTACCAAAGGCTGAAGTTGCCTCATATAAAAGAGATAAGAAAGTCTCTCCGCTTTCTGTTATCGAAAGAATCATGGTTACAACCATTACCAAAGTAACCCCTATCATTAAAAGTGCGAAAGTTCTATATACTAATTCTTTAGAAAATCTTCTTCCAAAAGCCTCAGTATTTTCTCTGCCTCTAATTATACATATAACTGTGACTATAGCTATTCCAAGAGTTGTAGTTTTAATTCCACCAGCTGTAGAACCTGGAGATCCTCCTACAAACATTAATAATATAGTCATAAAAGCACCTGCTGTTGTCATCTTATCCGTTGAGATACTATTAAAACCTGCAGTTCTCGGAGTAACTGCTGCAAAAAACGAGTTTACTATTTTATCTCCAATTCTCATAGGACCTATAGTATTTGGATTTTTGTATTCTAATAAAAACATGACTAGAGTTCCACCAAAAATTAATATTGCAGTTACTAACAAAACTAACTTTCCGTGGGTGGATATTCTTCTAATCTTTTTATAATTATAGAGCTCTAAGATTACTGCAAATCCTAGTCCACCCACTATAATTAAAGCACTTAATGTTAATAATATAACCCAATTGCCAGCATAAGGAACGAGACTTACAAAGTTTCCATTCAAATCAAAACCGGCATTACAAAAGGCAGATACAGCATGAAACACACTAAAATAAATTCCTTTACCTATACCATGTTGCGGTATAAATTGTGTAGATAAAACTACTGCTCCTATGCACTGAATTAAAAGTGTAAATCCTACTACATATTGCACCATTTTAACCAATCCTTGAATATTGAAAGCATTCATGGATTCTTGCATTACTAAACGTTCTCTCAAGCTTATCTTTTTTCCAAACAATATAGCTGCGAAAGTTGCAATAGACATAAATCCTAAAGCACCCGTTTCTATTAATAACAGTATTACAACTTGCCCGAATGTACTCCAATGAGTCCATGTATCAAGGGTTACAAGTCCAGTTACGCATACTGCTGATGTAGAGGTGAAGAAAGAATCTAAAAAATTTGTGAATTCTCCACTAACCGAGGATATAGGAAGAGATAATAATATCCCGCCCATACATATTACCCCCAAAAAACCCAATGCCAAAATTCTCACTGCATTCATTTTATGTTTTTTTCTTTTATTCTCCATAATAATAGCTCCAATAATTATATTCTCTATACTTTATTTTTGTATGTTTAGTATATATTATTATTATATTTATTTCAACTATAAAAAAAAGCATACTTTATCTTGTAAAGCCTTATGTAACAAGGCATCTTAGCTACAAGACTCAGTATACTATTTGTGATTTTTTTATAAAATAAAATGCGCCCTAAGGTCGCATTTTATTTTATATATTAAGCGTTTATTTTTTTCTTAGCTAGATCTGCTAAATCAGCAAATGACTTTGGATCATTGATAGCTATTTCAGATAACATCTTTCTATTTATATCAATTTCAGCCAACTTCATACCATTCATAAATTTAGAGTATGTAATACCATTTATTCTTGCTGCTGCATTTATTCTAACTATCCATAGTCTTCTATAATCTCTCTTCTTTAATCTTCTTCCAATATAAGCATTTCTTAATGCTCTTATAACTGATTCATTAGCAGTTTTAAATAACTTGCTCTTCCCACCGTAGTATCCCTTTGCAAGCTTTAAAACTTTCTTATGATTTTTACGAGCATTGACCGCTCTTTTTACTCTTGCCATTGTTTAAACCTCCTAATCCATATCCTATAGGTATGGTAATAATTTCTTCATTATTTTTTCTTGAGTAGAATTAAGATATCCAGCTTTTCTAAGTTTTCTCTTTCTCTTTGGACTCTTCTTAGTTAGGATATGACTTCTGAAAGCCTTTGCTCTTTTTAATTTTCCTGAACCTGTCTTTCTGAATCTTTTTGCTGCACCTCTATGAGTTTTCATTTTTGGCATTTCTAAATTCCTCCTCTCTGTTTATACCTTCTTAGGGCCTACAATCATTGTCATATTTCTTCCTTCTCTTCTGGCTGATTTCTCTATTATGCATACATCTTCCAACTTAGAAGAGAATTTTTCAAGAATTCTTTGGCCTAAATAACCAAGTTCCATCTCTCTGCCTCTAAATCTGACAGTGATCTTAACTTTATCTCCATCCAATAGGAACTTTCTTGCATTCTTAGTTTTAATATCAATGTCATGTTCTTCTATTCTAAGACTTACTCTTATTTCTTTGACACTGACAATTTTTTGTTTTTTCTTAGCATCTTTATCTTTTTTTGCTTGCTCATATACGAATTTTCCTAAATCCATAATTTTACAAACAGGTGGTTTAGCTCCTGGTGATATCATAACTAGATCTAAGTCTGCTTCATCAGCCATCGCTTGAGCATCCCTAGTTGATATAACTCCTAGTGCACTTCCATCAGCTGCTATTGCTCTTATTTCTTTTTCTCTTATATCTTCATTAATTATAAATTTTTTGCTAATAGTTTTCACCTCCGAAAAATAAAAGTAATATTACATATAATAAAAGGACGGCATATTATGCCGTCCTATATTATCAACAAAATTATCGTGATAAATAACCATACTAACTGCCAATTGGCGTTGTAGGTGAGAAACGGCTGTTCCTTCTTAACTTAGTCTAGTATATCAATTAAAATTTCTACTGTCAATACTTATTTTATTATTATAGAAGTACAAAGTTCACATCCATCGCATATTGTAACTCTGCTTCCAAAAACACTTAATATTGTATCTATAAACTCCTTGTTTGCACATTCCTGCTTATTGTGAATAATAATATGATTTGGTGCATTTGTAATTAATCCACTTATTAAAATATCTTCAATATTTGCATCAACTCCCAATTTACATTCTGTTAAATCCTTTAAAAATAGACTGAATATATCTTCTCCATAACCATCATTAATAATATACCCACCTAATGGTTGAACAATTAAATTAACTTCTTCTATTTTGCTTTCCTGTATGTCAACAAAATATTTAAGTAGACCAATAAATTCTTTATATTCCTTTTCAACCATATATTTTTCTACTACTTTATCAATTACTTGTTCTATATCTTCCCTTAACTCTCTCATCCTAAATGTAATAAATCCATTTATATTAATTTTCTTATTTTCTTCTATACAACCTTTAATTTTTTCTATTATAGTATTAACTTTATTAGAACAATATATAAATATATTATCTTTAGGCATTCCGCCTAAGAGAAGAACATTCATAATTTTTTCTTCTACCTCTAATATTTCTTCCTGTTTCAAAAAAAAGTATGTATCCGTTAAAAACTGAAACATCTCTTTTTCTTTATACTCTTGAATAACTATATTATATAGAATATTGCTTATATACAAATTTATTCTAGTATAATTCTTTTCATTATCCCCTTCATCATCGCATACTACTTTTATTACATGCGTTATCCCGTCTAAACTTTCAACAATTCCTATAACTATATTTTTTTTCTTTAGAAGTGCCTTTAATTCTTGTAGCTCCCTAACAACGTCCAAGTCCCCTGAATAAGCCAATTCTTGTACAACCATGGGATTTTCACTTCCTTCCTAGTAATAGTATGTATAAAAATTTCAGCTATATGCAAAATTTATTTTTTATTCTTAATTCTCTTGCTTTTTATGTCTTTTAATAGTAGTTTATCTATATAAACTTTTGTTAGGAGTTTTTTATGATTTGTTTTATTGATTATAGAGCCACCGAGGAAGAAATAATTAATCTTATTAATTTAGGATGTGATCCTATTAAAGTACCAAAATGTTGTGATGTTTATGATGCAATAAATGGACACGTTGATATACAATTAAATATAATAGATAAATTAAATAAGCATATAATAGTTCAAAAACATATCCCTAAAGATTTTCTAAACATTTTAAAATTGAATGGAATTAAATATACCTTATCTAAAGAAGAACTAGGAAAATTTTATCCCAGCAATATAATGTTAAACGCACTTATATTAGAAAATTATTTTGTTCATAACTTAAATTATACTGATGAAAACTTAATTAAAAATCAAGGTTCCAAAATAAGTGTTAACGTTAATCAAGGTTATACTAAATGTTCAGTATTACCAATTGGAAATAATGCTATTATTACTAATGATAAAGGTATTTACAAAACTATGACAAAAGAAAATATGGATGTATTACTTATTCCTCCAGGTGATATTCTTCTTCCCTCATTAGATTATGGATTTATAGGCGGGACTGGTGGAATGATTTCTGAAAACAAACTTGCTCTTTTTGGGCAACTTGAACATTATTGTTTTGGAAATGATATATATAAATTTCTTTACAAATATGATATTGAAGCAATCCCCTTAAAACGTGGTAAACTAGTGGATAGAGGAAGCCTTCTCACCCTTTAGGCGCATGAAAAGAAATAACAGATCAAAGCTGCGATGTATATTTAGTGTCAAACAAGGCGGTAAGGTTCACTAATAATTAAGCTATGAGTGAACCTTGCCATCGCAGTATGACGCAAAATAGGCAAGCATACTAGTTTGTTGTTTTTTTGATTATGCCTTAATTCTATATATATTACGTGTTTAATATCTAAATTGTTCTACTTCTTATTTTTTTGAATAATTCTTTTTAAAACTTTGTATTTCCCTTAATATCTCTTCCTTTTCTTGATTGGTTACACCGCCTCTACCAAGACGATCACTTAGAAAAACTATAGAGAGTTCATTAATATCTGTCGACTTTAACATTCCTTCAACATCCGCATAGGGAAGTTTATTAATTATATATAATAAATGCATATGGTATCTTATTAATTTAGTGACTTTATTAATAAAAATTTCATCTTCGGTAAAATATTCAAGAAATCCCCTTCCATCCACTTCCCCAACTTTGTCATGATCATAGGAAACCCACCTACCTTTTTTTAATTTAGTAGCTTTCACTTTACCTATGTCATGAAGTAGAAGTGTCCACATAAGAGCTCTTTTATCTTCAACTTCATCCCTATGATTCGCGCCTTCATCTACTACCATCATAGTATGAACCCAAACATTCCCCTCAGGATGATGTTTAGGTGATTGCATAATCCCTTCAAGTTTTTTTAATCCTATATAAGGAATTTCATTAAAAAATCCGTCTTCTTTTAATTTTTCCAAGTATACTGAAGGTTTTTTATCTTGTAATAAATGATCTTCAATATTGGAAAAGAGATTGTTTTTTTGCAAATTTAATCACCTACCTAATAATCTTTACAACTGTATAACTGTATTGTTCCCAAAACAAATAAAAAAAATCCTGTGATAAGGCAAAACCTTATCACAGGATTTAAAGATTATTAAGCAAGATATGCTCTGTCAAAGTATATTTGACCCAATGGCGATACTCTTATATCTTTAACATTTTCAGCAACAGCCTTAACTTGAGTGTAATAGTATATTGGAAGTATTGGCATCTCTTCCATTAATATATCTTCTGCTTGCCTTAAGTAATCTGCTCTTTTTACAGAATCAGTTTCCATCATTGCCTCTTGAACCAATCCATCATAACTAGCATTTGCAAACTTAGCATTATTATTTCCTAAACCTGTTTGTAGTAGATCTAGGAAAGTCATTGGATCAACATAGTCTCCTATCCATCCATGTCTAGCAATTTCATAGTTACCACTTGACCTTGAATCTTGGAACACTGCCCATTCTTCATTTACTAAGTTAACTTTAACTCCAACTTCGCCCCACATTTGTTGTATTGCTTCAGCAACTAGTTTTTCATTTTCTTTTGTATTATATTTTAATTCGAATGTTGGAAGACCTTCTCCATTTGGATATCCAGCCTTAGCTAATAATGCCTTAGCACCTTCAACATCATATTTGTTTTCATCCCAGTAGTGCTTATCTGAAAATTCACTACCTTCTTCTCCTCCAGGAATTCCTGTTGCTACGAATGAGTATGCTGGTGTTTCCCCACCCTTAGTTACATTTTCAACTATACTTTTTCTATCAATAGCAAGATTAAGTGCATGTCTAAAGTCCTTATTTCCTAATGCTTCTTGAACTTCTGCATCTAATTTATCATTGTTATTTCCTACATTTAAACAATAGTAATATGTCCCAACTTGTGGAAATACTTGAACTAGCCCTTCTTCTTTCCCTGATGTTATTTCAGCCTTTGGAACTATGTCACTCATCTGAATTTCTTCATTTTTTACAGATGCATACGCTGAAGTCTCATCATTCATCATCTTGAAAGTCAACTTATCAAGCTTAACTTCATCAGAATCATAGTAATTATCATTTTTTACAAATATATATGAATCCTTCATATTGTATTCTTCTAATTTAAATGGACCATTAGATATGTAATCATCAGGTGATTGAGTCCAACTATCTGGATTCGCTGATACAATATCTTCTCTAACTGGCATTAATGTTGGAAAAGCTGTTAATTCTAAGAAGTAAGTTGTTGGCTTTGCTAATGTAACTTCTAGAGTCGCATCATCCACAGCCTTAATTCCAAGTTCTTCTGCCGAACCTTTTCCAGTATTAAATTCTTCTCCACCTTTAATATAATATAATTGAAAAGCATAATCTGATGCAGTTGTTGGATCTAGTACTCTTTGCCAAGCATAAGCAAAGTCCTTAGCAGTTACTGCTTCTCCGTCTGACCACTTAGCATCATCTCTTAAATGGAATGTATAAGTTAATTTATCTTCTGATATATCCCATGATTCAGCTACACCAGGGACTGCCTTATTATTCTCATCTGTTTTACAAAGGCCTTCAAAAGCATTTGCAATTACTGTAGAACCATCAACGGCATTATTTAGAGCTGGATCTATTGTTTTTACCTCCGCTCCTAAATTGTGAATCATTTCTTGCCCAGATTGAGTGTCACTTTTTCCACAAGCAACAAATGATGTTGTTGCTAGAGCAACCGTTAACATTGCTGCACAAATTTTTATACATTTATTTTTTTGCATTTTCATTCCTCCTAGTAAAATTTTATATAATTTGTTTATAACAAAAAATATCTTATAAATTATGACAGGCTACAAAATGTCCTTCTTCAACTTCTGTCATTATTGGATCATCTGTTCCACATACATCTGTAGCATATTTACACCTACTCTTAAATCTGCAACCAGCAGGGGGGTCTATAGGAGATGGGATATCTCCTTCTAATAATATTCTTTTACTATTCTTAGCTGCTCTAGGATCTGGTATTGGTACAGCGGATAATAACGCCTTTGTATAAGGATGCAACGGATTTGAATAAACGTCATCGCTTGGTCCCCTCTCTACTATTTTCCCTAAATACATTACTCCAATATGAGTTGAAATATGTTTTACCATAGATAGATCATGAGCTATAAATAAATAAGTCATTCCAAATTCCTCTTGAAGTTCTTCAAGCATATTTATAACCTGAGCTTGAATAGAAACATCAAGGGCTGATATCGGTTCATCACAAATAATTAATTCAGGTTCAACGGCAAGAGCTCTTGCAATACCAATTCTTTGTCTTTGACCTCCTGAAAATTCATGAGCGTATCTATTAATATTAGAACCATTAAGTCCTACTTTATCTAATAAAAATCTTATTCTCTCATCTCTAGCTTTTCCAGTATATAATTTATGAATGTCTATAGCTTCTCCAATAATGTCTCCAACAGTCATTCTTGGATTTAAAGAAGCGTAGGGATCTTGAAAAATCATCTGCATTTTTCTTCTTAATGGTATCATTTCTTTTTCACTTAATTTTGATATATCTTTTCCCTTAAAAATTATTTCTCCTGAAGTAGGATTATAAAGTTTAAGTACAGTCCTACCAGTAGTAGTCTTACCACAACCTGATTCTCCTACGAGTCCTAATGTCTCTCCCTTCCTTATTGTAAAGGAAACATCATCAACAGCTTTTATATGACTTTTTTTACTAAACATTCCTTTATTTCCAGGAAAGTATTTGCAAAGGTTTTTAACCTCCAATACTACTTCTTTTTCTGACATTATTCTTCCCCCCTTATTGGTGTATCAACCTTTGGTGCATTTTTATGACATAACCAACAAGCTGCTTTATGTCCCGTTTCTAAATCAAACAAAGGAGGTTGTTTTTCTATACATATTTTCATAGTATATTCGCATCTTTCTGCAAAAGGACACCCTACTGGTGGTTTAAATAAATCTGGGGGTTGCCCTTCAATCGGAATAAGTTTTTCCCTTAATTTGCTATTAGGATTAGGTATAGATTTTAACAAACCCCAAGTATACGGATGTCTTCCTCTATAAAAAATATCTTCGTCAGTTCCTTCTTCAACAATTATTCCACCATACATTACATATATTCTAGAGCATAAGTCTGCAACTACGCCTAAATCATGGGTTATTAATATAATTGCAGTATTTAATTTATCTTTAAGATCCTTCATTAAATCTAATATTTGTGCTTGAATTGTAACATCTAATGCTGTGGTTGGCTCATCTGCTATAATTAGATTTGGCTGACAAACCAAGCTCATGGCTATCATTGCTCTTTGCCTCATCCCACCTGAGAACTCATGTGGATATTGTTTTATTCTTTTTTCAGGACTTGGAATACCAACTAATTTAAGCATTCTAATTCCTTCTTCTATTGCTTCTTTTTTCTTCATTCCCTTGTGCTTAGTTAACGGTTCTATTAGCTGTGCTCCAATAGTTAGCACTGGATTTAAGGAAGTCATGGGATCTTGAAATATCATTCCAATCTTATTTCCTCTAATATTCTCCATCTCATTTTCAGGAATCTTAGAAATATCCTTTCCGTCAAACATTATTTCACCGTCAACTAATCTTCCGTTACTAGAAAGCAATCTCATTATACTCATCATACTTACTGATTTACCGCAACCTGATTCACCAACAATTCCTATTGCCTCACCTTTATTTAAATATAAATCTATTCCTCTAACAGCCTGCACTGTTCCTATATGTGTATCAAATGAGGTTTTAAGTCCTTTAACTTCTAATAATTTTTCCATTTTGATCTCCTTATTTATCTTTGATTCTTAGGATCTAAAGCTTCTGTAAGCCCATCCCCTAATAAGTTAAATGCTAATATGATAATGCTAATATGATAATGCTAATCGTAATAGCTGGGAAGAATAATTGATACGGATGTACGTATATTGCCTTCATTGCATCATTACATAACGTTCCTAAAGATGCTAGCGGAGCATTAATTCCAAGTCCTAAGAAGCTTAAAAAAGCTTCAGTAAAGATAGCTTGAGGAATTAGTAATGTTAAAGTTACTAATATAGAACTAATACAATTTGGTATTAGATGTCTAATTAATATTCTGAATTTTGATGCACCTAAAGCCTTTGCAGCTAATACAAAATCCTGTTCCTTAAGCTGAAGGATATCCCCTCTAACAATTCTAGCGTTAGAGTATAATTTTAGTAGGCAAAGGTAGCAAAAAAATAAAGGAGATGTAAAAACATCTCCCCAATACATAAATTATCCATTATAATTTTATTGCTAAGATAAAAAGAATGGAGTTGGATTTA
>NZ_PVXQ01000010.1 GCF_002995745.1 Clostridium vincentii | reverse complement strand
GGTTTGATAAAATGTTTAGATATTTTGAAGTGCCTGAAGCTAAAATACATGTAAATATATTTGAATTAAAGAAAGAGATTACATATATTCTGTAAATTATAATATGGGGAGCCGTATGCGGGAAATCCGCACGTACGGTTCTGAGAGGGGCCAGGGAAATGATTCCCTGGTCTACTTACCGGGTTGTTAACAAATTAATAAAATTCAAAAATAAGTAAATAAATAACTAATCTAAGAACTTCACTAAATAATAAATTTAGTGAAGTTTTTTTTGATTTATAGAATTATATCAAGATTTTTGTTTATCAAAATTATCTTATGGGATATAATATAAGTAAATAAAGATAAATTATCATTGTAAAAAAAGAATACCATATTAGAAGGACGTGAATAAATTTGTCTAAGAAACATGATTTTGATGCAGCATGGAAATCAATATTAGAAGCATTTCAAATAGAAGTGGTAGAACTACTTTTTCCAGAAATATTTAATGAAATAGCATGGGAGCTTGGAACAGAATCATTAGATCAAGAATTGCAAGAAATACAAAAAGAAATTTTTGATAAATACAGTGCCGACAAGATAATTTCAGATAAAATAATAAAGGTTAGGTTAAAAAATCAGAATAGTAAGATATTATTTATACATGTAGAGGTACAAAGTTATAGTAGTGAAGAAGATGCTTTTGGAGAAAGAATGTTCAGATATTTTTATAGGATCTGGGATAAGTTTAGGTATAAATATGAAGATAAATCTGAGATAGTTGCAGCAGCAATATATACGTATAAAGGACAACGAGGAAAAGATAAAAAATATATATACAAATTGCCAGAGTTAGAAGATGAGATACTAGTATATAATTTTAAAAGTATTGATGTAGAAAAAATCAATTTAGAAAAAATCAGTGATGATAATCCTTTAAAATTAGTTTTTAGAATGGCGAAAACATTATTAGAAACAAATTCAAAAGATGAAGATATATATGAAGCAAAGATAAATCTAGCAGAAGAATTGGTAATATATGATAAAGTTAAAGATAATGAGCAAATAAAAGCATTAGTGGATTTTTTAGAATACTTGTTTTTAATTCAAGATAGGGAATTGGAACAAAAATATGAAAATTATAAAAGAGAAAAAGGAGGTGCTTTAAAAATGACAGTAGATCAAATAAGAAAATTACATTATAAACAAGAAGGAAGAGAAGAAGGAAGAGAAGAAGGTATTGAAAAAGAAAAAGAGAAATCTAGACTAAAAGATGTTGAAAGAGTCATAAAGTTACTGACTAGGAAAATTGGAGCATTAGATAATAGTTTTATAGAAAAAATAGAAAAGTTTAATAGTGATAAATTAAATTTGATTATTGAAAATATTTTAGACATAGAAAATTTAGAAGAGGTAGAGAAGTATTTACAAGGGTGACTGTCAGTGCGCCAAAAGCAAATGAGTCACGAGTTCCTCATTAGCACCCCAGAGTACCATTTATTCGAGCAAGTGGGTCGCTGCGCACCCCACAATGGTAACAGGGACATGGGAAAAATAGTAAAAAAGCAAGCGGAGTCCTTTAAGTCATCCGCAAGGGTGACAGTCAGCTGAAAAATGCAAGTACAAGCCACTTCACTAAATGTATGTTTAGTGGAGTTTTTTCGTTTAAGAAAGGTTCTATATGGTATATAATATTAATATAGAGTAATTGATTTAGAAAGCATCCTAGAGGTGTATAATTTTCAAGGAGGTGGATAAATTTTGGCAAAGAAACATGATTTTGATGCAGCCTGGAAATCAATTTTAGAAGCCTTTGAGGTAGAAATAGTAGAATTGCTTTTTCCAGAGATATTTAGTAAGGTGGATTGGGAATTAGGAACAGAATCATTAGATAAAGATCTACAAGAAATACAAAAAGATATATTTGATAGAGATAGTAGCGAAAAAGTAATCTCGGATAAAATAATAAAGGTGAGATTAAAAGATAAAAAAAGTAAGATATTATTTATACACGTAGAAGTACAAAGCTATAGTAGTGAACATGAAGTTTTTGGAGAAAGAATGTTCAGATACTTTTATAGGATATGGGATAAATTTAGATATAAAGATAAAGATAAGTCAGAAATAGTGGCTGCAGCAATATATACTTATAAAGGCGAGGGCGGAAAAGATAAAAGATATGTATATAAATTACCAGAGATAGAAAATGAAATATTAATATATAACTTTAAAACTATTGATGTAGAAAAAATAAAGCTTGAAAAAATTAGTGATGAGAACCCATTAAAATTAGTTTTTAAAATGGCAAAAAGCTTGTTAGAAACAGGTGTAAGAGATGAAGACATTTATGAGGCAAAAATAAAATTAGCAGAGGAATTAAAAAATTATAATAAAGTTAAAAATAATGATCAGATAAAAGCATTAGTAGATTTTTTGGAATACCTATTTTTAATTCAAAATCAGGAGTTAGAAAATAAGTATGAAGAATATAAAAAGGCAAGTGGAGGTGTATTTAAATTGAGTATAGATGAGATTAGAAAGTTGCATTACAAGGAAGAAGGCAGAGAAGAAGGAAGAGAAGAAGGCGAAATAAAAAAAGCTATGGAGATGGCTAAAGCAATGATATTAGATGGAGAAGGAAATGAAAAAATAAAAAGATATACTAAGTTGGAATATACGGTAATAGATGAATTAAGGAAGAAACTATCTAATTAGTAGCAAGCTTATCACTCTGTTCATCCCAAAAAGCGGAGTACTTTCAGCCTTTCTCAAGACCTAAATAATAGCTTATATAAAAAGCTCAAGGCAAGCCTCTCGCAAGGTCCCTCGGGGGCAATGTCATCCCGGGGGTCATTAACAAAATATTAATAAAATTCAAAGATAAGTAAACAAATATAAGCTGTAAGCTATGTTAAATTAATATTTAGTGCAGTGTTTTTTTTCTAGGAAAGGCATTCATAAAAAATATTCTATATGATATAATGACAGTAATGTAATGTAGGTATTGATATGAATGAAATACTAGAACAAATACTTAATGAATTAAAAGATCTTAAAAAAGGTTAAGTTAGAATTGAAAAAAATTGGGATTCGTTCATGAATATACAGCTAAAATAACAGAAGATATAACCGTAGCTAATATGAAAATTGATAAAATATCGGATGATATAGATTTTCTTAAACATAAAGAGCATCATCGGAAAACAAGCTCGTCACGGTGTTCCTCCCAAAGATCCCTGGGGGTTATTAACTTTTAAAATGGCAAAAAGTTTATTATAGGTGTAGATATGAAGACATATACTGAACTACTCACCGTAGTTATTAAAGCACTCGCTGAATCAGGACTTGTTGATATATTAAGTTTTAAAAATCCTCTAGAATATGAATACTTAAAGAGTATATTTGAGGAGTCTTTTTTAGATTAAAACTATAATTTATGTGCTGAGAAACTTAAGTAGAAAATCTTAAATATAATAGAAAAAAAGGAAGTGATTAAAGAATGGATAACGAAGTATTAAAAGCATTAAGCAGCTTACTTGATGAGAAATTAGAGCCAATAAAAAATCAACTTAATAGTTTAGAAAAAAAAGTTGATGGAGTAGTAGATCAAATAGCTAATTTACTAGAGTTTAGGAGTGATATGTCAGAACAAATGAAGCAAGTTAAAGGTGACGTTAAATCAATAAAGAAAGATATCACAAATGTTGAAGTAATAACGGCTAGTAATTGGAAAGATATTGCAAAATTAAAAGCTGTAAAATAGTAGCAAGTTCAAGGCAAGCCTCTCGCAAAGTCCTTGGGGGTTGGGGTTGCTGACAAATTATAATCAAGTGGGTCGCTGCGCACCCAACAACGGTAACAGGGACATGGAAAAAATAGTAAAATAAAGATCTCCGCAAAGACAGTTGATGGCTGTGAACAAAATGTAAATAACCAAAGATGGGGCATATAATGAGAATATAAAAACTTCACTAAATAATAAATTTAGTGAAGTTTTTGTTTTAAACAAAGAGCAAAATTGTTTTTTTAATATTAGGTGAAATTTTGATAAAAATTGGATATAACATGAAAGGTAAGGACGTAGCTAATTTTTTATAAGAATATATGTTCTTGAAATTGGGAATAATTATATTAAAGGTATAAAGATGGAGCAAAGGAAAAATCCATGTGATATACTTAAATAAGGACAAGGAAGAAGGCAGAGAAGAAGGCGAAATAAAAAAAGCTATGGAGATGGCTAAAGCAATGATATTAGATGGAGAAGAGAATGAAAAAGTAAAAAGATATACTAAGTTGGAATACAAGGTTATAGATGAATTAAGGAAGAAACTATCTAATTAGCAAGCAGGTTACTGCAGACCACACAACGTGAGTTAAAGAAATTAAAGGTGATTAGATAAAGACTTCTTAGATAGGATTAGTCAAAGTCATTCACAGTATATAAAAGCTACAAATGCAAACAACCTAATAGATGTGATTGGTTGGGTGTTGAAACAACAAACACACGTTGAAGAAATGCTCGATGCATATAATATTAAACTATTTCAGTGATAACAAGGGGTTGATAAATTGAAGAAAGTAATTATACTTTTATGCATAGTATGGATGGGATTTATATTTTATATGTCTAGTAATAATGGAGAAACATCCCATGCAAAAAGTAATAAAATAGTCAATTTTATTGAAAGTAAATTAATACAGGAAGATACTATTAAGGCGCAGAAAGTGAGAGAAAAGCAACTAACATATATAGTTAGAAAAAGTGCTCATGCATTTATTTATATCGTGTTAGCAATTTTTGTAAGTGCAATATTATTCGCCTTTAATAAAAAAGGGAAACATTCAATAATTTATATCCTATTTATTTGTTTGATCTATGCTGTAATTGACGAGTATCACCAATCTTTTATAGCAAATAGAACCTCTTCAGTTGGTGATGTTTTAATAGATTTTGGAGGAGTTTTAATAGGAGTAATATTTTTCTATCTAGCTTATTATTTAGTTTATGAAAGATATAGAAGGTATGCAATTAATAAGGCTCTAAAAGTGCCTAAGTACAAGCATTTTCATTATAATAAAATTTAATGAAAATGCTTTTTTTTTGTTTAAAAAACAAGACTTATGACTATAATTTTAATGATATAACCCATGAAATTATAAACAATAGCAGAGAGAAAATCTGTTGCTTGGTGAAAAATAGCGAATAAAGGCGAACTCCTAAGGAGACAGAGTCTTCTAAGTCCTCAACAAAGGTGAGTGGAATTTGTCAAAAGTGGAATGAGGTTATAATTAGTTAAAGAAACATTATAAATATGTTTAAATATAAGGAGAAATATATGCATCTATTAGAGCTTAAAAATATTAATAAGAGCTATAAATTAAGTGGAAAAGAAGAATTTAAGGCCTTGATTAATGTTAACTTATCCTTTGATAAGGGAGAATTAGTGTCTGTGATTGGTGAGTCGGGTAGCGGTAAATCTACATTAATGAATTTGATCGGAGGATTAGATTCTAATTACTCAGGGGGACTATTTGCAAGTGGAAAAGATATTGGGAACTTTAGAAAAAAGGAACTTGATAAATATAGAAAAAATAAGGTTGGATTTGTTTTTCAAAGTTTTAATCTAATATCACATTTGTCTGTTTTAGATAATGTAACAATTGCTATGACATTGTCAAATGTGAAAAAAAAAGATCGAATAGAATATGCAAAAAAAATACTAACTGAATTTGGTTTGAGAGACCATATGGATAAAAAACCAAATGCACTATCCGGAGGTCAAAAGCAAAGGGTTGCTATTGCTAGAGCTTTAATTAATAATCCAGAAGTAATTATTGCTGATGAGCCTACAGGTAGTTTAGATTCAAAGACATCAATGCAGGTTTTAGAGATACTTAAGGGAATTGCTCAAAGAGGAAAACTTGTAATTATGGTTACTCACTCTGAAAAGGTAGCAGCTCTATCAAGTAGAGTGATTAAAATATCAGATGGTAAAATCATTGATGATAAAAAAGTTTTTGCACTAGAGAAAAATTCTGACATAGATAAAGTCGATAAAGAAGAAGCAAAACTAAATAAAAAAAGACAGAATTTGAATTTCATATCTGCCATAAAACTTGCCCTTATTAATATGAGGGAAAAACTAGTACGTAACATATTTATTTCAATAGGAGCAAGTATTGGAATAATGAGTGTTATTTTAATGTTATCTTTGGGCAGTGGAGTTAAGGCTTATTTTAATAAGACTATGAATAGCTATGTGAATCCTTTAGTAATAGAGGTTAATATGCCAAGTAATGATGAAGAGACAGTTGACTTAGATATTGCAACTATTGAAAAACCTACAATTAATCCGCAAAGTTCATTTAAAGAAGAAGATATACAAAGGTTGGCTGAAATAGAGAATGTATCCTCTGTAGAAAAAGGATTTACTGCAATTTCTATGGGGACTAATTCATTAAAGTATGATGGTAAATCCAGTGGTTTAATGAGAACCTCAACTATATCATCAAATATAACAGCTTCAAATGTTGAAGAGGGAGCACTACCAAAAGACGGCGAAGTATTAATTAATAAATCTGTAAGCGATAATCTTGGTGGAGAGGTTGTCGGAAAAACAGTTACTTTAAATATGTTTGTTAATCAAAAAATGGTGAAGAAAGAATTTGTTGTAAGTGGAATTTATGCTACGGCAGGTGGAGATTTAACTGCAGTAATGAAATCTGTTTTTTTGAATTATCTAGATTTAGAAAAATTGTATTCAGAAAATAGCAGTGAATTGAAATCAAATGTTATGTATATTAATACTGATAAGGCTGAATATACAGATTCTATTAAAGAAAAGGTCAAAGAACTTGGATATACAGGATCATCCCAAGAGCAAATGAGCGAAATGTTTAATGAAATGATAAGTATCTTAACATATGTATTAGCAGGAATTGCAGCAATATCCTTAGTTGTATCAACAATTATGATAGTAGTTGTTATGTATATTAGTGTTGTAGAGAGAACAAAGGAGATAGGAATAATTAAAGCAATTGGTGCAAGGCAAAAAGATATAAGAAGAATATTTGTCTGTGAAGCATTTCTAATTGGAGTTTTTAGTGGTATTCTTGGAATTTCATTAGCATTTATATTAATGAAAGGCATAAATATTGTATCAACTAGAATTTTCGATATAAATTTAGTTTTAATACAGAATTCTTACATAGTATTCGGGTTAAGTGTAAGTATTGTTATAAGTACAATTGCCGGAGTCTTACCAGCGAATAAAGCTGCTAAATTAGATCCAGTAGAATCTTTGAGACGAGAATAACTACAGAGTGGAGAGTTGAAGGTTAGAATTTCTCCGAAATTCTTTTGAATGAAATAAGTTTTAATTTAAGAAAAAGGTCATATGGTATATACTAGTAGAGATAGAGAATTAAGGGGGTCCATATGATTAAAATACTAAAACTGATTGTTGAAATAATTAATGAATTACATGATATTCTTGTAGATTTTTTTGGTGGCTTTGAAATGAAGTTTAATGATAAGCAACTTCATTTTATTATTATAGGTATAATTGGTATTTTTATTTACTTTGTAGTTAATAAGTTATTTAAAGATATTTCTAAATATAGCATTGCTGTCATATCTTTTATATATACAGTAACCGTACTTGTAGTTATTGTTTTTGGTATCGAAATTGGACAGAAAATTACCAATAGAGGCAATATGGAATTTGCAGACATAGTAGCAGGTCTATGGGGATTTGCAACTTTTTTTGCTGGTTATATTGTAATTTATGGAGCGGTTTTGCTTATCAAAAAGGGTATAAAAAAGATACATAGAAAAAATATAGAAGAAAGAACAACAGAAGAGATAGATTAGAGTTTTTCTATGGTTTATATGATTGAAGAACGTAAAATCTGTAAGTTTTTGCATATTGATAAAAAGAATTTGCAATGATATAATTTTATTATAAGATTGTAAAATCATATAAATGGTGGTGGTAAAATGGATAAAGAAATTTTGGAACTTTTAAAACATATTAATAATAAGATTGATACTTTAGATACTAGATTTGATACTTTAGAAAGTAGGTTTGACACTTTAGAAAGTAGGTTCGATAATTTAGAGATCAGGTTCGATACTTTAGATATTAAGGTTGATGAAAACTCAAGAATTCTAAGAGCATTAGAGCATTTGGCAGAAGTAAACAAAGCCGAACAGGATAACTTTAGTAATAATATGGCTTATTTGACTGGAGATATTAAAGGTCTAAGAAGAGATGTAACAACCATGGAAGTAATAACATCAAAGAATTGGAACGATATAGCGATCCTAAAAGCAATTTAACAGAATAAAGAAGATTTGCAATGATATAATTTTATTATAAGATTGTAAAATCATATAAATGGTGGTGTTAAAATGGATAAAGAAATAAAACAGATGTTTGAATTAGTATTAACTAAATTAGACAGTATCGGAAAAAAGCAAGACCGTATGGAAGAAAAGCAAGATAGTATGGATAAAAGACAGGATGAAATGTATATAATGCAAAGAGGCTTAGAAGAAAATGCAAAAGTTACAAGAGCCCAACAAGAAAAAATGATGTATATACTTTCTGACATACAGGGAAAAGTTACAAAATTAACTGGAGAAGTTGAAGAACATGAAAATTTTATTAGTCAAATTAGATCTATTAAATAAAAAAAGGTTGGTGAAATAATATATTTTCACCAACCTTTTATTTATTTATCTAAGAATATGTAATCAGTCATTTGTTTAGCAGTTTCTTCAATATCAAATACATAATAATAAATTCCATTGATTAGTTTACCTTCTCCATAGCCATCTCTTGGAAATCTATCTTGAGATAATTCGCTAATAGGTAGAGAATTTGCTTTAATCGCTAAGGATAAAAGATCTGTAGGAACTAAATTAGTATCTACAAGAGGTAATAAATCATCTAATAATGATGGATAAGAAGTAACTGAAGCACTTTTAAATTTATTAAATAAAGCGGTAATTACAGTTCTTTGTCTTTCGCTTCTCACAAAATCTCCGCCTACTGCATGTCTAATTCTAGAATAAGCAAGCGCTTCATCACCATCTAATGTTTGATTTCCAGCAGAGGCTAAATTTAAAATATTCTTCTCTTCACTAGTAATATTTACTTGGATTCCTCCAACTGAATCTATAAGTTTTGGAAGAGATGAAAAATTAACGGATACAAAATCCTTTATATTTAAATTAAAGTTTTTATTTAAAGTTTTTATTGCTAGTGTAGGGCCCCCATTAGCGTTTCCACTAGCAGTACCAAAAGCATAGGCATGATTGATCTTATCCTTGCCGTCTCTTCCTAGAATTTCTACATAGGAATCTCTTATTATAGAAGAAACCTTTAACTTATCGTGTTGTTTATCAATTGTTAATACCATTATTGAATCGGAACGTCCTATTTCTCCATCTGAAGAATCAATACCAAAGATTGCGATATTTGTAATATCAGTTGTATCAACCTCAGACTCTAAAGTTGGGCTGATTTCTAAATCAGTATTATCTAGCTCTATATTATTAACCTTATTTAAGGTTGTATGAACATAAGCATAACCGCCAACGCATAAAATTAAGACTAATGAAATAATACCTATTAATATTTTTTTACCTGGAGACATTTTTCTTCTTTTTTTCAAAAGCTAACACATCCTTCCCTTTGATAATTTTAACACTATACATTATTTAGGTAAAGTAGACTAGCTAAATAAAAAAGGTTGGTGAAAAGACATTTTCGCCAACTTTTATTTGATTATCGATCCAAGAATATATAATCAGTCATCTGTTTAGCAGTTTCTTCAATATCAAATACATAATAATAAATTCCATCGATAAGTCTACCTTCGCCATAATCATCTCTTGGGAATCTATCTTGATCTAATTGACTAATAGGAAGAGAGTTTATTTTTGTAGCTAGAGCTAAAATATCAGTGGGATTTAAATTAGTATCTAAAAGAGGTAATAAATTCTTTAGTAAGGATGGATAGGAGGTAATAGAAGCACTTTTGAATTTACTAAATAAAGCAGAGATTACATTTCTTTGTCTGTCGCTTCTTACAAAATCCCCGCCTTCTGCATATCTAATTCTAGAATATGCAAGAGCTTGAGCTCCATCTAATGTTTGGTTTCCAGCGGAAGCTAAATTTAAAATTGTCATTTCTTCACTACTGATATTTATTTTAATACCTCCAACCGAATCTATAAGTTTTGGAAGGGATGAAAAATTAACAGATACAAAATCCTGTATATTTAAATTAAAGTTTCTATTTAAAGTTTTTATTGCTAAAGTAGGGCCTCCATTATTGTCACCACTAGCAGTACCAAAAGCATAGGCATGATTAATTTTATCCTTGCCTTCCCGCCCTGGAATTTCTACATAGGAATCTCTTATTATAGAAGAAACCTTTAGCTTATTATTCTTTTCATCAATGGTTAATATCATTATTGAATCTGATCGTCCGATTTCTCCCTCTAGAGAATCAATACCAAAGATAGCAATGTTTCTAATCTCCGCAACAACAACATTAGCAGTTAGATGGGGCTTGATCTCTAGGTCATTAAGATCGATCTCTATAGTATTAACCTTGCTTAATGTTGTATAAATATAAGAATATCCCACTACACTTAAAATAAGAATTAATGAAATAATACCTATTAATATTTTTTTGAATGGGGATAGCTTTTTTGTTCGGTTCATGAATTACCACGTCCTTTCATAATATTAATACTTTATGAAAAACAAGTATAAAATGTTAACATTAAAAGAGCTTGTATGATAAGAATTTAATATTTGTGAAATAGGATAAATAAGGTATAATAAGTATATTAATCTGGAATTATAAGGAGAAATTATGAGAGATAAAGAAAGAAAAAGAAAAAAAACAAAGAATCCGTGGAGTGCTAAGAAAAAAATTATAGTTATATTGTCTTCTTTACTAGGAGTAATACTATTAGGATTATTAGGAGCAGCAGGCTATAGCTATTATGTTTATAGTAGAATGGATAATGTACAGATAGACAGAGAGGAAGTTCTTAATGATACTGGGAAAAAAGAAGAATATTCTAATATTATTAATATTGCTTTGTTTGGAGTAGATAGAGGAGAAGATGATGGCGGAGAGGGTGGACTTCACGGCCTATCTGATGCAATTATGATTTTGACAATAAATGAAGACACAAAACAGCTAAAAATATCATCCATTATGAGAGATACTTATGTGAATATTCCAACCCACGGGGATGATATAATTAATACTGCAATGTTAGCAGGTGGACCTGAGCTTATGCTTAAGACTATTAATACAAATTTTGATCTAGATATAGATAAGTTTATAGGGGTTAATTTAGAGTCATTACCTAAAATAATAGACAAGCTAGGTGGCCTAGATATAAATGTAGATAGTGAAGAGGTTCCCTTAGTAAACGGACTAGTAAGGAGCATAAATGAAAGAACTAGCAATAACTCATCTGGTATTACATCAGCTGGAATGCAACATTTAAATGGAACGCAGGCTACGGCTTATGCTAGAATTAGACATACAGATGGAAATGATTTTAAAAGGACACAAAGACAAAGAACTGTTATAACACTTATAGCTAATAAATTAAGTGCTATGTCAGTTGATGATTTGAATTCCTTTGTTTTAGAGGGATTACCAATAGTTCAAACTAATTTAACCTATGCAGAGGTTGTATCAATTGGAACTAAGGTTTTAAGCATAGGAACAGGGAATATTCTGCAAAATAGATTTCCTAATGATGGAGATCACTGGAGTAGTACAGTAAATGGCGGATATAGATTAAATATCGATAAAGAGGCGACTACTGAGAAGATGCACAAATTTATATATGAATAGATTTAATTTCTAATATAAAAAATAATGCTTAGGTATCCCAATAAAATGGGGGATACCTAAGCATTTTTAATTTAATACAAATTTTCTAATAGCCTTTCCAACACCAGAATTTACATTAGTATCTGTTATGTAATTAGCTTCATTTTTAAGCAGGTCAACTGCATTTCCCATGGCAATTCCAAGACCTGCATATCTAATCATGGAAAGATCATTTTCATTGTCACCCATGCAAATAACCTGTTCTTGTTTAATTCCTAAGGATTCAGCTAATCTTTGAACTGCCGAGCCCTTAGATGAACCTTTCTTCATAATTTCAAAATTATAAGGGCCAGAGCTAACTACCTCAAATTTATCTAAAGATTTAAGCTCATTTTTAACTTTTAATAAAGCTTCCTTATCCTTTTTTTCAATTACAATAGCTTTTAAGACTTCATTTTCATATTCTTTAAAAAGTGGTGAAAGATCTTCTTTTATACAAAAGTGAATTCTTAAGTCCTCAGAGACTTCTTTATTAAATGCTACATAAGGATGATTTTCAGGCAAGGTTTCAGAACCTAGCGCTGTATTATGTGTATAAAAATAATGTGTTAAGTTACTTTTATTAAGTATTTCATTAAGCTCATTACATTCCTCAAGGGTGAAGGTGTCCTTATATATAAATTCTTCCTTTGATCTTTCACGAATATAAGTGCCGTTAGAGGCTATAATAGGTCCTTCTATATCTAGGAGACTATAAGAGTAGCTTGCAGATGTAAACAACCTTCCTGTAGTTACTGCGATTACAACACCTCTGTTATGTGCTTCTTTTATGGCCTTTTTATTTTCTTCACTTATTAGATGATTATCATCTAGCAAGGTTCCATCCATATCTATACATATAAGTTTATAATTCAAATCTTACACGCCTCCATTTATAATCTTTATTATTTCTTCTTTTTATACTAGTGTACCACAGGTTATTTAAGTTTGAAAATTGTAATATTATCGTTGGTAATTTCTAGACTACTTTTGTTTATAAATTGAATATCAGTTGAATCAGAAGGAATTGATATAAAGGCTTGATTTTTATCTGAATCAGATTTGGAAGGTTCTGTTTGAACTTTTTCTGAATAACTTTTTTTAGTAGTTCCATCTGAATCTATATATTCAAAATAAATAGCATTTTTATCAATATTATCTTTTTCTATTTTCATAACAATAGTGTTTTGTTCTACTCCAATAATTTCTTCGAAATTATAATAATTAGCTGTATAGTAATTAGTTATAGAATTTGGAGTATTAGATAGAGTTGAAGGTGCTGCCCCATAGTAATTACTTATTAAGAGTAAGGGCTTAGGCTGTATTGGTAATACAATTTGAGAAGAACCTTCGCTAGCTGTAATTTGAGTATTAAAATCTTTTTTCCAAGATCCTAAAAAAATAATGTAGTAGTGAATTGTTAGTGATAAGGTTATAAAAGCTAAAATGAAAATTGATGAAGTTAAGAGATAACTTTTTTTAAAGCCTAAATAACCAATTAGATTTATTATTGCTATATTAATAATGGTACAACTTAAAAAGAAACTTCTATCAGGACATTCAGGCATAGTATACATAGCTAATCCGCTTATTATACCTATAAAAAATAGATTTAAATTAACTAATAACTGTTCAGTAGACATATTTTGTTTTATACATTTTAAGAATAAGAATATGAATAAGGGTATTAATATTAATAAAAATTTAAAGTAATATATGGCTAATAAGATGCCACTTGTGGGAATATAGTTAGTTAAAATTAATATTAGCAAACAGATAAATGATAAAATACATAGAATTGATAATATGGTATTAGTCTTCTTGTGTTTTTTGATGATATCTATATATTTTATAAAAGTGGATTTTAATTTTGTATTTATAAGTACTATTACTGCAAATAAAATGATTCCAATTAAAACTTTAATAATAGTGCTTGTTCTTAATATATTTGAAGGTTGAGATACTCTTAGAAAATTACCTGGAGCTAAGATTAGGAATAGTCCTCCAATTAAAAAACATAAAAAGGTTAAGATCTTTTTATGGTTAAATTTACTGATACATAAATCTAGTAAAAGATATGCTCCACCACATATAAAAATCATTTCATGAGAAGCACCTGTAATAAAGGCAATTATCATTAACAAGGGTGTTTTTGAATTGTTTTTAGAATAAATATTTAATAATAATAAAAACAAGGTGCTTGGCCACAAATAATTAATACTTCCAGAAAGCCAAACTATTGTTTCACCAAACATTGGAGTGAAAATCCACACAATAGCAAAGATTATAAGTAAAAGGTAAGGCGTTTTTTTAGAAAAAACTAAATTTGAAATTAAGTAAATAAAGATACAAAAAACAAATGAATTTACAATGGGAAAAGTGTTGCCTCCAATAAATAAAAATAGCTGAATTAAAGAGTGAACTATGATTCTTCCAGTCCAATTAAAATATAGTATTTTTTGTGAAGTTAGTATATCACTTAATGATGAAATTCGTGTATTTGTCCATGTAATATGACTATAGTTATATTCATCAGCATTAAAATGCATATTATTTGTTAATAAAAAGATAATTGTAAATATTATTATATATAAATATAGAGTTGGATTTTTAAAAATATTACGAATAGATTTCATATTTTTAGCTCCTTTCATTTTTATGGTATTATTTAGGGATTTACTGAACATAATAAATTTAATTATACGGCTGATTAGTTAATTATTCAATTGAGAATATCTTTGTTAGAAATTTACTCTATAGATTGTATGTAAATACTAAAGAATCTATATAAGGTAAATATTAGGGCTATTACTAGAACATAATACCAATTCTGTTGCTCATATCTATTAAAAGGTATAAGGTTGCACTGAGCGAAAGCTTTAAATTAATTATGCAAGGAGAAGGTAAAATGGCAAAAAACAAAAGAAGAGGAAAGAAATTCCTAGAGATGTTGTTATCAATTCTAATGGCGACAATAATGGTTTCTAGCGCAACACCAGCTACTACTAACGCAGCGACTGTTGATGGACAAGCTATTGTTGCTGAAGCAAAAAATCATCTGGGAAAACCATATGAATGGGCGGGAAAGGGACCAGGAACATTTGATTGTTCAGGTCTTACAGCTTATATCTATAGACAGGTAGCTGGAATTGAGATAGGTGAAAGTACTTATACTCAAATTAATGCCGGGACGGAAGTGTCTCAAGCTGAAATGCAACCAGGTGATTTAGTATTTCCACATGATGGACATGTAGGAATATACATAGGTAATAATCAAATGATTCATTCGCCTAAGGCTGGTGATGTGGTGAAAATCTCAGATATATATAGTTTTTGGAGAGCAAGAATAATAATAGCTACGGCTCCAAATACTACTCTTCAGGCAGCTAAGCCTATTGTGCTAGCTGAAACAGGAGAGGCTCCAGTATTTGATGCTAATTTTTATGCTAATAAATATTCGGATTTAAGACAAGCCTTTGGGACTAATGAAGCACAGTTATATAATCACTGGATAACCTATGGTATAAAAGAAGGACGAACAGCCTCGGAGATATTTGATGTTAAATTTTATTTAGCTAATAATAAAGATTTAATAAATGCCTTTGGAGCGACTAATTATACAGCAGCTTATAATCATTTTAGAAATGATGGTTTTAGAGAAGGGAGAAATCTTTCACCTGTATTTAATATGGGATATTATAGTAAAAATAATCCAGATTTAGTAAATGCCTATGGAAAAGATTATTCTGCAATAATGAATCATTTCAAAGTATATGGAATGAATGAAGAAGTGCAAGTGAAAATTTTAACTTAGGGATATATAAGAGCAGATATAAGGATTTAGTAAATGCTTATGGTAATAACAACAAAGCATATTATGATCACTATTTAACATATGGAATAGCTGAGGGAAGATCAGCAAGATAATCTTTTTGAAATTACTATAATATTTAGATAAAGCATTCTTAAATTAATATTTTTGAATGCTTTTTTCTTGTTTTATAGAGAATAAAAAGATCCTAGCGAGTTCTTAATGGAATTGTCATTCTTTTATGGTAAATATAGATTAGACTTTTAGTAAGGACTAATAAATACAAAGTCTACTTGATTTCAAGATAATATTTCATAAAGGATGGATACTTTAAAGAAATTTGACAAGAATTAAGAATAATAATAGTATAAAATAGGATGAAAAATTGGTATAATTATATTTGGCTATAAATGCTAAAAATATAGTAATAAAAGTTAGGAGAAGATGAGATGGGAAACTTTAATTTTGTTAAAACTAAAATCAAAGATTTATACATTATAGAACCAAAGGTATTTGGCGATAGCAGAGGATACTTTATGGAAACTTATAATAAGGAACACTTTAATGAGGCTGGTTTAACTATGGACTTTGTACAAGACAATGAATCAAAGTCAAGTAAGGGAGTTTTAAGAGGTTTACATTTTCAAACTAAGCATACTCAAGGAAAGTTAGTTCGTGCAACTCGTGGAAGTGTATTTGACGTAGCAGTAGATTTAAGAAAAGGATCTGCGACTTATGGACAATGGGAAGGTGTTATTCTTACTGAAGAGAATAAGAAACAATTCTATGTTCCAGAAGGTTTTGCACATGGATTTTTAGTTCTTTCTGATGAAGCTATTTTTAATTATAAATGTACAGATTTCTATTCACCAGAATTTGATGGTGGAATGTTATGGAATGACCCAGATGTAGGAATCGAATGGCCACTTGAGGGAATAGATAATATTCTTTTATCAGAAAAAGATAAAGTACAAAAAAGATTTAAGGACTTAGATGTCACATTTGAATATAAAGGAGATAAAAAATAATGAAAACTTATTTAGTTACTGGGGGAGCTGGATTTATAGGCTCAAACTTCGTTTTATACATGTTAGACAAATATTTTGATGTTAAGATAGTAAATCTTGATTCATTAACTTATGCAGGAAATCTTGAGAATCTTAAGTCACTAGAAAAAAATCCTCATCATATATTTGTTAAAGGGGATATTGGTGATGCTGAGTTAGTAAGTGACCTATTTAAGAAGTATAGTTTTGATTACGTTGTAAACTTTGCTGCAGAATCTCATGTTGATAGAAGTATAAAAGAACCAGAATTATTTGCAAAAACAAATGTAATGGGAACAGTAAACCTCTTAAATTGTACTAAGAATGCTTGGTATACAGAGGAGAACGGCTGGGCTAAAGGAGTTAAATATCTTCAAGTATCTACAGATGAAGTTTACGGATCTCTTGGAGATACAGGATTCTTTATGGAAGATACTCCACTTGACCCACATAGTCCATATTCTGCAAGTAAGGCAGGAGCAGACTTTATGGTTAAGGCTTATGGAGATACATTCCAAATGCCAATTAACATTACAAGATGTTCTAATAACTATGGCCCTTACCAATTTCCAGAAAAGTTAGTTCCATTATTAATAAACAATTGTTTAAATCATAAGGACTTACCTATCTATGGAGATGGCTTAAACGTTAGAGATTGGTTATTTGTTGCAGATCATTGCAAAGCAATTGATATGGTCTTAAGACAAGGAGTTCTAGGAGAAGTCTATAATGTAGGCGGACATAATGAAAGAACAAACTTACAAATAATTAAAAAAGTTATTTCATATATAAATGAAAATGTAGACGAAGAAGTAACAGAGAAATTAATGACTTATGTTGAAGATAGAAAAGGTCATGACAAGAGATATGGAATAGCTCCAGATAAAATAAAGGCTGATCTAGGATGGTATCCTGAAACTACTTTTGAAGTTGGAATAGAAAAGACTATTAAGTGGTATCTAGATAATAAAGAATGGATGGCAAATGTAACAACTGGAGATTATCAAAAGTACATTACGAAAATGTATAAATAGTATATAAGTAGAGAAGATTAATTTTAGAAATGTTATAACTGTGGGGTCTTGAAGAATGCAACACAGCTATAGCATTTTATAAGGATATAGGAGAGTTTTATTTATGGGTGTTTCAGTAGTAATTCCAAATTATAATGGGGAAAAATACTTAAAAGCTTGCTTAGATAGCTTAATGGAACAGTCATTAAAAGCTGAAGAGATAATAATAATAGATAATGATTCCAAGGATTCAAGTATTCAATATATAAGGGCTAACTATAAAGACAAGGTTACCTTAGTAGTTATGGATAAGAATTATGGCTTTAGTAGAGCTGTAAATGAAGGAATAAAGAGGAGCAAAAGTGAATTTGTAGCTTTGCTTAACAATGATACAGAGCTCCATAAGGATTGGCTTAAAGAACTTTATAATTGTATAAAAGAGGATGATAAAATCTTTTCAGCTTCAAGCAAAATGCTTAGATTTATAGAAAGAGACATAATAGATGATGCTGGAGATGAGTATACGTTATTTGGCTGGAGCTCCAAAAATGGTGATGGCAAGCCTAGTTCAAAGCAAGATATTTCAAGGGAAGTGTTTTCTGCCTGTGCAGGAGCGGCTATTTATAGAAGTAGTATTTTAGAGGAAATAGGACTATTTGATGAAGATTTTTTCGCCTATTTAGAGGATATGGATATATCCTATAGGGCAAGAATATATGGGTATAAGAATTATTATGCATCTAAATCAAAGGTTTATCATATAGGAAGTGCAACTAGTGGAAGTCGCCATAATTCCTTTAAGGTAAAACTTGCAGCTAGAAATAATATATACTTGATCCATAAAAATATGCCTAACCTTCAAATTGCACTTAATTCTATCTTCATTTTTATTGGGATTATGATTAAGTGGATTTACTTTGCCTTAAAGGGCCTGGGACGGGATTATATTTGTGGAGTATTTGAAGGCTTAAAAACAAAGAAGAAAATTAATAGGGTAAAGATTAAAAACAACCTATATAATTATAGAAAAATCGAAAAGATGTTATTTATAAATACAATAAACCTTTTAAAGAGAGGGTAAGATATGATTAAACAAAATCAAAAATTAGTTAATAAGGCTATGGTTCTTACGGATATAGTAGCTATAATAACTTCATTTTTATTTACTTGGTATATACGAGTTCATAGTGGAATTATAGAAGTTCAGGGAGGAATACTAAGCTTTAGAGAATACTTAGTGCCTGTTCTTATAATGGTTCCCATATACATATTAATATATAATTTCAAAAGACTTTATAATAGTGAGAGAGTAATATTTATGAGTAAAGAAATAGTAAATATTATAATTTCAAATGTTTATGGGATTATATTATTTACTGGAGTCTTATTCTTAACAAAGCAGATAGATTATGCAAGATCAGTTTTAGTTATCTTCTTTGTTGTATGTACAGTATTTACTTCTCTAGAAAGAATTGTAATAAGGCTGCTTATGAGACGCGCAAGAAAAAATGGATACAATATACGGCATACTGTATTTGTTGGATTTAGTGATGGAACTAAGAAGTTTTATAAATTGATAAATGAAAATAAACATTGGGGATATAAAGTCTTAGGTATCTTTGAAGATAGTGAGATTAAATATGAAGATCTTAAATATTTAGGGGATTTAGACTGCTTAGGCGAGTTCTTAGGTAAGAATAGAGATGTTGATGAAATTATTATTACTTTAGAGATGAAGGATTATGATAAGCTAAAGGCTATAATAGCTGCCTGTGAGAAATTAGGGGTTAGAGCTCAAATTATTCCTAGTTACTATAAGTACTTACCAGCAAAACCTTTTGTAGAGGAAATTGGTGGAATTCCCTTAATTAACATGAGATATATTCCCTTAGATAATATTTTAAATAAGGCAATAAAAAGAGGCGTAGATATAATCGGATCATCTATTGCAATACTTCTCTTTTCCCCAATAATGATCATAACTGCAATACTTGTAAAAACTACATCGAAGGGGCCTTTAATATTTAAGCAGGAGAGAATTGGCTTAAATAGAAACTCATTTGTTATGTATAAGTTTAGAAGTATGAGAGAACAAGATCCGGACGAGGAAAAGGAGAATTGGACTGTTAAAAATGATCCTAGAAAAACTAAGGTTGGGAATTTCATAAGAAAGACTAGTATAGATGAATTACCACAAATCTTTAATGTTCTTTTAGGCGATATGAGTTTAATCGGTCCAAGACCCGAGAGACCTTTTTATGTAGAAAAGTTTAAAGATGAAGTACCTAAATATATGGTTAAACATCAAGTTAGACCAGGTATTACAGGCTGGGCTCAGGTTAATGGATGGAGGGGAGACACCTCTATTGAAAAGAGAATAGAATGTGATATTTATTATATAGAGAATTGGAGTTTAACCCTAGATATTAAGATAGTATTTTTAACTGTTTTTAAGGGGTTTGTAAATACTAATGCTTATTAGAGAAAAAGGAGAAAATGATGAAAAGTATAGGAAAAAAGAAGGCGTTTATTGTATTAGGGACTTGTGTAGGTTCTGTATTATTATTTATGCTATTTACCAAGTATTATAATGTTAAAGTTGATGAAGGTGTCTATGGAGAAGGCTCAACCCTATTAAACATTGCTATGATATTCGCTTCTTTAGGATTAGGTTGGGTAGCGGCAACAGCTTTAGTAGAACTGAAGGAAACTATAAAATTTTTAAAAATTTCCGTGGATAATAAGAAGTTAATAAAGACTTTATCAAGAAATGATTTTAAAAGTAAATTTGCAGGTTCATATTTTGGGATAGCTTGGGCATTTATTCATCCTGTAATAACAATCCTTGTATATTGGTTTGTTTTTCAAGGAGCCTTTAAACAAGGAGATGTGGCAGGAAAACCTTTCATTTTTTGGTTTATAGCTGGAATAATACCTTGGTTTTTCTTCTCAGAAGCTCTTCCATCAACAAGTAATGTTTTTTTAGAGTATGGTTATTTGGTGAAAAAAGTAGTTTTTAAAATAGAAGTTTTACCAATGGTAAAGATAATATCTGCACTATTTGTACATGTTTTTTTTATAGGCTTTATATATCTAATTATGGCCCTATATGGATATTATCCTGATGCATATACTCTGCAGTTTATATATTATTCTTTTGCATTGGTAAGTATTGTTTATTCAGTTTCAGTAATGTCATCAGCAATAATATTGTTTTTTAGAGATTTCGGTCAAATAATTAATGTTATTTTAAGTGTAGGATTTTGGTTTACTCCAATAGGTTGGAATGTATCAATACTCCCAAAGAATTTGGCAATATTATTCAAACTAAACCCATTGTATTATATAGTAACAGGATATAGAGATGCTTTTATAGATAAAATATATTTTTGGGAAAGACCCTATGGAACATTATATTTCTGGGTACTTTGTTTAGTTATTTTATCATTAGGAATTAAAATATATAATAGATTAAAACCACATTTTTCAGATGTGATTTAGAGAGGTATTAATATGAGTGTAATGATTAAAGTTAAAGATTTAGTTAAAACGTATAATATATATGAGAAACCAATTGATAGATTAAAGGAAAATTTATTTAAAAGCAAAAAATCTTATCACAGAGAATTTGTAGCTTTAAATGGATTAACCTTTGATGTTCAAAAGGGTGATGCAATAGGAATATTGGGCAAGAATGGTTCCGGTAAATCAACTTTGCTTAAGATGATTACAGGGGTATTAACACCTACTTCAGGAGAGTTAACTATAAATGGTAAAATAGCGGCTATACTTGAACTTGGAGCAGGTTTTAATATGGAGTATAGCGGTATTGAAAATATATATCTTAACGGAACTATGATGGGATATACTAGGGAAGAAATGGATGCGAAGATTGATGCAATTGTAAAGTTTGCAGATATAGGAGATTTTATAAATCAGCCTGTAAAAATTTATTCTAGTGGTATGTTTGCACGATTAGCTTTTGCTGTAGCAATTAATGTTGATCCAGATATTTTAATAGTTGATGAAGCATTAGCTGTAGGAGATACAAGATTTCAAATTAAATGTATTGAAAAGATGAAGAATCTTAAAACAAATGGAACAACTATACTTTTCGTATCTCATGCAACAGAGCAAATAAAAAGATTCTGTAATAAGGCAATATGGCTTATGGATGGGAGAATAAAAACTCAAGGTGAATCAGGTGAAATAGCAGATTTATATGAAGACTTTATGAAGTACGGTGAAAGAGATAATACAACAGATGTAAGGCTTAAGGATAAGGCTGTTGAGGATGAAGTTCCTAGTAATGGAGAATTTAGAGCGCCAGTAAATGATGATACATTAGCGTCTATAGCAAAAGTGGAACTGTCAAAGGAAAAGTTAAGATCCTTTGAAGATATAGAGGTTGAAGTAACCTATGATATTTATAGAGAGGAAATAGACGGTTTTCTTCTAGGTGTTGCAATATATACACCCGGGAGAGAGTATATATTCGGACCAAATACATCTTTAGAGAAGGTTAAAATGCCAAATACCTTTGGAAGGCATAAGGTTATATATAGGATACCTAAAATGCCATTACTTGGGGGCACATATACAATAGATGTAGGGATTTTTACGGATGAGAGTATTATAAACCTTGATTATAAGGAAGCCATCTGTGAATTTAAAGTAGCAAATAAATATATATCAGAGGGCAAATTTTATATAAGCCATGAATGGAATGTAATAGAATAAAAGAGATAAAGACAAGGTTTTTATTAGAGTAATATAGTTAAATTACAAGAAAAGGGTGAATTAATTTTGAGAAGTATTAGATTTTGTATAGATGATATTTTAGTTACTGAAGATAAGACAGAATTAGTTGTGACTGGTTGGGCTTATGCAGAAAGTAAGCAGCCTATAAAAATTGAAATGGTGAATGTTGATTATTTTAAAGTGGAGAAATTTGAAAGACCAGATATTTTTCATCAATATAAAGAGGAATCTTTAGCTCTAGAAACTGGTTTTAAAATAACAATTCCATATAAAGAAAAGAATAAAATTGTATTTTCAACTAAAGATGAAGAGGCAACTTGTAATTTCAGAAGTAATGATAAGACAAAGACACAAAAGTCTAGGAGTAAATTAGATGTATTCATGTTTATATTTGATTTTTCAAATATAGGCAAGTTATTTAAATACATAATGGATTATGGTGTAATGGATACCCTTATAAGGATAAAAAGAGTAATAATTAAAACAAGTTTAAAAGGTATAAAATATAATGATTGGTTAAATAGAGAAAGAGCATCTACAAAGGAGCTAGAAAAGCAAAGAAAACATGTTTTTGAATATTCTCCGAAGATAAGTATAGTTGTTGCTACTTACAATACAACTGAGAGTAATATTAGAGATATGATGAAATCCTTGATAAAACAGACCTATAGCAATTGGGAGCTTTGTATTGTAGACGGAGCTAGCAATAATATATCTACTATTAAAGTGCTTAAGGAATATCAAAATAAATATGACAATATAAAGGGTAATTATTTAAGCGAAAATTCTATAACTTTAAATAGTGTATATGAAGAATTGAAACTAACTTCAGGAGAATTTGTTGGATTATTAAATCAAGGTGATTTCTTGGAATTAGATGCACTATATAAGATAGTAGAAGGCATTAATAATAATAGAAATGTTGATTTCATCTATACAGATGAGGATAGGGTAAGTGATAGCGGAAAAGAATTTTCTGAACCGCAGTTTAAACCGGATTGGGCTCCAGATACTTTTAGAAGTTATAATTATATTTCTAACTTCGCTGTATTTTCAAAGAAACTTCTTGAGAATATTGGAGAGTTTAAAGACAATCAAAATTATGATCTTTTATTGAAGTTAACAGAAGGGGCTCAAGAGATATTACATATTTCAAAAGTTTTATATCATGGTAGAAGTTATAATAAAAATAAGATTGATATAGAAGAGGACAAAGAAGCTATCAAGAATCAGTTAGAGAGAATAGGGGCAAAAGGTATTGTTGAAGATGGATTATTCCAAGGGTCATATAAGGTGGAGTATGAGATAGCTGATAATCCGTTAGTGTCTATTATAATACCTAATAAGGATGAACATGAGACATTAAAGGCTTGTATTGAATCTATATTTGAGAAGAGTACTTACAAGAATTTTGAGATAATTATAGTTGAAAATAATAGTACTGAAGATGAGATATTTAAGTACTATGAAGAATTAGCAAGTAATAATAAGATTAGAGTAATTACATGGGACAAAGAATTTAATTATTCAGCAATTAATAATTATGCATTTAATGAGACCAAGGGAGAATATATAGTCTTTCTTAATAATGATATAGAAGTCATTACTCCAAATTGGATTGAGGAAATGTTAATGCATACTCAGAGAATGGGAATAGGCATAACAGGTGCTAAATTATATTATCCAGATGATACTATACAGCATGCAGGGGTAATTCTTGGTCTTCGAGGAGTAGCTGGGCATTCACATGGAGGTTTTAAGCGGGATGATTTAGGGTTCTGTGGAAGGCTTAAGATTATTCAGAATTTAAGTGCAGTAACTGCAGCTTGCTTAATGATTAGAAGATCGGTTTATGAAGAAGTTGAAGGCTTTGATGAAGAATTCCCTGTTGCCTTTAATGATATAGATTTTTGCCTTAAGGTAAGAGGAAAAGGTCATTTAATTATATTTACACCATTTGTTGAGATGTATCATTATGAATCAAAATCAAGGGGAGAAGATACTACTGTAGAGAAAATTGCACGATTTGAGAAGGAAGTAAAGAGGTTTCATAAAAAGTGGGGACTTTGGATAAGAGATCCATATTATAATGATAATCTTACTCTTGATGAAGAGGACTTCTCATTAAAAGTTTAAAAATCTATGTTTAGGATGGTGAGTATGTGTCTAAATTAGAATGTTGTATTGATAAGGTGTTAATTAAGGATAATGATGTTATTATTCAGGGTTGGGCTTATAAAAATAGTATTGAAGAAATGAGTATATCAATAGAGGGAACTGATAAATTTGATAAAACTGTTATAAAAAGAAAGGATGTTTTTGATAAATTTAATGGTGAAGAAGCTGCTATGGATGCAGGTTTTAGTATAAGTACCCCTTATAGTAAAAAGATAGTTCTAATAGCTGAGTCTGGAGAGAGTAAGAGCAGGACAGAGATTAATCCTAAAGCTTGGATAAAGAAAGATAATCAAGGAATGTCAATTAGTAAAGCTTTAAGAGTTCTTAACTCTAATAATATTAAAAAAGTAATAAGAGGGATAAAAACCAATGGACTAAAAGCTACATATTATAAATCAAAGTATAAGATTAATTCAAAGGTTAACGAGGGTGTAAGCTATGATAAATGGATTAGAAAAATGTTGCCTACAGCAGATCAATTAGCTAATGAAAGAAATCATGCTTTTGAATATAATCCTAAGATTAGCATTATAATTCCAACTTTCAATACAAAGATAGTATTTCTAGAAGAGGTTATAGATTCGGTTATAAATCAAAGTTATACTAATTGGGAATTATGTATTGCAGATGGAGCTAGCTCTAATCAGGATACTATTAAGAGACTTAAGGAATATGAGAAGCAAGATAAAAGAATAAGGGTGAATTATTTAACTGAGAACTATATGATATCAGGGAATTCAAATGAAGCTCTTAAACTTGTTACTGGAGAATATGTAGGTTTATTAGATCATGATGATTTATTAACCGAAAATGCTTTATATGAATATGTAAAGAGGTTAAATGAAGATAGAGATGTTGAATTTTTATATAGTGATGAAGATAAGATTGATGAAAAGTGCGAGGAATATTTTGATCCTCACTTTAAGCAAGATTGGGCTCCAGATACTTTTAGAAGCTGTAATTATATTTGTCATTTCTCAGTATTCTCAAAAAGTCTTTTAGATAAGGTAGGTAATTTTAATCATAAATTTGATGGTAGTCAAGATTATGATATTATTCTTAGACTAACAGAGAAGGCTAAAAAAATAGCACATATCTCTAAGGTTTTATATCATTGGAGAGTTCATAGAGATTCTACTGCAGGAGGAATCGGAGCAAAGGAATATTGTATAGATGCAGGAAGACGTGCTGTTCAAGCGCACCTTGATAGAATAGATGAGAAGGGAACCGTTGTGAATGGTGCTTTTGGCGGATGTTACAAGGTAAATTATAATATTAATGAAGATAAAAAAGTGTCAATTATAATTCCTAATAAAGATGAGATTAGTACTTTGAAAAATTGTATAGATTCTATTTTAAGTAAAACTAGATATAAGAACTATGAAATAGTAGTAGTAGAAAATAATAGTGAAGATAAAAATATATTTGAGTATTATAAAGAAATAGAGAGACGGATCAATATAAAGGTTGTTACGTGGGAAAGAGAATTTAATTATTCTGCAATTAATAATTTTGGAATTGAGAATAGTGATGGAGAATTCATCCTCTTATTAAATAATGATGTAGAGGTGATTTCTGAGAATTGGCTTGAAGAAATGCTTATGCATGCCCAAAGACCACAAGTTGGAGCAGTAGGGGCTAAACTTTATTATAAAGATGATACTATACAACATTATGGAGTAGTCCTTGGGGTTGGAGGAGTAGCTGAACATCTTGGTAAGGGTCTTGGACGATATGATGGTGGTCATATGGGAAGATTATTTATGATTTTAAATGTTTCGGCAGTTACTGGGGCTTGCTTAATGATTAGAAGATCTCTTTTTGAGGAATTAGAGCGGTTAAATGAAGATTTAGCTGTTGCATATAATGATGTGGATTTATGTATGAGAGCTAGAAAAAGTGGTTACTTAAATGTAGTTACACCTTACGCTGAATTATATCATTATGAATCAAGGTCTAGAGGTTTGGAAGACAATGAAGAGAAGATTAAGAGACTTGAGAATGAGATGAATTTATTTAATGGTATTTGGGGAGAGAATATAGAAGATCCTTATTATAATGTTAACTTTTCAAAACAAAGAGCTGATTTTAAATTATCAGAAAACTAGGAGAAAAATATGAATATATCAATAATTTGCCCTATATATAATGGAGAAAAATTTATTTGCAAACTCGATAAAAGTTTAATGACACAAGAAGGTGTAGAGAGTTTTGATATCAGATATGTTTTAACTAAATCTAAGGATAAAAGTGAAGAGATATTAAGAAATATTAAAGCTAATTATAGTGTTTTAGAAGTTGAGGAATTTTCTCATAGCAAAACACGAGAAAATGAAGCTTTCAAGGCTGATGGCGATATAATTGTTTTTATAACACAGGATGTTATTATAGAAGATAATAAATGGCTGCTTAAGCTTACAAGGGATATAAAGGCTGGAGTATGTGATGCAGCCTTCTCAAGGCAAATATGCGAAAATAGGACTATTGAAAGATATACAAGGATGAAAAATTATCCTAATGAAAGCCGAATAGTATCTAAGAGAGATATAGAGAAGTTAGGAATAATGACTTACTTTTATTCAGATGCTGCTGCTGCTATTAGACGGAGTACTTTTGTTGAGTTAAAAGGTTATGATGGAAAAAATCTTTTAACTAATGAGGATATGTATATATCCTATAAGCTTATTCAAAATGGCTATAAGATAAAATACTGCGCCGATGCCTGTGTTATACATTCCCATGTGTACACTTATAATTCATTATTTAAAAGATATTTCGATCAAGGAGTATTTCTAAAGCAACACAAATACATATCTGATTCAGGTGCGGGAAGTAGTGCCTTAGAATTAGTAAAGTTTGTAGCTATAAATTCCTTGAAAGAAAAGAATTTTAAAGCCTTTTTTGATATTATACCTAATTTTGGAGTGAGATTTATCGCAAATAAATTAGGAGCGAGATATGAGAAATTATCTAGAAAAAGGATATCTAAATATACTTCTAATAAGAATTACTGGGTAAAAGAAGAGTGGTAGAAAACAACTGATAAGTTTATTTAGAAAAAATAGGAGGTGCTAAATGAAAGAAAAAACTAGTAAAATAACAAGGTCAATTTTACCGCTACTTATTTTATATATTCTTAATTATTATATTGGTAAATATGGTGAGTCTTCTAATGGGCATGTGTATTTAAAATATATATTAATTACAATAATTTATTGTTCAGTTTATATTGTTATTAATACAAAAAATAAATATTTAAATATACTTAATATTCATAGAATAAGATATTACATTTTAGCAATAATATTTATAATATTAGTTTTATTTAAAATCCAAGGATCTTCTATAGGTATTTGGGATGATTATTATAAAGATTATGGAGGCCAAGAAATAAAAACAGTCTATGCAGGGGTACCGAGAGATGTTAGATCAGACGAGTGGTTAGTTCAAACTCCAATTTATTTATCCCAAGTAACTGGAGAAGGAACTCTTTCAAGAATTAACCCTAATATAAGATCAGATGGACAAGATATTGTTGTGTCAGCATATTCTCCTGCTCTTGACATAACAAATATAGGAAAACCTTTTAATTGGGGATTCTTTTTCTTAGATAAAGAGAGAGGACTTTCTTGGTACTGGAATCTTAAATTATTAGGTCTATTTATACTTTCTTACGAAATGGCATTAATACTTGGGAAAAGAAATAAGAGTATAGCTGTTATCGGAGCAATGTTAATTACCTTTGCATCTGCTAGTCAATGGTGGTTTTCTTCAATAGTAGATTTAATTATTTTTTCACAAGCACTAGTTGTAAGTATATATTACTATTTACGGACATCTAATGTTAAATTAAAAATTGTAAATACCCTGTTGTTTATTATAGCAGGGATTGGATTTGTAATATCCTTATATCCTCCAATACAAGTTCCATTAGGGTATTTAACGTTAATATTTCTGGTGTTTATTGTATTAAAGAATAAGCATAAAATAAAAAGGAAAGATATAACAATATTTTTGATATCAGTTATTTTAATTTTTGCTGTTATAGGATATTTTGTTTATACAGCTATGGATGCATTAACTTTATTAAGTTCAACTGTGTATCCTGGAGCAAGAGTAGAATTAGGTGGTAGTCGAGATTTTGCTAGTATAGGAAATTATTTGTTTGGATGGCTCTTACCCTATAAAGATGTACCTTATGCAAATAGTTCAGAGCTTAGTGGATATATAAGTCTATTGCCAGTAGTTATTATTTTATTCTTCTTTAGGAATAGGAAAGATCGGAATAATAAACTTATAATAGCAGTAGTAGTATTCATGTTAATAATGTGTTCATTTACATTGTTTAAGTATCCAGAATTCTTAGCTAAGATAACATTATTTTCATATGTACCTGAGTCTAGAATGAGGATTACTTTAGGGCTAGCAGGAACATATTTAATCTGCTTACTTTTACCTAATTTACTAGAGAAGAAAAATAAGACTAGTATGGCTATTATAGTTACTGTAGTTTCTTTGGGTATATTATTTATACCATTATATAAGAGTCAAGCCTATGAGTATTTAGGAGCTGGAGGTACTATTATGGCTATTATCCTATTTGCTATATTAATTTATTATATAGTAAAAGGATATGTAAAAGAGATGGTACCATTTGTAGTAGTATTTATGCTGATAACAGGATTTTTTGTGAATCCAGTTTGTAGCGGAGTAGCTCCTATATATGAAAAAGAAGTTAGTAAGGCTATAACCAGGATAAATGAAGTGGATTCAGGTAAATGGGCAGCTGTAGATTCCCTTGTTGGAGGAGAATTTTTAAATGCAAATGGTGTTGAAGTATTTAATAGTGCACATCATTATCCTGATTTAAACATGTGGCAAAGCTTAGATGAAAATAATGAGTATGAAAATGTATATAATAGATTTGCTCATATAATAGTTGAAATTACAGAGAAAGAAAATTCTTTTGAATTAGCTCAGAATGATGTAGTTAAAGTTAATATTAATATAAATGAGCTAGATAAAACAGGAATAAAGTATTTTATGAGTGGTAATGACTTAAGTGAATTTAATAAAGATGGAGAGACGATTTTTGAAGAATTATATTTTAATACTATAGATAATGTATATATTTATGAGTATGTTTCCTAAAAAAAATGAAAAAATATATAATTTAGTATAGATATGGTATAATTCATACAATATGAATAAGAGAGGGTGAAGCAATTTGAAAGGTATAATATTAGCTGGAGGGTCTGGTACAAGACTATACCCCGTTACAAAAGCAATGTCTAAGCAAATGGTTCCAATTTATGATAAGCCAATGATTTATTATCCTATGTCAGTATTAATGCTGACAGGAATAAAAGATATATTAATTATATCAACTCCAAGAGATATAGTTACATTTAAAGAACTTTTTAAAGATGGTAGTGATCTTGGATTAAATATTGAATATGCAGTTCAAGAACAACCTAATGGCCTAGCAGAAGCATTTATAATTGGAGAAAAGTTTATAGGAGATGATTCTGTATCTCTAATTTTAGGAGATAATATATTCTACGGACAAAACTTCTCATCTCACTTAAAGAAGGCTTCAGAGCTTAATGAGGGTGCTTATGTATTCGGATATTATGTTCAAAATCCAAAATCTTTTGGTGTTGTTGAATTTGATGAAGATGGTAAAGTTATATCATTAGAAGAAAAGCCAGAACAACCAAAGTCAAAATATGCTGTTCCAGGATTATATTTCTATGATAATACTGTAGTTGCAAAGGCAAAGGCATTAAAGCCATCCTCTAGAGGTGAATTAGAAATTACTGATTTAAATATAGTATATATGAAGGAAGAAACTTTAAAGGTTCAACTTCTTGGACGTGGTATGGCATGGCTTGATACAGGAACTCATGCATCAATGCTTCAAGCTTCAAACTTTGTTGAAGCAGTTCAAAATACTCAAGGAACTTATATAGCTTGTCTTGAAGAAATAGCTTATAGACAAGGCTGGATTAGTGCAGATAAGGTTAGAGAATTAGCACAGCCTTTACTTAAGACTGGTTATGGAACATACTTACTTGATGTAATAGAAGAATTAGAAAGTAAAAAATAATTTAGATTGTAGGGTGATTATACAATGAAAATAGTAATTACAGGTGGAAAAGGACAATTAGCTAATGAATTTAAGACTATTTTAACTTCGGGAGAAGCTGAAATAGGTAAATGTCCAGTAGACTATAAAAATTGTGAAACAATATATGTTGATGTTGATGAATTAGATATTACTGATATAGCAAAAGTTAATGAATTTATGTTGAAAGAAAAGCCAGATGCCATTATTAATTGTGCAGCCTTCACAAACGTTGATGGATGTGAAAGCAATAAGGATGCAGCCTTTAAGGTAAACGCATTAGGTGCAAGAAATTTAGCTATTGCAGCTGAAAAAATAGGGGCAAAGCTACTTCATGTATCTACAGATTATGTCTTTTCAGGAATAGGAAGTGTTCCTTTAGCTGAATATGATAAACCAGAGCCAACTAGTGCTTATGGTACAACTAAGCTAATGGGTGAAGATTATGTAAGAGAATTTTCTTCTAAGTTCTTTATAGTAAGAACTGCTTGGTTATATGGATATGTTGGAAAGAACTTTGTTTATACAATGATGACCTTAGGTAAAAATAAGGATTCTATAAAAGTTGTAAATGATCAAAGGGGAAATCCTACAAATGCTAATGACTTAGCTTATCATATTCTTAAACTTGTAAATACTGAAGAGTATGGAGTATATCATTGTACTGGTGAAGGCGAATGCAGCTGGTATGATTTCGCTAAAAAGATTATGGAATTATCAGGAGAAAAGTGCATAGTAAATCCTTGTACTTCTGCTGAATATTCCGATGATTACCCAAACTCAGCTAAGAGACCGGAGTACTCTTCATTAGATAACATGATGCTTAGATGCACTGTTGGAGATGAAATGAGAAATTGGGAAGAAGCTATTGAAATGTTTATGAAAAACCAAAAATAAGTAACAAGTTATAGTTAGCTGAGAAATCGGCTAACTATATTTTTTTTAGGGTTATTGTAAATAAAACACCAAATAACTGTTTTAGAAAGAAATAGATGCAAAATAAGTAAAAATATTCTATATAAAAAAATAAAAATGATTTACCATGCACCCATAATATGCTAGAATTTGATGTGGGAACATATTATTTTATGACGAAAGGGGGGAAGAAAATGCGGAGAAAGAAAAAGTCCTTAGTTTTTGTGATTTTAGTTACATTTATCTACAATTTACTTCCAATTGGAATGGTACAAGCAGCAGATAACATTAACATAGTATCTAGTACAGCAATAACTGTAGATGTAGCTAAGACCTGGGCCAAGAGTAATGGAGCAACTAGCACATTTATAGGATTAGCTGATTTATATTGGAAGTATGCGTCTGCGCATGGAGAGGTTAATCCAGCAGTTGCATATATTCAAGCAGCAAAAGAGACTGGGTATGGAAAATTTGGTGGAGTAATAGATGAATCATATAATAATCCATGTGGCTTAAAAACTACTACTGGAGGAGATGATGCTGATCTTAATGTGCACCAGAAATTTAATTCTTGGGATGAGGGTGTACAAGCTCATCTAGATCATTTAGCATTATATGCAGGTGCATCAGGATATCCAAGAAAGAGTACTTATGATCCAAGGCATTTTACAAGTATTAGCGGAATAGCTAAAACTGTAACAGCTCTTGGCGGAAAGTGGGCCCCAAGTACAAGTTATGGAGTAGAGATAATGACTAGATATAATACTCTAAATAAGCTTCAAGGGAGCAGTTTATCTGATCTTGGCAACAGTAAGGAATTAATAGGTAATATAGAAGAACCTTCTTTAAATCAACAAGTTAACGGTAACACTCTTACTGTAAGCGGATGGTCTATTAATCCTTCAGGGGTTAAAGAAGTAAAGGTTTATATTGATGGAGTATTAAAGGGGAAAGCAACTATTGGATTAAATAGGCCTGATGTAGCATCTATCTATAAACAATCATATTCTAACACAAGTACTAGTGGCTATAAATTAGATGTAGATATCAGTCAATTATCAGCTGGAACTAAAACTGTAACAGTAGAACAGGTTGGTAATGATGCAACAGTACTTAAACAAACAAAAACTATAGTTGTTAAGAGATTGCAAGCTGTAGCAAGAATAGATGAGCCTAATGAAGGCGAAAATATTAGTGCTAACAGTATTAAGGTAAGAGGTTGGGCAATTTCTAGCACTGGAGTTAAAGAAGTTAAAGTATATGTTGATGGAAAGTTAAAGGGAACTGTAACTCCCAATAAATCAAGACTGGATATCAAAAATGCTTTTTCAAAATACCCAGGAGCAGAAACAAGTGGCTATGAATTAATGGTAGATTTATCAGATATAGCAGGCGGAAGCAAGGTTATAAAAACTGAAGAGATATCAAATGATAATAGTATCAATGTTTCTGAAAGAAAAATTAATATTAAAAAATTATCATCTTTAGGTAGAATAGATGAACCGTCTGAAGGGAATGATGTAACCTCAACTTCAGTAAAAGTAAGAGGTTGGGCAATAGCTCCTTCAGGAATAAAAAAAGTTAACATTTATGTTGACGGAGTACTAAAAGGAACGGTAGTACCAAGCACTTCAAGACCGGATATTAAGAATGCTTTCTCAAATTATCCAAATGCAGGAACAAGTGGCTATGAAGTAATGGTAGATTTATCAGGCATAGCAGTTGGAAGCAAGGTTATTAGAGCAGAAGAGATAGCTAATGATAATAGCGTTAATATTTCTGAAAGAAAAATTAATGTGAAAAAGGTATCAGCTTTAGGTAGAATAGATGAACCATCTGAAGGAAAAGAAGTAACAGCAACTTCTGTAAAAGTAAGAGGCTGGGCAATAGCTCCTTCAGGAATTAAAAAAGTTAATATCTATGTTAATGAAGTGCTAAAAGGAACAGTAGTACCAAGCAATTCAAGACCAGATATTAAGAATGCTTTCTCAAATTATCCAAATGCAGGAACAAGTGGCTATGAAGTAATGGTAGATTTATCAGATGTAGCAGGTGGAAACAAAGTTATTAGGACTGAAGAGATAGCAAATGACAATAGTGTTAATGTTTCTAATAGAACTATAAATATTAAAAAGGTTAATACAACAGTAGGAAGAATCGATGAACCTAATGAAAGTGGTATTGTAAAAGGTAAGTCTATGAAAGTTAGAGGCTGGGCTTTATCACCTACAGGGGTCAAACAAATTAAAATATATGTTGATGGAGTATTGAAAAATACTTTGACACCAAATGTAATTAGACCAGATATTAAAAACGCTTTCCCAAACTATCCTAATGCAGATAAAAGTGGATATGAAGCATTAGTTGATATATCTAATGTGGCGCCAGGAAAGAGAGTAATTAAGGTTGAAGAAGTATCTAATGATAATACTATAAGTACTCAAGTAAGAAATATACAAGTACAGAATTTAGATTCTTTAGGAACAGTTGAAGGTTATTCAATTAATGGTAATACTATGAAAGTAAGCGGCTGGGCGATTTCAGGAGCTGGAGTCAAGGAAGTTAAAGTATATGTAAATGGCATATTAAAAGGTACAGTTGTTCCTAGTTTTGCAAGAGCTGATGTTAGTTCTGCTTATGCTAATTACATGAATATAGCAAAAAGTGGATATGAATTATCAGTGGATATTACAAATATTCCAAGAGGAACAGCAGTGATTACAACACAGGAAATTTCAAAAGATGGTACAGTTGGCAAAAGTCAAAAAAACATTACTGTAAATAGAAATGCGCCTATTGGATCCATTGATGAACCATCAGATGGAACTGTAATAACTAGTAATGAAGTTCAAATAAGTGGATGGGGCACAAATGATTCTAAAACAACGGCTGTTAATATATATATTGATGGAGTGTTTAAGAGTAGTGCTACCATTGGAATAAGCAGACTAGATGTTAAAAATGCTTACAAAAACTATCAAGCAACTGAAACCAGTGGATATCAATCAAAAGTTAATGTTAGTTCATTAGCGGCAGGTAAACACACTATAAAAGTTGAAGTTATAGCTGTTGATGGAAGCAAAAATAGCATGGAAAGAGAATTTTATAATAAATCAAAGACAAAGTTAATAGTAGTAGATCCAGGTCACAACTACGGTGGGGATTATGGAGCTGTGTCAATTATTAATGGAGTAAAGTATGATGAGACAGTAATGAACATGGCAGTTGCATTAAGACTTGAAAGCACACTTAAAGCTCAAGGATATGCAGTAGTTTTAACAAGAAGTGCCCTAGATAGGAGTACTATTGATTTATCTACTAGTTTGAAAAACAGAGCTGTAATTGCTAATAGCTTGAATGCTGATTTATTTATCAGTATTCATCATAATGCAAGCCCTAGCTCAAGCGCTAGAGGTTCAGAGGTATATTATACTCAGAGAACTACCCCAGATGATGCATCTGTAGTACAAAATGCAGATAAAATATCAAAAGGAAGAGATTTAGCAATAGCAACAGCAAGTAGTATGAGTGCAAATACCGGATTTATTAATAAGGGCGGAAAGGGAGATGTATCCTCTTTAGGATATAGCTTATCAGTTCTTAGAAATACTAAAATGCCAGCAATACTTGTTGAATGTGGATTCTTAACAAATCCTACAGAAGCAAGCTTATTAAATAATGCTAGTATCCAGCAAGCAGAAGTAAATGGTATTACTTCAGCTGTTAAAGCTAGATACTAAAATATTTAAAAAACCATTAAGTAGTGGAAAAATAAAGCTACTTAATGGTTTTTTTATACAATGTTTTACAACCTTTACACCTATAAAAAAATATGATAAACTACATAAAGGACTATTTAAATTTAAGATATATGTAGTATACATATATAAGAATACAGGGTGATTAAATGAAGATATTAGTAATTATTCCAGCTTATAATGAAGAAAAAAATATTATTGGTGTAGTTGAAAATTTACAACAAAAATGTAGTAATGTAGACTATATCATTATTAATGATTGTTCTAAAGATTCCACAGAAAAGATAATTAAAGACAATGGATTTAATTATATATCACTGCCGGTAAATTTAGGAATAGGTGGCGGAGTTCAGACTGGATACAGATATGCTGTTGAAAACAATTATGATATAGCGATTCAGATTGATGGTGATGGACAGCATGATCCTATATACATAGAAAAGCTAATTGAACCAATAATAAATGGTGAGGCTGATATGGTAATTGGATCAAGATTTATAGAAAAAGAAGGATTCCAAACATCCTTTATGAGAAGACTAGGGATAAATTTCCTTAAAGGGCTCATAAAATTATGCTGTAGACAAGAAATTACTGATACTACAAGTGGATTTAGAGCTACTTCAAAAGATTTAACCAAAAGGTTTGCAGATGTTTATGCACAAGACTATCCTGAACCTGAGGCTATAATTGACAGCGTTTTAAACGGATACAGGGTTAAAGAGGTTCCAGTTATAATGCATGAGAGAAAAGAAGGAGAATCATCTATTAATACTTCTACATCAGTATACTATATGATAAAGGTTTCATTAGCAATAATATTATGTAGGCTAAGCAATAGGCGGAAGTTTTCCCGTTAATTTTCATATAGAATCTTAATGAAAGATAATGCTATTGCGTTATCTTTCATTAATGTTTAAATAAATTTATTCAAAATAAAATATATAGTGAAGTTCTTAGGAGGGTTTACATTGAATTCAAAATTACAGATATTTTTTATCGTAGCTATAATAATATATTTAGTTATTATTATACATTTGCTTAAAAAGAAAAAATTAAATTTAAAGTATACTTTATTATGGCTAATTGCAGCTATAGTCTTGCTTATAGTTACAATTTTTCCAACATCAATGTATTTTATATCAAGTATTATTGGGATTGATACTCCTATAAATAGTGCATTAATATTAGCAGGTATGTTTGTACTTATAATACTGATTACTCTAACATCTATTGTTTCAGGTTTAAACCAAACAGTTAGAGTTTTAACTCAAAAATTGGGCTTATTAGAGAAGCAAGTTAGAGACTTATCTGATGAAAAAAAGGATGAAATGGTGTAATATGAAGGAGTCGAAGATGGTAAATTATATATTAATAGGCGTATATATGGTACTTACGGTATCTGGGGTAATTTTATTCAAGTTAGGAGTAGAAAAGGAACCTTTAGTGTCAATTTCTATTGGAATGTCTAGTTTTAAAATAAGTTTTATATCCATATTAGGGTTATTGAGTTATGTATGTAGTTTTTTAATGTATATGTTCTTGATATCTAAGTTTGATCTTACATATATTGTTCCGGTAACAACTGGAGTAATATCAGTAGCAACATTTATATTAGCAGTATTGATATTTAAGGAAACCTTAACTTTATCAAAAATTGCAGGAAGTATACTAATCTTATTAGGTGTGGCTATTATTAATTTTAAAAAGTAGGTGGTTTAATGAATAAGTTTGATGATCATACTTTCGCAATTACGGCATATAAGGAGTCCTCTTATTTGGAGGAATGTATAAAATCAGTTCTAGAACAAAAAGTAAAATCTCGAGTTATAATAACAACTGCAACTCCAAATGAATATATAAAATCCTTGGCAGAAAAATATAAAATTCCATTATATGAAAGAGAAGGTAAGCCAGGGATACAAGATGATTGGAATTTTGCTTATTCAAAGGCTGATAGCAAATATGTAACAATTGCTCATCAAGATGATATTTATGATGAAAGTTATAGTTATACCTTAAAGAAATATACAAATGATAAGAAAAAACAGATTCTATTTTTTACTGATTATAGGGAAGTTAAAGATGGGAAAATTATTCCATTAACTTTAAATCTTAAAATAAAAAAAATTATGTTACTTCCACTTAGATGTAATATATTAACAGGTAGTAAGTTTTTAAGAAGACGGATTTTATCATTAGGTTCTCCGATATGTTGTCCTTCAGTAACTTATAATAAAGAGAATAAAGAGAAGAAAATATTTACTTCAGAGATGAAATGTTCTTTAGATTGGGATACATGGTACAAATTTTCTAAAGAAAACGGGGAATTCGTATATATAAATAAAGATTTAATTTATCATAGAATACATGGAGAATCAGAAACTACTAATTCTATTGCGAATAATGTTAGACAATCTGAAGATTATGCTATGTATAGGAAATTCTGGCCAAAGCCAATAGCTAAGATTTTATCAAAAGCTTATGCAAAAAGTCTAGATACAAATGAAATGTAGGGGATAAATAAAATGGATAATAAAAAAATAATAATTAATTTGAAAAACATTGCAAATATAGCTAAAGAGAGAATTAAACAAAGATATATGCTGATAATAGTATTAACAATTATCACTATATTCTTTAGCTATTTTTATAAGGATCTAAAATATAGAGAGAACTATAAAATTGACGATGGGAAAGCTCAGATAGTATCAAATGAAACTATAATGCAGAAAATTCACGTTGAATATAATGAGCCCATAGAGTTATGTATAAACGTAGGAAAAAACAATCCAACAAAGTCAACTAAGTATAATATTAGTATAGAGAATAATGATGAAAGTATAGTTGATATAGATATAGATACCTTAGATTTAGAACAAGAACAATTAATCTCATTAATGTTACCAAAGTTAGATAATGTCAAAGGTAAAGATTTGACTTTGAAAATATCAAGTAATAATGTAGATCCACAAAATGCATTAATAATCTATACAGGAAAAGCAGATAAAGAAACTATGTTAATAGACAAGGACCAAGTGAGTAATGTAGTTTATACAAGAATTACATATCCTAAATTCCATGGTATATATCCTATTGCATTAGTATTATTATATGTATCCTGTTGTATTCTAGTATTAGGTATTGACGTAAAAAAAGTTCATAATAGTATATTCGCAATTATTTTACTTACAGGAATGTTTACTGTAGCATTTAATCCAGTATTGGACACACCTGATGATCATGCTCATATAGCTAGGGCGGATTTAACGTCACAGGGGATCCTTTTTGTTACAGGGGATATCTCGAAATATAAGGTGTCTAATAGTGTAAGAGATATATTATTAGATAATTACTCTACATTACAAACTACAACTCTATTTAATAGTGAAGTTGATAGCAATCAGGAATATCAAGCAAGCAATTATGCCAATACGAACTTATTTATAGGATATATTCCGCAAACATTAGGGATCTTATTGGGTAAACTTATTGGACTTAATAGTTTTATGATTTTAATTTTAGGAAAACTATTTAATCTTATAGCCTATGCATTAATGGTTAGATTTGCAATTAAAATAGCGCCTATGTTTAAAGTTCCTTTGGGGTTGATTGCTATAATGCCAATGGCAATATTTATAGCTAGTTCATTTAATCCGGATGCAACAACATACGGACTAGGATTTCTATGTATAGGATACTTTCTGCATTTATATAAGAAAGAAAATATTAGTATAAAAGAAATTGCTATATATTCTACTCTGAGTATTGTATTAGGATTAGTTAAACTTCCTTATTGTATACTAGGAGGGCTTATAATATTTTTACCTAAATCAAAGTTTATAAATAATAAAACTTATTATAAGAGCTTTTTATTTGTATTATTAGTAGCTCTTGTTTCTCTTGGATGGGGAGGCTTTGCAATAATAAACTCAGCAGTATCACCCTTTAACAGTTTTTATGAAGTAAATAATATTGATATTAAAGGGCAAATAATGTATATATTAAATGATCCAGTACATTTTGTTAAGATATTTTCAGTAGCATTGCTTGATAACATAGGGGTTTATTTACAACAATTAAATACATTTGGCTGGCTTAGTTATGGTTTGAATGCTGGTAGTATGATATTATATTCTATTTTTATGGGGTCAGTAGTATTACTTTATCCCAATAAGGAAATACTCGGTAGGAAAACAAAATATGGTATTATGATAGTTGCTGTAGGGGTATATGCAGTTACTTGCTTCATATTATTTTTAAGTTGGACTCCAGTTGAAAGCTCGATAATAGAGGGAGTTCAAGGACGATATCTAGTCCCATTAATAGGGCTGTTAACATTATTATCTAATGGAAAAGTAGATAAAGATAATGATGGTACTACAGATTTGAAGTTTCTATTTACTGGATTGATTTTTGTTATTATATTCATTATTACAATGATGAATAAATATTATTAAAAATTAACCAGACAGCAAAAAGATAAATTTAAAAAATAAAATTATCTCTGTTAAGTAGGTGTAAATATTCACCTTCTTAGCAGAGCTTTTTTTGTAGATATTTTGGGGTAATTATATATATATGAAGAAAGTTATAGAGAAATGTTATATAATAATAAACATAGTGAAAATATAAACTAAGGGGATGAAAAGTTGAAGAAGGTATTTGTAATAATTCTTAATATTATGTTTGGTATAAGTATAATTTTACCAGCGATTTCTCCTACTGTAGTAGTACAAGCTATTGATTCAAAAGAAGAATCTGCTTTGGTAGAAGAAAAAGAAAGTCAAGGAGAAGAACAAACAATTCTAGAAGAAGAACAAACAATTCTAGAAGAAGAACAAACAATTCTAGAAGAAGAACAAACAAGTCCAGAAGAAGAACAAACAATTCCAGAAGAGTCTAAATCAGATTTAATAAGTGGACAAGTTTACGAAACGGTTAAAAAACCAGAAGCGCAAATTGATGCGAAATCTGAGGAGTTTGTAGAGGACATGGAGAAGGAAGAATTTAAAGAGGCTTATGATAGCTCAATAGATTCAGATTTTTTAGTGCCTAAGACGGATTCTAATTTTGAGGTTGCCCTTGCTAAGGATAATGGGGAATTCATTTTTGTACAGGGAGCAGATACTCTAGACGAGGCTATGGAAATAGCAAATAATCAGGAAGTGGAAATTAGCCAAAAAAAATCAGCTAGTAGCGATAATTCGGAAACTCTTATACCTAGTGTATTAGATAGTAAAGGTATTGCTGTATATGCTACTAGTTCTATGGGACGAGCTATAAAATATACTAATGGATCAGTGGATAATAGTCAGATAACATACCTACATGATAGTGAAAGCGGAGTTGGAAGTAGTAATACATCGTATTATATAAATCATAACTATATTGAAGACGTTCCTATTATAGCGGAAACGCAAAATGCAGTTAAGGTAATGGTTAACGGATATACCGGTTGGGCAAAAAAAGATACTGGTACAGGAACATATGATTTTACAGTAGTACCAATTAATCAGGTGTATAATCCTAGCTATTTTAAAGTTGAGAACGGACAATTATATCATTATATATCATCAGATGTGACAGATAAAACTGCTACAAAGGGTTATACAATAGCTGTTAGTGTAGCGCCATCATATTTAAAGACTGGGACCAAGTATTATAGTTATGATGGAAAATATTTTTATACTAATTTAAGTACTTTAATATCAAATTATAAATCGAATACAAGAGCAAACGCTATAAATACTAGTAGTGCTTTCTATAATTATTTTCAATATTTACCTTTTAGAAGTGAGACAAGCTATACTGCAGCACAATTGAATTCTTTTATAACTAGTAATACAACTAGTACTAGTAAATTAAGAGGAATTGGTGAAACTTTAATAAATGTACAAGAAAAATATGGAGTAAATGCAGCTATAATATTAGGAACGGCTATAAATGAATCAGGATGGGGTAATTCATCAATCGCACAAAGTAAAAATAATATTTTTGGATTAAATGCAGTTGATTCAGACCCTTTATTAGCTGCTAATCAATATAAATCAGTAGCCGCGTGTATTGAAGAATTTGCTAAGTATTGGATATCTAAAGGATATTCTGACCCTCAGGATTCTAGATATTATGGGGGATTCTTAGGAAATAAGGAATTAGGAGCGAATGTACGATATGCATCAGACCCCTATTGGGGAGAAAAGAATGCAGCTCATGTATTTAATATAGACAAAAAATCAAGCGGTAATAATATTAATAATCTTTCAGATTATGATTATTATCAGTTAGGTATATATAATAAAGTCACAACTCTTAAATTGGCAAATGGAACTGTAATTTACCCAGTTGGGAGTAAAATAACTCGATATCAAGAAACTATTGGAGGTTCTGTAATACTATCCTCTAATAACGTGGTAGATAGTAGAGGAACTCAAAGTTATGAAGTATCTCCAATTAGAAGTTCTCAAATACTAAATGGAGGAGCTGAATTTCAAGGAGAATTTGATTGGGATGTTAGAGGTTATGTAGATTCAAGTGCTATAACTAAAATAAATCAATCATCAACTCCAGAGCAAGGAATAATGTATCAAACACATATTCAACTTGCAGGATGGGAAAGTATGAAATACAATGGGGAATCTGGAGGAACAGAAGGCCTAGCTAGAAGATTAGAAGCAATTAAAATCGAATTACTAAATTATCCTGGAGCTACTGTCACATATAGAACCCATGTACAATTACAAGGGTGGCAAGCTTGGAAATCTAATGGACAACTATCAGGTACAGAAGGAAAATCGTTGAGACTAGAAGCAATACAAATTGCAACTTCTGGATTACCGGCAGATATGGAAATTCAATATAGAGTTCATGTTCAAAATGATGGATGGCAAGAATGGAAGTATTCTAATGAAGTTGCAGGGACCTCAGGAAGGTCACTAAGATTAGAAGCCATACAAATTAAGGTAGTAAAAAAAGAAGTAAGAGTACAATATAGTACCCATGTAGAAAAGGTAGGATGGCAAGCATTAAAATCCGATGGACAAACCTCAGGAACATCAGGAAGATCTTTGAGATTAGAAGCAATAAAAATTAATGCTATAAATCTTCCAGAGGGAGCATCTATTAAATATATGACTCACATTCAAAATTTAGGATGGGAAAAACAATGGAAAACAGCTAATCAATTATCAGGATCAGAAGGTAAATCTTTAAGGCTTGAAGCTATTAAGATTAAACTTGAAGGAGCTACCGGATACCATGTGGAATATAGAGTTCATGTACAATATCAAGGTTGGGGAGCTTGGGTACGCGATGGAGCTTTAGCAGGAACCGAGGGGAAAGCTCTAAGATTAGAAGCTATAGAGGTAAAGATTGTAAAAAATTAGATTAACAGAACCTCTTAAATATGTTAAAATAGATTTAATAGATAACATAATAAAGGAGAGGCTAATATGAAAGTCAGAAAAGCTATCATTCCTGCAGCGGGGCTGGGAACAAGATTTTTACCAGCTACTAAGGCACAACCTAAGGAAATGTTACCAATAGTAGATAAACCAACTATACAATTTATTATAGAGGAAGCAGTTGCTGCTGGAATTGAAGAAATACTTATTATTACAGGAAGAAATAAGAAGTGCATAGAGGATCATTTTGATAAATCTGTAGAACTTGAAATGGCTCTTGAGAAATCAGGGAAAACAGAACTTTTAGAAATGGTTAGAGGTATATCAGATATGGTTGATATACATTATATAAGACAAAAAGAACCTAAAGGCTTAGGTGATGCAATTTATTGCGCAAGGGCATTTGTAGGAAATGAACCATTTGCAGTAATGCTTGGAGATGACGTTGTAGATAGTGAAGTACCATGTCTTAAGCAATTAATGGACTGTTATAGTGAATATAAAACAAGCATCCTAGGAGTTCAAACTGTACCAGATGAAGATGTTTCTAAGTATGGTATTGTTGATGGGCTTCATATTGAAGATAGGGTATACAAGGTTAAAGATCTTGTAGAAAAACCTGCTCAAGAAGATGCTCCAAGTAATGTAGCTATTCTTGGTAGATATATTATAACTCCACAAATTTTTGATATATTAAAGAATACTGCTCCAGGTAAAGGTGGAGAGATTCAATTAACAGATGCATTAAAAACTTTAATGAGTCAAGAAGCTATGTATGCCTATAACTTTGAAGGTAGAAGATATGATGTAGGAGATAAACTTGGATTTCTACAAGCTACTGTTGAGTATGCTCTAAAGAAAGATGGGTTAAGAGAAGATTTTATCGCTTACTTAGAGACAAAACCCTGGGAAAAATAATGAAATGAAAAGAACCATTAGTATTTAAAATACTAATGGTTCTTTTTAAATGTAAGGCTAAGAAAATATCCTAAGTAAATCCAAAATATTATTGAAATGAAACTAACTATATAGATTAAATTGCTCTCAAATAAGTTTATAAATAATATTCCTACTAAAAGTGATAATAGTACAATTCCAGATCGTTTATAAATACCATAAGATCTATCTAATTTTTTTATTAAGAATATGAATATAAAATATATAAATATTAAAAATAGAATAAGAGCAATGACCCCGTTAACAGTTATAATTTGTAGATACATATTGTGAAGTCCACCAGAATCAATCCCCGGTAGAACTACACCAGGTCTCATTGAATCGACTTTACTCACGAGTGCTTCGTTTCCTACCCCAAATAGAGGGTTTTCCTTTATGGATAGCCAAGCTGAAGACCAAAGTTCATTTCGTCCAGATAAAAAATCATATAGTTTTTCATGAAATAATGCAAAGCCTGCTATAGAAAAAATACTAGGTACTAAAATCATGGCAGACCTAAAAATTTTATTTTTAAATTTTATAAAAATTAATACAAAAAGAATTGTAATAATTAAGAGGTAAGCACTTATTCCGTTAGAAAAAACTAAAGGAATTATTTGCAACATAACGTTAAGTAAATGAAAAAACTTGGTTTTTTCATATTTATATTTTACGGACATATAAACTGATACTAACAAACCTATGGAAGCGGAAATCGCTAAGGAATTTTTATAAATATATAAACCTTGATCCACTCCGTATACTCCACTAGCAAAAGTAAAGGTTATATTAGCAAAATACATTATAGTTGAAGCTAGTGAAAATATAAATGTAAATATTGCTATGAAATTAGAAATAATTTTCAGTTCTTTCTCTAATTGATCATGACTTTTATCTAAATTAATATAAAATACAGATGACAATATAATAAATGTAACAAGCCATATCTTTAAATTTTCTATAGACCTATAGAAGATTAAGTTAATAATCAGTGTGAAACCTAAAAAGATGTATAGAGATAATTCAATTAAGGTTGGATACCGTTTAATTATTTTAATGATATGAACTACTGATAAAGCTAATCCCCATACTAATGCAACTTTTGAAAGAAGATTAATATAAGGTATTTCATTTAAAATAGTTACAAAACTCAAGCTGGCAAACAAATAGAATAAGCAAAAATAAAAATTATTGCTTAAAACACTATATAATTTTTTTAACATAAGAAAATCTCACTTTCAAATTTATCTTGGAATCATACCGATTTTCTTTTGCATCTTCCTAAGAGTATTGTTAGCAACGTGGGAAGCTTTAACAGCGCCCTCTCTATAAATAGATTCAAGATAACTTTTGTCCTTTAAAAGTTCCTGAACCTTATCTTGTATTGGAGATAATTCAGAGATAATAGAATCAGCCGCATCAGCTTTTAAATCTGAATAACCCTTTCCTGCATAGTAAAGTACTAATTCCTCAGGGGGAGTTCCTTTTATAGCTGACAATATGTTTAAAAGATTTTTAACTCCAGGCTGATCATCAGTATAGTTAATAAGTCCTAAGCTATCTGTTACAGCACGGCTTATCTTCTTTTTAATAACTGCAGGTGGATCCATAATAAGTATATATGAATTTGGATTATCCGATGACTTTGACATTTTCTTTAAAGGTTCTTGTAAACTCATAATTTTAGCACCGATTTTCGGGATATATCCCTCTGGAATTTTAAAAGTTGGGCTATAGCTACTATTAAATCTTGTAGCAATATCACGTGTAAGTTCTAAATGTTGAGTTTGATCCTTTCCAACAGGAACTAAATCTGTGTTATATAAAAGTATATCTGCAGCCATTAGGGAAGGATAATTAAATAAACCTACACCTATGGAATCTCCATACTTTTTAGATTTATCCTTATATTGAGTCATTCTGCTTAGTTCACCCATATATGTATTACAAGTTAATAACCAACAGCATTCAGCATGAGCTGGAACATGGGATTGAATAAACAGAGTATTTTTTTCTGGAGAAATTCCAGAAGCAATATATATTGATAATAATTCAAGAGTTCTTCTCCTTAAATCAGCTGGAGTTTGACGTACTGTTATAGCATGCATATCAACAACACAGAAATAGCATGTATAATCATCCTGAAGCTTAACCCAGTTTTTCAATGCTCCTAAATAATTTCCTAGAGTTAAATCTCCAGAAGGTTGTATTCCACTAAAAATAACTTTCTTATTTTCATTATTAAGGTTTTCTGACAAAAAAAACACCTCTTCCTATTTTAAGTAATACTTATATTATAAGATTTAGGGTTTTGACTGTCAATTAAATGACTGAAATTAAAAAATACAATGGGATAAGTATCGATACATTTGCACAATATATTATGGCAGAATATAATAATTATATAAAATTAAAGGGGGCAAAAAGAAATGGAAGAAAAAAAGAGATTATCAACAAAGGACTTAGTCATTATGGCATTAATGATTGCTTTAGTTTATTTAGCAGGAAGTATAATTAAAGTTCCATCAGTTGGAGGTTTTGTACATATTGGGGATTCCATGGTGTTTCTATCAGTTGTAGTACTTGGTAAAAAGAGGGGCGCTGTTGCTAGTGCATTTGGAATGCTTTTAGTGGATATTTTAGGTGGATATGTTATATGGGCTCCATTTACTTTTGTAATTAAGGGGATAATGGCTTATATTGTTGGGGCTATAATTGAAAAGATAGGTGGAGAAAATGCATTTGAAAATTTTAAGAAAGAATATATAATAGCATTTATTGCAGGGGGAATATTTATGATCATAGGCTATTTTATAGCAGGAACAATCCTTGCAGGGCTTTTAACAGAAAAGATAGGGTTGATCCAAGGATTAGCCTATGCTGCTAAGGATATTGTAGGTAATATTATTCAAGTTGTAACTGGAATAGTTATTGCTGTTCCTTTAAGTGCTATTATATTATCTGCTCAAAAGAAAGCAGGAAATTAACCCCCTTTGGGGAGTTGAAAGTTGAGAGTTGAAAGTTGAGAGTTGAAAGTTGAGAGTTGAAAGTTGAGAGTTGAAAGTTGAAAGCTTAAGGACACGAATCTTTGATTCGTGTCCTTAAACTTTTTTGCGTAATTTTTTGAAATCCCTTGAGGAAAAGTGAAAATCAAAATCTATGATTTTGATTATTGAACTTTCTCCTTGGAGCTTTATCCATAACTATCAATTCACCGAAGGGAGCATATTATCTTCTATCGTTCATTCTTTCAGCTTTTCTTGCTTTTCTGCAGGCTGGGCATCTAACGGGATCGTTTTCAAATCCCTTTTCTTTAAAGAATTCTTGTTCACCTATAGTGAATAAAAATTCCTGTCCACAGTCTTTACAAATTATTGTTTTGTCTTCCATTGAAATTACCTCCTTAAAAATCATAGGGTAAATTGACTTTGATAACTCTAACCTCACCTGAAATTTAAGGGAAGTATTAGTATCATAGAGAATTACCAGTTTCTATTATTATAGCAGATAGATGGAGGAATGATACAATTTATCTGCTATAATAAATCAATTAAGGAATAATTTTCTTTGTAACCTTTTTATTGTATTTACCAAAATAAAATATAATAAAGATTACAAGTGGAATTGCAATAAAAAAGACTAAATTAGTTAATTGGAACAACCTAAGGAAGTAAAAGAGAAAATATTGATTCTGAGTTACTATAAATGATGCAATAAAAAGTGCTAAACTATAAAAAATTACAAATGATTTTTGTTTCTTGATTTTATCTTTATATAATAACAATATCCCATAGGAAGATAAAATATATTTAATAAACCATAGACAAACACTTCTAAATATATAAAACAATTCACCAAATTCAAAGAAACCTGCAATCTGTACCCTTTGAGATTCTATGTAACCAGGATAAAATATTTTACCAGCCCGATCAGGGCTGAAAAATGCTATTGCTGATATAAAGGAAATGGTAATTAGTATGCAGCTTATGGTTATTGCAAGGCTATTATGTTTTAGAAGAGATTCTTTTTTATCTAAATATATTAAATAAGGCAAAGCTATAACAATTGAGGAGAAAGATCCAATGATTTCTAAAAGGCAAAGCCATTTATCATTTGTCATACCATTCTCCATGATGGGAAGTAAATAGTTAAAGTCTAAGAATTTAAGTAGTAGCGCTATTAAAATAATATCCCCAATTAAAGTAATGGTTCCTATAATAATAACCAAAACAAGTATGGAGTTAAACTTCTTAAGTAGAACATAACCTGCTGGTATTATAATAAATAATAAGCAATACCAAGTCGGGGTGGAGAGAAAATAATTTGTATGTATAGAGTTTGCATTAACGGATGCAGATTCTATGGCGGATAGAAATAATCCTATGGAAAATATAAAAATTAAAATATTATTAGCTCTTTTTGGAAGAACCTTAGAAAAAATTTCAGTTATGTTGTAAATATTAGTTTTTCTAAATACATAAAGTAGAAATGTAAAGTAGAAAAATATAATTAAGGATGCAAAAAGTGAAATTAACCATGTATCCCTTCCCCCATAATTGATGAAAATAGAAGAATAACTTCTTAGGGCTATAGTACTTGTAGCTATAATAAAAAACATAAAATGTCTTGAAGATAACTTGTTCATAAAAATCCTCCTTAATTAATTTAATATTAGTATTAGCAAAAAAGAGAATATTAAACCTTCCTGGAGAGATAATATATTTGGGTGATGTTTAATGAATAATAATGTTAATTATGTAAAAAAGAGATTTGAAAATGCTTTTGACGTAAAGTATAGAGAAATAATGACTAGCTTAGGAACCTGTACTTTAGTATTTGTAGATGATTTGTGTAGTACTCAATTCATTAGTGAATATATAGTCACACCTCTAAAGAAAAAAGAATTTGAATGCACGGGTATCGAGGACATAATTACTAACGTTTTAGATATTAATATTGCAGATTATGCTAAAGATTTAGAGGATGCTATTTCTCATATTCTGGCTGGAGACGTAGTCCTACTATTTAAAGACCATGATAAAATAATTTTCTGTGAAGTTAAGGGTTTTGTTAGAAGATCTGTATCTATACCTGTTACAGAAGCTGTTGTTAAGGGGCCAAGGGAAGGTTTTACAGAACTGTTTGTAGATAATATTTCTCTTATACGACGTAAAATAAAGAATTCAGATTTAAAATTCGAACCCTTAGTAGTAGGAAAAAAGAGTAAGACGGTTGTATGTATTTGCTATATTAAAGGTACGGCTCCGGATTCTTTAGTATCGCAAATAAGGGATACTATAAGTAATCTAGATATAAAATTTCTTTTAGATACAAATTACATTGAAGAGGAACTTAGAGGCCAAAAATCTGTTTTTGATACTATAGGTTATACAGAAAAACCTGATGAGGTAGCTTCAAAAATCTTAGAGGGTAGAGTTGCTGTAATGGTGGATGGAACACCATTTGTAATAACTGTACCATATTTCTTTTTAGAAAATTTCCAAGCTCCAGATGATTATTATGTTAATAAATATTTCTCTAGTTTAACTAGGGTTCTACGATGGGTTGCATTTTTTATAGCAACATTTTTACCTGGTATATATGTTGCAGTAATAACTCATCATTTTTCTCTGATTCCATCACTTTTTGTATTTCGATTAGCTGTATCAAGGGCTGGGGTACCGTTGCCAACTATTGTAGAAGTGATAATGATGATATTAGCCTTTCAATTAATAAAGGAGGCGGGTCTTAGGCTTCCACAGCCTATTGGGGGAGCTATGAGTATAGTTGCAGCATTGATATTAGGAGATGCTGTTGTGGGCGCAGGGATAGCATCTAGAACAACTATTATAGTAGTTGCCGCTAGTACCTTAAGTTATTTCTTAATTCCAAAAGTATATGGAGCTATGTCTATATGGTCAATGATTATAACTATAGTTAGTTCGCTTTTTGGACTTCCTGGATTCCTTATTAGTTCTATTATCCTCATTGTAAAATTAGGAGAGCTTGAGACAGGAGGATATTCATATCTTTTCCCAATTGGAAGTACAGCTATCTATAATTTCAAGGATATATTATTTAGGGGTGACTTAAGAAGGATATCTAAAAAGTTTATAGGAAATGGGGAGGAGGATAATAATGAAGAAAAGAGTAGCTAGTATTTTATTAGTCGTGTTATTAATATTGCCGCTAGGGGGATGTTTTAATTATACAGAAATAAATAGAATAACCTTTGCAACATCTATTATTTTTGATAAAGATGACTATGATAATATAATAGTTTATTTGGATTCTGTCCGCCCTTATAGAGATGCTAATGAAAGTTCTGATAAGGGTAAACGAATAATGTTAACGGGGACTGGAAAAACAGCACTTGAAGCAATTCGAAACATTAATGTATCTTCAAGTAATGTTATTAATTTTAGCCAAGTTAGAGCTTATATATTTTCAGAGCAAGTAGCTAAAAATGGTGTAAAAAATCATATGGATCTAATAAATAATCATCAGGAATTTGGTCTTGATCCTTATATGTTTGTATATTTTGGGGAAATTGATGATTTATTAAAAACTACTAATGATGAGGAAGAATATTTAGGATTATACTTGGATCAGTTAGTAGAGAATAATAAACATAACGGAACAGTAATAAAAACTAATGTAAATGATTATGTAACTAATAGTCAAAATGAAAGCAGTATAAGTCTTATGAGTGCTATAGAATTAAAATCAGAGGGGATTGCAAACAAAGTAGAACTAAATGGTGGAGTGATAATGAAGGATAACCATATGGTTGATAAACTAGAGCAAAAGGATGCTCTTACATATAACATATTAAAAAATAGAGTTAAGGGTGGAACTTTTCAAGTAGCAAATCCTAATGATGCTAGTAAGCTTATTACTTTAGATATCTTAAATGGTAATAATAAGAGTGAGATATTAGTTCAGGGTGAGGATATTCTTTTAAAAAAGAAACTGAATATTAAATTATCTATAGGTGAGATTCAAGGGAATCTGGAGATGACACAAGCTGCTTTGGAGACTATTAAAGTTAATGAAGAATGGAAGCTTAAAAAATATGAAGAGGAATTTTTTCAAAGATATAAAGAAAAGGAAATAGATATTTTAGGGGTAAACAGATTAATTGAAGAAAAATATCCTTCTTTAAATAAAGAGAAAATACTATCTAAAACCATACTTGAGACAGAAGTTAACCTTATTATAGACGGAAGTAATTTAGCAATAGACAGCTTATAGTAGTATAGAAAAATAAGGACTCAAATTTATCCTAAATTATTGATATACTTTATAAAATGGTTTATTATAGAAGTAGTTATAAAATTATGGTTTGGGTTAATTCTATACAAAGTAAGGTGGGAGAAAATGCAAGATTCTGGATTGGGAAATGATGAAATTAAAGAGGAATTTGAAAAATACCAAAGAAAAACAGAAATGCAAATGCAAACTTTATCTAAAAAAAATATGAAATTGGAAAAAGATATTAATGTGCTAGCTAACATAGTTGAAATAAGCAAGTATATTAATTCATTTTTAAGTGATGAAAATCTTATATCCATGATAAATGATATGGTATTAGGATTGCTTGGTGTTGCTTATTCAACTATATTTCTTGAGGAAGATGGAGAACTTGTAATAAAAGCAACTAATGTAAAGAATAAAAAAGTTGAATTAACAAGTCAAGAGAAGGTTTATATTCAATTAGGAAAAGAATATCTAATTAATTCTTTAGATGGAATCAGAGATTACAAATGTTTGAATGTTAAAATTTGCTCAGTAATGGCTATGCCTATACAAATTAGAGATAAATCTTTTGGATTTATACTAGTAGAGCATCAGTTATATAATTTTTTAGATAAAGAGCATAAGAGATTTTTAAAATCCATTGCCAGTCAAATAGCAATATGCATTGAAAATGCAATATTGTATAGAGAACTACATGAAGCTTCTAAGAAAGATCCTCTACTTGGAATTTATAATAGAAGATATTTCTTTGAAAAAGTTGAAGATAAAGCACTTGCTAATCCTGATAAGCGGTATGCAGTAGTTATGATGGATTTAGATGATTTTAAAAAGATAAATGATGATTATGGACATCAATTTGGAGATCAGACTTTAATTGAAACTAATCAAGCTATTCGAAAGCTCTTAGTAGATGGAGATGTATTAGCAAGATATGGTGGAGAAGAATTTATATTTTATATTGATAGTTTCAAAGATAAAAAAGAGGTATATGATAAAATAGAAGCCATCAGACAGAGTATATCAGGTAATGTTATTGATAACGGAGAGGATTCAAAAATAATAACTGCAAGTTTTGGAATTGGCTATTATCCTGAAGATGGAGATACTGTTAGTGAAATTATAAATGAAGCTGATATATTACTATATCAAAGTAAAGAATCAGGTAAAAATAAAGTTACTTATTACGGCAATAAACAATAATATTAAGAGCACTCTATAATGTTTTATTATAGTTGTGCTTTTTTCTTTTAATGGATACTAAAAAACACAATAAACTTGGTGAAATAGATAAAAATCATAAAGTGAGTGTATTAAAATATGTTGTCAGTGTATTGATACTATTATCTGAAGTATATTAAAAATATTTAGAAAGAGAATTTTTAATGTTAAATAAAAGTGTAAGATCACGTGTATGCCGTTAAGATCAACATTTAGAAAAAGCAAAGTACTTTGATATACTAACTTGGCATGCTAATTGCTATATAGATTAATATAATGAGAGTTAAGTTTGTTCCTAAGGGTAGCAATCTAATGTAAACCTATACTAGAATGAAAATAATGTAAGAAGCAATTAACATGAAGGGGGATATATAATGAACAAAAGAAAGTTAACAATACTAATAACAATAGCACTTACGCTTATAACAGCAACAACTATTTCTGCAATGTATTATTTAAATAAATCGGAGAAAATACAGACTGAGGTAGTTAGAGTAGAAAAGGAGACTGATAGTGTAGATATGGATACAGAAGAAATCATAATACCACCTAAAGTAGTAAATCTAGATAGACTAGAAATTCCTGGCACTAATTCAGATGCTTTAAATTCTTGGGATACAGTAGAATCAAGTAAACTATATCTTTTAAGTAGTAATGGTAATGGTAATGGTAATGGAAATAGTAATGGGAATAGTAATGGTAATGGTAATAGCAATGGGAATAGCGATGGTATTGGTAATGTTAATGCTGGTATTACAACTGATTATTTAGAAGATTATCGTGAACAGTATCACTTTTCTGTTGCTGAGGCATGGGCCAATGACCCGAATGGAATGGTTTACTTTAATGGTGAATACCATTTATTCTATCAATATTATCCAGATGACGTTGTATGGGGCCCAATGCATTGGGGACATGCAGTTAGTAAGGATTTAATCCATTGGGAAGAACTATCAATTGCTTTAGAGCCAGATGAAGGTGGAACAATTTTCTCGGGATCAGCAATTGTAGATAAAGATAATACTAGTGGTTTCTTTGATGGAATTGAAGGCGGCGGATTAGTTGCAATCTATACTCAACATTATAAAAATGATGAAGGCATAGAGAAACAAAAACAAAGTATTGCATACAGTAAAGATGATGGAAGAACATGGACTAAATACGAAGGAAATCCTGTTATTTCAACAGAAGATGATCCGTTAAATGATTCGGCATTTAGAGATCCTAAAGTATTCTATAACGAAGATTCTGATGAATGGATGATGGTAGTTGCAGGCGGACCACTAAGATTCTTCTCATCAACAGATTTAAAGACTTGGGAACCAGAGGCTATGCAACCAGAAATTCAAACAGAATGTCCAGATATATTTAAATTAGAAGTTGGAGATACTGGAAATTTCAAATGGGTATTGAGCGAAGGCGGAAGATATTATCGTGTTGGTGATTTTAAAGAAGTAGATGGTATTTGGACATTTATTCCTGATACTGATGAACGTTTTGTTATGAATTTCTCTAAAGATTCATATGCAGCTCAAACTTATTATGGTGTAGGTGAAAATGGTACACCTGATGGGCGAAGAATTATGATTAACTGGATGAATAATTGGGATTATTGTAATGCTATTGCCCCAATAACAAAAACATTTAACGGACAATTTACTTTGCAAACTGAATTAAAATTAGCTGAAACAGCTGATGGAGTTCGTATGATACAACAACCAATCGAAGAATATGAAACGTTGCGTAAAGAACCTACAACTTTTGAGGATGTTACAATTTCTCCAGATCAGACTAATGTTATGAGTAGTTTATCTGGAAGTCAATATGAAATTGTTGCAGAGTTTGCACCTGATGCAGATACAACTGAGTTTGGATTTAAATTACGTGTTGGAAAAGATGCAGATCAAGAAACAATAGTTAAGTATAATACTGAAACTAAAGAAGTAACCCTTGATCGTACAAAATCAGGACAAGCACCAATTAATTTCGCACAAGCATATAGTAGTAAGATAAATAAAACAGCAGATGGTAAAATTCAATTGCATATTTTTGTAGATTCATCATCTGTAGAAGTATATGGAAATAATGGAGAGGTATGTGGCGCAGCTCAAGTTTTCCCTAATCGTTCAAGTCAAGGAATCGAAGTATACTCACTTGGCGGAAAGACAAAAGCTACAATTAACTACTATCCATTAAGTGGTATTTGGAATAATGAACTTAAGGGAACTAAAGCTGTTTTAGTATCATTAAGTGAGGAAGAACTAGGTAAAACTGTAGGGGAGGAATTTTCTGTTTATACAGCTATACTTCCTGAAGCAGCAGATCAAGGTGTTACATGGAAATTTTCAGATGCTCAGGTTTTAGAAATTGTAAGCCAAGATAATATAAAGACAACATTTAAGACAGTAAAAGCAGGAAGTACAACTTTAACTGCTGTTTCTAAAGATGGAAAGGCTGAAAAAACAGCTAATTTAAATATTTATGGTAATGATCCAAGTAGTATTATTAAGGATTTATCTAATTTTAGTACTAATGGGACTTGGTATGTGAAGGATGATGCTTATGTAGGGAATGATGAGGGTGATGCATTCGCAGTAGCAGAACAAACCAATGAGATTGGAATGGTATCTACACTCGCGGCAGATGCAGATGTATCAGATGGAAATACGGCAGGCCTTATACTATTATCTCAAAATGCAAATCCAAAAGAAGGATCTGTAATAGTAAATATAAATAAAAATGGTGAATTTAGGGTGTTTGAATTCACAGGGCTTGATGGAGACGGAAATCCAATAGTTAAGGATTTAATTTACGGTATAGTTCCAAAAGCAGACGATAGTATATATAAATTAAGAGCAGAAGTAAATGGCAAGCATATTAAGTATTGGATTAATGATGAATTAGTTTGTGATACTAATCAAGATTTTGAAACAGGAAGATTTGGATTAAATGTTTTTGGGGGACAAACAGCATTTAAAAATGTAACTCTTGAGAATAATGTTCCAAGTACTAAAACAAGTATTCCTGAGTCGGGTTTAACTTTTGACAATACACCAGGGGACTTACATGTTTCTGATGATAGCTATGTGGTGGATAAAGGTAAAGATCAAAATGGTTTTGCAATATCAGATCAAAATATAGATATTGCTAAAAACACATATACTTTAGACATGGATTCTAAGATTTTAGGGGATTGGCGTAACCAAATACCAGCAAGTGGTGATGTTGCAGGTGTTGTATTATTTGCTCAAAGCGATGATTTCTTTGCAGGCGGAGGTATTATAGCTAATGTAGGAAAGTGGGGTTCTTGGAGAATGTTTGCACGGTTACCAGATGGAAGTGAAGTTGAACTTGCAAATGGTAATGTTGGTGAAACAACCTACAGGACGTACAAGTTAAAAGTTAAATTAGAAGGAAATAAAATTAGTTTTTAGATAAATGATAAATTAGTGTGTGATAAGATAGAACAAAATTATTATACAACAGGGAAATTTGGATTAAATGTATGGAATGGACCATCAGAATTTAGAAACATAAACTTACTAGTAGAGGAATTGGGTTAGTACACAACTATAACTTAACATTAAGGGCATATGGTGAAGAATTAACTACATGAGAAAATTCAGTAGTTGATTCTTTACAATTACATACATATAAAATCTAAGGAGGAGAAATTGATGAAAATCAAAAACACGGTATGCATCTTAGCAGTAACGGTTATTATTTCACAGGGTATTTTGAGTTCAAATAGCAAAGTGGAAGCAAATGTTGAAGAGACCAGTATAAATTCCGCATATGCTAGTCCAACTATATTTCCAAAATCACAACAATCACCTCTAAGTTATATTGGAGACACTATGCCCTATTATGAAAATGGTAAATTTAATATATTTTATTTAGATGATATAAGAGACAGCACTGAAAATGGGTTCCACCCTTGGAGCTTAATTACAACAGAGAATTTTTATGATTATCAAAATGAAGGTGTTGTAATTAATCACTCAAATAATAATGCAGATCAAGATCTTGCTTTAGGTACTGGTTCTGTTATTAAGGATAAAAATGGTTTGTATAATGCATTCTTTACTGCCTTTAATGATCGTAGAGATACAGGAGAACCCTACGAGGTTATAATGCATGCTACAAGTACTGATCTTAAAAATTGGACTAAGATACCTGAAGATACATTTTCTGCAGCACCTCAGTATTCTAGAAATGATTTTAGAGATTCATATGTTTTCTATAATGAAGAGGATAATAAGTATTGGATGCTTATAACAACTAGGAAAGATAATACAGGTGTAATAGCACGCTATACATCAGATGATTTAAAAACATGGACTGATCAAGGAGTATTATTTGCCAATGATACAGATAACACAAACTTAGAATGTCCTCAATTATTTAAATTAGGAGATTATTGGTATCTTACATTCTCAGATCAATCAGCACAAGATCCGTTTGGAAAACGAGTTGTTCATTATAGAATAGCTACTAATCCAATGGGACCATTTACTAAACTAGGATTCGATGATAGCTTGGATGGAAATGGCTTATATGCTGGAAAATTTGAAAACGATTCCAATGGTAACGTTTATATGTTTGGATGGAATCCAACAAAAGTTGGTTATACTGATTCAGGTGAGTATAACTGGGGAGGTAATTTAGTAGTGCATCAAATCAAACAAGATGCAGATGGTACCCTTCGTGCAACTCCAGTAGAAAAAGCTATAAATGCAATAAATAATTATGCAGATTTTACTGAAATGAATAAGACGCAAACAGTAATCAAAAACAATAACGACTATTCTTTCACAGGAAATGGCTATGAATCAGTGACTTTCGGTGAAGTTAATGGAATAAGTAAAATCACAGGAAAAATAAATACAAAAGGCAAGAATAATAATTTTGGATTTATGTTTAATGTGGAAGATAATGGGAAAGCTCCATTAAATATTGTCTTTAACCGTCAGTATGGAAGATTAGAATTTTACAGTGCATCAACAGATGAATCACTAGGAGCAATAGAGTCTACTAAATCATTAACTATTGGGGACAATGCTACTTTAGATTTTTCAGTGGTGATTGATGACTCAGTTGCAGTGCTTTACGTGAACAATGAAGTTGCTTTCACTACACGTATGTATAATATGCAAAATCATAAGTGGGGAATATTCTCTATGGATAGTGATATAACATTCAGTAATTCAGTAAGACCAGCAGTACCGATTGTAACAATCAATGATGTAGCAAATACTGTAACTGGAATGGCAACAGGAATGGAATACAATCTAGATAATGCAGGATATGTAGCATATGTAGAAGGAGTGTTTAATGCTATAGATTTCAGTGGAGATCATACATTATTGGTAAGAGTAGCAGCAGAAGGAATTAATCCAGCGGGAGTAGATATAACATTAACATTTACGGTTCCAGATAGAGCAAATAATGCCAACTTATTTTTTGATTTCGGAGTTCAAGGAAATAATGGATGGGGTTATGGATATGGAACAAGCAATTTGGATTTTGCTGATGCTACAGGTTATGATGCTAATAGCGAAAAGTATTATCAGCCAGGGCTTGATGGTCTTGAAATAAAATCTGATTTTGTTCATCCGGCAGTAAATAAGGGAGCGGTATATACATGGACAGTGGGAGAAGATGGAACTATTGATATAATAGGTAAATACACAAAGTTTACCCATGCAGATGTTAATCCAACTTGGCCAGATGGTGTTAAACTAACAATCTATAAAAATGACCAAAAATTGCAGGAGGATGTAGTTGCAGTAAGTGCTACAGTCGACAATACTAAGAATATAAATATTAGGGCACTTAATGTAACAAAAGGGGACAAGTTATATTTTATCATCACGGCTAATGCAAATAATGCCTGGGATGCAGGAAAACTTGAGGTTAGTATAAATGCTGTATAGGCTACTCTAACTAGATTGTCAAAATCACACAATCACTTCTGAGTTATATTGGAGATTATATAAGAGACAGACGTGTAAAAATTAATAACATACTGGAATCTATTTCAATATATCCTATAGAGTAGACAAAAAAAGTCTACTCTATAGGATATTTTTATATCAGAAAATGAATTGTCCTTGACATGAAGTGTATTTTAATGTTTTAGTATAGCTGTATTTTTAGATAAGGTTAAATTTATATTGGGGGATTAATAATGGATACCAGGAAGCTGTTAAGTTTAATTAAAAGGGGAGAAGGGCCTAAATTAGATTATAAAGTAAAGCTTGAATTATGGACCGAAAGTGGCAAAAAAGAATTAGCTAAGGATATAAGTGCAATAGCCAATTCAAAAGGTGGTAGAGGTTATCTTATAGTAGGGATAGAAGATAAGAGTAAAGAGGCAATAGGAGTTAAAGAGGAAGAAACTTTTAAGGAAGAACAAGTACAACAAATCATTACATCAAGATGTGAACCTCCTATTCCAATTGAGGTTGAGTTTTTAAAGTTTCATGAAAAAAATATAGGGGTTATAACAATATATGATGGAAATCAAAAGCCTTATCAAATAAAAGAAAATGGTGCCTTCTACATTAGAAGAGGATCAACTACAGATATAATTAGAAAGCAAGAACTTCTAACATTGTTTGAAGAGAATTTAGATTTAAGTATAGAAACCTTTCCTGCAATGAAAAGCAGTATAGAATTTTTAAATATGGAGCTTATTGATAAATATTTTAGAAATAAGGGGATATATATTAATGATGACAATAAAAGTTTCCTTTTAGAGAGTTCTGGAATAATTTATAGGGAGAAGGAAAGCGGAAAGGAAAAGTGTACTTATGGAGGGTTACTTGTATTTTCTGATAATAATAGTCTAGTTATTCCTTATAATATGATAAGGATAATAAATGATGTCAATAAAGGATACAAAGAGGTTACTATTATTCAAGGTAATCTTCTAGATATGATACTGAATTCAGAAAGAGTTGTTAATGAAATACTTGAAACAGAGTATCCTGTTGAGGCAATTTTGGAAGCTATTAAAAATGCAGTGTTGTATAGGGAATATTCAGAAGTTAATAGAATAATTGAAGTTGTTATAAGTAGAAAAAGTATTATTATTGAGAGCCCAGGAGGGCGAATAGAAAAGAATATAAAAGGAAACAATGAAAATTATATGAAAAGAAATATGTGGATATATGAAAAGTTAATAACCTTAGATGATAGAAATATATTTTTAAAGAATGGAAAAGGATTTAGTAGAATGCAAAATGCATTTAAAGGGAGAGGCAAGATTAAATTAATAAATTCTAGAGTAGAGAACAGTTTTAAGGTTATATTACCAGGGATTTAATAGAACTAGAAGAGTTTATGTAGCATAACTTTGAAATTAATTTTAATTTAAATAGATTGAAAAATAAGCTGTTCTTAGAATAATTCTAAAGACAGCTTTATTCATTATATGAAAAATAAGTATTAAGTTGATTAAAGATATATATGGGTTTATACTATATAATATATATCTAAATGATGAAAAAACAGGAGGTACAAAATGGCTAATGTATTAGATGAGTTATTGGATCGTGGATACATAAAGCAATTCACTCATGAGAATGAGACAAGAGAATTGCTTGAGAAGGAGAAAATAACTTTTTATATAGGATTTGACCCAACTGCAGATAGCTTACATGTTGGACATTTTATAGCTATGATGTTTATGGCTCATATGCAAAAAGCAGGACATAGACCAATAGCCTTATTAGGTGGGGGAACTGCTATGGTAGGAGATCCAAGTGGTAAGACTGATATGAGAAAGATGCTTACAAAGGAACAAATCCAAGTTAATGTTGATTCAATTAAGAAGCAAATGGGAAGATTTATAGATTTTTCCGATGATAAAGCACTAATCGTAAACAATGCAGACTGGCTACTTGGCTTAAATTATGTTGATTTTTTAAGGGATATAGGAAGCCATTTCTCAGTTAATAGAATGCTAAGTGCAGATTGTTTTAAGCAAAGATTAGAAAAGGGATTATCATTTTTAGAATTTAACTATATGTTGATGCAAGGTTATGATTTTTACGTTTTAAACCAAAAGTATAATTGTAAAATGGAACTTGGTGGAGATGATCAATGGTCTAACATGATTGCTGGCGTTGAATTAGTAAGAAAGAAGGCACAAGGTGAAGCTTTTGCAATGACTTGTACATTACTAACAAATAGCCAGGGACAAAAGATGGGAAAAACTGTTGGTGGAGCTTTATGGCTAGACCCAGAGAAAGTATCTCCTTTTGAGTTCTATCAATATTGGAGAAATGTAGATGATGGCGATGTTGAAAAATGCCTAGCATTATTGACATTCCTACCCATGGATGAGGTAAGAAAACTCGGTGCATTAGAAGGTGCCGAAATTAATGAAGCTAAAAAAAGATTAGCTTATGAGGTAACTAAACTTGTACATGGAGAAGAAGAAGCTAAAAAATCCACTGAAGCATCAGATGCATTATTTTCAGGCGGAGCTGATATGAGTAATGTCCCTACAGTAGTAATTACTGCAGATAAAATAGGAACAGAATTATTAGAAGTGTTAGCTGAAAATAAAATAATACCATCAAAAGCAGAAGGTAGAAGATTAATTCAACAGAATGGCTTATCTCTTAATGGGGAAAAGATAACTGATTTGAAAAGATTAATTACTAAAGATGACTTTAAAGATGGAGCTGCATTAATTAAAAGAGGAAAAAAGAATTATCATAAGATAGAATTAAATTAATATAGTTTATAAAATAAAGCTAAGAATATCTTAGCTTTATTTTTTTATAATGACTTAATATACCTATAGTAATGTACGATAAATATAATAGTGAATTTTATTAAGGGAGAGATATTATGCCGGCAATTTGGAATATAGGGAATGTCAGTGAAGCAAGTAATAAAAAGGTATCTAGCAAATTAACGTTTGAAGTAGGAGAATCATTTAAAGGTAGGATTGTAAGCAAGGGTGAGGGAAATGAAGTTGTAGTCAAATTATCTGATGGATGGCAATTTACAGCTGAAATTGAAGGAAAAGTTAGCCCTAATGAGGAAGGTCTTATAAAGTTTGAGGTAGAAGATTTTGAGGATGGAAAGATTAAACTTAAAATAATGCCAAACCAACAGACAAATCAAGGTTCAGAGGGGAATATAATTGGGGACTTCATGAAAAAGACTGGTATGACAAAGGAAAGCTTAGATATTCTCAAAGCCATGGTTAAGTATAACATTCCACTTACTAAGGAGAATATAACATTTATAAAAAGCATTACTGCCTTTAATGAGAAGATAAATTCTAATCCTGCGGAAATAGATAATTTTATTAATAAATTTATATCGGGAAAAGGAATTGAAGAGGGAAGTACTAAAGGACAACAAATAAAGGATATCTTAAATGATTTTTTTAAGAGCTTTAAAACCGTTAGTAAAGATGATATATTATTTTTTATAGAAAATGATATTGATATAAATAAAGAGAATATAGATAGCTATAATAAGTTGTTTAAGTCAGAAGGGACTATAAAAGAATATTTTGATAATATTTCTAAAGCTTTGAAGGACTTGAATATAGATCTAACAGATGCAAAAACACAGGATTCTAATAGCACAGAAAAAGGGAAGGTAAATCTGCTTTCTATATTAAAATCTGTGGCAGGTGAGTCGGGGGATATAGTTAAGGAATCTGTAAAGGAAGTTTTAGTAGAAAATAAAAATAAATTTACAACCAATGAGTTTAAGGATAAATTCCTTAAATTAAGTGCCTTAAGTGAAAAAGAACTTATAGATTTAGTTAAAAGTAACTTAGGGAACAAGTCTAATATAACCAATAAGGATATAAAAACTTTAATATCCAATATTTTAGGCAAAGAGATAGACATACCAGAGGCGGGTCTACAAAAAATAAAGGCTGCAATTACATCTCAAATGGCAGCTGAAGTTATACCTGTTAAAGAAGGGGAAGTCGCTAAGGAATCTATAAAAGAAGTTTTAGTAGAAAATAAAAGTAAATTTACAACCAGCGAGTTTAATGATAAGTTCCTTAAATTAAGTGCCTTAAGTGAAAAAGAACTTATAAATAGAGTTAAAACTAACTTAGGTAAGGAGTCTAATATAACCAATAAGGATATAAAAACTTTAATATCCAATATTATAGGCAAAAATATAGATATACCAGATGCGGGGATACAAAAAATAAAGGCTGCAATTACGTCTCAAATAGCCGCTGAAGCTGTACCAGTTAAAGAAGGGGAAGTTGACCCACGAAGGAATGTAATAAAAAGTATTATTGCCAATGCGGAATTGAATTTCGTAGAAAATGATATTGATATTAGTAAAGAAAATATAGGTAGTTTCGATAAAATTTTAAAATCAGGGGAGACTGTAAAAGAATATATTAATAATCTATCGAAGTCTCTTAAAGATCTAAATTTAGATATAAAAGATTTAGAAACAATACTTAAAAATAATGAAGAGGAATCTATTCCAAAAGCAATATTGTCTTCAGAGGAAAAAGCCTCCTTAGACAGCAAGGACTTAGCATCTAAAATATATAATTCTAATAGTACAGATAAGGGGAAGGTAAGCATGCTCTCTTTATTAAAATCTATGGTAGGCGAGGATGTAGAAGTCACTAAGGAAACTATAAAGGAAGTATTAGTACAAAATAAAAACGAATTTACAACTAGCGAGTTTAATGATAAGTTCCTTAAATTAAATTCCTTAAGTGAAAAAGAACTTATGGATGTAGTAAGATCTAGCTTTGGAAACAAAGAGAATATAACAAATAATGATATAAAAACTTTAATTTCTAATATTTTAGGAAAAGAAATAGATATACCAGAAGCACAGTTGCAAAAAATAAAGGATATAATTACTTTTCAAATGAAAGGTGAAATTGTGCCAGAAAATGATGCAGCTATACCGACGGCTAAAGGTTCAATTCTTGAAGAAAATGCAAAGTCTATCATAAGTGAATTAAATATTAAAGGTGCTGACAATGAAATAAAAAATAGTATAACGAAAGAAATTTTGAATCTAAGTTCTAATGAAATAATTAGAGAAGATATAAAAGTTAAAATAGAGAATATGAAAGATATAATAAAGGATATTATTGCTCATGCACAATTAAAGGGAGATGGAATGGAGAAAGTAATGCAATTTATTAAGGGAAATATAAGTGATTTTAAATTACTTAATTCAGTAAATAATGAGTATTATTATTTAGATGTTCCTATAAAGAACAATGGAGAAGAGTATCCATGCAAGCTTATTATTAAGGATAGTAGAAAAGATAATAAAAAAATAGATAAAACAAATGTAAAGATGATAGTAGCGGTAAGAACTATTAATTTAGGTACTGTAGATGGATATTTAAAAGTGAATGGAACAAATTTAAATGTTAATATAAAATGTGATGATGAGTTTGTTAAGGTAATTGATAAGACCAAGGAAAAACTTTTAGAAGGGTTAAAAAACTTAGGCTTTTTTACAAGTATAACGGTAACTCCAAAGATATCAGAAATTAGCTTAACAACTTGTAGAGGTTTTTTTGAGGAAAGCCATGATAGAGCAATAGATACTAAGGTATAAGCGTAATCAAAAAAATATTGACCTAATAGGGTATTGGTTATAATATTAAAGGAGACTGTGTAAATTAGGAGGTGTAACATGACGCAAAGAAGAAAAGCTATAGCTCTACAATATGAACAAAGTTTTGCTGCACCTATTGTCACCGCAGCTGGTATGGGACAAATTGCAGATAGAATTATAGAAAAAGCAGAAGAGAATAGTGTTCCCATAGTATATAATAAAGAGCTAGCAGATCTTTTATCTAATGTAGATGTTGGTGAAACTGTACCATCTGAACTATATGAAGCAGTTGCTCATGTTATTGCCTATATTACAGACTTAGATAAAAAGTTGAAAGAGGAGAATTAATGGCACTTTATGCAATTTCTGATTTACATCTGGGATTTAACGAGGATAAACCTATGGATATTTTTGGAGAAAAATGGAATGGGCATCCTGAAAAGATAAAAAATAATTGGATGAAAAAAGTGAATGAGGAAGATACAGTTCTAATAGCAGGAGATATATCTTGGGCTATGAACTCTGATAGCAGTAGTATTGATTTGCAATGGGTAGAAGACCTGCCGGGCAAAAAGATATTATCAAGGGGAAATCATGATTACTGGTGGAGTAGTATAACAAAGCTTAATGCTTTGTTTGAAAACACTAAATTTCTTCAAAATAATTATTATTCCTATAAAGAATATGCTATATGTGGGACCCGTGGATGGACTTGTCCTGGAGGCGATAAATTTACAGAAAAAGATAAGAAAATATATCTAAGAGAGCTTATTAGATTAAGACTATCTTTAGATGAAGCTAAAAAAAATGGATTTTCAAAGTTTATAGTTATGCTTCATTATCCGCCTACTAATGATAGATTTGAGGAATCAGATTTTGTAAAGATAATTAAGGAATATGGCGTAGAAAAAGTAATATATGGACATTTGCATGGACCCTCCTTAAAAAGGGTGCTAAATGGAAAAGTTGATGGGGTTGAATATATTATGACATCTGCTGACTTTTTGGATTTTGATCCTACTATTATAATAGAATAAATAAAAAAGTGAGTTCCAAAACTATTTTTTGGAACTCACTTTTAATTTTTTTAAATTTATATTTACTTTAAAAGGTTTTTGGCTAAAGAAGAAAGTGTATCATTAAATTCTTCAATACTTGAAGCTTGTACATCCATTGTAGCCGCGATTTCTTCTGCTAAAGCAGTATGTTCTTGAGAAATTGAATTAGCTGTTTCTACTGCATTAAGAACTTCATCCTTTTGAGCGGCTGCCATTGCAAGGTTTTCAATAGCATCATTTACCTCTGTTGTAGTCACATCAATAGCTGTTTTTATACTCATAAAGCTAGTTTTTGTTTCAGCTAAAGTAGCTTGTTGAATATTTATTGCTGTAGTACCACTGTTCATAGCATTTGATGCATTTATAATATCTTTTTTAATTTCGTCTAATATTTTAGCAATACTTTGAACTGCTTGTTTTGAATTATCTGCTAGTTTTCTAACTTCTCCAGCAACAACTGAAAATCCTTTGCCAGCTTCTCCAGCTCGTGCAGCTTCAATAGCAGCATTTAAGGATAATAAATTAGTGAGGCTAGCAATTTGATTTATAGAATCTGTAATACTATTAACAGACTCCAACTTTGATACTAATTCGTTTACAGTAGAGCTAGAAATTGTGAAGGCACTTTGTAAATCACTTAAAGATGAATCAAGTTTCTCTATTTTAGCTAATCCATCATTTGATAAGTCATCGGTATCAAACATTTGTATCTGAACATTAGTTACATTATAAGCTAGTTTTTCCATACTTTCACTAAAATCTTTAAGAATTGTAGCGGCAGTATCAATCTCTTGGCTTTGCTTAACTGTAGCATTACTTAATGTGTTAACAGATTGACTAACTTCATTAATAGATAAAGTAATACTGTTACTATTAGTTTGTAGTGAATTAATTTCATCAATAATTCCGTCTGAAAGTTTTAAACCCTGTGTATCTTGTATATTTTTTGTATATACTGGGTGTAGGCTTTCGGTTTCAATATTTTCTTTAATGCTCTTTTTAGTAAATAAACCCATCTCATTACCTCCAAATTTATATGTTTAAATTAATTATAATTCAAGTATTTAGTCGTATATATGTTATGTTTATCTAATTATAACACATTCACAATTTGACTAAAATACCTAAGGACAAATATTCTAATATTTTTTGTTAATAATATCTTTGCCAGTTCTAGCTAATTCTTTAACTTTCACAGAAGCCCCTACAGTTGTTATTACAGTTGAATACCATCTAAGAGCTTCTTCTGATTTATTAGTTCTTCTATATAAATCTCCAATTAAATAAGAGAATGAATCTCTTTGCATACCGTATATTGGAAAATTTTCCAAGCTAAATGATTTAAGGAAGTATTGAAGAGATTGATTTAAAAAAAGGTTCTCTTTTTCTATATCTTCGTTAAGTCTAAACATCCATCCAAGCTTTAAGAAAATCATAGCTATGGAACTATTTGTAGCATTTATAGCCATAGAATTAACTAAGGCAAGTTTATATCTATTAATTGCGTCAGGGACAGTTAGGTTTTCTGGAAAATTATGAGGTCTCCATTTACGCGTTATTTCATTAAGTATTATATCTTTCTGATGGGACTTGATTTTTGGAAAATCTGCCTTTATAGCAGAATAACCGCAACTATTACATACCCATACATCGTAAAAATAAGGGTTTATTACTCTATATCTTATAAAAAAATCAGAATCTTTTGATGTGATTCTCGGAGAGTTTACCTTGACAATTTTCACATTAAATTTAGAATTACATATAGGACAAATTATTTCTTTATCATATATGTGTATTTTCAAATCTGTTTCGCTCATTTTTTACCCCTTACAAGATTAATTTAATTATAATTTAATTATATCATAATTTCTTATTTAATAAAGCTGACTTTTTGGTATAATAATAAGTAGGAGAATATGAGGTGATTTTTTTTATGGCAAGTAATAATTGGAAAAGTTTTCTTGTGCCCTATGAGCAAGCGGTAGAGGAACTGAAAATTAAACTGAAGAGTATAAGAACAGAATATAGAAGGAAAAATGAGTATTCCCCAGTTGAATTTGTAACAGGGAGAGTAAAGGAAGTAGCCAGTATTCTAGAAAAGGCTAATAAATTTGAAATACCAATAGCTAGGGTTGCTTATGAGCTTGAAGATATAGCTGGAATTAGGATCATGTGTCAATTTGTTGATGATATAGATATAGTTGTACAAATTTTAAGGAAAAGGCGAGATATGCAAATTCTTTATGAAAAGGATTATGTTAAAGGTGTAAAAAAAAGTGGGTACAGAAGTTATCATATGATAATAAAGTATCAAGTGAATATGGCAGGTGGTCCTGTAGAAATATTAGCAGAGTTTCAAATAAGAACTCTTGCAATGAATTTCTGGGCGACTATTGAGCATTCTTTAAACTATAAATATAAACAAAAAATTCCGGATAATCTTAAAGTAAAGTTAAAGAGTGCAGCAGATGCAGCTTTTAAATTAGATGAAGAAATGCTTGAAATAAAGGATGAAATTAAGGATGCACAGAAATTATTTGAGGTTAAATCGGATGTTATTTCAACTATAATGAGTAAAATAATAAATTTAAAAACTATTGATAGAGTCCTAGAATCTACTAGATACGAAAAAACCTTAAATAAGTTAATTGAAGATGGCGAAGTTTGGGAACTAAATAATTTATTATTTGCCATAAACAAAGATATTGAAAAGTTTAAGGATAATTAAAAGTGCCTTGGGCACTTTTTTTACTTGCAAAGTATATCAGATAATAAACATTATTATCTGATATACTAATTATAAAATTTTAGGAGAAAGATTATGGATGATAAAATACTTTTAAAACAAGTTAGAGAAAATCCTATGGTTCTTGAGAGGATAAAAGATCCTAACCAAGAACTAATAAGTGCGGCTGTGAAAAAAAATGGTATAGCAATTAAATTTGTTGTAGATCCATCCTTTGAATTAAAAAGGGAAGCTATAAAAAGCAATCCTTTAGCAATAGAATTTATCATGAATTTAGATGAGGAATTAGGATTACTAGCTGTTAAGCTTCTTTGGAATTCATTAAAGCTTATAAAGAAGCCATCCTATGAGGTTCAAAGAGAAGCGATTAATATTAAGGGGTGGGCAATACAATATGTTGAAAATCCTACAGAAGAATTATGCCTTTTAGCAGTTAATAGAGATTTTGATTCTATAAAATATATAGAATCTCCATCAAATGAAGTGCAATTAGCAGCTGTCCGGGGTTCCTGGAATGCAATAAAATATATAAAAAAGCCTACTTTAGAAATAAAAAGAAACGCAATAATTCAAAATGAAGAAGCAATTCATTTTATAGCTAATTATGATATAGATGATCTGAAAATTTTTATTGAAGATAACATAAAAGTTGTTAAGTACTTATATGATTCTATGGAAATTGAATTAGTTCTAGAGGTATTAAATAAGAAGCTTGAAAAGGATGAATTCACAGAAGTATACTTGAGAGATTTTTTAGAACTTGAGATTCTAGAAATGGATAAAATAGAATTTATTAATCTTTATGGAAGCAAAAGGGTTAAAAAACTATTAGTAGATTATAAGCTTTCAAAGTAATAGGAGGAAAAAATGAAATTTTCAGAAGTATTAGATACTGTAAATATGATTATAGAGACCGGCGAAGTACCTCTTATAATTGGAGAGAGTGGGATAGGGAAAACGGCTTTAGCTAATGCATTAGCGAAGAAAAATAAATATTTTCTAGCTAATATTGATGCAAACCTTCTTAAGGAGGGGGAAATAGGAGGATTACCAACTGTAGTAGGTGGAAACACAGTTTATGCAACTCATTATAAGCTAGCTCAGATTAGTAATGCAATTAAAGAAAAAAAATCTGTTTTATTATTTATAGATGAATTAAATAGATGTGACCATGCGGTACAGCAGGAACTTATGAATCTTATTTTAAATAGAGAGATAAATGGCTATAACCTTTCAAAGGAAGTTAAGATAATTACAGCCATGAATCCATCAAACAAATATGAAAGTTTTAAAGATAGTGATTATGAGGTTGTTGATATGGATCCTGCCCAAGAAGATAGATTTGTTTGGGTGGAGATGGCCTCAGATATTAAAGAATGGATTAAGTGGGGAATGGATCAGGGAAATATTCACAGTGATGTAATTGAATTTTTATCTGCATTCCCAGAATATTTAAATACTCCGAATTCTAGAGAAAGTTTAAAGGCAACTCCAAGAAGTTGGGAGAGAGTTTCAAAGGCTTATAAATTATATAAAATGCCAAATTCAAAATACTCATTAAATACATTTTTAAATGTAGTCCGTGGTAATGTAGGGGAAAGCATTTGTACAGACTTTACCAGTTACATATGTAATTTAAAAAAACCTTTGATTAAGGTGGATAACTTATTTAGTTATGATATTTTGCCTAGGGAAGTTAAAGATGAAATCTTGAATGAATCTCATTCAAGATTATATATTTTAGCAAAAAATTCGTTAAATTATCTTGAAAATAACTCCATGGAGAGAAATACTCTAATGTTTTCTGAAATTTTAAAATTGTATCCTAGAGATTTAAGACTTGGAATTATGAAGGAAATTAAAAAAGATTATTCTAAAAAAGTATATGAAGAACTTTTAGAGTGTGATGAATTCTTGGAAAGTTTTTTTGAAATATATGCTTAAGAGGTTTTGGTGAAAAAATATGTTTAATGATAAAAGAGAATATTTATTTAAAATAGCGTTTGATATAGAATTTCAAGAAGAGATAACAGGTGAGTTTAAAAGGGACTTTTTTAAACTAGTTAGTGATGTAATTATAAATATGGAGGATGGAGAGGACAGCTTTTTTGGAAGTTTTATGCTTAAGATAGAAAGAGATATCCGACTTGATATCTCTTGGCCTCTTTCAACAATTCCTAAAGCAAATGGATTCTTAATGTATTTCAATCCCATATTGTTTTTACAAAATACTAAAAAGGAAATGGTAGCGCTTTTTAAGCATGAAATCTACCATATGATGTATTCTCATTATAAAAGAGTGAATCAATTAAAAAATAGCTATAATAATGAAGCAATTTCTTTAGCTATAGATATATCTGTTAATCAATTTATAAAGAATATGCCCACAGAAGCTAAAGGAATAGATGGACTTAGTCGGGAATTAAATATTGAATTAAAAGCAAATAGGACTATAGAAGAATATGCTAGGCTCATTCAAAAAGCCTTTAATTCAAGACCTAATAGAAAGATAGGACAAGATGATGATAGTACAGATATTGTAAAGAAGATTGATAATAATAAAGCTCATAAGCTTTGGGAAGAAATTGATATTGAGGAAAAGACTATAGAGGGAAATCTTAAGAAGATAGCTTTAGGTAGTGATGATACAAATGCTCCAGAGGATTTACTTAAGATAGTTATGTCTTTAAAGGGACGTGAGGAATTATCCTGGCAGGAACTTTTGAAAAGGATGATTCCATCTATTAGGACGGGTCATAAAAAGACTATAACAAGAAGAGATAGACGTCAACCTGAGAGGGTGGATCTAAGAGGAAAGCTACCTAATGCTATACCTGAAATAATAGTAGCTATAGATATTAGTGCAAGTATGACTGATGATGATATAAAAAAGATAATGATAGAATTATTAGCTATAACTAAAAATAATAATGGCAAGATTACAGTCATAGAATGTGATAGTGAAATAAAAAGAATTTATCCTCTTAGATCACCAAAGGATATTAAAAAAAGAGTAACTAATAATGGATCTACAGCTTTTTCACCAGTTTTTGAATTTCTTAAAGAAAAAAATTTAAGAGATAATATATTAATTTATTTTACTGACGGAGTAGGAGAAGATGAATTAACATGCAGGGTAGTCTCTAGGGAAGTTCTATGGGTTCTCATGGGAGATAATAAATTATCTTTAAAGGGACCATTTGGTAAAATAAGAAGAATTAAGAGCAGCTCTCCAGTTGGAGAAGGTAAAAGTGCAGCTTTAAATATGATTAGAGAGGTAATTCATGATTGGGCAAGATAAGCTATAGATGTCGATTTTTGTAGAAATGCGAATCTGGTTATGATATATTGGTATCTGGGGGAGATATATATGCAATTAAAACATAAAACATATTCTTTAGTAATGCTGATAATACTATTTATAAGTCTAATATTTAATATAATTACATCTATAGATAATATAAAATATAAATATAAAGTAGGGGTAAAATCTTATAATAATATAGAGGATATAAGAAGTAGAAATGAGAGTAATATAGAATTATTAAATTCAACTATTGAAGTCGGAACTATTAGTAATAAGGATGCAATAAAGTTATATGAAAATTATAATATTATAGCTGATAGTTATATTGATTTATGGAATGAGTATTCCTTTTATGAAAAAGAAGAGAAAAGAGGATTTTCGTTTAAAAAGATAGAAACTAATGAAACTCTATTAAATGATGTAAATTATAGGATACAGGAATATTTAAAGGCAATATTGTATTTAGAAATGGAAACTAAGACAAATAAGTTAGAGATTAATCCTGAAGCAATGGAGAGATTTAAGCAAATGAAGAATCTTTCTATTGAAATAGATACTTATTATAAAGAGTTTTATAGTAATGAGTTAAATGGAGCTGTAGACGAGGATAAAAAGGACAAAATAATTAAAAGGTTTTATTGGGTTGATATACTTGAAGGAATAAATGAAATTAACGAGAAATATATAAATGTGGAGTTTAAAGTTTAACATAAAAAAGAGATGCAATAAGCATCTCTTTTTTTAGTGTTTTAGTGACAGCCACCGCCACAAGAACCACAACTACTTTCAGTTTCGATTAAAGGTTTCAATGAAAGACCTTTTCCTTCATTCTCTTGCTCAGAAAGAACTAAGAATCCACCGAATTGATCAATTAGATTTTTTTCAATTATAAAAGTAATATCATTAATTACTTCAGTTACATCATCTTCCTTGACTTCACTTACAGAAATGTTGAAAGCAGGACCGCTGCAAGACTGTCCAGCAAAGTTAATTCTTATATTATAACCTTCAACTTTACTTTCATCTAAGAATGCTTTAAATTCATTATAAGCATCTTCACTCATTGTTACATTTTTCATTTAACTCACCTACTTTTTATAGATTATTTTAATTTAGTATAACACACCCTAGTTTATTTTCAAGAAGTTTTTATAGGGGTCTATCCACGAAGTGCTGTTATGGGTATAATAATATGGAACATAGATTAATACCTTATTAAAAGGACTATGCTAAGTTAAATTGAAACAAGGAGATTTTAATATGAAACCATATGATGAAAAGTTTATTATAGATAAAATAAAAGAATATAGTTCACAAATCCAGGTAAATGAAATAGGAAAATATAAAATCATGAAAAGAGATGGACTAAAGGGAATTATAGATGGGTACCTTTATGAGAGAGAAGGGGAAGTAAACACTGAAATTCCTGAACTAGTAGGTGAAGAGAGAATTTGGATGAGAATATGCCCTAAGGAGATTCAAGGGAGTTATGAATTTATAAAGCTTGCCAAGGGTAAGGTTGGAATTGTTGGACTTGGATTAGGATATATTGTTCAGGAAATTTCTAAAAAGGATGAGGTTGAAGAAATTATAGTCTATGAAATTAGCCAAGATGTAATAGATTTATATAATAGTAACTTTCAAAATAACAAAAAGATAAAAATAATTCATGGAGATGCTTTTAAGGTAAAAGGAGAGAAGTTTGACTTATTCTTTTCTGATATATATGAATATAAATTAAGCTTAAAGGTAGTGGAGGACTATATTGAATTAAACAAAATTCATAATATAGAACAATATTTGTTTTTTGGACTTGAACATTTTCTTTTAAGTTGTAGTTATGATGAAATAGTTTGGGTTTATCTTCCGGAACCGTGGATGGATATGAGTAAGAGGATATCAAATAGATTAGATGATTCAGGGTATATAAAATACTATAAGAAATTAGATGAAAAATTAGTAAGTGAGGTTCTTGAAGCCTTTAAAGTTATTTTTAATGAAAATGAAGAAGAAGAGTAATTTATTGTAAATAAAAAAATCTCCAGAAATATGTTTATTTCTGGAGATTTTCTTTGTGTATAAAAATTTATTTAGCAACTATATTAACAAGACGTCCTTTAATTACTATAACCTTAACTATATTTTTACCTTCAGTACTAGCTTTAATTGTTATGTCTGCTAAAGCAGCAGCTTTTATAGCCTCTTCAGATAAGTTAGATGAAACATTAATTCTATTCTTAATCTTACCATTAACTTGAATAGCTATTTCTACTTCATCTTTAATTAAAGCAGTAGGATCAAATATTGGCCATTTTTCATTAAATACTGAGGTGTTGTTACCAATAGCATTCCATTCTTCTTCACAAAAGTGAGGAGCAAATGGTGCAAGTAATCTTACAAAGTCAAGAACTACTTCTTTTAAGAAGTCTAGGTTTTTACCATCTTCTTGCATATATTTAGTTAGTGCATTAACAAATTCCATCATTCTAGCAATGGCAGTGTTAAATTGCATCTTATCTCCATCTTCAGTAACACCCTTAATAGCAGTGTGTCTCCAGAAGTTTAATTCTTGTTCTTCATTATCTAAAGTAGATTTATTGTTTTTACCTTCTTTAATTGCCGCATTTGCCATTTCAAGAGCGCGTTCAATTCTATCTACAAATCTTGACACAGATTTAACTCCGTCATCACTCCAAGCTCCACCTTCAGTATATGAGAACCCAAACATTAAGTACATTCTAAATACATCTGCACCATATTGATTTATATAAGAATCAGGTGATATTGTATTCCCTTTAGATTTACTCATTTTTAAGCCATCTGGCCCTAGAATAAGACCTTGGTGAGTTAGAGATTTAAAGGGTTCATCAAAGTTCAAATATCCCATGTCTCTTAATGCTTTAGTGACAAATCTTGCATAAAGAAGATGCATACAAGCATGCTCAGGACCTCCAACATATTTATCAACTGGAAGCATTTTATTTATTAGTTCAGTATCAAAAGGTTTTTCAGTATTTTTGTTATCAGGGTATCTTAAGTAATACCATGATGAACATACAAAGGTATCTAAAGTATCAACTTCCCTTTTTGCTGGACATCCACATTTAGGACAAGTCGTATTTACGAAATATTCACTTTTAGCAAGAGGAGATTTACCATCTGGTGCAAATTCAACATCATAGGGAAGTTTAACTGGAAGATCCTTTTCTGGTACTGGTACAATTCCACATTTATCACAATAAACTATTGGAATTGGTGCACCCCAGTATCTTTGTCTTGAAACTAACCAGTCTCTTAATCTATAATTTACTTTTTCAGATCCTAAATCATTTTCAGCTAACTTTTCAACAACTTTAATTTTACCTTCTTCTGTAGTTAAGCCATCAAATTCTCCAGAATTAATCATCATTCCATATTCGCAGTAAGGAAGTTCAACTTCGTGGCCCTTTTTATTTGTTATAACCTGATCTATTGGAAGGTTAAACTTTTTAGCAAATGCGAAGTCTCTTTCGTCATGAGCAGGAACTGCCATAACAGCACCAGTACCATAAGTTGCAAGTACATAGTCTGAAATCCATATTGGAACTACTCGGCCATTAATAGGATTTACAGCATAAGAACCGGTAAATACCCCTGTCTTTTCCTTAGATATAGATTGTCTTTCTATTTCAGATTGTTTAGCTGAAATCTCTTTATATTCTTCAATAGCTGATCTGTTTTCATCAGTGGTGAATTTATCAACTAGCTTGTTTTCAGGAGCTAGAACTACATAGGTAACACCATTTAAGGTATCAACTCTTGTAGTAAATACATCAAAACTTAGGTCGGAATCTTTAACTTTAAATGTAAGTTGTACTCCAGTAGATTTACCTATCCAATGCTTTTGCATAGCTACTGTCTTTTCTGGCCAATCTAAAGTATCTAATTTATCAAGTAATTCATCTGCATAATCAGTTATTTTAAAGAACCATTGAGTAAGTTCTTTTTTAGTAACTTCAGTTGAACATCTCTCACAGACTCCGTCTAGAACTTGCTCATTTGCAAGAACTGTATTACATGATGGACACCAATTTACTGGTGCTTTCTTTCTATAGGCTAAACCTTTCTCAAAAAGTTTTAAGAATAACCATTGAGTCCATTTATAGTAGTTAGGGTCTGAAGTTACAACTTCATTTTCCCAATTGAACATAGCACCCATAGCTCTTAGTTGTTTTTCCATAGTTTCTATATTCTTATATGTAGAGTCTTTTGGATGTACGCCTGTTTTTATAGCGTAGTTTTCTGCAGGTAATCCAAAAGCATCGAAGCCCATTGGTTGGAATATATTATATCCCTCCATCTTTTTCATTCTAGCCCAAGAGTCAACTGGTCCATAGTTAAACCAGTGTCCAGCATGAAGCTGACTTCCTGATGGGTATGAGAACATTTCAAGAGTATAAAGTTTCTTATCTAAATTTTTAGGATCGAATTTATAAAGACCATTCTTCTCCCATAATTCTTGCCACTTTTTATCAACAGCAGTTCCGTAGTTTCCCATGTTAAAAAATCCTCCTTAAAATTGTTTGTAAAAAGTAAAAACCCTCATCTCTAAAAAATCAAGAGACGAAGGTATGTTTTTCCGTGATATCACTCTTATTAGGATAGTAATATCCTCACTGAAAACTATATCAACGCCAAAATATATAGTTATTAATAATATAAATAATTATATATTTATAAGGGCCTAAAGTCAATCAGGTTACCCTGTATTATAGAATAGGCTACATAGTTATAGTTGTAAGAAAAATAAGGAAGTAGAATTTTATGACTTAGATAAAGAATTTCATAGATTGTTATTTAAAGGCGTAAATAAATCAATTAATCTTCTAAAAGACCTTTACAATTAATAATAATTATTATATAATAAATATTGTAGTGAAAAACGTAGTACTAAAAACGTAGTACTAAAAACGTAACACTCAAAAAAAGATGAAATTATAGAAGTCAATAAAAAAGTTATGAATTATGGGGAGGATTATTAATTATGAAGAAATTTGTATGTACAGTATGTGGTTATATTCACGAGGGAACAGAGGCACCAGAGAAATGTCCAGTATGTGGTGTTGGATCAGATAAGTTTATGGAACAATCTGGAGAAATGATTTTTGCAGATGAACATCATGTTGGAACTGCCAAAGGTGTTGACCAAAGAATTTTAGAAGGATTAAGAGCTAACTTTACTGGAGAATGTACTGAAGTTGGAATGTATTTAGCTATGTCAAGACAAGCTGATAGAGAAGGTTTCCCAGAAGTTGCTGAAGCTTATAAGAGAATAGCTTTTGAAGAAGCAGATCATGCATCTAAATTCGCTGAGTTATTAGGTGAAGTTGTAGATGGTGATACTAAGACAAACTTAGAAAAGAGAGTTGCTGCTGAACATGGAGCTTGCCAAGGTAAGAAGGATTTAGCTACACTTGCAAAACAATTAAACTTAGACGCAATTCATGATACAGTACATGAAATGTGTAAAGATGAAGCTAGACACGGAAAAGCTTTCGCTGGATTATTAACTAGATATTTCAAATAAAACATATATATAAATAAGGATAGAGCATAATTGCTCTATCCTTATTTTTTTTATAGAAAAGTGGCAATACAAATAGGTTTAGTTGAAAGTTGAGAATTGAGAATTGAGAGTTGGGAGTTGAAAGACACGAATCTTTGATTCGTGTCCTTCAGATTTTCTTGAGTAATTTTAAAAAATCCTTTAAGGATTTTATTTTATCCATAACTTTCAACTCACCGTAAGGTGCACCCTTCGGGTGTCAACTGTCAATTATCAATTCCCCAAAGGGGCGCTTTTCAGGCGTCAACTCTCAACTCTTCTCAAGGTAGTGTGGTGCAGTCAATTTGTTCTTTAGGATAGACTTTATCGCAGAGATAATAATATCATTATTATCATCATGGATAAAATGATCGGATCCTTCTACAATTATTTGATCTGTATTAGTAGAAAAGTTACGCATATTCTTTTGAGACTGAAGCCAAATCTTATTTACTGGATCTGAATAAGCTCTTCTATTCTCAGCTGTAAGAATTTGAATAGGCAAATTTTTGAAGTTAGTTCCATGGCTTAAAACTGTAGAGCAATTACGTTTGAAATTTTTCATCTCATAAACCATATTTTCATTCCAAAAGTTTTTTATAGTGAGTCTAGTTTTAATCTTAATAATTTCTTTTGAAGAGGCTGCTGTAATAACTTGATTCTTAAAAAAAGGAATTTTAAATGCTAATCTAAGTAGTCCAATGAATTTTAGAAATTGCATAGAGCGAAGAGTTAGTATATTTGGTAAGGGTATAGTATCCTTTATTTCAGGGTTTACTCCCTCCTCTAAGATGATTCCCATAACTTCATTTGGATACATTTGTGTGTAACGTAAAACTTCTATGCTTGCCATGGAATGAGCTAAGAAAATATAAGGGGGAGTATGTCCACTTTTTTTTAATGCAAACCTTATATCATCAACTAAGCTGTCAAGCGGTATACCATGAGATAGATCATTACTATATCCATAACCATAACGTTCATATAAAGCTGTTTTAGTAAATTTGGAAACGCTCTCCTGTAAGTTATAAAAATCATAATAAGGACTAGCACAACCAGTTCCAGAAGTAAAAACAAGGGTAGTTTTGCCAATACCCTTAGAGAAAATATGGAGAGAACCATTAGAAGCTTCAATAAGCATACCAGGCGCTTTAGAATCTTTGTTTTCATAAAGCAAAATTATTTCCTCGAGAACTATTCCTACTATTGCTAGAATGATTAGAAAGAGAATAAAAAATAAATCCATTTATTAACTCCTTTCCAAAAATTGTTATAATGTAATAATAGAATTTTTTAACAAATAAGTCAATATTATATAGAGAGAAATTTGCCTATTATGGAGAAAAAATATATAATCTTATAAAGGTTGTAATGAAACCCAATTTACATGCGTTCGCTTAAAGGAGAAATATTAATGAATATTTGGTTGCTTATAGGGGTAATAATAGTAGTTATTAATGTATTACTAAGTCTTTATTTAGTATTTATAGAAAAAAAAGATTCATCAACTACTTGGGCATGGCTATTAATTATGATTATTCTACCTGGATTAGGGTCTGTTGCATATCTTTTGCTTGGACAGAATTTAAGTAGAGAAAAAATATTTAAAAAAAAGATAGTAAAAGATGAAGAGAAAAAAAGAGAGCAATCAAAGAATTCTTCTAAAGAAAAAGAAGGGGAACATGACTCTGGAGAATTTTCAGACTTAAGGATAATGAATTATAATCATTGTGGAAGTAAATACACTAAAAAAAATAAGGTTGATATTTACTATGATGGGGAAGATAAATTTGAAAATCTAATAAAAGATTTAGAAAAAGCAAAAAAATTCATCCATATACAATATTACATATTTAAAAGAGATAGTCTTGGGAAGAAAATAATAAAGATTTTAGAAAAAAAAGCAGCCCAAGGAGTAGAGGTAAGATTTCTAGTAGATAGTATGGGATCTTATACAATTACTAAAAGATCAATGAAAAGATTAATTAAAAATGGCGGGAAATTTGAAATGTTCTTTCCAGGAATACTTCCTCATATTAATACGCGTATTAACTATAGAAACCATAGGAAAATGGTTATAATAGATGGAGAATATGCTTATACTGGTGGTTTTAATGTAGGAAAAGAATATATTAATCAAGATAAAAAGATTGGCTTTTGGAGAGATACTCATATAAGGATTAAGGGATCTGCTATTAAGGATTTAACTGATAGATTTTTACTTGACTGGTGTTATGCATCAGGAGAAAATATAGAAGACTTTTCTATATTCTATTCTCAAGAAAGATGTGAAGATGGTGATGTGGGTATACAAATAGTTACAAGTGGTCCGGATCATAAGGAAGAGTATATAAAACATGGTTATTTAAAAATGATCAACAATGCTAAAAGGACAATCTATTTAGAAACTCCTTATTTTGTACCTGATGAGCCAATGCTTGAAGCTTTAAAGTTATCTGCCTTATCAGGAGTTGATGTGAGAATAATAATACCAGGAAATCCAGATCATATTTTCATGAAATGGGCAGCTAGCTCATATATTGGTGTGCTACTAGATATTGGAGTAAAAATATATAGCTATAGAAACGGATTTATTCATGCTAAGAGTATTGTTGTAGATGGGCAAGTATCTTCAATTGGTACTGCCAACATGGATATTAGAAGCTTTAAATTAAATTTTGAAGTAAATGCCTTTATATTTGATGATAGAATAGCTAAAAATTTGGAAGAGCAATTTTATAGAGATGTAGAATTTTCTGTATTAATAACAAAGGAAGGATATCACAATAGAGGTATAGGAATTAAAATTAAAGAGTCGTTAATGAGATTAATTGCTCCTATTCTATAAGAATTTGCAGAAATATATTGACACTTATAGCCAGTTTGATATAATAAGAAAAAAAGAAAGATAATTAATGAAGTATTGATATTAAAATTAAGAAAATACTAAATATATAATAACGGAGGACATTATGGAAGGAATTATTAGGAAAACAATAGCGAAAATGTATAGCTTTTTTTACTTTAGCTTCTGGGGCTTTTATTTTAGCGCTGGCTATTTGTTTTGCAAAAAAAAGAATAATTCATTTCTAATGAGTGAGTAGTTTTTATATATCTATAAAAGTATTTATATACAAAGACGATTCTAGAGAACTCATTAGTGGGTTCTCTTTTTTTATATTTAAATAGATAAAAACCATAAAACTAAGGGGGAAAAAGATGACAGGATGTTTAAACCCAGGGAGAGAAGAGAGATAAATCTAATATAAAGGATGAGCGAAGATGGAAAGAAAACTACATGTAGATCTACAAGAAAATAGTTATGACATCTTTATTGAAAAAGGAATACTAAGTCTGTTAGGCGAAAAGATAAAAAGCATTTATAATGGAGAGAAAATTTTTGTTCTAACTGATAAAAATGTAAATAAGCATTATGGAAATAAACTTAAAAAGTCTCTAGAAAAGGCTGGATTTATGACTAAATTTATGGTTCTTGAGCCAGGCGAGGCCACAAAGTCCTTTAATACTCTTCCAAGTATATACGATGAATTGCTAGATTTTAAAATAACTAGGAAGGATCTTATAATAACCTTGGGTGGAGGAGTTATTGGAGACTTAGGAGGTTTTGCAGCTGCTTCATTTTTAAGAGGAGTGCCTTTTATACAGGTTCCAACTTCCATAGTTGCCCAGGTAGATAGCTCTGTTGGAGGTAAGGTTGCAGTTGATCTTGAGAGGGGTAAAAATCTAGTGGGAAGTTTTTATCAACCTAAGGCTGTTTATATTGATGCTGAAGTTTTAAATACCCTATCAGATAAGTTTTATAAAGATGGAATGGGAGAAGTAATAAAATATGGCTGCATTAAAGACAGAGAGTTCTTCTATAAGTTAAAATCATTAAAAAATAGAGCTCAGGTTATGGATAATATTGAAGAAATTATTTATAATTGCTGCTTGATAAAAAAGATTGTAGTAGAAATTGATGAGAGAGATTTAGGGGAGAGAATGTTACTGAATTTTGGTCATACTCTAGGTCATGCAGTAGAAAAATATTATAATTTTACAGGATATAGCCATGGTGAAGCGGTTGGTATAGGAATGTATAATATAACATTGAAAAGTGAAAATGAAGGCTTAACTAAAAAGGGAGTAGCGCAGGAAATAAAAGAGATTTTAATTAATTATGGACTTCCTTATGAGGTTGATATTGAGAATAATGATATCATATTGGATACCATAGCGTTGGATAAAAAGAATATGGGAAAAGTATTAAAGATAATTGTAATAAAAGACATTGGGGAAAGTATAATATACGATACTATACCAGAATTTTTTAAGGGGGTGAAATAATGGGAAGCTTGAAACTTTATCCTAAAAACCTTAAGGGAGAAGTTAAAATTCCACCGTCAAAAAGTATGGCTCATAGGGCACTTATATGTGCAGCATTAGGGGACAGTGTAAGTAAAATTACAAACATTGACCTTTCAGATGATATAATAGCTACAATTGATGCTATGAGATCCATAGGAGCAATTATTAATAATAATTCGGAGTATATAGAAGTTAAAGGAATTAATTCTAAGGACTTATCATTAGATAGAGATTATGAAAGGGTTATCGATTGTAATGAATCAGGATCTACTCTAAGATTTCTTATTCCTATTGCATTGGCATTTGAAGGCGTTACAAGATTTGTAGGAAGAGGTAACCTTGGAAAGAGACCTTTAAATACCTATTATGAAATCTTTGATGCACAAAAGATAGAATATAAATATAAAGAAGATATTCTTGATTTAGTTACTTCAGGACAGTTAAAATCAGGAGAATTTGAAGTTAAGGGAAATATAAGTTCTCAGTTTATAACTGGATTATTATTTGCATTACCATTGCTTCAAGGGAATTCAAAAATAATAATCACTACTGAGCTAGAATCTAAAGGATATATAGATTTAACGCTATCTGCAATGAAGGATTTTGGAATAAAAATTATTAATAAAGATTATAAGGAATTTATTATTAAAGGAAATCAAAACTATAAAAGTAAAGATTATAGAGTCGAAGGAGATTATTCTCAAGGTGCCTTTTTCTTATCAGCAGATGCAATAGGCGCAGATGTTAATATTTTAGATTTAAAGGAAGATTCTCTTCAAGGAGATAAAGAAGTAATCGATATTTTAACTAGAATGGGAGTGTCTATTATTAAGGAAGAAAAACATACTAAGGGCAAGGTTCAGGTCTTGAAGAGTACATTAATTGATGCATCACAATGCCCTGATATAATTCCTGTTTTAGCAGTTGTTGCAGCACTCAGTGAAGGTAGGACGGAGATAATAAATGCAGGAAGACTTAGAATTAAGGAATGTGATAGATTAAATGCAGTTACATTAGAATTAAATAAATTAGGTGCAAAAATAGAGGAAAAACCTGAGGGCTTAATTATAGATGGAGTTAAAGAATTTAATGGTGGAGTTAATGTTTGGAGCCATAAGGATCATAGAATAGCAATGAGCTTAGCTATAGCATCTATTAAGTGCAAGGAACCTATTATATTAGAAGAGTATGAATGTGTATCAAAATCATATCCGCACTTTTTTGAAGATTTTAAGATGTTAGGAGGAAGTTTTGATGAGTGGAGTATGGGGAAATAATTTGAAAATTTCTATTTTTGGAGAGTCTCATGGGAATGCGATTGGAATTACTATTAGTGGGCTTCCTTCGGGAGTTGAATTAAATTTAGAACAAATAGATAAGGAAATGAAGAGAAGAGCGCCAGGTAGAAATGATTTATCTACAGCAAGAAAAGAAGGGGACATACCTGAAATCCTAAGTGGATTTTTTAATGGAAAAACAACAGGAACTCCTTTATGTGCAATTGTTAGAAATAGTGATACCAGATCCAAGGATTATGGAGAGATTAAGGAATTAATGAGACCTGGTCATGCCGATTATACTGGAAATATTAGATATGCAGGCTTTAATGATTACAGAGGTGGAGGCCATTTCTCAGGAAGAATAACAGCCCCTTTAGTATTTTGTGGAGCAATATGCAAACAGATATTAGCTAAAAAAGGTATAGAGATAGGAGCTCATATTAAAAGCATAAGAAATGTTAAGGATAAAGCTTTTGATTATATTAATGTTTCTAAGGAACAAGTTATATCATTAAGAGATTTAGAATTGCCTTTAATTGATAGATCAAAGGAAGAATTGATGAGAAAGACAATTCTAGAAGCTAAAGATCAAGGAGATTCTGTGGGAGGAATAATTGAATGTGCAGTAGTTGGAATAGAAGCTGGCATTGGAGATCCCTTCTTTGACTCCATGGAGTCTACATTATCCCATTTATTATTTTCAGTCCCTGCTGTAAAGGGTGTTGAATTCGGAATGGGCTTTGGAATTACTAAGCTTTATGGATCTGAAAGTAATGATGAACTTTATTATGAAGATGATAAGGTAAAAACAAGCACAAATAATAATGGTGGAATATTAGGTGGTATAACAAATGGAATGCCAATAATATTTAAAGCTGCCATTAAACCAACTGCATCAATAGCAAAAAAACAAAAAACAGTTAATATTGAGAAGAAGAAAGATGAAAATCTAGTTATTGAAGGAAGACATGACCCCTGTATAGTTCAAAGGGCAATTCCTGTTATAGAAGCAGTAACAGCTATTGGAATACTTGATTTAATGAAGGGGAGAGATGGATGGAATCTTTAGAGGATTATAGGGTAGAAATAGATAGAATAGATAGGGAACTAACTATCTTATTTGAAAAAAGAATGGACATGGTTCTTAAGGTAGCTAATTACAAAAAAGAAAATAATGTTCAAATTTTTCATAAGAATAGAGAAGATATTGTTTTTGAAAATGCTAAGTCTAACCTTATAAATAAGGATTATGGTGATGAAGTAGTAAAATTCTTTAATGCTACCATGGAAATAGGTAAGGCGCTTCAAAGAAGAAAAATTGATGATATAAAAAAATTAGCAGAAGTTAAAGTTGAAAGATCAGCAATTGATAAAAGTAGAAGAATTGGGTTTCCAGGAGTTTCAGGTTCTTTTACAGAGGAAGCTGCTACTAAATTCTTTGGAGATAAAATAGAGAAATCTTACTATGAAGATTTTGAGGATATATTTAAGGCTCTTGAAAAAGATGAAATATATTATGGAATTATTCCTATAGAGAATTCTTCAACAGGCGCTATTTCACAAAATTATGATCTTCTGAAAAAGTATGGGTTTTACATAGTTGGCGAAGAGTATTTAAAAATTCAACAACATTTAGTAGGGCTTAAAGATACTAACTTAGATAAGATTAAAGAGGTATACTCCCATCCACAAGGAATTGAACAAAGTAGTGAATTTCTAAAGAAATATGAAAATTGGAAGCTTATACCCTTCCATAATACATCAACTAGCGCAAAGTTAATTAAGGATTTATCAGATAATACTAAGGTTGCAATTGCAAGTAGTCGCGCAGCTAGTATTTATGGACTTGAAATTATAGAGGAATGTATTAATAATCAAAAAGATAATAATACAAGATTTATAGTTATTTCAAAGGAATTAAAAGTAGTGAAGGATGCAGATAAAGTTAGTGTTGTTTTTTCTCTTGAAAATGAAGCAGGTACACTTTATAGATTACTTAGATATTTCGCAGAGAATAATATTAACATGATAAAAATCGAGTCAAGACCTACTAAGGATACTCCTTGGAAATATTTCTTATACGTAGATTTTGAAGGTGATATTGATAGTGAAGAGGTTCTGAATGCTTTGAAGCTAATTGAGAAAAATTCTGGATATTTTAAACTATTAGGTGCTTATAAGAAAAAAATATAAAGTTTAGGAGAGTATTTATGGAGTTTTACGGATTAGTTGGAGAGAAATTATCTCATAGTCTCTCTCCTGAAATACATAAAAGAATATTTGAACAATTAAATATAGATGGGGGATACAAGCTTTTTGAAATTCCTAAAGAGGATATAGGAAACCTTGGACATGCGTTAAAGCTACTTAAGATTAAGGGCGTTAACGTAACTATTCCTTATAAGAAAATTGTTATGGAAGATCTTGATGTTATATCTGAGGAAGCAAAAAAAATTGGAGCAGTTAATACTATATTGAATAAAGATAATAAGCTTTATGGGTATAATAGTGATTATTATGGATTTGGTAGTATGCTTGATATTAATAATATAAAGCTTAAGGATAAGGTAGCTACTGTTTTAGGTAATGGTGGAGCAGCTAAGGCAATAATCACTTATCTTTTGGATAAGGGGATTAAAAGTTTATATTTAGTAACTAGAAATAAAGAAAACAGTGAAAATATTAATTCTAAGGTTAAGCTAATAGATTATGAGGATCTTAAGAAAATAGGTGGAGATATTTTAATTAACACTACCCCTATAGGTATGTATCCTAAAATAGGAGTATCCCCAGTGTCTAAAGAGGTAATTGAAAATTATAAAACTCTTGTAGATATAGTATATAATCCAGGAATGACAGAGTTCTTAAAAATAGGTGAAACTTTAGGCAAGGATATTTGTGGCGGCTTATATATGTTAGTTGGGCAAGGGGTTAAGTCCCAGGAAATATGGCAAGATATAAAAATAGATTCTTCAGTGCTTAAAAATATCTATGAAGAGTTAGAGAAGCAATTTAAATAGGGGGAGATTTAATGGAGTCTGTGAAGAATAAAATAGCCATAATAGGTATGCCAGGTTGTGGAAAAACTACCCTTGGGAAACTTCTTGCTAAGGAACTTCAATATAATTTCTGTGATATGGATAGTTATATTGAAAAAATTTCAGATAAGACTATCCCAGAACTTTTTAATGAAGGTGAGGAAGTTTTTAGAGAATGGGAATCTAAAGCCTGCATTGATTTGGTAAAGAAAGAAAGAATAATTATATCTTGTGGTGGAGGTGTTGTGAAAAAGGATGAAAATATTGAAGCCTTTCAGAAGGATTGTGTAATTCTTTTTATTGATAGATCAGTTGAAGATATAATAAAGGATGTAAATGTAAGTTCTAGACCTTTGCTTAAGGATGGTACCTTTAAATTATATGAGATCTATGATGAGAGATATAACATGTATAAAAAAGCTGCTCATGTTATAATCGGGAATAGCGGGCCTGTTAAAGAGGTAATAAAGAAAATTAAGTTATTACTTCAGAATAAGATTAAGGAGTAAACAAGTATGAAACTTATGGTGATTAATGGACCTAACTTAAATATGTTAGGTGTTAGAGAAAAAGGTGTATATGGGAAGAAAAGCTTTGAGGAGGTATGTAAATATATCGAATCTGAGGGGAAAAAGAGAGGCAATGATATAACGTTATTTCAAAGTAATATTGAAGGGGAGATAATTAATTGTATTCAAAAAGCTTATTATGAAGAGTATGATGGAATAATTATTAACCCCGGGGCATTTACTCATTATAGCTATGCTTTGCATGATGCTATAAAAGGTGTTAGCATACCAACTGTGGAGATACATTTATCAAATATTCACGCTAGAGAAGAATTTAGAAAAACATCTGTAACTGCACCAGCTTGTATTGGTCAAATATGTGGCTTTGGTGAGTTTGGATATATAATGGCTATGGAAGCTCTATTAATTAAGTAGGTGGATAAAATGATAGAGAATTAAAATAAACCGTAGAAGATCTAAGAAAGACTATGAAATTGTAGTATTGCAGAAAAGTAGTATTGTAGGAAAGTAGTATTGTAGGAAAGTAGTATTGTAGGAAAGTAAAAAAATGTAGTATAGGAGGAAAATTAAATGATTATTATTATGAACCCTAAGTGTGGGGACAGACAAATTAAAAAGGTGATTGATTTAGTAGAAAGTAAGGGGTTATTAACTAATCTCTCAAATGGTACAACAAATTGCATCATAGGATGCATTGGAGATACATCGGTTTTAGACTATAATATGTTATTAAGAATTGATGGAGTAGATAAGGTATTAAAGGTACAAGAACCTTTCAAAAAGGCAAATATATTATTTAAGCCTGAACCATCTATAATTGATGTTAATGGAGTTAAAGTTGGTGGAAAACATTTAGGAATTATGGCTGGGCCATGCTCAGTTGAATCAGAAGAGCAAATAATAGAGGTAGCTAAGGCAGTTAAAGCAGCTGGTGGTAACTTCTTAAGGGGAGGGGCTTTTAAACCAAGAACCTCACCTTATAGCTTTCAAGGACTTGAACTTGACGGACTTAGACTTTTAAAGCTAGCAAAGAAGGAAACCGGATTAGCAATAGTAACTGAACTTATGTCTACAGATTACATAGATGAGTTTGTAGAAAATGTAGATGTCATTCAAATTGGAGCAAGAAATATGCAGAACTTCGATCTATTAAAGCAAGTAGGTAAAACAAAAACACCTATTCTTTTAAAGAGAGGATTATCTGCAACTATAGAGGAATGGTTAATGTCAGCTGAATATATTATGGCTGGTGGAAATGAAAATATTATTTTATGTGAAAGAGGTATAAGAACCTTTGAAACTGCTACAAGAAACACTTTAGATTTAAGTGCTATCCCTGTGGTTAAAAAGTTATCTCATTTACCAATAATAGTTGATCCAAGTCATGCTGCTGGATACAGGTACTTAGTAGAACCGTTAGCTAAAGCGGCAATTGTTGCAGGTGCAGATGGTCTCATGATAGAGGTTCATAATGACCCGGAAAATGCTTTAAGTGATGGACAACAATCTATTAAGCCAGAAGACTTCAAGATTTTAATGGATAAAATTAAAGTATTAGCTAAATTGGAAGGTAAAGAGATTTAGGGGGAGAATCAATGAATATTGTAATAGTTGGGCTTGGTGTAATTGGAGGTTCTTTTGCAATGGCTCTTAATAGTGTAGGATACAAGGATGTATATGGTGTTGATATAGATGAAGAAACCCTCAGAAAAGCTAAAAAACTTGGCATAATTAAAGACGGGTCTAGTTCGGGAAAAGAATTTTTTGAAAATGCAGACTTAATTATCATGGCAATATATCCTAAGTTAGTAATTGATTTTGTTGAAAGAAATAAGGAGTATTTTAAAAAAGGCTCTATTGTGACGGATACTACTGGAATAAAGGGAATGTTTATTGACAAAATATTAGAGATTATGCCTGATGATGTAGAGTTTATTTTTGGGCATCCTATGGCAGGTAGAGAAAAAAAAGGCATTGATTTTGCAACAGCCCAAGTATTTAAGAATGCAAATTATATAATAACTCCGATTTCTAGGAATAAGGAAAAAAATATTCAAATTATTGAGAAATTAGCCTTTGAAATTGGATTTAAGAGGGTACGAAGAATAAGTCCTGAATTGCATGATGAAATGATAGGATTCACATCTCAATTACCTCATGCTATGGCTGTAGCCTTGATCAATAGTGATGAAGAAGGAAGAGAAACTGGGAATTTCATAGGTGATAGTTATAGGGATTTAACACGTATAGCTAATATAAATGAAGAACTTTGGAGCGAACTTTTCCTGGGAAATAAGAATAATTTGTTGAAAGCTATAAATAATTTCGAATTACAGTTAGATTTGATAAAAAAATCTATATATGAGAATGACAAGGAAGGATTAATGGAGTTCTTTAAGAAATCAACTAGTAGAAGAGAAAAACTTGACTAAAATAATAAGATAATATTAAAATTCCTCCAACTAAATTTAGTTTGGAGGAATTTATATTTTATATATGAAATTCATTGCAAGATAAAAAAAAACTATTATAATTAGATTAAATAGAAAATATTGTTATATTGAGCAATTGATAGAAAATTAACTCTAGGGGGAAGGCTATATGGAAGAGAAAAGAAGAACAAAAAGGACAGGAATTGAAAAAAATAGCAAAGTTAGAAGGATAAATAATGCTATAGAAGCTAAAGAAGTAGATGAAGAAACTTTCGAAGTACAGATAACTAACATATCAAAGGGTGGGATAGCTTTTAAAAGTGAAAAAGAATTTACTATAGATACATTTCTTAGTGCTAATGTTATTTTATGGACAAAAGAAACCTTTGATACAATAGTTAAGATTGTACGTATAGACAAGGATACCCATGGAAAGAGTGTTTACGGATGTGCTTTTGTTGGGATTGCTGGGGATAATGAAGCAAAAATTGATGTTTACCAAATTGTAAATGAAGTATTTGAATAAAATTAAGAGTGTTTCTATAAAAAAAATTTGATGAATAAACCTAATAAAATCTATGCTAAATTTGCAATAGTAGGGCTCTTAATTCATTGGTATACAATATGATGTATGCCAATGAATTAAGGGTGTTTTTTTATTGCTTTTCATTACATAAAAAAAATTTTTTTCAAGTTTATTATCTAAAAAATGCAAAGTAACAAAGGCAGTTTAGCACTTGAACTAAACTGATTATTTGTAAATAATACAAAATAAATGTAAAAAATAGACTGATTTGTAAAAATAACTAGTATAGACAATTCTATAAGCAGTATGTTAGACTAGGTTTGTAAAACAGTAAAAGGTTTTTTGTATGATTTTTTTGTATAAAAATATGTACACATTAGGAGGATGACAAATGTATTTTAAAGAAAAACATGGATTTAAAGAAGATTTTCTATGGGGAAGTGCATCTGCAGCTTATCAAGTAGAAGGCGCTGCTGAAGAAGATGGAAAAGGAAGAAGCAACTGGGATGAATTTGTAAGAATTCCTGGAAAAACATTTAAAGCTACAACAGGTGATGTGGCAGTTGACCATTATCATCGATTTAAAGAAGATATTGCATTAATGGCAGAAATGGGATTAAAAACTTATAGATTCTCGGTTTCTTGGCCAAGAATTTATCCAAAGGGAAAAGGTCAAGTTAATGAGAAGGGTCTACAATTCTATGATGATGTGATTGATGAATGTTTAAAGTATGGAATAGAACCTATGGTTACAATGTACCACTGGGATTTGCCACAAACCCTTCAAGAAGAATATTGTGGATGGGAAAGCAGAAATATAATTGATGATTATGAAAATTATGCAATAACTTTATTCAAGCGATACGGAAAGAAGGTTAAGTACTGGATAACTTTAAATGAACAAAACGTATTTACGAATAATGGATGGGTAATTGCAGCACACCCCCCAGGAAAGAAAAACGACATGAAAATGTTCTATCAAGTAAACCATCATGCAAATATAGCTCATGCCAAAGCGGTTCTCGCATTTAGAAAATTAGTTCCAGGAGGTAAAATAGGTGCAAGCTTTGCATTTAACCCAAGTTATGCCATTGATTGTAATCCTATTAATGCTATGGCAAAGGCAGATTATGATGATCTACAATCATTCTGGTGGATGGATGTTTATGCATATGGTCATTATCCAAAGGCAGCCTTTAAGTATTTAGAAGCTCAAGGTTTTGCTCCGAAATTTGAAGATGGGGATGAGGAGCTTATGAAGGAAGCTGCACAAGTTGACTTTATGGGAGTAAACTACTATCAGACAGTGGTTGTTGAATATAATCCAATAGATGGTGTTGGAGCATCTGAAATAAATACGACAGGTAAGAAGGGTATATCACAAATTAGTGGAAAACCTGGATTATACAAGAATCCAGCGAATCCACATCTAAAAACTACAGATTGGGATTGGACTATAGACCCGATGGGCATAAGAATGTGCTGCAGAACAATCACTAGTAGATATGATTTACCTGTAGTTATATCTGAAAATGGACTTGGAGCATTTGATAAGAAAACTGAAGATAATAAAATTCATGATGATTATCGTATAGTATATTTAAAGGCTCATATAGAAGAATTGAAGGAAGCAGTTAATGAAGGCTGTGAAATAATTGCATACTGCACATGGTCAATAACAGATTTATTAAGTTGGCAAAATGGATATCAAAAACGTTATGGTTTCATTTATGTAGATCGTCAAGAAGAGGAAGGCGCTTCCATGGATCGTTACAAGAAGGATAGCTTCTACTGGTATCAAGATGTAATAAAGACAAATGGTGAAGAATTATAATTATAAATTAAAAAAAGGGCTGTTGAAGAATTATTTAAAAAATAATTCATGTCAACAGCCCTTTCTTATTTTTATATATCTTTAAATATTACAAATAAATAAATTCTAAAATTTGTAAATATAAAATAATTTCTTTTTAAAACAGAATAGTACATGAAAAAGACAGTATTACACATGGTATTAGTAATTGCTTAGAAGTAATATTAGATATAGTATTCACATGATGAAAGGTATTAATTTTCTGAAAACGATTTAGACAATAAAGAACCTATGATTAGGAGGCTATTAATTTATTGAATGGTTAAATGTATACAAACTAATATGACCTTATATACGTTGACCATAAATATAATTCAAATAGAAAAGTAATAGAAGGAGGAGGAGAAAATTTTAAAGGGATTGATTTTGAAATACAAAATCCCAAAATATTTATAACAAACTTTAAGAAGGTAAAATTATTTATTTTAAGGAGGAATTATTATGTCATCATTAGGAAAATTCTTTGACGAAAAAGTACTACCATTGGTTATGAAATTTGTTACTTTAAAAGGGGTAGTTGCATTAAAAGACGGTATAATGAGCACATTACCACTAACTATAGTAGGATCATTATTTTTATTAATTGCCCAATTCCCAATACCAGCTGTAAATGATTGGATGGCTAGTGTATTTGGAGGAAATTGGTCAGAGCCATTATGGCAAACTTTTGGTGCTACATTTGGAATTATGGCTTTAGTTGCATCAATAGGTATAGCATACATTTATGTAAAGAATGAAGGTTATGAACCTTTGCCAGCAGGAATAATATCACTTGTAGTATTCATAATAACTATAGATGGTTTTGTTAAGATTGAATCTGGAGAAAAAGTAGGAAATGTTATCCCTAAAACCTGGACTGGTGGGCAAGGTATGATTACAGCCATCATAATTGGAATAATAGTAGGTGCAATTTATTCATGGTTTATGAAACATAAAATTACAATTAAAATGCCAGACGCTGTACCATCGGGTGTTGCTAACTCTTTCACAGCGTTAATACCAGCAGCCGCTATTATTACAGGTGCAACAGCAATTTATATATTCTTTAGATATGGATTGAATACAACTTTTGTTGAATGGATATACAAAGTAATACAAACACCACTACAAGGTATGACAGATTCATTAGGTGGAGTTATAGTTATTTCATTCTTAATTCCTTTCTTATGGTGGTTTGGAGTACATGGAGCTGCAATTGTTGGTGGCGTAATGGGTCCAATATTAACGTCAAATACATTAGAAAATCAAGCTATACTTACTAGTGGAAAAGCTCTTACATTAGAAAATGGGGCACATATTGTAACACAACAATTTCTAGATTTATTTATTAATTTAACAGGATCTGGAATTACATTTGCATTTGTATTGTGTATGATAATTATTGCAAAATCAACACAATTTAAGCAACTTGGAAAATTAGCGGTACTTCCAGGAGTGTTTAATATAAATGAACCAGTTACTTTTGGAGCACCTATAGTAATGAATCCATTTATGGCAGTTCCATTTATAATTACACCTGTGATATCGGGGATAATAGCTTATTTTGCAATTGCTATGGGATTAGTTGAACCATTTGCAGGAGTAATCCTTCCTTGGACAACCCCAGCAATAATATCTGGATTTATAATTGGTGGATGGAAAACAGCACTTTTACAAATAGTAATTTTAATAATTGCATTCTTTATATACCTTCCATTCTTTAAGAAACAAGATAACTTAAACTTTAAGAATGAACAAGACTCAGAAGATGTACAAGCTTAGTGAAGGCTTACGCATAATATAAAATATATAATTATTAGATCACGAAAAGTATAGTAATAATATTTCAGATACAATATGTATTATGTTTGAGTAATACATATTGTATTTTAGAAATAATCTTACAGCTTTTTATGATTTAATCAATGAAAAGAGGAAGAATAATGATATTAGTAAATTGCCCTTTAAAACAGGAAGAAATAATTAAAATGGTAGAGAATATTGAAATTGGAAATAAGAAACAATTTAAATTTTGCAAGAAACAAGGAATAACACTCTGCTTTAAATCTGATTTTAGTGATGGGAAACTTGCATGTTCAACTATAAAACAAACTATAAAAAGCACGGATTGGGGTAAGGTAGTATACTTCAACGTTGTTGAAGTACAGAATATGTAAATAAATTTGATAGTAATATATAAATGGAAATTTAATTTCCAGTCATAGTTTAGAATTTTTTTGTATTACTAATACTGAATTAATAACATACTTTCAGTTTCTACAAAAAAGTAATTTACACATAAAATAATCATTATCAAACATGGTATTATAAATATTCTAGAAGTAAAATTGGATATGAATTTCTTATAAAGAAAATATTTGATATTTAAAGAATAGGGTGGGATATAAAATGAAAATTAACAGAAGTTCTTATAGTATGCACAAGTACTAATATCTCCAAAAAATTTAGAGTACAGCGAGATACTGATTCCTGAATATTGCAAGGATGAAGTGTTGGTAAGGTTATTGTATATCCAAGATTGTAGAAATATGGAAAAAGGAGTTTTATATAGGAGAGTGAATAATGGCTATTATTTTTGATGAAAAACTGCAACTGTTTCATTTACAAGCAGCAAATACAAGTTATATGATGAAGATATATAGAGATGGATACTTTGCCCATATTTACTGGGGAAATAAATTAAGAAATGCAGAAAACTATGCTGAGATACCTGAAGTTGAAAGAGCTTGGGGAGCACATCCAAATTCTGATGATAGAACTCTTACTTTAGATTGTGTTCCACAGGAATACCCAGCATATGGTACATCGGACAACAGAAATCCTGCATACCATATTCAATTAGAAAATGGGTCAACTATTTCTGATTTAAGGTATAGTTCTCATAAGATTTTAAAGGGTAAACCAGCGCTTGAGGGATTACCTTCAACTTATGTTGAAAGTCTAGAGGAAGCAGAAACTATAGAGATTACTTTAACAGATTCACTTATAAAACTTGATGTTATTCTAACATATACAGTATATGAAAAACTTAATGTTATCACTCGTTCAGTTAAATACATCAATAGTGGAAATGAAAAATTAAAGTTATTAAAGGTATTAAGTGCTAATGTTGACTTTAAAAATGATAACTTTGATCTTCTTCACTTATCAGGTTCTTGGGCAAGAGAAAGACATATGATAAGAACTTCTTTAAGACCAGGAATACAATCTATTGAAAGCAGAAGGGGTGCAAGTAGTGCACAACAAAATCCTTTTATTGCGTTACTAAGCAAAGATGCTACAGAGACAAACGGTGATGTATACGGCTTTAATCTTGTATACAGTGGAAATTTTGTTGCTGAGGTTGAGGTAGACCAATTTTTCACAACTCGTGTAAACATGGGGATAAATGATTTTGATTTCAGTTGGCTTTTAGAACAAGGTCAAAGTTTTCAAGCTCCTGAAGTGGTTATGGTATATTCAGGCAAGGGTCTTGGAGAAATGTCAAGAACTTACCATAAGTTATACCGTACAAGACTTTGCAGGGGGCAATTCAGAGATAAGGAAAGACCAATTTTAGCTAATAACTGGGAAGCAACTTTTTTTAAATTTAATGCAGACAAAATAAAGGCTATTGCTAAAGCTGGTAAAGAAGTAGGCATTGAACTCTTTGTACTAGATGATGGATGGTTTGGCAAGAGAGATGCTGATAATTCTTCTTTGGGAGATTGGGTGGTAGATAGAAATAAACTTCCAGCAGGATTAGTGCAGCTTGCTAAGGATATAACAAGTTATGGCATGGAGTTTGGATTATGGGTTGAGCCTGAAATGATATCACCAAATAGCGACCTATACAGAAGTCACCCTAACTGGTGCTTACATGTTCCAGATAGAAGACGTACTGAAGGAAGAAATCAACTTATTCTTGACCTATCAAGAGTGGAAGTTTGTGATTACGTTATAAAATCAATCTCAGATGTTCTTAAGAGTGCTAAAATAACTTATGTTAAGTGGGATATGAATAGAAATATGACTGAAATAGGTTCTGCGTGTCTTCCAGCAGAAAGACAAAGAGAAACTGCACATAGGTATATATTAGGTCTATACAGAATAATGGGAGAAATAACTTCTGCATTTCCACATATTTTATTTGAAAGCTGTTCAGGTGGTGGCGGACGTTTTGATCCAGGAATTTTATATTATATGCCACAAACTTGGACTAGTGATGATACAGACGCAGTTGAGAGATTAAAAATACAATATGGAACAACTGTAGTGTATCCAACAAGTGCAATGTGTTGTCATATATCTGAAGTACCAAACGGTCAGACTGAAAGAGTAACCAATATGGATATGAGATGCAATGTAGCAATGTCAGGAAACTTTGGCTATGAATTTGATTTAACAACTATGGGTGAAGAAGATAAGGATGTAATCAGAAAGCAGATTGAGCAATACAAGGAAGTAAGAAGTTTAATTCAATTTGGAGATTTCTACAGACTATTAAGTCCATTTGAAGGGAATGAAACAGCTTGGATGTTTGTTTCAGAGGAGAAGAAGGAAGCTTTCGCAGCGTACTTCAGAGTGCTTGGACGTCCAAACTCGCCTTTTATTTGGGTAAAATTACAGGGATTAAACCCTAATTATGATTATAGGCTTATAGGTACTGGTAAGGTCTATGGTGGAGATGAACTTATGCAGGCTGGAGTCGGATTACCTTATGTATTAGGTGATTTTTACAGTCAGACATGGAGATTTGAGGCTATTTTTTGATGACAGTAGAGTGATGGTCTTTACAATGTATAATTGATTATAACAATATCACGCGTGTAACAATATTTTAAATAGGAGTTTTTAGAATTATTGGTATTGTATACGAATTGATAGGATAAGGGTTTCATACTTTTACAAAAGAATCTATCAATGTCGTGTTTTAACATTCGTGTTAACTTTATAAATAAAATTATAGGAGGATTTAATTAATGAAAAAATTGTATTTAAAAAAAGTTATCATACCTGCTTCTCTAGTACTTATGTTCTGTTTAGGAAGTGTAGTAATATATAATAATAATATCAAAACAGATAAAACTTATTATGTTAGTCCTAGGGCTTCAGATAACATAAAAGGGTTTAATATTAAAAAACCTGACATTAAGTTTGATTTACCTTATATTGGTTCTGTAAAATCAAAAAATACCGAGGAAATAGAATCATCTAATTGGTTTATTGGATGTGAAACAATGGATCGTGATTTTACTGATTATGAGCAGTATAAAGAGTATATTTCTCCATTAGGTATTAAAACACTTCGTATGCAGGGTGGATGGGCTAAAACGGAGAAAACAAAAGGAGTATACGATTGGGCATGGATGGATAAAACTATTGATGATGCCGTAAGTAGAGGATTTAAACCGTGGATGCAAACTGGATATGGAAATTCGATTTATGCTGGTGGCGGTGGTGAAAATTTAGGCGCAGGAATGCCTTTATCAAAAGAAGGATTAGAAGGTTATGGAAATTGGGTAAAAGCAATGGTTACAAGATATAAAGATAAAATTAAAGATTGGGAAGTATGGAATGAACCCAATTTTGCAGATAACGTAGTAAATACACCAGAAGTTACTGCTGACTTCAATATCTTTACAGCAGAAATTATTAAGGATATTCAACCAGAGGCAAGAATTACAGCTCTTGCTATAGGACATATTGACGTAGATTATATAGAGAGATTTTTTAAACTTCTTAAAGATAAAAACAAGATAGAATTGTTTGATAACGTAACGTATCATGACTATTCTTATAATCCTGACGAAAATTATGATCATGTATATAAGATGAGACAAATAGTTGATAAATATGCTCCGGGAATGACAATGAGACAAGGTGAAAATGGTGCACCTTCAGTAGGTAATGCAGGTGGAGCACTTTGGGATAATAAATGGACTGAATTAACTCAGGCCAAATGGGATGTAAGAAGAATGCTTGGAAATCTTGGAAACGATGTTGAGTGTAGCATGTTTGGAATAATTGAAATGCAATATGCTGGACAGGGACCGATAAATAAAAAAAATACTAAAGGTATTATTGAATCGACTCCAGACAATAAAGCAGTAAGACCAAAGATTGCTTATTATGCAATTCAAAACGTAACATCTATTTTTGACGATAAACTTGAAAAGATTGACAATGTAAAACTTATTAGAAATATAGATGCAGCAGGTTCAGACACAAAGTATGCAATTACAACAGACAGAAGTGTTTCTGTATATGGATACCGTAATAAAGAATCAAAGAAGCAATTGTTCACAATTTGGATGGATGATGCTATTCCAAGTGATGTATATAAAATGAAACCTCAGCAAGTTACTATTGCAAACGGGAATTTTGAAAATCCTGTTTTAGTTGATGTTATTACCGGTGGAATTTATGAAATACCGTCGGATAAATGGAGTAAAAAAGGTGACACTTATACATTTAATGATATTCCTGTTTATGATTCACCAATTTTAATTGCTGACAAAAGTCTAATAAATATTAAATAATTTAATAAGAGAAGTTGAGGCTTCACAATATTTCACAACTTGTGTAAATATTGTGAAGCTATATTTTAATTAAAGATGAACAGTAAGCTTTCCAGTAGAATTTGAAAGGGTATATATATGATAAATAAAACTATTGATTTGTGTGGTGAATTTCCATATGAAAATAAAAAGAATAATGACTTAAGACCAACTTTGGATACTTATATACTTAAAGGAAATAAAAAAAGAGCAGCAGTTTTAATTTGTACAGGCGGGGGGATACACTTACATCTATCAGAGAGGTTGAACCAATAGCCCTTCAAATTTAACTCTGTAGGATTTCATGCGTTTGGATTTATTTTATAGCGTAGCTTCAAACAAGCATCCACAGCCATTGTTAGATATATCCAGAGGGTCCACATGGATTATCACTTGCTAATGAAGAAAATAGTGGTATGGGAGTGTATCCAAATGGAGCCACTTGGATGAATCTGTGTACTACATGGTTAACTAATCTATTTTTAAAGAAATAAAATATTTGTGCAAGAGATAATAAGTCTAACTAATAGTGCTTTAATTATAATATGTTGTCCCACTGGTAATGTTTAATAATATAATCATATTCAAGTCATTCTTATGTGTTAGAGTATAATTTTAGTAGGCAAAGGTAGCAAAAAAATAAAGGAGATGTAAAAACATCTCCCCAATACATAAATTATCCATTATAATTTTATTGCTAAGATAAAAAGAATGGAGTTGGATTTATG
>NZ_PVXQ01000009.1 GCF_002995745.1 Clostridium vincentii | reverse complement strand
AGCGTAAGCTAGTAAGACCCCTTGAAGAACACGAGGTTGATAGGTCAGGGGTGTAAGTATGGTAACATATTAAGCTGACTGATACTAATAGGTCGAGGGCTTAACCAATAGAGAAATACAAGAATAATTTGAATATATATATGCAATTTTCAGAGAATAATTTCTGAATAATAATCCGCGATAGCTCAATGGTGGAGCACTCGGCTGTTAACCGATAGGTTGGAGGTTCAAGTCCTCTTCGCGGAGCCATTTTTTCGTATTTATTAAGTAATAGATTTTCTATTGCTTTTTTTTTGTCAAAATTAATCGTAAATTGTAAAACACTATGGGTAGAGTCGAGTAGAAAAGTGATGTATAATTTTACTATAAGTTAGTAAATTAGATTAATAGAAAGGTAGCTATAATAATATGAAGCATAGTAAAAAAAAGTGACTGCTAAAATTAAAATCATCATTGTAGCTTATGTAGTAATAATTACCTGCATAGTTATTGAGTCTACAGGCATATTTTGGGAAAAAAGATATAATAATAATACTATTACGACTGGTACTACTGCAGAATTAACTCAAGAGGATAATGAAACAAAGGAACCAGAAAATCCTAACTTAGATAATAGTGGATACTTATCTTTAGCTGATGATCCAAATGCAGAAGATGCATTAAAAGTTAATGCAAGTACAGAAGGATTAATTAAAAAAACTTTGAATTATCCAGTAAGAACGGATTGTAAGAAAGTAGCTTATTTGACCTTTGATGATGGTCCATCATCTAGTAATACACCCGCGATATTAGATGTTTTAAACAACTATGGGATTAAGGCTACATTTTTTGTTGTGGGTAAAGAAATAAACAGCGGAGAAGATGCACAGAGATTTCTGAAAAGAACGGTCAAAGAAGGGCATGCGATAGGAAATCACACTTATGCACATGACTATAGCTATTTATATCCAAATAGAATTATAAATCTTAGCAACTTTATGGCAGATATAGAAAAGACAAATGAAAGCTTAAGAAATGTTTTAGGAAAGGACTTTTCAACCAGAGTAATTAGGTTTCCAGGAGGTTATTGGTCTTGGGAAGGAAGAACTGAAGTGCGACCTACAATAGATGAAAAAGGATATGCAATTATTGATTGGAATGCCTTATCTGGAGATGCAGAATCCAGTATACCTAAAAATGCAGATCAATTAGTAGCAAGAACAAGACAAACCATAGATGATTTGGGACCTAATGCAGATAGCATAGTATGTTTAATGCATGATACTTATGGTAAAGAGGAAACAGTTAATGCGTTACCACGTATTATTGAATTATTTAAAGAGAAAGGTTTTGAATTTAAGAGTATAAAATGATAAGCTCTTATTAACATATTGGTATATAAATTAAACTGTAAAGGAGATAAAGGATGATTTCAAGAAAAATGGCAGAGGCTATTTTAACTAAATGTTTAGTTACAGGTGGAGATTTTGCAGAGATATTTGAGGAAGATAGTATTAGTAATTCTATAGGAATTATTGATAATAAAGTAGAAAATGCTCTAGGAGGACGAACATACGGTGTTGGTATAAGAATTTTTAAAGGATTTAAAAGCATTTATGCCTATACTAATGATAATACTTTAAGTAGCTTAATGGATACTGCTTATAAAGCTGCACTCGCATTAGGAGAGCTTAAAGAGGCGAAAAATATTATATTAAATAATACAGTTCAGTTCAAAAATATTCATAAAATAGAACATTATCCCAATGCAATAGGCTTCGATAAAAAGATCGGAATTATGAAGATTGCTTATAAAAATGCAAAGGAATTTAATTCAGATATATCGCAAGTGAGTGTATCCTATATGGATAAGGATCAGAAAGTTCTTATAGCAAATACTGAAGGTATTTATACAGAGGATAGACGAGTTCGAACAAGATTAGCAATAAGTGCAGTAGCTTCAAAGGAAAATGAAAATCAAACAGGGTTTGAAGGACCAGGAGCATATAAAGGTTTTGAATTATTCAATGATATAGATCCAGCTTATTATGGAAAAGAAGCAGCAAGAACAGCTTATACAATGCTTCATGCTAAGAATTGTCCCGCTGGTAAGATGACTGTTGCTATAGATAATGGCTTTGGTGGAGTTATATTTCATGAAGCGTGTGGACATTCCTTAGAGGCTACATCAGTAGCAAAAGGAAATTCAGTATTTGCAGATAAATTAGGACAACAAATAGCATCGTCAAAGGTTACGGCAATAGATGATGGGACTATAGCAAATTCCTGGGGATCAATAAATATTGATGATGAAGGCAATCCAGCGAAGAAGAATGTTTTAATTGAGAATGGAATATTAAAAGCTTATATGGTAGATAAGCTTAATGGTCGTAGGATGGGTATGGAACCAACCGGAAATTCTCGTAGACAAAGCTATAAATTTGCTCCTACGTCAAGAATGACTAATACTTACATTGCGAATGGTAAGGATACTAAGGAACAAATAATTGCCTCTATTCCAGATGGACTTTATGCAAAAAAAATGGGCGGAGGTTCAGTTAATCCAGTAACAGGTGAATTTAATTTTGCAGTTTCGGAAGGGTATCTTGTGAAGAATGGAGTAATTCAAGAACCAGTTAGAGGAGCATGTTTAATTGGTAAGGGTAGTGAAGTATTAATGAATATTGATATGGTTAGTGATAATTTAGGTCAGGCACAAGGGATGTGTGGGTCATCTTCAGGAAGTATTCCTGTTAATGTTGGGCAACCTACAATAAGAGTGAAAGAAATTACTGTTGGTGGAAGATAGGAGGAGTAATATGGAATTTATAGAATTTAAGAAATTATTATTTAAGAAAGCCTTAGCTAAAGGCTTTGATGAATGTGAAATTTATTATAGTAATAGAGAAAGTCTTAGCATAACAGTGTATGATCAAGAAGTTGAAAAATATAGTTTGAATAAGACATTTGGACTTTCCTTTAGAGGGAAGATAAAAGGGAAAATGGGATATTCTTATACAGAGGTAATGGATGAAGAGGCTGTGGATATGCTTATAGAAAATTCTATAGGAGGTGCTATGGCTATAGAAAGTGAAGATGTTCAATTTATTTATAAAGGTGATAAGGAGTATAGCAAGGTTAGCTCCTATTCAGATAAGTTAGAGAATTTAGATTCACAAGCATTAATTAAGCTTGCATTAGATATGGAAAGAGAGTCTAAATCTTATTCAGATAAGGTTGTGAATATAGGTGGATGCAGTATATCATATGGTAATTCTAATTATGGTATTTATAATACTAATGGGCTTGAGTTAACGAACAAGAGTAATCTTATTTCTGCCTATGTGGTTCCTATAATAGAGGTTAATGGAGAAAAATATGATGGATGTGGATATACAACAGCTAATTGTATAGATGACGTAGATCCTAAAGCCATTGCAAAATATGGAGTAGAAGAAGCCTTATCAAAAGTAGGTGGAAAGAGTATTCCATCTGGAAAGTATAAAACATTAATATATAATGAGGCCATGGTTTCATTATTGGGAGCTTTTGCAGGAATTTTTGATGCAGACGCATCTCAGAAGGGGTTATCTCTACTAAAAGGTAAAGAAGGACAAAGAATAGCAGCAGATATAGTAACATTAGTGGATAATCCTCTTTTAGAGAATGGATTAGCTTCAACACCTTTTGATGATGAGGGAGTTGCAACATTTAAGAAAGAAATTATTTCAAAAGGAAAACTTACAACATTATTCCATAACCTAAAGACTGCCCATAAGGCTGGAATTAAAACTACTGGAAATGGATTTAAATCTTCATATGCATCACCTGTAAGTATAGATCCTACTAACTTTTATATTGAAAAAGGAAATAAAAGTTTAAAAGAACTTACAGAATATATTGGTAAGGGACTAATGGTTGTTGAATTCGCAGGACTACATTCAGGTGCAAATTCTATAACAGGAGATTTTTCTATTGCTGCAAAAGGATTTTACATTGAGGATGGAAAGAAATCCTATCCTGTTGAACAAATAACTGTAGCAGGAAATTATTTTGAGCTTCTAAAAACAATAGAGGAAATTGGAGATGATTTAAAATTCCCAATGAGTAGTATAGGATCACCTTCTTTAGTTGTTAAAGAATTGATGGTGGCAGGTAAGTAGAAATTAAAAATCCCGTAGTAATTTATAATTACTACGGGATTTTATTATTTATCTTTATTAAAATAATCTGATCTTATCATTTTATCTGATAGCTGAAGAATATTTCCAAGTTGTTTATTATCTTCAGAAGTTAAATTTTCTCCTTTAATTGTTCCGTTTGTAGTAATAGCATAACTCTTAGCTGTATTTAAAAGATTTCTACCAAGAACAGTATTTTCATATTCACTATTATCTATACCTAGCATATAAAGCATTGTTGGCATTATATCTATTTGTCCTCCTATAGTATCAAAGGTCTTTCCAGAGGTTAAGCTCTTATCATATATTAAGAAAGGTACGTTTGCCTCACCAGTATCATCATACCAGTCTTCCTTTACGGTTAACTTATCAATACTACTATTATAATATTTATGAACACCAGCATGATCTCCAGTAATAACTACTACTGAGTTATCTAAAATACCTTCTTTATCCAGTAATTCTAGAAAAAGACCAATTTGAGCATCTGTATAATGAATACTTTCAAAGTATCCACCAAGCTCATTTGCATCAAGCTCTGGAGCTAAAGACAATTTCCTTAAGTCATCAGGTAAATCAAAGGGACCATGGCTTGTAAGAGTAATAGTATGAGCATAAAAAGGTGAATCTAAATCTTTAAGCATAGGAACCACTTGTTCAAAGTAGCTTTTATCACTAATTCCCATACCTATCTGATCAGAGGTATCAAAAGCGAAGGAATCAAGAAAGGTTTTAAAGCCTATTCCACCCTTAAGAGCATTTGCATAATTCCAGAATGAACCTTTATCTGGATGGATAGAAATTGGATCATAACCATTTGTTTCGAGTATTAATGGCATTGAGTTATAAGTTGAATTAGGATATCTAAAGAAGGTACTTCCACGTTTAACTGGAAGTAATGAGGTATTAATCATTAAATCAGTATCTGAGCTTGTGCCTTCATTAACTTGCTCATATATATTAGGAAAATATAAACCTTTTTCAATTAAATTATCCATTACTGGAGTGATCTTGTGTCCGTTTATTTCTTTACCAATTAGGAAACTTTCTAGAGATTCTACTTGAATTACAATAAGGTTTTTGCCCTTTGAAACTGAAGCATATTCATTATTAGGAATATCTTTTTCCTTCCATTTATAATAATCATCAATGGAATTCTTATCTTCATTAGTTAAAGTATAAGGGCGTGAATTTTTATAGACTGTATAAAGATCCATAATATGATATCCAACTGGAGAAAAATATTTTGCTGTATTAGTTGGGTCATAATCATCAAATAAATATGCGTTTTTCACGTCTTCATTATTAAGGATATATAAATTAAAGGGTACATAGGCTATAAAAATGATTGGGAGAAAAAGAGTTAATAAAAATGATCTTATAGCTCTTTTTGGAGTTTCTTTATAGCTATTCCTTGTAAAAAACACATATATACCAAGGATGATTAAGTCTATGAAAAACAAGATATCATAGAAGCTTAACATGGAGAGTACTGTTCCACCAAGATTATCTAGGTTGGCTGTTTGAGTTATTATCATAACAGACGGAACAGTTAAAAATCCTCTAAAGTACATAGCATCAAGCAGTGTCAATAGAGTTAGAAATATATCAATTGAAAATAAATAAATTATTCTTCCTCTTCCTTTAAATAATAGTCCAAAACTTAAAAATATTAAGGCAAAGGCTAAATAATATAACAAGAAAGAACTTGAGTTTGAAAAACCAAGTATTAGATCAAAGCTGTAAGGATCTTTGTTTTGTATAACACTTTGAAGAAAGATTCCTTTTAAAATAATTCCTACTAGCGGAATTAAAAATAATCCGAGTTTTATATAAGTATGTTTAGATATAGATTTAAAGTAGTCTTTAAATCTATTAAGTATTTTGTGCATCGAGACACCTCTTTCTAATATAGTCTGTATAGAATACATTATAAGTTAAAATTGTAATCAAAGGTATAAAAACTTTAATAAAAACTATTAAAGTTGCTAGACTATTTCCTTTGATAAAAGTTTCTTGTAAGTGAGATCAATGCCTAAGGCACCTAAGGGCGCTGTTATTAAAATAGCTGTTACAGCCGCAGTTAGAACTATTTGCCCACAACTTAAGCCCATAGCTAAAGGTAGTGCACCAATTGCAGCTTGAACAGTTGCTTTTGGCATATAAGCAATCATACAAAAGGTGCGTTCCTTAGAGTTTAATTTAGTTTTTATTAATGAAGAAAACACACCTGCCATTCTAAATACCAGACATCCTAAAATTAATAAAACAACTATTATTCCTGAGGAAAGAGCATATTTTATATCCACAGTAGCACCAACAAGGACGAATAGAAAAATCTCAGCACCAACCCACAGCTTTGAAAATTTCATTGATATACGATTAGCAAGATTTGGGTAGGTTTTAAGAAGGGTAGCTCCCATACTCATTACAGCTAATAAACCTGAAATTGGAATTATACCCTTTAATAAAGTTTCTAAGGTAATAAATAAGAAAGATACACTAAGAATAATAATTACCTTCATGGAATCCCTAAGGTGAAGATGTTTAAATAGGTAAAATAATATAAGACCTAATAAAATACCTAAAAGTAGTCCAAGAATAATTGAAATAGGTATTTGTAGTAAACTCATCACTGAGAAATCACCACCAGTTGCAAGACCGGTGAATGAAGTAAACAAGACAATAACAAATATATCATCAACAGAAGCACCGGCCATAATTAGTTGAGGTATACTTTGAGCTTTCCCATAACCAGTTTCCATTAGCTTTAACATTTTTGGAACAATAACAGCAGGGGATACTGCAGCAATAACTGTCCCCATAATGGCTGCATCTAGTATAGATATACCTAGTAGTTTAGGCGCAAGAAGTACAAATCCAGCTATTTCAAATAAAGCTGGAACAAAGCACATTAAAATTGCAGGCCTTCCAACCTTTTTTAGATCCTTAATATCTAATGCTAGACCAGCACGGGTTAATATTATTACAAGGGCAATTTGACGTAAGTCAGGAGAAATTGTCAGTATATTAGCATCCAATAAATTAAGGGCATAAGGACCTAAAATAATACCTGTAAATAACATTCCTAAAAGACTGGGTAACTTTAAGCTATTAAATATAGATCCCATCACAAGGCCTAGTAGAAATATAAGAGCTAAACTTGTTAACATATAAAAACCTCCTAGTAAAAATAAAAAAACTGATGATTCTGCAATAAAAATCGCAGAAGTCATCAGCTGTAATAAGCAGTTTAGACAATAGTCATGGGAGAACTTCATTCCCAAAAATCTAAGTAAGTATATCATTAAGGAAAGATTGTTGTCAATTTAAATTTATATAAGTTAATATGATATAATTCATGTAAGAACCTAAAGAATATATAGGAGGCATAAAATATGAATCAATATGATTTGATTGTTGTAGGTGGTGGAATTGCTGGAATGACAGCAACTTTAGCTGCTTTAGATAATGGAATGAAAAATATATTAATTTTAGAAAGAGAAGAGCTCATTGGCGGAGTACTTAATCAATGTATTCATAATGAATTTGGAGAAAAGCTTTTAAAGGTTAGGCTAACAGGCCCAGAATATATTAGCTTTATTGAGGATAGAATTAAAGAACATTTAATAGATATTAAAGTAGATTCTACTGTATTAAATATTTCTAAGGATAAAATAATAACATATGTTTCTCCAATTGATGGAGTTACTGCAGTTCAGGGTAAGGCTATTATTTTATCAACTGGTTGTAGAGAAAGGTACACAGGAAACATTGCTATTCCAACAAATAGTTTTACAGGAATATATACCATAGGAAATGCTCATAGAATAATAACTAGGGAAGGATATATGCCGGGTAAAAACCCTGTTTTAGTAGCAAATAGCAAGTGGGGACTTATTGTGGCTAGACGACTTAGTATAGAGGGCGCTAAAATTAGATCCTTACTATTAGATGAAAATGAGAATTTTATATTTGGTGAAGAAAATGAAAATATTATAAAAGGATTTGATATACCTATTATTAGGAATAGCCATGTTATAGAAGTTTTTGGAAATGAAAGAATAGAAGGTGTTAAAATATTAACTGGGGATACTGGCAATGTTACCTCAATTTCTTGTGATTCTTTGATATTATCTGTAGGTTATTTTCCAGAAGTGGAAATGATTAAGGACCTGAATATTAAAATGAATCCCGATACAAAAGCACCAATGATAGAGAATTATGAAACATCTTTAGAAGGCATATTTGCATGTGGAAACCTTATATATGGAATTAAAGCTTTAAATGAGAGAGATATTGATGGTGTGGAGGCAGGAAAAAGAGCAGCCCAATATTTAAAAACTATTGTCTAACAACTTTTAAGAATTCCTTTAACATTAAAGCGTGCCCTAATTCATTTAGGTGAATACCATCAATATATATGTTTTTATCTAAATTATTATTAGTCAAGACATAAAAATCAACATAATCAAGAGAGTATTTAGTACATAATTTAATCAATTCAGTTCGTAGAAGTGGAAGTGAGTCTTCACAATGTGTATATAGAGTAGATGGCATGAAAATCTTCTCAGCTGTCTCTTTTACTACAAAAGGTGGTATTCCTATATAAGTAGTGCATTTCGATTCTTTTATCATCTCCTCTATATTAGACACAATTGAAGAGACCGTCCTTCCGCAGAGTAGGTCGTTTGTTCCTCCCATTATAAAAAGCTCATAAGGAATATTTAAGGAAACATCTATATAGAATCTATTAAGCATGGAAGCTGTTGTGTCACCATTAATTCCTTTGTTAAGTATAGGAATATGAAGGAAAGAGGATAAACAATTTGCCCAAGAATCCTTAAAATCAACACCATATCCAGATACTAAACTATCACCAAATAAAATAAAAGTTTTGTTCATAGTAACCTCCTAAAAAAGTTTCTTGAAACAATTTCTGCATATAAGAGTTTTTCCTTTATCCCCTGAAATAAAATCATCAGGAGGTAAGATTTTTTTACATATACTACAGCAATTAGGGCTTAATGAATTATTATTAGGTAAAATTTCTTTGTTTTTAGAAACAAGAGATTTTTTTATTGGTGTGTAAAGTCTTTTTTCTCCTATATTTTCAATCTTTTCTATAGAATAGGAAATTGAATACGTGCTTTCTCCAAAAAGCTCTAATTCAAATCTGGGATTTTCTTTATCATAAAATTCCTCCACCATTATTTTTCTTATTTGAGCATCATTTATGATTAATCCACTTTTTTCTATACCATCGAAGATGCTTTTAGTTATGTTAATAGTATCTGGATGACGTTTTTCACTTTTATAATAAACCTTAAGAATGGCTATTAGGCTTTCAGCTAAAACTATATCAGGATTTTGAGACCGTGCAATATAAGCAATCTCTTGCTCATATAAAGCAAATTTATCATGATATTTCCCTGAATTAGAAGGGAGTATTGCTCTACCTTGAGAATTATGTAGTTTAAAATTGGATTTAGTAATAGGTGAACCTAAGACTATAACCTTAGCATATGAAGACATTTTAAAACTCTCCTTAATATATAAACATATTTTTCTAAAAAAACTAACAAAAAAAGATGAATAAAAACTATAATATACTTATAATGAATTATAGAGTACATAATATAAAATATACTCTATAATAAAACTATGTACAAGGTAATGAATTTATATAGAAAGTAATATACAGTATAATACGTATGAATTTATAATATAGAAAAGTTGAGGGATATAATTATGAAAAGTAAATTAATATTAGCTATAGAATCAAGTTGTGATGAAACTTCGGCGGCAGTTGTTAAAGATGGAAGAGAAGTTTTTTCCAATATAATTGCATCGCAAATAGATACTCATACAAAGTTTGGCGGGGTAGTACCAGAGATAGCATCAAGAATGCATATTGAAGCTATTGATGCAGTTGTTAAAGAAGCACTAAATGTGGCACACGTTACATTAGATGATATAGATGCAATAGGGGTAACATATGGTCCAGGTTTGGTTGGAGCTTTATTAGTAGGCCTTGAATATGCTAAGGGCTTAGCATTTGCTGCAAAGAAACCTTTAATTGGAGTTAATCATATAGAAGGACATATATGTGCAAATTATATAGAGCACAAGGAACTTGAGCCACCATTTGTTTCATTGGTAGTATCTGGAGGCCATACATATATTGTTCATGTCAAGGAACATGGAGCCTATGAGGTATTAGGACAAACAAGAGATGATGCAGCAGGAGAAGCCTTTGATAAGGTTGCAAGAGCACTAGGTCTTGGATATCCAGGCGGCCCTAAAATAGATAAACTAGCAAAGGAAGGAAATCCAGAAGCTATTGCATTTCCAAGGGCTAAATTTCATGAGGATACCTTGGATTTTTCATTTAGTGGAGTTAAATCTGCAGTACTAAATTATTTAAATAAAAGTAGTATGCAAAATATTGAAGTAAATAAGGCAGATGTAGCAGCCTCTTTTCAAAGAGCAATTACTGATGTGTTACGGGATAATGTATTTTTAACTTGTGAAAATAAAAATTTAAAGAAGATAGCTATAGCTGGTGGAGTTGCATCAAATTCTGCTTTAAGAAAGGTTCTTATGGATGAAGGCGATAAAAGAGGAATAGAAATATTATTTCCAGAATCTATATTATGCACGGATAATGCAGCGATGATTGGTTCAGCCGCATATTTTGAGCTGTTGAAAAATAATATTTATGATTTAGCTTTAAATGCAAAACCTAATTTAAAATTAGGTGAAAGGTAGGGCTAGAATGAATCTGATACCACATTCGAATGGACTGAAAAAAATAAAAATGAAGAAAGAAAAAACAAAAAGCCAAAGGCTTAAAAATATTGCAAATATAATTGTTGGATTTTTTTTGTTAAGTTTTTTATTTCAAACTGTAAGTAATTTTATAGGAAATGAAAAAATAGAGTCTAGATTAAATTATGCGAAAATTGATAATAAGAAAATGGAATATGAGGTAAGTGGTTCTGGAGATTATACAATAATATTTGATGGGTCTATTGGAGCTAACCTTTATGAATGGAGTGAAACTACTAAAAGCGTTGAAAAGGAGCTTGGAGTAAAAACTTTTGTATATAATAGAAATGGATATGGATTTAATGAAAATGCAGAAATGAAAACCCCTAATGAACAAGCTCAAGATTTAAAAATACTATTAAGGAAGGCAGGAGTTTCGGGAAATCTCATTCTAGTAGGTGAGGAATATGGAAGTTTGGTTATGACGAATTTTGCCAAGTTATATCCAGAATCAATAAGTGGTTTAATGCTAATAAAACCTTTTTCTGAGGATATTATAAAGGATGAGGAGTTTAAAGATAGCATCAAGGGTAAGTATTATAAAAGTAAGGTTGAAAGCATGGGTGCATCAGTAGGCTTAACAACCTTAATGGATAAGTTGAATCTGGCAATTAGTGTAGATGGGTTTGAAGAAAATTTACCTAGGGGAGCAGATGAAGAATTTAGTATACAAAAAAATCAAAAACGATATAGACAAGCAATAAATAATGAATTAGAAGCTTTGTATAAATATAATGAGGAAAGTCAAGTGGAGGGGCTTGTAGCTGGAAAACCATTATATATTATATCAAATGATGGAGCTGATCCATTGTCTAAGCTTGGAAGTTTGGAAAATACCAACATATATGTAACTGAATCTGATAAGGTGGTAATGTCATTGACTGATACTGAGTCAGTTTTTACTGGTATTAGCTATATTGTGAGGGAAGCAAAAAAAATAGAAAGAAAAAATAATAAGTAAAATTCATTAGGAAATTTTTTTGTGACATATACTTGACACAAAAACTGAGTATACTTTTAACTATAGAGTAGATAAGAGTAGCAGGAGGTAAATATGTATAACGATCCAAACAACAATAACAATAATCTAAATAACGATCCTAATAACAATGTGAATCAATACAATAATATGGATACAAATAATAACGTGAACGGAAATAATCCTAATAGGTATAATAATTTGGTTAACCATGATAATTTTGATGAAAAACCGAAAGAGAAGAAAAAGATTATTAAAATCATGGGAGTGATAGCAATTATGTTGATTATTGCTCTAAGTGGTGGAATAATAGGAGGAATTGCTACCTATAAGTTTATGAGTCAAGATGGTAAATTAGTTGAGGATAATAGTTCTTATGTAGCACCTGAATTTACTAGTAGTACGGATGGGTCTCTAACTATTTCAGAAGCTTTTGAAAAAGTAAAACCTGCAGTAGTTACAATATATACAAAAAGCACCAATGCTAATGGTCAAGCTTCAGGTGAAGGTATGGGTTCTGGATTTATAATTAATGAAGATGGATATGTTATAACTAATTACCATGTTATTAGTAATACAACAGAGCTTACAGTTCAGTTGAGCAATGGGGCCGAGGTAGTAGCCGAGGTAGTTAATTATGATGCTGAGCAGGATGTTGCCATGCTTAAGCTTGCGGAGGGAACTGAAATTCCTGGAGTTGCAGAACTTGGAGATTCAGATGCTTTATATGCAGGTCAAGATGTTATTGCAATTGGAACTCCTTTATACAAAGATTTAGCACAAACTCTTACTAAGGGAATAGTTAGTGCAGCAAATAGAACATTAACAACATCAAGTGGTGGAACTACTGTAAATGTTATTCAAACAGATGCAGCAATCAACCCAGGAAATAGTGGAGGCCCATTAGTAAACACCAATGGAGAAGTTATAGGAATTAATTCTAGTAAGCTTGGATCTACAGCGGATTCAGAAACAAGCATAGAAGGAATAGGATTTGCAATTCCTATTAATGAGGTAAAGGATAGACTTGAATCATTATCAAAACCTCTTTTAACAATTGGAATAAATATAATAGAATATGATGAAGTAGCTGCAAAAAAATACAATACATCAGAGGGTCTTTCTGTACAATCGGTTATAGCTGCTTCACCAGCTGAAAATGCAGGGATTAAACCTGGAGATATAATAATTAAGTTTAATGGAACTAGAGTAAAAACTGCAGATGAATTAAGTAAGGCGAAGGCTAGTATTAATTCAGGAGATTCTGTTAAGATAGTGGTTGAAAGAAGTGGTAATGAAGTGACTCTAGATTTACAACTTACTGCAAGTTAACCTTTATTATAGTATAATGAGATTAACTATTTCCGGCAGGAGGTTAATATGAATAAATTAGAGCAAGTTTATATAGAGCTAAGTAAATTAAATAAAGAAGTCAATAGAGGAGTAAATGCATCTGAATTAAGTAATTATATGAATTTGGATAGAGCTAATATTTCTAGATACTTAAATTGTTTATATAAAGGTGGTAGAGTAGATAAAATAGAGGGTAGGCCCGTTATCTACTCTATTTCTATTGTAGAGACAAATAAAAATATACAAAACAAAGAAACTAAAATTGTAGGTGATAGCTTCGATCAAATGTTAGGATCAAGATTAAGTTTACAAGTACCTATACAACAAGCTAAAGCAGCTATATTATATCCTCCACATGGATTACACACATTAATTTTAGGAGAAACTGGGGTTGGGAAGTCAATGTTTGCAGAATTAATGTACCTATTTGCCAAGGAATCTAAAGTGATAAAGGATAATGCACCTTTTATAAGATTTAATTGTGCTGATTATGCTGATAATCCTCAGTTGGTTATAGCTCAGATTTTCGGAGTGAAAAAAGGCGCCTTTACAGGAGCGGACAATGATAAGGATGGATTATTAAAGAAGGCAAATGGGGGAATAATATTTTTAGATGAAGTTCATAGGCTTTCGCCTCAAGCTCAGGAAATGTTATTTACATATATAGATAAAGGGTCCTTTAGAGCATTAGGGGATACGGAAAAGCTTATACATGTTGATGCACAAATAATTACTGCTACAACAGAAGATCCACAATCATTTATGCTTAGGACATTTACAAGAAGAATTCCTATGACAATAACATTACCTACTTTAAAAAATAGAACTATAGAGGAAAGATATTATCTGTTAGAGCAGTTTATAAAGGTAGAGTCAATAAGATTAACAAAGAGCATTTATTTTAATAAAAATGCGCTAATATCATTTCTTTTATATGATTGCCCCAATAATATAGGGCAATTAAAAAGCGATATACAGTTAGCCTGTGCAAAGGCGTTTTTAAATTATAAAGCAAATGGTAAAGATTTTATATTAATTGAACAATCGGATTTACATCAGAGGGTAAAAAAGGGGTTAATGGCTCTTCAACAATATAGGTCTGAAGTAGAGAGTCTATTATCTAATATGGGAGATGTACTAAGGTTTTCATATAAGGATGATAAAAATGTTTTTAATATGATAAAGGAATCTGAGACTGTAAAGGGAGAATATTTTTATGATATCATTGAAAGAAAGCTAGAGGAGTTAAAGAAAAAAGGGTTAGAAGAAAAAGAAATAAATGATATTTTAAATATAGATATAGAAAAATATTTTAAAAGATATATTAGAGATTTGCCAGGAGAATATAGAAAAGAAGAAATATTGAAAATAGTAGATATAGCAATTCTTGACACTGTTGAAGAAATTTTAGCCTTAGCTGCTAAAAAATTGAACAGAAAATATGATGAGAAGGTATATTTTGGATTAGCCCTTCACCTCCAAGGAAGTTTAGAAAGAATAAGTGAAGGAAACAAAATATATCATCCAAAGCTTAATTTTATTAGAGTTCAATATGCAGATGAATTTTTAATAGCTATGGAAGCTGCTAAAATGATTTACGAAAATTTTGGAACACAGGTACCTTTAGATGAAATAGGCTATTTAACTATGTTTATTTCTGCAAAAGCTTATGAAAAAGATGAAAAAAAATTAGGTAAGGTCAGAGTAGTGGTACTTATGCATGGCCATACAACAGCATCAAGTATGGTTGAGGTAGCAAACTCACTAATAGGAGAAGAATGTGCAATTCCTTTAGATATGCCTTTAAGTATGAAAGCTGAAGAGATGTATGAAATAGCTAAGAAAAAGGTTCAAGAGATAGATTCAGGAAAAGGTGTACTGCTATTAGTGGATATGGGATCACTAACAAATTTTGCGGATATGATTAAGGAAGAAATAGGTATTGAAGTGAAATATATAGATATGACAAGTACATTATTAGTAATTGAAGCTGGAAGAAAATCTTTAAATGGGAAAGATCTTGATGATATATATAAAGATTGTATTAATTTAAGCCAAAATGGAATTCAAGGTAAAAAAGTTTTAAATGAAATAAAAGGAAGTATTATAATAACAGCTTGCTTTACTGGAGAAGGATCTGCAGAGAGAATAAAACAAATATTGAAACAGAGGTTAATAAATAAAGATAATATTAAGATAGTGCCCCTTAATATTTTAGATAAAAAAGATTTCTCTGAAAAAGTAAATATGCTCAAAAATGATTATAACGTTGTAGCAATTGTAGGAACTGTATTTGTTGAGAGTGATAATATACCATTCATTCCAGCTCCAGATATTTTAGCGGGAGATGGAATAAAGAGTTTAGATGAATTAATACACAGGGAAGAGGATTATAATAAAATATCTAAATCAATAGATAATCAAATGAAGGATATGGATGGAATAAACCTTGTTGTGTTAATTAGAGAATCTATTTGTGAGATGGAAGAAAGGTTAGAAACTAATGTTCCCCATGAAGTTAAAGTGGGAATAGTAATTCATTTATGCTTCTTGATAGAGAAGATGGTAAATGGAGGCAAAGAAATTAATTTCGAAAAATTGAATGAATATAGAGGAATGCATAGTAAGGAATTTATTATGGTTAAACAAAGTTTAAGAAAGCTTGAATTAAATTATAATATAAACATTAAAGACAATCAATTGGCCTTTATTGTACGGATGGTAACAGAGAATAGTGTAACTGTGCAACCTATAGATACTGTGTAAGAGAAGCTGTGTAATTTAAATTACACGGCTTTTTATATATAAAAAAGCACTATAAAGCTAGTAGCAGTAAGGACTAAGAAAAAAATCTTATGTAAACATTTTTATATTGAAAATTGGCATGATAATTGCTTATACATATAGTATAAAAGTAATTTCAAATTTTGATGTTCATTATTTAAGGAGGAATTTATTATGTTGTGCAGCTGGTATGTCAACAAGTTTATTAGTAACAAAAATGCTTGCAGCAGCTAAAATAGAAGGTGTTGAGGTTTCTATTACGGCGATGAGTGAAGCTGATGTTAAAAACCACGAAAGTGAAATGGATGCATTATTACTAGGACCACAAGTAAGATATTTACTTGCAAAGATGAAGGGTAAATATGAACCAATGGGAATTCCTGTAGATCTTATACCTACAGTTGACTATGGAACAATGAATGGACCTAAAGTACTAGCTCAAGCATTGGCATTGGCTAAAAAGTAGTTTTAAAGGTAAAAGGATTTTTTTGAATATTTAGTTCAGAAATAAAATAGAAATACTTAAAAAGGGAGATTTAATAATGGAAGAACAAATAATGTCACTAATAATCCATAGCGGAGAAGCAAGAAGTTATTCTATGGAAGCTATTGCAGCAGCTAAAGAAGGGAATATAGAAGAAGCAGATTCTTTAATAGTTAAGGCTGATGAAGAATTAGGAGTGGCTCATAATACTCAAACAAGCTTAATTCAAGCAGAAGCTGGTGGAGAAAAGATAGAAATGTCTTTACTAATGGTTCATGCACAAGATCATTTTATGACATCAATGACTTTAAAGGATTTAGCAAAAGAAATAATAGAGATACACGCAAAATTCTTAGTGTAAATACAAAGAACTGTGTAACTGTGCAGGGAATATTTATTGTGTAAGAAGAACTGTGTAGCTATAATTACATAGTGGATCATTTAAAAAATCATTGCGAAGTTAGTATCGGCAGTGGTTGGTGAAAAAAAGAATGTAAACATTTCATTCTGAATAATTGGCATGATAATTGCTTATATATAATAGTGCGAAAGTAAATTAAATTTAATTTAAGAAAAGTATTTTAAGGAGGAATTTATTATGACAAAAATTATATTATGTTGTTCAGCTGGTATGTCAACTAGTTTATTGGTAACAAAGATGCAGAAGGCTGCAGTAGCACAGGGTGTTGAGACTTCTATTCAAGCAATGAGTGAAGCAGATGTTAAAAATCACGAAAGTGAAATGGATGTATTATTATTAGGACCACAAGTAAGATTCTTACTTAAGAAGATGAAAGAAAAATATGAGCCAATGGGAATTCCTGTAGATGTTATTCCTACAGTTGATTACGGTACAATGAATGGACCTAAGGTTTTAGCTCAAGCAATAGCAATGGCTAAAAAATAGTTTCTAAGGATAAAGAAATTTTATTGCATACTTAGTTTTAAAAATAAAATAGGTATACTTAAAAGGGAGAATTAATTATGGAAGAACAAATAATGTCACTAATAATCCATAGCGGTGAGGCAAGAAGTTATTCTATGGAAGCTATTGCAGCAGCTAAGGAAGGGAATATAGAGGAAGCTAATTCATTAATAGTTAAGGCAGATGAAGAATTAGGAGTAGCTCATAACACTCAAACGAGCTTAATTCAAGCTGAAGCTGGTGGAGAAAAGATAGAAATGTCTTTACTAATGGTCCATGCACAAGATCATTTTATGACATCAATGACTTTGAAGGACTTAGCAAAAGAATTAATAGAGATACACGCAAAATTTTAGTGTAAATTTAGAAATAAACTCTAATGGTTTTCCATTAGAGTTTATTTGTTTATACGTGCAATTTATCAAAGGAGCAAATATATATGGAATATATAATAGGAGTAGATGGAGGCGGAACTAAGACAGAAGCTGTTGCTTATGATCTTAAAGGGATGGAAGTGGGAAAGGCCCTAACAGGCTTTGGTAATCTTGTTAATGGAAAAGAAGAAGCATTAACAAATATTATGAAAGCTATTGATAAATTAGTATATTCATTAGGTATAGATGGATTAAGGGGTTTGTATTTAGGTCTTGCAGGAACTGAAGTTGGAAATAATGGGGGAATAGTTCGAGATAGACTTAAAAATAAGTTTAAAATAGATCCTATTATTATGAACGATGGAGACTTGGCTCTAAAAGCTTTGTTAAAGGGTGAAGAAGGTATATTAGTGATCGCTGGTACTGGCTCAAATGTATTTGGAATAAAAGGTAATTGTAAAGGAAGATGCGGTGGATGGGGTCACCTTCTTGGAGATGAAGGAAGTGCATATAAAATAGCAATACAAGCATTTAAAAGAATGATTTATGAAGAGGATTATGGAATTTTAAAAAGTGAATTATCTAAGGCTGTATTGAATCATTTTCATGCTAATAATGTAAATGATATCATGGAATTCATTTATACATCTACTAAGGATGAAATCGCAAAAATAGCTAGTGTTGTATCTATTGCTGCAGAAATGGGTGAAGAATTAGCTAAGTCTATTTTAGAAAAAGAAGGGATAAATCTTGCTAAGGCCACAGAAAGAGTATTTAATAAATTATTATTTGAAGAATGTAAAATAGGGTTGGTAGGTGGAGTTATCCGAAAATCAAAATTTGTTAGAGTGGCTTTTGAAGGATATTTAATTGAAAATATTAAAGTTACAGAATTCGTAGATGATGATATATCTCCATCTAAGGGAGCGTACTACATATATATTAATGAAAATAAATAAAAATATGGAGGTATACTATGAAAAAGGGCATTAACTATGAATCCGTTAATTCCATCAGAAAAGATGGCAAAGATATTATTAGATGAATTATTAGAAGCTCATAAGGAATATTTGCCACAGTTTAACTAAGATTTTAATTATAAGGGGTACTTTTACTTCATATTAGAATAGCAAAGTATGTTCTTGTATTATATAATCATATATAATACAAGAAATATTGGAGGAAAATACTATGAAGTATAAAAATAAGTTAGTAATTGCAATGGTAGCAATTGTAATTATATCTGTTGCTATAGTGAATGTAGTTGATTTAAATAAAGACTATACCCTGCGAGGAACCATAAATATATGGGCAAATGAGAATAGTTATGATTATTTAGAGGAAACTGCAGAAAAATTTATGGATAAAAATGAAAAAGCAGTTATTAATGTGGTTAAAGTAAATAATTATAAAAATAATTTGGAAGATGCTATAACTAGCGGGGACTTCCCAGATATAGTTCAGTTAAATAGCCAATATTTACGAGAATTTGAAGAAAAATATAAGGATTCAACAGCAATAGAACAAAACATAAGTATTATAGATAATTATTCAAGTAGCTTTAGCAAATCAAGAATTGAAGAAATTAATAAAGATGATAAGATAATTGGAATTCCTTTTACATCAAGACCTTTGGTATTGTATTTAAGAGAGGATATGCTTAAAACTTTTGGATATACTTATGAAGATATTTCTACTTGGGATCAGCTTATTAAGATGGGACAAGATGTGTTTGAAAAAAGTGGTGGTAAGATTAAAGTATTGAACGCAGTAGGGAAGGATTATGAGGACCTAGTTTCATTACTTGTTATGCAGGCTATGGAAGAAACTGAGAATGAAGATGAAATAAAGACGATAATTAATGAAAAGCTTAATGAATTAATCAGTAAGAATATTTTAAATAAAGATGAAAATGGAGAATTTCTTTCACGAATATCTTCTATAAATGGAATGGCAGAACTTAAAACTATTGAAGTTGAATGTGAATGGACAACAAATAATGCTCCGGCAAAAATTTTAGGAAGTAATAGATTTTATGTTTCAGAAGGAGATAACTTAGTTGCTATAAAAGAAGATAAAAAAACTACTGCTCTTAAGAATGAATTTATTGAATTTATATCCACTAATGGTAAAGAGGATATAGACAATATTAAAAATGGGAAGTTTTTCTTAAGCTTTCTATCGATTTACAATAGTAAAGAAATAGAGGAGAATGTTAATAATTTTAAGGGAAATAGTCCATTAGTAGTAATGGCTAATATAGCACAAAAAGCACCAAGTATAAATGATTATGATATGTATTTTAAAATCTGTGATGAGTATAGATAAGGGCAGATTTAAAATAGTAAAAGGACACACTAAAAGGGGATTGCCATAAGGTTTTGGCAGTCCCTTTTTTGAGTCTTGAATTAAGGAAAGAAAATCATTTATTATCAAGTATGGATTTGTACGCGCTTAGTGTTTTCTCAGCTGTAAGCCTCCAAGAAAATTCTAAACTTTTTTTATAGCCTATTTCTGCGAGTTCATCTTTAATTGAGGAATTATTTAAAACTTTAAGAAGAGCGTCTTTTAATTGGTCTGTATTAAAAGGATCAATTAAAATTGCAGCATTAGTTGTCACTTCAGGTATTGAAGTTGAATTTGAAGTTATTACGGGCGTCCTACAGCTCATTGCTTCTAGGGGAGGAAGACCAAACCCTTCATATAAAGAAGGATAAACAAAGGCCTCAGATCCGCTATATAAGATGGGAAGTATATTATCTTCTAAATAGCCTGTGAAGATAACTTTATTGCCTATACCCATGGAAAGTACAAGCTCCTTTAAGGATTGTCCCTCATAATCTAAAGAGCCTGTAATTAGAAGTTTATGAGGGATTTTAAGATCCTTTTCAATTGCAGCAAAGGATAAAATAAGATCTCGTACATTTTTCCTAGAGCTAAATCCACCAATATATAAAATATAAGGATTGTCAAATTTAAAGTTGTTTTTTATATAACTCCTGCAATAATCCTTAGAGATGGGTTTAAAGTTAGTATTTGCAGCTAAGGGAGTAACAAAGATTCTATCGGCAGGAAATCTTGGGAAGAATCTTAAGATATCTTTCTTAGAATACTCAGAGACCGTAATTATACCCTTTGCAGAGTCCATTATTGCAGGCATTTCTTTTAAAAATCTATTTAAATATCCTATCCCTACAGTTTCTGGCATTATATATGGAATCAAATCATGTATAGTTACTACAACATTTAAATCCCAGTTAAAGGGGAACCCAATGCCGTTTTGTGGAATATGATAGAGATCCACTTTCTTTTCCTCCATTATAGTAGGAATGTAATTATTTTCATAAAAACCTCCATATCTTCCAGAGGTGTGAATCAGTTCAGTGTTAGATCTATTAAATTCTTTAAATTCATTGCCAGTCCAAACGAGCTCAAAATAAGTTTCAATATTATTTTCTATCAAATTTAGAACTAGATTTTTTGTGTAGGTTCCTATACCAGAGCCAGCGTGAAGATTTACGCTTCTTGAATCTATGCCCAATTTCATAAGGAAAAGCACCCCTAAAAGATTTATATACAATAGCATACTATTTTTATAAGAAAGTGTGAATGGAATCACAAAAAAAGAGTAAGTACATATAATGGAATAAATTAATTTTGAGACGGAGTGTGTTATGGAAGACAGAAATATTAAAAAATTAGTTAGTGAAAATTATCACTTGGATATTAAATCAATTGAGAAAGTTAAAAATACTTATAAGGTAAATGCAAAAGAAGGAATGTATTGTATAAAGGTTATTAAATATGAATTTTCTCATTTTTATTTTATATTATCAACTATATTACATTTGCAAAAAAGAGGTTTTGATAAGATACCAGAGATTCTAAAATCAAAAAAAGGAGAATATTATATAGAGTTCTTTGGAAAGTATGCGTATATAACAAAATGGATTTCGGCCAGAGAGAGCAATTTCGATAATCCTATGGAACTTAATAAAGTATCACAAAAACTTGCAGAACTACATCAATGCAGTGAGGGATTTTCTTTAACAAAGAATATGAAACCGAGAATAGGTTGGTTTTCTTGGATAGAGGTATTTAACACTAGAAAAAATGAGATATTAGATTTCAAGAACAGAATAAATCAGAAGGCGTATAAATCTGAATTCGATAATCTATACCTAAGTTGCATAGAAGAAGAAATTGAGAGGGCGGATAGAAGTATACAAGGACTACAAGATTCAAATTATATAGAGATTATGAAGAAAGAAATGCTGAAGAGGGGCTTTTGTCATCATGATTATGCAAACCACAATATTTTATTTGATAAAAATGAGAAAATATATGTAATTGATTTTGATTATTGCATTATGGATTCTCATATACATGATTTATCTTCTTTACTGATTAGAGCCATGAAAAATGGAAAATGGAGTGTGAAAAAAGGAGAGAATATAATAAATAATTATTCTGCAATAAAGAATGTTCAACAGGAAGAATTAAGTTTGATGAAGGAATTTATGAGATATCCACAGATGTTTTGGCAGCTTGGTATACAGATGTATTGGGAACAACAGCCTTGGAAAGAGGAATTCTTTTTAAACAGACTTAGTAAATATGTGGAGGATAGGGAAGAAAGAGAAACCTTTATTGAAGGATTTTTCCCTGAATAAGGAGGCGGTACTATTAATAATTCAACTTTAAATGATTATCTACTAGAGAAAAATGTAATTATTAAAGGAGAATATTTCAGAAGTAATCCAAGTTATACTGAGGAGGCTACTTTAGAACAAATTAAATTGATTAGTGATGTTCATTCAATTTTGAGTGGGTATCATTATAATGGTAGTTTTAGAATTAATAGTACTATAGGGAAAAGAGTAGAATCTATAAAAGTGTATATAAAGAGATTAAAAAAGGATTTAGAGTGGAGACAAAAAAAGGAATTTTCAAATTCTATGGACAGGTTTTTATTAAGTAAAGGTGGAAATATTATTAAGCAAGGGGAAAGGGCTCTTGAAGAAATCGGAGGGATAGATTACCTAGGTTTGATTAAAAGAAGCATGAAGCAAAATGAGATATGCCTAGGAAGGACCGATCAAGGAAACTTAAGAAAAAATAATGGAATTGAAATAGGGAATATAAAAGGCCTTAGCTATAATCTAATTGAAGAGGATATATATGAATATTTAAAAAAAATAAGAAGGCGTGTAATTAGTCCTAATGAAGAGGCTTATATAGAAAGATATATAATTGAAAAAAAATTAGAAAATAATAGTAAAGAGTATATTAAACTACTATTAGAAATACCCTATGATTCCCTAAGGCAATGGTTAAGGTATTCTGAGGGAAAAAGAAATATGGCTCCAGATGATTATTTTAAAAATATTGAAGAGATATCAAAATATGAAAATAAGGTTATGAAACAGGGAGGCAAAAATGAATAAGCTTAGGTATCCGGAAAAAAAATATCTTTCTACCTATGAACTTACTTCAACCTTTTTTAAAACATTAGGGGTTAAAGTTGTTGATATTATTCCTTTAAGAAAAGTTTTTGTATTAAAGACAGATAAGGGGAATAAAATACTGAAAAAGGTCGATTATGATGGAGAAAGATTAAATTTTATTAATTTATGTGTAGAGAATATCAGTAAAAAGTTTCCCAATATAATTTCCTTTAATACATTTTCTGATGGAAAAAAGTATAAGATGTGGAAGGGAAATTGTTATGTTCTTATGGATTTAATAGAAGGGAGAGAAGCTACTTTTACGAATCCAATAGAATTTAAAATGTGTGGAGAATTATTAGCTAAAGCACATTTAGCGTCCCTGGAATTCGCTGGTGAGAAAAATATTAAAAGCAAAATTGATAAAAGTTTAGTTATAAAATACAGAGAAGCTTTGAAAAATATAGAAGAAGAAGAAATTTTAGTAAAGAGTTTTAGATTTACAAATGAATTTGACTCTTTATTTATTCATGAGTCACAGGGATATATAAAAGAAATAAAAGAAGCCATAAAATTATTAGCCCTTAGTAAGTATAGTGACTATAGGGAAGCTGGAAAGAATATAGTTGTATGTCATAATGATTTAGCAGAGCACAACTTTCTATTTTCAAGTAATGAAATGTACTTAATTGATTTTGATTACTGTTCAATAGATTTAAGAATAATGGATTTAGCAGATCTACTTTTAAATGGAATAAAAAATGTTGCTTTTGATTTTAGTAAGGCTTTAGACGTTATTGATGGTTATAATAAAATTTACCCATTGGAGAATGAAGAATACAAATTACTTTATATATTATTATTATTTCCTAGGGAATTTTGTGGAATGGTAACCTCTTATTATCATAAACAAAAAAGCTGGGAAGAGGAAGTTTTTATAAATAGGCTAAAAATGAAAATCATGAATGAGGATTTTAGGAGAGAATTTTTAGAAAAGTATAGAATAAAATTTAATATTAGCTAAAACTTTATAACTTCTTAACTTTTTAAATTCAAGAAAGTTAAGAAGTTATAATTTATTTTACCATGGTTTTATAAGCCTTAATAGTTTTTAATGCAGTATCATCCCAAGAAAAGTTCAAACTTCTAATCAAACCTTTTTTAATCATATTTAGCATTAGCAAGCTGTCGTTTAATACTCTTTCAATAGCATAGCTTAATTCATCTACATTATAAGGGTCTATTAATAAAGCAGAATCATAGCATACTTCTGGAAGAGAGGTTAAATTAGATGCGATTACAGGAGTACCACAGGCCATAGCTTCAAGAGGGGGAAGACCAAAACCTTCGTAAAATGAAGGGAAAACTAATACTTCTGCGCCATTGTAGAAAGTGGGTAAATCCTCTAAAGGAATAAAGTCTGTAAAAATCACATCGTCTGATAAATTAAGGTCATCAGCTCTTTTTTTATATTTTTCATAGGACAGCCCCTTCTTACCGGTAATGACTAATTTACAGTTTTTTCTACTGCAAGAAGGGATTAAAGAGAAGGCTTCTATTAATCCTAAAATATTTTTTCTTGGACTAAATCCTCCAACATAAAGTACAAAATTATTTTCTATGCCATATTTTTCTTTTAGTATATTTTTGCATACAAATTTACTCATAGGTTGATATATACTTTCAGCAGCAAGGGGAGTTACATATATTTTATCCTTAGGAAAACTAAATTCACGAGCGATATCTTGTTTTGAAAATTCAGATACTGTTATAATCCCCTCGCAGTCTTTTAATAATTTTGGCAGCTCATTATTAAAAATACGCAAATATTTATCACTTACTGTTTCAGGCATTCTTAGAGGAATTATATCATGCAATGTAATAGCTTTAAGGCAATTTATATTTTCTGAAAGCCCAACACCATTTTGAGGAACGTGATAAAGCTCCATATTATGATTGTCAAGTATATTAGGAACGCTTACTTCATCCCAAAAATTTTCCTTCAGGGTAGATTTAACAGGCTCTATATTAAAATTTGGTTTTAAGTTGTCAAGCGAAGAATTTTCAGGTAGAAAAATAAGATAATTATTAGTAGAGTCAACTGAATTCAAACTTGATATTAGCTGATGAGTATAAGTTCCTATACCAGTTCCTCTATACCATTTAGCGGCTCTGCCGTCTATGCCAATTTTCATGATGTATCCTTTCTTATTACTCTTTATTCATTATATTAAATTCCCTCAACTTTTGTTAATAAAAGAAATACTCTTTACATATAAATATAAAAGAGGTGAGGAAGATGATGAGGGAATTCGAAATAGAAAGACAATTTGATATTAAAATCGAGGTATTAAAGGCCAATAAAGGAGTTTATTATTTAAAGACCAATAAAGGTGAGAGATGTTTAAAAAAAATAAACTATGGACCTCAAAAACTATTATTTGTATATGGAGCTAAGGAACATCTTATTAAAAATGGGTTCGATAGGGTTGATAGATATTTTTTAAATACAGAAGGAGAACCGTATGCATTGGTAAATGAGGACTTATACACCCTTTCAGAATGGCTAGAGGGAAGGGAATGTGATTTTCATAATATTGAAGAAGTAAAAATTGCAGCAAAAACCTTAGCAATAATGCATGAAGCATCCAAGGGATATGATCCCCCAGATAACTCGAAATTAAAAACTGACTTAGGAAGATGGACACATCTTATGGCTAAAAGAATTAAGTCATTAGATAAAATGAGAGATATGATAAGAAAAAAAAGTGTTAAAAGTGATTTCGATATGATATATCTAACATCCATGGAATTTTATAAAGATATAGGCAAAAAAGCTCTTACGACTTTAGAAGGCTCAAACTATTATGAGTTATGTGCAGCGGCAGATCAGGAAAAGAGTTTTTGCCATCATGATTACACATATCATAATATTGTGCTTAATAAAAATAATGATGTTCATGTAATTGATTTTGATTATTGTAAAAGAGAGGTTAGAACCTTCGACATATCTAACTTTATGATTAAAGTACTTAAAAGAGTAGATTGGAATATGGATTTTGCAAAAGCAATAGTGCAATCTTATAATTCTGTATCTATTTTAAGTAATGAGGAAATGGAGGTCTTATACGCTTATTTGCAATTTCCACAAAGATATTGGAGGCTTGCTAATAGATATTATTACAATGAGGTAAATTGGGGACAAGGTACATTTGCAACTAAACTTCAAGGAATGATTAATGAACAGGAAAAATTCTTAAAGCTTCTTGGAGATTTCAAAGAAGAATATAAATTATAGGTAAAAGGTGCTCAATAGGAGCATCTTTTTGTCTTTAATCATATAATAGAGAACAGTACTTAATAATGAGAGGAACTTATGGAAATTGGGGACTTAGTAGTTAGAAAATCTTATAATAAAGATATTACATTTAAAATTTTAGATATTAGAGAGGAAAATAACAGGAAAATATATATATTGAAAGGAATTAGTATAAGGATAATTGCAGATTCTTCAAGTGATGACCTTGAAAGTGTAAATGACGACTATGTAGGAGATCAGGAAAAGATTTTAAATAGCAGGGTTAAGAAGGCAATAAAGAATGCAATTATTTTAAGAGGAGATGTTCTTACACGGGTAAGTAAGTCTACCAAAATTACGCCAAGGAAGGAGCTTATGTTTGGAAGGCCTGGTAGGATACTCCATGTAGATGGAGATAGTGAGTACATGGACACTTGCCTTAAGGTGTATAAGCAGTTATCTTTAGATGCTATAGGTAAGGCTATACCGGAGAAACTACAAGCAAGCGTAATAGTTGATTTAGTTAGGGAATTTAAGCCGGATATAGTTGTCCTTACTGGTCATGATGGGGTACTGAAAAATACAAAGGATTATTTAGATTTAGAATGTTATAGAAATTCTAAGTATTACATTGATTCAGTTAAAGCCCTGAGAGATTATAATGCAAGCTACGACGAATTAGTAATATTTGCTGGAGCATGCCAAAGTTGTTATGAATGTATGCTTGATGCTGGTGCCAATTTTGCCTCGAGCCCAAGTAGAGTTCTTATCCATTGCCTTGATCCAGTTTTTGTATGTGAAAAAATCGCATACACTAGAATAGATCAAGTGGTGTCTATAACTGATGTTATTGAAAACACTATAACAGGAATTAAAGGGATAGGTGGACTTCAAACTAGAGGAAAGTATAGAGAAGGGTACCCTAAGTCATCTTATTTATAAGTGAAAGTCCAAAAGGTGATGCTCCAAAATTGATTTTATATTTGGATACTTGAACTTACCCAGCGAGTTCATACGAGTCGGGTTTCCTTTAAAATAAAGAGCTATTCTTTTTAGAATTGGGCTCTTTATTTCAGTATTAAAAAAATTATTTATTTCCAATGAATAAAATTGGATAAATATAAATATTACTAAATGTAAGACTTATTTAGGAGATATATATGGCTAGTTTTAAAGACTGTAGTTTATATTTTGAAGATTCACCTAATTTTTTAGTTGAATATAGAGGGAATTTAAAAGAAGAAATAGATAAGATATCATATGCTTGTGGGGATATAATAACAAGTACTATTGGAGTTATAAGCACGCCATATCAATATTTAAATCAACTTGTACGTAATGTACCCTCCATTATTTATATTAATCCAAGAGGTATGTATGTATTACAAGATATTTCTCCGTCAAATGTAGATTATATAAATAATACAAAAATTAATCCATATTTAAATCTAACTGGATCTGGGGTACTAATAGGTATGGTTGATACTGGAATAGATTATCTTAATGAAGAGTTTAAAAGAGAAGATGGTACATCTAGAATAATGAATATATGGGATCAAACAATTCAGGTAGGGAAAGATAAATCTGTATATATTGGAGATACTTATTCTAATGAAGAGATTAATAATGCAATTAATGCATATAAAAACGGTGGAAATCCTTATGAAATTGTACCTTCAAAAGATGATATAGGACATGGTACTAAAATAGCCGGAGTTATTGGTGCTAGAGGATATAATGGGCAATTTCAAGGAGTTGCACATGATAGTGATTATGTAGTTGTAAAACTTTTTGAATCTATTAACTTTAGAAATAGATTAAAGGCCAATGGGATTGAATATAATCCTGTTTATAATGATTCTGAAGTTTTGGCTGGGATAGAGTATTTAAAAAATTATTCTATAAAAGCTAAAAGACCTATGGTTATATATATAGGGGTTGGGACTACTGAGGGAAGTCATGATGGTAAAAGTGTGATGTCAAAGTATTTAACCTCTATATCAGGTGGTAGAGGTATTGTTATAGTGGCGGGAGTCGGTAATGAAGGAGCGGCGGAAGGACATGCTTCTGGATATATAGAAAATTTAGGGGATATAGCTACAGTTGAATTAAAGATTCCAAGGGAAATAAAATATTTTTCTTTTAATATATGGGTGCAAAAACCTAATAGAGCTACTTTAAATGTTATATCACCAACAGGAGAGGAATCTAAGTTTATTAAGATAGTAAGAAATAGGTTAGCACGAACTGAATTTGTTTTTTTGAATACAACAATGGAGGTTTCATATTTTTCTCCAGAACATTTTACTGGTCATGAGGTTATAAGTATAAATTTCAATGATATAAAACCTGGGATATGGAAATTTCAATTAAGAGGGGATTATGTAACGAATGGTAGATATGACATATGGCTCCAACCTAAAATTACATTGCCAGAGGAAACAAAATTTCTTGAATCAGATCCTTTTATAACTTTAACAATTCCATCTACAGCAAGAAAAGTAGCTACAGTAGCATATTGCGGAAATGAAAATGCTATATTAGCTTCTTCAGGCAAGGGTTCTAAGGCTGCTGATACTCTAGATAATCCTGATTTCACTATTTTAGGAATAAATATCTTAACAACTCAAGTTGGAGGGGGAGTAACAACTGTCTCAGGTAGTTCTGCAGCAACTGGAATAGCAACTGGAGTCTGCGCCCTTTTATTGCAGTGGGGGATTGTTAATGGAAATGATAAAACTATGAATTCTATAAGGGTGATAATTTATTTAATACATGGAGCAGATAGAAGTAATCCTTCGTATAGATTTCCTAATAAAGGGATTGGCTATGGATTCTTGGATTTGTTAGGGACATTTAATGTTATTAATAGAAGCTATAGAGAAAATAGAAATATTGATAAAAATTATACTGAATATTATTGTAATAATTTATTTGTAAGAATTCCAAGGGACAATATGGAGGATTGTAAATGAGCGAAATTTTAGCTAATGAAAATATTTTTAAAGACGTAAATTATCATCAGTATTTAGTTGAATACGAGGGTGATATCCTGGGAGAGAGTTTAAACGCATCAGATTATTATGTGACAATAATTAATGATAGATATGCAATAATATCATTACAAAAAGATTTGGATATTAATCTTAACGATCCATATTTTAAATTTATTATATATATTAAACCTGCAGAATTATATACACTTGAAGACGTTTCACCTATTGAAGCTTCCAAAGTTGGCTTTTTACAGTTAGATCTACCTCTAAATTTAACTGGAAAAGGAGTTGATGTAGCAGTTGTTGATACAGGGATTGATTATCTAAATGAGGAATTTATGGATAATAGTAAAATTACCAGAATTGAATGCATCTGGGACCAAACGATAATTTCACCTGAGAAAGATGAACTTATTTATGTCCCATATGGCACTGTATATAGAAAAGATAAAATAGATAATGCAATAAAAGTTAATAGAGCAGGTGGGTCACCTTATGAAATTGTTCCAAGTAAGGATCAAATCGGACATGGAACGGGTATGGCTGGAATAATTGGTGCTACTGGAAAAAATCCAGCACTAAAAGGAATATGTCCTGAATGTAATTTCGTGGTAGTAAAATTAATGGAAGATATATCTTATCGGGCTCGGTTTGATACTAAAATGCCTATTTTCAATATAACATCAATTTTTTCCGCACTTGAATTTTTGTATCGATATGCATTAAACAGTAAAAACCCAATGGTTATATATTTACCTCTTGGAACTACTATGGGAAATCATAAAGGAACTGGGATTTTAGAAGACTTCATAGAATTAATCTCTGCAAGTAGTGGGATAGTAGTCGTTACAGGTGTTGGTAATGAAAGAGATTCAGGAGGTCATACTTCGGGAATAATAGATGGAGTAAATGGTTTTGCTGCTATGGAAATAGTGGTATCCCCTGAGCAAAAATCTTTGTGGGTCGATACTTGGATTTCGGTACCCGATATAATGTCATTAGATATAATATCTCCTTCTGGTGAGAATACAGGTATAATACCACTTGTAATTAATATAACTAATAATTATACATTTATATTCGAAAAAACATCAATAAAAGTAGATTACTATTTTCCAGAAGAAAATACTGGAGATGAATTTATACGTGTGAGATTCTATAATTTAAAGCCAGGTATATGGACTTTTAGATTAACTTCAAATGCATATTTAAGGGGTATATTTAACTCTTGGTTGCCTCAAAAGGGAATTGCTGTTGGTAATACTAGATTTAGTGCAACTGATTCTTATGGGACTATAACAAGTCCAGCTAGTTCAAATAATGTGATTTCAGTAGCAGCCTATAATCAAAATAATAATAATGTTCTTAGCTATTCTGGGATGGGATTTAGAGAAAAATATACTGATAAAAGGAAATTTTCTGACATGATAGATGTTGCGGCTGGGGGAGTAAATGCATTAACTGTATTTCCTAACAATAAAACAGCTATTTTCAATGGAACCAGTGTCGCTGCAGCCGTGGCAGCGGGAGCTTGTGCTATGTTATTTGAATGGGGAATTGTTCAAGGTAATGATCCTTTTATGTATGCTCAAACCGTAAAAGCTTATATTGCAAAGGGTACAACAAGAAGAATTGGAGATATATATCCTAATCCACGATGGGGATATGGAATTTTAAATATTCTTAAAATGTTTCAGAACATTGAATGATATAAACCTTGAAAAGACTGAAGTAATATTATTTAAAGAGTATTTAAATTGTAATAAGAAAACAAAGAATTAAGTTTATTGAATAAAAGAGAGAATATTTACTAATAATATAAAAGTAAATTATTATTATGTTTATTATAAAAATATATTGACAAGTATAAGGTAAAAATGATAAAATTAAAATTTATGTTGACAAATAAGCATATTCAATATATAATAAAATTAGGAAAGAGGGTGTTATAATGGAAAAAGTAAAAACAATTGCAACAATAAAGAGAGATATCGAAAGACATCTAGGAGAGAAGGTTACATTAAGAGCTAATGGAGGCCGTAAAAAGATTCTTGTAAATGATGGAGTCTTAGAAAGTGCTTATCCAAGTATTTTTGTAATCAGATTAGAGAATGACACCCAGAGGACCGTGACTTATAGCTACTCAGACGTTTTAACAAAGACAGTACAACTAGTCTTTCCTAGTTAGATATAAAACTTCGAGAAAATCGAAGTTTTCTTTTTTTGCGCAAAAATAAGCAAAAAAAAAGAAAGATGGTGGGTTCCATCTTTCAACTATGGTATAAAAGGGTATTGAGAATTTATGAGAGGTTATATGGTCAATAACCAATTACTATGATACGACAAATTAACAATATTGTCAACATGTTATATTAAAAAAGTTCAAAAAATTCACAAGTTAAAAAATAATATTTATTTTCTATAGAATTCTAAAAATTATTGGTATAAAAGATAGGGTAGTTTTATATAAATAAATAATAGGAATTTTATGGGAGGTTTATATGTCAAAGATCGATGTGGTAAAAGAAAACTTACAATTTCAGCAATTATTAAGAGAAAATAGTTCAACAGCTATTCTTAAAGAGGAATATTTAATACCAGATACTCATCCAGATGTTGAAGTCATTTTATCGGTGGAAGCAAGACCTATAATAACTAATAAGGAGATTATTGGTGACAAGGTAATTCTTGAAGGTAGAGTGGAGTATAATGTTTTATATATCCCGAGGGAAGATAATATGATAGTGAATTCAGTAAATTATAGTGAAAAGTTCACTAATTCTTTAGATCTTGATGAAGGAGAACATAAAGTAGTATGCGAGGTTGAGTGTAAAGTTGAACATATTGATGCAACAATCATGAATGAAAGGAAGATTGCGATACAAGGTGTTATTAACTTGAATTGGGAGCTTTATAAAACTACAGAATTTGATTTCGTAAAGGATATTGAAGCAACAGAAGGTATAGAAATATTAAAAAGAATAGAATCAATAAACAGACTTGCAGCTAATAAGGAAGTTGAGTTTATTGGAAAATCCATGCTAAGAATTGGAATGGATAAACCACAGGTTTCAAAGATTTTAAAATGCTCATTGGGTCTTCGTAAGAAAGAAGTGAAAGTTGCAGAGGACAAGATATATTTAGGATGTTATTGTAAATTAAACATTCTTTATTTAGGGGATGAATCTAAGGATATTATATCAATGGAAGATGATGTTTATCTTTCTAAAGAAGAAGAGATACCAGGAATATTCGCAGATATGATTCCATCTATATCTTATGAAATTAAAAATAGTGATATAAGTATAGAAGAGGATGATTTAGGAGAAGCGAGGATAATTAATACTGAATTCTTAGTGAGAGCTATAGTAAAAGTGTTTTCTGATGAAAATATTGATATAATTAAAGATGCCTATTCACCAAAATTCCCTATTGAACTAGTAAAAAACAATTATGAAATTGGGGTCATGCTTGGAACTCAGGCCTCTGAAAATATAGTTAAAGATAGTATATATTTAAAAGAAGCAAATATTAAGCCGGAAAAAATAATAACAGCTTCAGGAAATACTATAGTAACAGAAAAAAATATTTCAAATGATAGAATTACAATAGAGGGTATAATAAAAGTAAATGTAATTTATAAAACATCAGATGATAATATAGGATTTGGACATGTTGAAGGAGATATACCATTTACCATTACTTTGGATATGCCAGGTGCTAAAGAAGGAATGAAGGCAATAGTTAAGTGTTTATTAGAAGGAATAGATGCTAATATTGAAGCAAATACTATTGCAATAAAAGCTACTCTTTCAATTTCGTCAAAGGTCTTCTATGAAATAACTAAAGAATTCATTTCGGATGTCATTGAAAGTGAGGGCGAGGGGCAAAAGAAAAAGGCTAGCATAATTATTTATGTTATGGGTAAGGAGGATACCCTATGGGGGCTAGCTAAAAAGTATAATACTACAGTAAATGATTTATTGAAAATAAATAATATAGAAAACCTAGATAACGTAGTAGAAGGGGAGAAGTTAATTATTCCTGGTAGAGCTATTTTTTAGTTTTTATTAATGAGAGTTAGATTATTTTTAATCTAACTCTTTTTTTTATGTCAACAAAAATGAATAATTACCTATATATTTGGAGAAAATAAAGAATAAATGATTTGAGGTGATTATATGACTGTGAAGCTAAATGGGAATCTTATTATAATTGGAGGAGCTGAGGACAAAGAAGGAAAAAAGAAAATACTTGCAAAAGTATGTGATTTCATAGATAAAGAGAAAGACACAATACTAGTTGCAACAGTTGCGACGGAGTATCCTAAGGAATCGGCTAGTAAATATAATAAAGCCTTTATGGAATTAGGAGTTAGTAATATTAATATATTAGACATCAGTAAAAGAGAGGATGCTTTTAATAAAGAAAATATAGAATTAATTAAGAATGCAGCATTGATATTCTTCACGGGAGGAGATCAACTTAGGATAACTAGTCTGTTAGGAGGCACCCCTATATATGACGAGATTAAGGAGGCTGCTACAAGGGGAATATACATAGTTGGAACATCGGCAGGTGCATCAGTAATGAGTGACACTATGATTATAGAAGGTAATGATGAAGATGCACCTAGAAAATGTACGTTGAAGATGTCTCCAGGAATAGGGCTTATTGAAAATGTTATTATAGATCAACATTTTGATCAAAGAGGGAGAATTGGTAGACTTTTAACTGGTATCGCACAAAACCCTCAGATTCTTGGAATAGGAATTGATGAAAATACGGCTATAATTGCAAATAAAGGCGGGGTAATAGAGGTTATTGGAGAAGGGGCAGTATACTTTATAGATGGAAGTAAGATATCTTACACAAATGTTTCAGAACAACATTCAGATGAAGTTTTAAGTATATATGATGTTAGACTTCATGTTTTAAAGGAAGGAAATAAATTTAGTCTTATAAGAAAGGCACCTTTTGAGGAGGAAAAATCAGAAAATGAAGATTTTAAACCAAATAATATATGAAGGTAAAAATATATACTCCCATAAAAAATGTATAAAAGTAGAGTTAGATTTGTGTGGATATTCAGAAATTCCAAGTAAAGATATTAAAGGTTTTAATGATGAGTTAATAGCAATTATTCCAGAGCTAAAAAAGCATAGATGTGGAATAGATGAGGAGGGTGGATTTGTTACAAGGCTAAAAGAAGGGACTTATTTAGCTCATATTTGTGAACATAGCATTATAGCTATACAAAATAGAGTAGGTATAGATGTTGCTTATGGAAAAGCAAGAGAAATAAAAGATGATAAGTATTATATTATCTTTGAATATGAGTATAGAGTTATAGGAATAGAAGCGGCTAGGCTTGCGGTAGACTTAATAAATGCATTGATTTATAATGAGAAAATTAATTTTTTAGGAAGGGTCAAAAACCTAGAAGAAATTCTTAGCAAGGAATCAATTGGGCCTAGTACAAAGGCTATTAAAGTAGCGGCAGGAAGGCATGGAATGCCTGTATTCCAACTGGAAGATAGTGGATTTTATCAAATAGGATATGGAAAACAAGGCAGAATTATAGAAGCTACTATAGGAGCACAAACTAGTTGTGTGTCAGCAGATATTGCCTCTGATAAGGAGTTAACTAAAGCTCTTCTTATTAATCAGAATATTCCAGTTCCTCAGGGAGCAAAGGTATGTAATGTGATTTCTCTGCTAAAAGAGGGTGAGAAAATAGGTTATCCTTTGGTACTTAAGCCTAGATATGGCTGCAAGGGAGAAGGGGTTATACTTAATATTTCATCTGAAAAGGAGCTTATAAAGGCATATAATAATATGAAAAGTAAGTATAAGGATTTATTAATTGAAGAATATATTGAAGGAAATGATTACAGAGTTTGTATAGTTGCTAATAGTGTGGTGGCGGTATCTCTAAGAAAACCTCCTTATGTTATTGGGGATGGAAAACATGCTTTAAAGGAACTTATAAGAGAACTGAACAATGATTCTATTAGAGGCTATGATCATGAGAGTCCTTTGACCAAAGTTAAAATAGATGATGAATTATTGAATTTTTTAAGCAAGCAGGAATTGAGCTTAAATAATATTATTTTAAGAGGAGAAAAAGTAGTTTTAAGGCAAAATGCAAATTTATCAACAGGTGCTATAGCTATAGATTGCACTAATGATATATCAGAAGAAAATAAGCAAATATGCATAAGGGTAGCAAAAACTATTGGATTAGATATATGTGGAATAGATATTAAGACTAGAGATATTAATGAGCCACTATCTAAAAATGGAGTTGTTATTGAAGTTAATGCAGCTCCAGGTATTAGAATGCATCTTCATCCATTTAAAGGAAGAATGCAAGATGTTGGGGAAGCAATATTAAATTTACAGTATAATGGTAAACCTAAAAACATCCCAGTCATATCAATTACAGGAACTAATGGAAAGACAACTACAACCAGACTTATTTCACATGTTTTCAGACAAATGGGATATAACGTTGGTATGACTTCTACTGATGGAATATATATTGATGGTCAGTGTATAGATAGTGGAGATGATACTGGCTATTGTAGTGCAAAGACTGTTTTATTAAATAAGGAAGTAGAGGTAGCTGTATTAGAAACTGCTAGGGGTGGATTGATAAAAAAAGGCTTAGCATATGATTTGGCGGATATAGCAGTAATAACAAATATAACTGAAGATCATATAGGAATTGATGGTATCAATAATTTAGAGGAACTTGCATTTGTAAAGGTTTTAGTTGGAGAGGCTGTTAAGGAAGATGGATATGTAGTTTTAAATGCAGACGATGAATGGAGCATAAAAATTATTAGTAGGATTAATGCGAAAAAGATTTTCTTTTCACAGAGTAAAGATAATGAACTCATAGAAAAAAATAGAATTCAAGGGGGCATTGCTGTATATTTAGATAAGAATGCTTTGTGGGTAACTAATGCGAATAAAGAATACAAAATTTTAGATGTGAAAAATATTCCTATAGCGTTAGGAGGAAAACTAAAATTCAATTTGGAAAATGTTATGGCAGCTTGTGGTGCGCTTGTGGCGGCGAAGATTGATTATTGCATGATTGCTAAAAGTGTTAAGAGTTTTAAACTTAATGAACAATTTAATTCTGGAAGATTTAATATATATAGTGTTGATGGAGTTGAAGTTATTTTGGATTATGGCCATAATATAGGAGGATATAAGAGTGTGCTTAAATCTCTTTCAGCAATGAAAAAAGAAAGAATTATTGGAGTAATAGGGGTGCCTGGAGATCGAAGAGATAAGGATATATGTGAAGTGGGGTCTATGTGCGGAAGGCTAATGGATGAGATTATAATCAAGGAAGATATAGATAAAAGAGGACGTAAAAATGGGGAAGTTGCAGCTCTTTTAGAGAAGGGAATTAAAGAAAGTAATAACCAAAAGTATAATATATGCTTAGAAGAAGTTAATGCATTAAAAGAGGCACTAAGAATTAGTAAGACAGGAGATTTGATTATAGTATTTTATGAACAATTGGATCCGTTAGTTGATATAATTAATGAATGCAATACCACACGAGATAGTCTTAACTTAGTAAATCTATAAAATAAGGCTAGTGCTTTTGCATTAGCCTTTATTAATTATTATTCCTATGATAAAATTATAAGTAAAGATATAAGGCATAATAAAAAAATAACACAAAATACACATCACATCTTTGGTATGTTATTTTCTTTCATATGCCTAAATTAATAATTGAAAGGAAGAATTTTATGAAGGGGAAAGCCTACGGGAAAATTAATATTTCCTTAGATATAGTTGGGAAACGGGAAGATGGGTATCATCTATTAGAAATGATAATGCAAAGTATAGAACTTTATGATGAGATAGAAATTGAAATTATAAAAGAAGGAATAGAAATAAAGTGTGATAAACATTTTATTCCTACAGATAGGAGAAATTTAGCATATAAGGCAGCAGAAATATTTATTGAAAAATATAATATAAATTCTGGAGTATCAATTAATATAGTAAAGAATATACCAGTAGCCGCAGGGCTTGCAGGTGGAAGTTCGGATTGTGCTGCAGTCCTGAAAATTATGAACAAGCTTTTCAAAATCAATGCTTCAGAAGAAGAGCTAATGAGCCTAGGAATAACGTTAGGCGCAGATGTCCCTTATTGTATAAAAGGTGGGACAGCCCTCTGTGAAGGAATAGGAGAAGGAATTACAGTTTTAGATTCTTTTCAAAATCATATTGTAGTTTTAGTTAAGCCTCCTTTTGGAGTATCTACAAGAGAAGTGTATAAGGGTTTTGATATAAATAAGGCTAAAGTTCATCCAAATACAAAAGAATTAATTAGTAAAATGAAAGTAAATGACTTGTATTATGTAGCAAATAATATGAAAAATTTATTGGAAAATGTAACTCTAAGAAAACATAAAAGTATTTATAGTATCAAGGAAATTATGATTTCTAAAGGGGCATTGGGATCAATGATGAGCGGTAGCGGGCCTACGGTATTTGGATTGTTTGATGATATGCAATTAGCTCAAAAATGCTATGATGAAATGAAAAAGAAATATAATGATGTATTTTTAACTAGAACAATTTAATTTTTAGTGAATAGAAAATCTCTTTGTGGAAATAATTTATTCTATAAGGGGGTTTTTTTATGAAAAGAATTATTGTAAGACTGTTGTTACTTTGTATTTGTACAAGTATCTTTGGAGGGTGTACAAGCACTCTAAACATTGATGCTGGAAAAACTTATAATTATGAAGATGTAGAGGATGTATTAATTAGATTTCACGTTATAGCAAATAGTGATACTGAAGAGGATCAGAATTTAAAATTAAAGGTAAGAGATAAGGTTATAGAATATATGTATCCATATTTAAAGGAAAGTAGTTCACTAGAGGAATCTAGAAATATAATTATTTCTAAAGAGGTTGAAGTTGAAGGACTAGCTTTGAAAGTAATTAAAGAAAATGGATATGGATATTCTGTGAAAACGGAGCTTTCTAGAGAGAACTTTCCAGAAAAGGCCTATGGTAATATAATATTACCTCAAGGGGAATACGAAGCTTTTAGAGTGATTATAGGAAATGGAGAAGGTAAAAATTGGTGGTGTGTAATGTTCCCCCCATTATGTTTTATTGATGTAACTAAAGGACAAGTTCAAGAACAGGAAAGTGAGAATCAGCTAGATGAACAGATTGAGCAAAGTAAAGAAACTGAAAAAATTGAAATGAGCAAAAAAGAAGATGCAGAAGATGAGGCCCCGAAGGTAAAATTTAAAATTGTAGAGATCTTTAAGAATATTTTTGATTAAATCGTTCTTAGGCACAATAAAAAAATTACCTCTTGATAAAAATTAATATTAATCATAAACTATAAGTTATAATATTAGTTTTAGGAGGACAATTTATGACTAGAGCATTAGCCATGATATCAGGTGGATTAGATAGCACTTTAGCAGCTAAGCTGATAAAAGATATTGGTATAGAAGTAATCGGGATATGTTTCAAATCATATTTCTTTGGAGAAGAAAATGCAAAAAAAATGTGTAAGCAAATAGGAATACAGCTCGAAGTAATTGATTTTTCAGAAGACCACTTTGAGATGGTAAAGAAACCTAAGTATGGATGGGGAAAAAATATGAACCCATGTGTAGATTGCCATGCAATGATGATGAGATATTCAGGGGAACTTTTAAAAAAGTTTAATGCAGATTTTATTATTACAGGCGAGGTGTTGAATCAAAGACCTATGTCTCAAAATAAGCAAGCTTTAAATATAGTAAGAAGTGAATCTGGATTCGGAGATAAAATTTTAAGACCACTTTGTGCCTTGAACCTAGAACCAACTGAAATGGAGCTAACAGGACTAGTTGATAGAGATAAGCTTTTAGGTTTTTCTGGAAGAAATAGAAAACCTCAAATTCAGTTAGCAAAAGAAATGGGAATTACAGATTATCCTTCACCAGCAAGTGGATGTAGATTGACAGAGCCTAATTATTCTATAAGATTAAAAGAGGCTTTAGTTAGAAAAGGTGACTTAACAAAAAATGAAATAACATTGTTAAGATATGGGAGACATTTCTTAACTATTGATGGAACTAAAATAATTGTTTCAAGAAATGAGGAAGAAGGAGAAATACTTAAAAAGTTACTTACTAAAGAGGATATAGTATTTTTACCATCAAGTCATTTAGGGTCAATGGGATTAATACATGGGAAAGTGAATGATGAAGATAAAATTCTAGCAGCAAAAATAATAGCTAGATATAGTAAAGGCAAGGATGAAGATTTAGTTACATTGAAATTTGGAATATTCGGAACTGAAATTAAGGATATAATAGATGTAAAGCCATCAACAGATGAAGAAATAGCTGAAATTTTAATTCAAGACAAATAGCGAGGAGGACTTATGGACAAAAAAGCAATTATAAGTATAGTAAGTAATGCAATGTTAGATGAGATGGAGGATGCTATAGAAGTAGTTTCTCCAGGAAAATTTATAAAATTAGATAATGGATATAAAGCTGTATATGAAGAAACAGAAATATCTGGTATGAAGGGGACTACTACAACCTTAACTATAAATGATAAAGAAGTGGTTTTGGAAAGAGAAGGAACTACAAATACAAAGATGCGATTTAATCAGAAGGAGCCTTCTGTAGCGATGTATCAAACTCCTTATGGGTTATTAGAACTTGGTATATACACAAAAGGATTATCCGTTGATATGAATGAAGATGGTGGGAAGTTGGAAATTGATTATTCAATGACCATTGCAGGAGATGTTTCTGTTGATACTAATTTATCTTTGAAAATAAAAACTCAAAACGCAATAAGTTAAACTAGATAAAAAGTTACTATTAATCTTTAATTATAATTATAGCTATGTTTATAAAATATAGTTTAAGTCTATACTTAAGCCAAAGGGTTTTCCCTAAGGTGGTGTGTAGAATGAATTATAAGGACAGGTATATAAATATATTAAGAGGAATTTCGTTGTATTATGGTATGGATGAAAATAATTTCATTCAACTTTTAAAGGATAAAGAAAAGAGATATCTGTTATTATTATTATTAAAGAAATATAAGTGCATGGATAAGGATAATATAATGGATGTATTAAATTATAAAAGCAAAAAGAGCATCTTATGTAATATAAAAAGAGCTGAAGATAAGTTATTGATTAATACAGAATTTAGAGAAAAATTTTTTGAAATTGAAGAAAACTTGTTAAAATAGGCAATAATCGTTATAATTATTTGTAGAGTTATGAATACATATCTATTTTCATTTCAAATGAATTCAATTATATTTTCATAGTATTTTAAATATTAAAGTTTTTGGAGGTGTCATTTTGACAAAGGAACAATATGAAGGCATGACCTTAGTAGCGCTTAAAAATATTGCTAAGGACTTAGGTGTTAAAAATATTTCTAAGTTTAAGAAAAGTGATTTAGTAGAGGAAGTTTTGAAGATTAAAGAAAATAGTCTTGAAAAGGATGGAGTATACCTTAAAGAAAAAATAGCTCCTAAAATTCAAAGCATTAATAAAGAAAATACAGAAGTGCGATCTACAGAAATAAAAACTATGGAAGTAAGAGCTGTAGAAAAAAAAGAAGAATTAAAAGCTTTGATAAATGAGTCGAATAGTACCAGGGGAATATTAGAAATGCTTGAAAATAATAATTTTGGATTTTTAAGATGTAAAAATTATTTAACTAGTAGTGATGATATATATGTTTCTCCATCACAAATAAGACGATTTAATCTCAAAACAGGAGATGAAGTAGTTGGAAAAGTAAGAGAAGCAAAGGAAATGGAAAAATTTAAAGCCTTACTTTTTGTTGAAATGGTTAATGGAGAGAGCCCTGATAAAGCAACAAGAAGAAAACCATTTGAATCTTTAGTTCCTATTTATCCAGAAGAAATATTAAGACTTGAAACTAATAATTCTTTAGATATATCTTCAAGACTTATGGATATAATTTGTCCTATAGGAAAGGGGCAAAGAGGCATAATAGTTGCACCACCTAAAGCCGGTAAGACAACTTTATTAAAAAAAGTTGCGCAAAGTATTACTACAAACTATCCAGATGTAGTATTAATTGTACTTTTAATTGATGAAAGGCCAGAAGAAGTAACAGATATGCAAAGAAGTATAAATGGAGAAGTAATATACTCAACTTTTGATGAGGAACCACAAAATCATGCTAAAGTTTCTCGAATAGTCCTGGAGAGAGCTAAGAGAATAGTTGAGCAAGGGCGCGATGTTGTTATATTACTAGATAGTTTAACTAGGCTAGCACGAGCGTATAATTTAACAGTTACTCCATCAGGAAGAACTTTATCAGGAGGATTAGATCCTGCTGCATTAATAATGCCTAAAAAATTCTTTGGAGCAGCTAGAAATATCGAGAATGGTGGAAGCTTAACAATATTAGCAACTGCTTTAGTAGATACAGGGTCAAGAATGGATGATATGATTTTTGAAGAGTTTAAGGGAACTGGAAATATGGAAGTTCACTTAGATAGAAAACTTCAAGAAAGAAGAATATTCCCAGCTATTGATATATATAAGTCTGGAACAAGAAAGGAAGAATTATTACTTTCTCAAGAAGAAAAAGATGTATCTTCTACAATTAGAAATACTATGTATAGAGATGGTAATATAGAAAGCATAACTGGAAATTTAACGAATATGTTGTCTAAAACAAAAAATAATAAAGAATTTATTGCAACCTTTGAAAAAAATAATATATCAAAGAGGTAATAAAAAAATAGCTAGTTGTAAAACTAGCTATTTTTTATTAAGTTATTTGCAATATCTATAACTGATTTTAATGAGTATGATGAAGCTAATATATGGAGCTTATCTTTCATTTCTATTAAATATTTAGGGTTATCAATAAGTTTATCGACTACAGAATTAATAGATTTAAAATCTTTAACATAATAAGCGTAACCATTAGAAGTTAAAAAGTCGGTGTTATCCATTTCTTGACCAGGAATTACAAAAGGAATTATTAAAGGAAGATCCTTAACTATTGCTTCTGTAACTGTAAGTCCACCGGGTTTTGAAATTAATATATCTGAATACTCCATAAAGGATGCTATATCATTAGAAAAACCAACTATATGAAGCTTTTTATCACGATATGTTTGTTCAGCTTTTTTTTGTAAGGATTTTAAAAGCTGCTCATTTGAACCACAGACTACAGTAATTCTAAGTTTATGAGTATTTGTTAATAATTCATCTAAAACATAGGATATATTCTTAAGTCCCATACTTCCACTCATTAGAAGAAGATTAAAATAATCTTTATCCTTATATTTAAGTTCGGGAATAATAATATTCTTACAAAAAAAACTTGCTCTAATAGGGATTCCTATTGGATATATTAAATCTTCCTTAATACCTCTGTCTATTAAAGAGTTTTTAGTATACAGGCTACCTGTTATATATGCATCAACTAATGGATTAACATAAGTATAATGCGCTTTAAAATCTGTAGTAACAGATATAAAAGGAGTTTTCAGTCCTCTTTTCTTTAAATTGCTTATTATATTCACAATGAAAGGATGAGTTCCGATAATTAGTTCAGGTTTTTCCTTTTTAATAAGCTTAGATAATTTTCTAGTCGCATTAGCAAATAGTAAAGAATTTAATTTATTAATATATGCACTGTCTGTAAATTCATAAAACCATCCATATATACTAGGAAATCTTGAAGCTGATATTTCGTATCCCCACACAACAAGATCATTTAATACCTTATTGTTATTAGCCAAGAAGTCATGCTTAATGCAATTAAATCCATATTCAGTAAAAACTTCAACTAATGAATTGGCAGCTTGGTTATGACCTTGTCCTGTAGATGTTGTCAATATTAAAACTTTTTTCATTCAATCCACTCACTTCTATTTTAAATAAGTCTAAATATATTTTATCATTATTTATATTAAAAATCTAAAAATTTACAAAAATAAAACAAAGAAAAGGGAAAGACATGGTCTTTCCCTAAATTTCTTACTTACTATCTTGGTTAAGATTGAATCTCTTATTGAACTTATCAATTCTACCGCCGATATCCATGATCTTTTGCTTACCAGTGAAGAATGGATGGCATTTAGAGCATATTTCTACTTTAAGTTCATCTTTAACAGAACCGGTTGTAAAAGTATTTCCACATGCACACTTAACCACTGATTCGTGGTTGTATTCTGGATGTATGCCTTCTTTCATCTATTTCACCTCTTTTGATCTAGCTATAAAATTATAGCTAGCTAAATATAACTACTAAATTATATCATAGCACCTATATTCAGTCAATAAATAGGAAAATAAAAAACTTTTTAATATAGTCATATAATGTTATAATTATTGGTAATGACGTGCTTAAAGGAGATACATAAAATATGAGCAAATTATATTTTAGATATGGTGCAATGAATTCAGGAAAATCCACTCATTTAATGCAGGTGGCTTATAACTATGAAGAGAGAGGAATGAAAGTAGTTATTTTAAAACCAGCTACAGATAAAAAAGGGGGGGACAGACTTTTTTCTAGGCTTGGAGTTAATAGAAATGTGGATATGTTAATAGAAAAGGGCGATAATATATTTAATAAAATAGAAGAACAAATGTTAGGTTACAGCGAAATACATTGTATGTTAATTGACGAAGTTCAATTTATGGAAGCAATTCAAATAGATCAATTATTTGAAATAGCAGTTAAATTAGATATCCCTGTGATATGTTATGGACTTAGAACGGATTTTCTTATGGAAGGATTTGAAGGAAGCACAAGGCTGTTATTAATCGCACATAGTATAGAAGAAATGAAGACTATTTGTAAATGTGGTAATAAAGCAGTGGTTAATGCAAGAATAATTAATGGAAAATTTGTTTTTAAAGGAGATCAAATAGCAATTGATAATGTAAATGATGTCGAATATGAATCATTATGTGGTAAATGTTATTTTAAATATAAGGATAAAAAATCATAGCGAAGAGGTGAAGTATGAAAAAAAGTGATGTTGGAGGGCAAGCTGTTATAGAAGGAGTAATGATGAGAGGCACAAAGGGTCTTGCGACAGCTGTTAGACGCGAAGATGGAGAGATATCTATAAAATGTGGAAATGTTGTGCCTATTACAAAGAGATATACAATATTAAATATACCATTTCTAAGAGGAATATTTGTATTAATTGATTCCTTAAAAATTGGAATGAGTGCTTTAAATTATTCATCATCTTTTTTTGAAGATACAGAGTCATCAAAGTTTGAAACTTGGCTTAGAAAAAAGTTTGGAGAGAAATCTAATGATGTAATTATGGGTTTTACTATGATTTTGGCTCTAATAGTTTCCATAGGATTATTTGTTGGTATACCAACGGGAGTAGCGTCGCTTTTTAAAAGATTTGAATTATCAGCGGTAGGATTAAATTTAATTGAAGCGTTTATAAGAATGATTATATTAGTTACATATATATATGGAATAAGTGTACTAGATGATATATATAGGGTTTTTCAATATCATGGAGCGGAGCATAAGACAATTTTTTGTTATGAAGCAGAAGAAAGATTAACTGTTGAAAATGTTAAAAAGTTTTCAAGATTTCATCCTAGATGTGGAACTAATTTTTTGTTTCTGATAATGCTTGTTAGTGTATTTATAATATCATTCACTGGGTGGGGAGGCTTTTTTGAAAGGCTTTTAATAAGAATTATCTTAATACCTGTTGTATCTGGTATTACCTATGAAATTATAAAATGGTTAGGCAAAAGCGAGAGTAAGATAGCTAAAGCTATTGCATATCCGGGGTTGCAACTTCAAAGATTAACTACTAAAGAACCGGACAATGAACATATTGAAGTTGCTATAGCCGCTTTATTAGCAGCGGAGGGTCTTGAAGAAGAGGAAATGACAATAGTGGAATTAATAAATATTGGAGCAAAGACACTTAATGAAGTTAAAATAGATAGTGCAAGGCTAGACGCTCAATTATTATTAGGTAAGGTATTAGATAAGAATAAAATTTACATAATAACAAATAAAGAAGAAAAAGTTTCAAATAAGAATAAAAAACAGTATCTAGCTCTTATAAAAAAAAGAAAAGCTAAAATGCCTATAAAATATATCCTTGGAGAAGGAGATTTTATGGGGTTGGATTTCTTTTTAGAAGAAGGCGTTTTAATTCCAAGAAGTGATACTGAGGTTTTAGTGGAACAGGTTTTAAAAATGATTCCTGAGAATGAAGATTTAGAAGTTTGTGACTTGTGTTGCGGAAGTGGCGCAATAGGAATAGCCTTGGCTCATTATAAAAAAAATATTAGAGTCGAGTGCATTGACTTTTATGCTGTGCCTGAGAAGGTTACAAAGAAAAATACTGCACGGAACCACGTGGAAGATAGAGTTAATTATATTAAGAGTGACTTGCTTGAAGTTCCTATTAATGAAGAAAAGAAGTATAATGTAATTGTATCTAATCCTCCTTATATAAGGGAAGAGGAGATAGATAGCCTTATGCAGGATGTAAAGAACTATGAACCAAGATCTGCCTTAAGTGGCGGAGAGGATGGACTTTTGTTTTATAGAAAAATAGTAGATCAGAGTAAAAAGGTCTTAATTAAGGAAGGAATACTTTCATTTGAGATAGGCTATGATCAAGGAGAAACTGTGAAAAACCTCATGGAAGACAATGGATATCAAGAAGTGAAAGTGATAAAAGATTTGTCAGGCCTTGATAGAGTTGTTTATGGAAAGTTTTCTTATTGATTATAACAAATAGTCTATGATATAATAATAAAATATGAAAAAAAGAAGTACGGAGTGATAAGATGTTATTAGATAAATTGGCTTTTATAGAAAATAAATACGATGAGTTATCTGTGAAAATTAGTGATCCAACTATTATAGCAAACCAGAATGAGTGGAGAAAGCTATGTAAGGAGCAATCAGATTTAGAGATAATAGTAAATGTTTATAAAGAATATAGAGATGTTGTAGAAGATCTTAAAGCAAATAAAGAAATGCTTTTTGAGGAAACAGATAGAGAAATGAAGGAAATGATGCAAGAAGAAGTTGCTGCACTGACAACTAGGAATGAAGAATTAAAAGATGAAATACAAATTCTTTTACTTCCAAAGGATCCTAACGATGATAAGAACGTTTTTGTTGAAATCAGAGCAGGAGCAGGAGGAGAAGAAGCAGCCTTGTTTGCTTCAAACTTATTTAGAATGTATACAAGATATGCAGAAAATAATAGATGGACTGTAGAGTTAGTAAGTTCAAATGAAACTGATATCGGTGGGTTCAAAGAAGTTGTATTTATGATTAAGGGTAAGGGAGCTTATTCTAAGTTGAAGTATGAAAGTGGAGTTCATAGAGTTCAAAGAGTTCCAGATACTGAATCAAGTGGTAGAATTCATACATCTACAGCAACGGTAGCAGTTCTTCCGGAAGTAGATGATGTTGAAATTGAAATAAGTGATAAAGATTTAAAAATCGATGTTTTCAGAGCATCTGGTAATGGTGGACAATGCGTTAATACTACAGATTCAGCTGTAAGAATGACTCATTTGCCAACGGGACTTGTTGTTTCATGTCAAGATGAAAAATCTCAACTTAAAAACAAGGAAAGAGCTCTTAAGGTTTTAAAATCAAGACTTTTTGAAATTGCAGAAGCGGAAAGAAGTGAAGGGATTGCAGATGACAGACGAAGTCAAATTGGTAATGGGGACAGAAGTGAAAGAATTAGAACTTACAACTATCCACAAGGAAGAGTAACTGACCATAGAATAGGGATAACTATATATAAGTTAGATTCTTATTTAGATGGAGAAATAGATGATATTCTAAATGCTCTTATTACAGCTGATCAAGCTGAAAAAATGAAAAAAATGGGAAATACTCAAGAGTAAAATAATAGCTTGGAGCCTTGCATTTTTAATGTAAGGCTTTATTTATGAAAAAGAGAGAAGAGGAGTAGTTAGTTTGGATATATATAAGGCATTAAAACGTGAAAAAAAACATTTAAAAAGATTTTATATAATGATGATAATCCTAGAAATAACAATTCCATTAGCGGTATATTTAACAGGACTAACTACTTTTTTTTATGTAAGTTATCTATTGTTTATGGAGATATTAATAGCAATTGCTATTTTGAATAAAGCTAATTATAGTAGACTTAAGTTTTTTTATAGTAATAATAAATTGAAAATTAATAGTGGACTACTTTCAAAGGAAAACTTGATTTTTTGTGATAAGGTAGTATTAGTTCATACAGAAAATATGGAAGAAAATATGGAGATAATTCTAATAACTTCTGTAAATTTTAAAAACAACAGTCTCAAATTAATAGGAAACAATTTTTTAAAAAAATATTTTTTAGTTTCGAAGGAGTATATGAAGATAAAAGAGGTTAATCCCGAATCTCTTTATTACTATCAAATAATAAAGAGGGGTGGGCTTAAGAAATATATGATATTGGATACAATATACAGAAATTGTGTGAAGGCTGAGTATACCGAAGAAGGAATACAAAATATAAAAATAGCAAGAGGTCAAACATTGGTTTAAAGAAGGAAGGAATGAAATTTGGAGACAAAAATAGCCATAGTTAAAAATCTACATAAGGATATTGAATATATAAAGGAAGCTGCAAACATAATAAAGAATGGTGGTACTGTAGTATTCCCAACCGAAACAGTATATGGGTTAGGATCAGATGCATTGAATGAGGAAGCTGTTAAGAAAATATTTAAGGCAAAGGGAAGACCTCAAGATAATCCCCTAATATTACATGTTGCATCTAAGGATATAAGCAGTTTAGTTGAAGAGGTTCCTAATGTGGCGCAGAAGCTTATAAATAAATTTTGGCCAGGACCTCTTACTATTATCTTAAATAAGAAAGATATAGTACCAGATGTAACTAGTGCAAAATTAAAAAGTGTAGGAATAAGGATGCCGGAAGGTGAGATAGCCTTAAAATTAATAGAATTTGCTGAAACGCCTATTGCAGCTCCTTCTGCTAATATAAGTGGGAGACCTAGCCCTACAGACGTAGAGAGATGCATAGAAGACCTTTTAGGAAAAGTTGATTATATTTTAGGTGGTGAAAAAAGCAGGGTTGGAGTAGAATCAACTATAGTAGATTGTACCGTAGATCCTCCTATTGTTTTAAGACCTGGTGCCATTACCATTGAGGATTTAAAAAGAGTTGATAATAAAATTGAATTAGACATAGGATTAATGAAAAAACCTACATCGGATTTTAAGCCGAAGGCTCCAGGAATGAAATATAAGCACTATGCACCAAAAGCTAAGGTTGTTATTGTTTCTGGAAATAGAGAAAAAACTATTGAAAAAATCAATGAAATGGTACACTATTATATAAGCCATGGGAAAAAGGTAGGAGTGTTAGCTTCTAAAGAAAATAGCATGAAATACAAAGAAGGTCAAATTAAAGTTCTTGGAAGCATCTTAGATTTAGATGAGGTCGCTCATAATTTATTCGAATCATTAAGGAGTTTCGATGATATTGGAGTAGATATAATAATAGCTGAAGCTTTTGAAGAAAAAGGAGTGGGAATAGCTATTATGAATAGGCTTAAGAAAGCAGCTGGGTATGATATAATTGAAAGTTGAAAGTTGAAAATTTAAATAGATGGAGGTTTGATTTATGAAAATAGCTTTGGGCGCAGATCATGGCGGGTTTGAATTAAAGGAAGAAATACATACATATATAAAATCTTGTGGATATGAGGTGAAAGATTTTGGAACTTACTCTACAGCATCTTGTGATTATGCTGACATCGCAATAGAGGTTGCTGAGGCTGTAGCTAGAAAAGAATTTGAATTTGGTATTTTAATATGCGGAACCGGAATTGGCATAGGGATAGCTGCAAATAAAGTTCCAGGGATAAGAGCGGCGTTATGTTCAGATACTTTTAGTGCTCATGCCTCAAGAGAACATAATGATGCTAATATATTAACTATGGGACAAAGAGTTGTAGGAGCAGGACTTGCCAGTGATATAGTAAAGACTTTTTTAAACTCTACATTTGAAGGAGACAGACATACAAGAAGAATAGATAAAATAACTGCTATAGAAGCAAAATACAACAAATAATTGGAGGATATAAAAATGAGTAAGGTAGTTGAAGTAAATCACCCATTAGTACAACATAAACTTTCTTTTATAAGGTCTAAGGATACAGGCGCAAAAGATTTTAGAAATCTTGTTAGTGAAGTTGCTATGCTTTTAGCATATGAGGTAACAAGAGATTTACCTATGGAGGATGTGGAAATAGAAACTCCAATATGCAAAGCTACCTGTAAGAGGCTTTCAGGGAAGAAACTTGCTATAGTGCCAATATTAAGAGCTGGACTTGGGATGGTTGATGGTATGCTTAATTTAATACCAGCTGCGAAGGTTGGACATATTGGAATGTATAGAGATGAAGAAACTTTAAAACCAGTAGAATACTTTTGTAAGCTTCCGGAGGATATTGCAGAAAGAGAAGTAATAGTTGTAGATCCTATGTTAGCCACAGGAGGATCAGCTATAGATGCTTTGGATTTGCTTAAAGCAAGGGGAGCAAAGAGTTTAAAACTTGCATGCTTAATCGGGTCGCCTGAAGGCGTAAAAGCAATACAAGAAGCACATCCAGATGTGGATATATACATTGCCGCTATTGATGAAAAACTTAATGAAAAAGGATATATTGTTCCTGGATTAGGAGACGCTGGAGATAGGTTGTTTGGAACTAAGTAATTAAATAATTTCATTATATTGAAAAAAGGGGCTGTTGAGAGATAGAGATTAAATTTCTGTTTTTTAGCAGCCCTTGACGTTTATTATAGTAAATATAATATTTGTACAATTATAAAAATGTAAAAAATACATTATGTATATGAAAAGATAAAAAATCATTGGAAGATATGTGCCATAAGTATATAATAAAGGGGAATATAGCACATAATATATTGGAGGAGTTTTATGAAAAGAAGAGATAAAACGAATTATTATTTAGACATAGCTGAAACTGTATTAGAAAGAGGTACATGTTTAAGGAGAAATTATGGAGCAATTATAGCAAAAAATGACGAAATTATTTCTACAGGATATACAGGGGCACCAAGAGGCCGAAAAAATTGTGATGAGCTAGGGTTTTGTAAAAGAGATAAGCTTAATGTTCCAAGGGGTACTCAATATGAATTATGCCGCTCAGTTCATGCAGAAGCTAATGCTATAATTAGTGCATCACGTAAGGATATGTTAGGCGGCACATTATACTTAGTTGGGAGAGAAGCAAAAACAAATGAAATTATAAAAGATTCAAATTCCTGCGTTATGTGTAAAAGACTTATAATAAATTCTGGAATAGAGAAAGTAATAATAAGAGATACAAAAAATGATTATAGGGTAATAAATGTAATTGAATGGATAGAAGATGATGATTCATTAGATTCTAGTATAGGATATTAAAATACATATTTAAAATTATATATATGGATAGTATTGGAGGAAATATTTTGAAAAAGAAAATAATAACAATATTTGGGACTAGACCAGAAGCTATTAAACTTGCACCATTAATTAAGGAATTAGAGAAAAGAGAAGGAATTGAATCTAAAGTTTGTGTTACAGCACAGCATAGAGAGATGCTTGATCAAGTGTTAGAGTATTTTGATATAAAACCTGATTATGATTTAAATATAATGAAGAGTAAACAAACTTTAACTGGAATAACTAATAGGGTATTAGAAGGTTTAGACGAAGTATTTAGAGAAGAAAAACCAGATATGGTGCTTGTACATGGAGACACAACAACAACCTTTGGAGGTGCATTAGCAGCCTTTTATCAGCAAATTAAAGTTGGACATGTTGAAGCAGGACTTAGAACCTTTGATAAGTATTTTCCCTTTCCAGAAGAAATGAATAGAAAGCTTACTGGATCCTTGGCAGATATACATTTTGCACCTACTAAAGGGTCAAAGGAAAATTTACTAAGAGAGGGAGTAAAGGAAGATGATATTTATATAACAGGAAATACGGTAATTGATGCTATGCTTCATACAGTCAAAAAAGACTATGTTTTTGAAAATGAAGAATTAAATAAAATAAATTTTAAAAATAAAAAGGTTATTATGATAACTGCCCACAGAAGAGAAAATTGGGGAGAAGGAATAGATAATATTTGCACTGCTTTAAATAGGATTGTAGAAGAAAATAATGATGTAGAATTAGTATATCTTGTACATTTGAACCCTATAGTAAAGGATGTTGTCTTTAAAAGATTAGGTGGAAATGATAGAATTCATTTGCTAGCACCTTTAGATACTCAGGAAACTCATAATTTAATGAACAAATCATTTATGGTAATGACTGATTCAGGTGGATTGCAAGAGGAAGCTCCTCATTTAGGAAAACCTGTTTTAGTGCTTAGGGATGTTACGGAAAGACCTGAAGCTATTGCTTATGGAACTGTTAAACTAGTAGGTACAGATGTAAATAAAATTGTAGAGGAAGCTAATAGTTTATTGCAAGATAAGCTAGCCTATGAAAAAATGAGCAAATCAGTTAATCCGTATGGAGATGGCAAAGCTTCGGAAAGAATTGCGGATGCAATATTAAAGTATTTTGACTTAAGTCAAAAGCCTGTAGAAGAATTTAAGAGGTAATTTGTCTGGATTTTAGCAAAACCATATTGTAAAAAACGAAAATAATGGTATAATTAGATTATGTTAATTATTTAACGAACATGAATTTCATATGTTTGTAATTTAGGAGGATGTTATTAATGAGAGAAGTAGTTATTGTAAGTGCAGTAAGAACAGCACTTGGTACATTTGGTGGATCACTTAAGGATGTTTCAGCAGTAGATTTAGGTGCACTAGTAATTAAGGAAGCAATAAATAGAGCTGGAATTAAACCGGAATCAGTAGAAGAAGTTATATTTGGAAATGTTATTCAAGCGGGTCTTGGCCAAAATGTAGCTAGACAAGCAACTTTAAAGGCAGGTTTACCAGATGAAGTTCCTGCTTTAACAATAAATAAAGTATGTGGATCAGGATTAAGAGCAGTTGCATTAGCAGCACAAATTATAAAAGCAGGAGATGCTGATGTAGTAATAGCTGGTGGAACTGAAAATATGTCAAGAGCTCCTTATGTATTAGACGAAGCAAGATGGGGACAAAGAATGGGAGATAAAAAAATAGTTGATACAATGATCAAAGATGCTCTATGGGATGCATTCAATGATTATCACATGGGAGTTACTGCAGAAAATATAGCTAAGAAATGGAATCTTACTAGAGAAGAGCAAGATGCATTCTCAGCAAATTCTCAACAAAAAGCTGAAAAAGCTATAAAAGATGGAAGATTTAAGGACGAGATAGTTCCAGTTGTTATTCCTCAAAGAAAGGGAGAACCAAAGGTATTTGATACTGATGAATTCCCAAGATTCGGAACAACTGCTGCATCTTTAGGTAAACTTAGACCAGCTTTCTCAAAAGATAACGGAACTGTTACAGCTGGTAATTCATCAGGAATTAATGATGGAGCTTCTGCATTTGTAATTATGAGTGCTGAAAAAGCTGCTGCACTTGGTCTTAAACCACTTGCTAAAATAGTATCTTATGGTTCAAAGGGATTAGATCCTGCTATAATGGGATACGGACCATTTTATGCTACAAAGAAAGCTTTAGAAATTGCTAATTTAAAAGTTGAAGATCTTGACTTAATTGAAGCAAATGAAGCATTTGCTGCTCAAAGTTTAGCTGTTGCTAAGGATCTTAACTTTGACATGGAAAAAGTAAATGTTAATGGTGGTGCTATTGCATTAGGACATCCGGTTGGAGCGTCAGGTGCAAGAATCTTAACTACATTACTTTATGAAATGAAGAAGAGAGATTCTAAAATTGGTTTAGCTACTTTATGCATTGGTGGCGGAATGGGAACTGCTATTATTGTTGAAAGAATGTAATTTACAAAAAAAAGGAGCTAACTTAGGTTAGCTCCTTTTTTATATATATATAGGGGGAAAAGAGGGTGAGGGTAAACAATAGAAGAATAAAAAGAAGAAATGCAACGCGTAAGAAAATACTTATATCATCGATAATTTCTCTATCAATATTAACTTGTGCAGTAATAATATATCAAAAAGTTCAGCAACAGAGTGAAATTTCTAAAATTAGAGAAGACAACCTTATAGAATTAGAAGCAACTATAGAAGAAGAAAAAAATATAAAGAGCACGGAAATTATTATCTCACTAGCAGGAGATTGTACGCTGGGAACAGATACAAATTTTGCATTTGAAGGAAGCCTTCCAAGTGAAATTGAAAACTACGGAAATGATTATTCTAAGTTAATGAGAAATGTTTCACCTATATTTAGTGAAGATGATTATACAATTATTAATTTGGAAACCACTTTCACACAGGCAATTGGTAAGAGAAATAAAGGAGAAGGCGTTGCATATCATTTTAAGGGACCTAAAGATTATACCAATATATTAAAATCTTCATCAATAGAAGGTGTAACTTTATCTAATAATCATATTTATGATTATGGTAGCCAAGGGTTTAATGATACTGTAGAAGCGCTACAGGAAAGTAATTTAGATTATTGCGGAGAAGGATATAAAATAATTAAAGAAGTTAAGGGTATAAAAATTGGTGTTTTAGGATACAACGGTTGGGATTCATCTAATGAACAGAAAGACAAGATTAAAAGTGATATAAATTATTTAAAGGAAGAGGGAGTTAATATAGTAATTCCATATTTTCATTGGGGAGAAGAAAATTCTTATAACCCGAATGAAATTCAAAAAGAATTAGCTAGATTTTCTATAGATAATGGGGCAGATATGGTTGTTGGATCTCATCCTCATGTTATGCAAACAATGGAAAACTATAAGGGAAAACTTATAGCATATTCATTCGGAAATTTCTGCTTTGGAGGAAACTCGAATCCTCGGGATAAGCGAACCTTCATTCTTCAGGGAAAGTTTAATTTGGAAGACGGAGATATAAAAAAGATAGAATATAAAATTATACCCATATTAATATCTTCAGTTGAGAGTAGAAATGATTATGTTCCTACACCAGCTACAGGTGGAACTAAAGAAGAGATTTTTAATAAATTAAATGAGTTGTCACCTACTATAAGTATTAAGATAAAAGATGAATTCTTCAGTATATAGATGTAAATAAAGGGATATGATGGCTAAGGAAAAAATTGCATAGACTTTAAAAGTATATTTCTGAGAAAAATATGAATAATAATAAAAAAAAATAGTCAATTGTTCGGATACCTAGTAAATACATATAGTTTTAGAATAGTATAATATAAAGGAAACATGAGTATTTAGAGTATTAAATAAAAATTAAATCTGAATAATATAAAATGAAAATGTTATCAAGGCAATAACAGGAAAAGTTTGAACTGTCAGAAAATTCAGAAATATGAATAGCAGGTTATAAATTTATGTATTAACGATATCTATGTATGTAAGGTAAGATAATGCCTTATATTGTTCATCATATCAATGATATACGGCATTTTTGGATGAATTTAGCTATAAATGAAGTTTTGTTAATAAATATGATGGATATATAATTAATATATCGTGTTTGGAGTGTGTTTGATGAATAAAGAGATGAATAAATTAAGATCAAAAGTCACAAAATATGATATGATTTGCGGATTATTTATGTCTTTACTTATCGGAACAGTCTTAAATCGAAAAATTGCCATAGCCTTTTTACTAGGAATATCTATAGCAGCAGTTAATTATATAGTGAGTGTGTATGCAATATCAAAATGGCTGGAAAGAAAATCTTATAGGGTGTTAATAACAACAACACTTAGAATTTTTTTTGTAACTATTTGTGCAGTACCTTTTATATATAATTTTGAACTGATAGCAGCATATTTAATAGGTTTCACATCACATTTTATAGTACTAGGTTATTGCATAATATCTAAAGAAGGGAAGTGATTAGGTTTGGAACCAGTAATACCTATCTTTTCTTTTGAAATTGGTAGCTTTTCACTCATTATTGGTAAAGAAATAATATGGCAGTGGGTAGTAATACTAATTTTGGGAATAAGCGCTTTTCTTTTAACAAGAAACTTGAAGAAGAACCCAAATAAAAAACAAGTAGTATTAGAGACTCTATATACTACTGTGGAGAATCTTGTTAAAAGTAATATGGGTGAGAAGTTTATAAACTATGTTCCTTATATAGGGACAATAATTATTTATTTATTAGTGATGAACTTATTAGGGGTATTAGGAATAAAGCCACCAACTCAAAATTTAAGTGTAACATTAGCACTTGGAGTATCAACTTTTTTTGTAATTAATGGAACAGCAGTAAAGAAAAATGGTGCTTTAAAGTACATGAAGGGATTAGCACAACCCTATGCATTTATGTTGCCAATTAATATTCTAGAAAGAGTAATGTTACCATTTTCTCTAGCGCTAAGATTATTTGGGAATATGTTGGCAGCAACAATACTTGTTGAAATGCTTTATGAGTTTTTAGAGAGCATAACATGGATAGCAGGGATTGGATTGCCGATAGTTGGACATATATATTTTGATATGTTTGACGGAGGAATACAAATGTTAGTATTTGTAATGCTAACAATGATTAATATTAAAATTACAGCAGAACATCACTAGAAATAGTGAATTTTAAGGAGGAAAAATTATGGATTTAACAGTTATTGGAGCAGCTATTGCTGTGTTATCAGGAATTGGGGCAGGAATTGGAATTGGAATAGCAACAGGAAAGGCAACAGAGGCAATTGCAAGACAACCTGAAGCGTCGGGTAAGATTCAAGGTGCATTAGTTTTAGGAGCAGGTCTTTCAGAAGCTACAGCTATTTATGGATTAATAGTTGCATTATTACTAATATTTGTAAAATAATTTAATTTTAGAGTTAATTAGATTGACTCCGAAGGGAGGCTATAAAAATTATGGAAGCATTAGGACTAGATCCATCTACCTTTATACTAACTTTAATAAACTTTGGAATAATAATTTTATTATTGAAACATTTCCTATGGGATAAAATAAAATTAGCTATACAGGATAGGGAAGATTATACAGAAGCTCAAATAGTAAAGGCTGATGAAGATTCACAAAAAGCAAGACTATATCTTATTGAAAATGAGAGAATCCTAAAGTCTGCAAAAGAAGAGGGAAAGAAGATAATAGAGAAGAAAAAGATTAAGGCCACAAAAATCTATGATGAAATATTAGTGGAAGCAAATACAGAGTCTAAAACTATAATGGAAAGAGCTAAGCTAGAGATAGAACGTGAAAGAGAAAAAGCTGAATTTGAGCTTAAGAAACATGTTGTTAATTTAGCTATAGAAATTTCAACTAAGGCATTAGAGGAAAAGATAGAAAATTCTAAACAAAGAGAGTTAATTAATGATTTTATTACTAAGGTAGGCATTTAAATATGTATGAGTATTTAGATAAACGATATGCTCTTGCCTTATACCGAGTTGCAGAAGAAAAAGGTAAGGTTAAAGAATATTTAGGCGACCTTAGAGCCATATGTGATTTAATTGATAATAATGAGGACTTTAAAAATGTTATAAAACATCCTCAAATAAGTACAAAAAAGAAAAAACAGACCTTCATTAATATTTTCAAAGGAAGTATTGATGAAGAGCTATTATCGTTTTTATTGATACTTATTGAAAAGGATAGAATAGTATATATCAGAGAAAAATTAAATGAGATGGAAAAGATTCATCTCGAACGAGAAAATACTTTAATAGCTGTAGTTAAAACTGCAGTACCTATGCTAGAGGCTGAAGCTGAAACCTTAAAGAAAAAGCTTGAGAAGAAGTATGATAAGAAAATCATTATGACAACAGAAGTTGATAAAGATATTTTAGGTGGAGTTTTTGTTAGAGTAGGAAATGATGTTATAGATGGCACTGTCAAATCTAGATTAGATGAGATGAAAGACATAATGCTTAAGAAAGAATCGAGGTGAGTTCATGAATATAAAGCCAGAAGAAATAACTTCTATTATTAAAAAAGAAATAGAAAGATATGAAAGCAATATTAAAACAGTAGACTCTGGTACAATAATTCAAATTGGTGATGGTATTGCTCGAGTATATGGATTAGATGATTGTATGCAAGGAGAATTATTACAATTTCCTAATGATGTATATGGAATGGCTCTTAACCTTGAACAGGATAACGTAGGTTGCGTTTTATTGGGTTCAGAGGAAGGCATAAAAGAAGGAGATATCGTTAAGAGAACAGATAAAATAGTTGAAGTTCCAGTAGGGGATGCCATAATAGGTAGGGTAATAGATTCACTAGGTACTCCTATTGATGGTAAAGGTCCTATAAAATGTGAGGAAAATAGAGCTATAGAAGTTCCAGCACCTACAATAATACAAAGAAGTTCAGTAAATGAACCTATGCAAACAGGTATTAAGGCTATAGATTCTATGATACCAATAGGTAGAGGTCAAAGAGAGCTTATTATTGGGGATAGACAAACAGGTAAAACAGCCATTGGAATAGATACAATAATAAACCAAAAAGGAAAAGATGTAATTTGCATATATGTAGCTATTGGACAAAAACAATCAACTGTGGCTCATATTTATAATACTCTTAGTGAAGAAGGAGCTATGGATTACACTATAATAGTTAGTTCGACAGCAGCAGATTCAGCACCATTGCAATACTTAGCTCCATATGCAGGATGTACTATTGGTGAGTATTTTATGAATAAGGGTAAGGATGTATTAGTAATATACGATGATTTATCTAAGCACGCAGTAGCATATAGAACTATGTCATTACTTCTTAGAAGGCCACCAGGCAGAGAAGCTTATCCTGGGGATGTATTCTACATTCACGCAAGACTATTAGAAAGAGCTGCAAAGCTTTCGCCTGAATATGGTGGAGGTTCATTAACCGCATTACCAATAATAGAAACCTTAGCAGGAGATGTAACAGCATACATTCCTACAAATGTTATTTCTATTACAGATGGCCAAATTTTCTTAGAGGCTGATTTATTCCATTCAGGACAAAGACCAGCTGTAAATGCAGGTATATCTGTATCAAGAGTTGGTGGTAATGCCCAAATTAAGGCAATGAAACAGGTATCAGGTACTTTAAGACTTGAACTTGCACAATACAGAGAACTTGCAACATTTGCACAATTTGGAACTGATTTAGATAAGGATTCGAAGAAAAGGTTAGAAAAAGGGAAAAGATTAATAGAAATATTAAAGCAAGATCAATATGAACCTATGAGAATTGAAAAGCAAGTTGCAATTTTTTATGCAGCTGTCAATGATTTTCTTTCAGATATAAAAGTAAGTGATATAAGAAAATTTGAACAAGGCTTCTTAGAATATATGGATACTCATCAAAGAGATTTATTAAAAAGAATTGTTGATGAAAAAACTTTAACAGGTGAAATTAAAGCTGGACTAGAGGAATCCATAGTTTACTATAAGAAGGTATTTTTGCAAGAGGCATAGATTTTAAAGCTATGCACTTCTTTAGGAGGTGAAGCTATGGGCGCAGGAGGACTAGTTGATATTAAAAGAAGAATGAAATCAGTAAAAAGTACAAGGAAAATAACAAGTGCCATGGCACTTGTTTCTACGTCGAAGCTTAGAAAATGTAGAAAAGAATTAGTTGGTAATGAGGAATATCTAATTGTAGCAGAAAACACAATTAAATCATTAGCAAGCGCAGAATCTGATTCAGAAAGCCCATATTTTAAAAAGAATGATAGTACTAAGAAGTTATACATTGTAATAACTTCTGATTCAGGATTATGTGCAGGTTATAATAATAATGTAGTTGCATATCTTCAACAATTAATTGGAGAACATAAAAATGATGCATCTGTGATTACTGTAGGAAGCAAAGGTGTGTCTTATGTTAGACGCGCTGGGTTAGAAACAGTAGAAGAGTACGTTGATATATCAGATAGTCCAACAATTAAGGAAGTTAAGACTATTATTGCAAAAGCTTTAAGCTTATATAGTCAGAAGATGGTTTCAGAAGTTCATATAGTATATACAAAATTTGTTTCTCCCATTAAACAAGATGTTAAGGATGAATTACTTTTACCTATAGATAAACTTGAAGAAACGGTAAGAGAACAAATTTTTGAACCTAATTTTGAAACTGTATTAGCTAATTCACTAGAAATTTATCTTAAAGGAAAGTTAAGAAGTATTATTTTAAGTTCAAAATGTAGTGAGCAAAGTTCTAGAATGACAGCTATGAACGGTGCTACAAGCAATGCGGATGATATAATATCAGAGTTGAGTTTAAGATATAATAGAATTAGACAAGCAAGTATAACTGAAGAAATATCAGAAATAGTTGGTGGAGCAAATGCTTAAAAATAGTAAGGAGGTATGTTAGATGCCTGGTAAAATTGGGAAAGTAGTTCAAGTAATTGGACCAGTAATAGATATAAAGTTTGATTCGGATTCTCTACCTAATCTATATAATGCCATTAGCATTAGTATGGGTGAAAGAGTAATAGTTGCAGAAGTTGAACAACATATGGGAGATGATGTTGTACGAACAATTGCAATGGAAGCAACTGAAGGCTTGAGACGAGGAATGGAAGCAATAGATACTGGAAAATCTATTCAAGTGCCAGTTGGAGAAGGAGTTTTAGGAAGATTATTTAATGTTCTTGGGCAGCCTGTGGATAATGAAGGACCTGTTGATTATAAGGAAAAGTATCCAATCCATAGGGCAGCTCCAAGCTTTATAGATCTATCAGTTGAGCCTGAAATGTTTGAGACTGGAATAAAGGTTATAGATTTATTAGCACCTTATCAAAAAGGTGGTAAGATTGGATTATTTGGTGGAGCCGGAGTAGGTAAAACTGTTTTAATTCAAGAGTTAATTAACAATATAGCAAAAGAACATGGTGGATTATCTGTATTTACAGGGGTTGGAGAAAGATCAAGAGAGGGTAATGATCTATATCGTGAAATGCAGGAATCAGGAGTTATTTCAAAAACTGCATTAGTTTTTGGACAAATGAATGAACCACCAGGTGCAAGGATGAGAGTGGCGTTAACAGGACTTACCATGGCAGAATATTTTAGAGATAAAGGTCAAGATGTATTATTATTTATTGACAATATTTTTAGATTCACTCAAGCCGGTTCAGAGGTATCAGCTTTGCTTGGTAGAATACCATCAGCAGTTGGATATCAACCCACATTAGCCACTGAAATGGGAGCTTTGCAAGAAAGGATTACATCTACAGTTAATGGTTCTATTACATCGGTGCAAGCTGTGTATGTACCAGCAGATGACCTTACAGATCCAGCACCTGCTGCTTTATTTGCACATTTAGATGCTACAACGGTTTTATCAAGAAGCATTACAGAACTTGGTATATACCCAGCAGTTGACCCGTTAGAATCAAGTTCGAGGATCCTTGATCCAAGAATAGTTGGTAAAGAACATTATGAAGTGGCTACAGAAGTTAAAAATATTCTAGAAAGATATAGAGAATTACAAGATATTATAGCAATACTTGGAGTAGATGAATTATCAGATGAGGATAAAGCTGTAGTTACAAGAGCTAGAAAAATTCAAAGATTTCTTTCACAACCATTTACAGTAGCAGAACAATTTACTGGCATGGTTGGTAAGTATGTTTCTGTAAAAGATACTGTAAAAGGATTTAAACAAATATTAGAAGGAGAGCATGACGATGTTCCAGAATCTGCTTTCTTATTTGCAGGAACTATAGAAGACGTCTTAGCAAAGGCTAAAACTTTAGAATAAGGGGCTGAGAAGAATGGCCAAAACCTTTAAATTTAAAATATTATCTCTTGAAAGAGTGATTTTAGAAGACGAAGTAGAGAAAGTATTCGTGAAAACTGTTAATGGAGAGTTACAATTCTTATGTAATCATGCTCCAATTATACTTAGCACAATACCTTGTGTGACGGTTATTATTGATAAGGATGGTAATAAGATAGAACTGGCTACTTCTAAAGGTATCATGAATATGGTTGATAATGAACTTACTTTTTGTTTGGATTCTGCCGAGAGTGCAGAAGAAATTGATTTGGATAGGGCATTAGCTGCTAAGAAAAGAGCAGAGAAGAGAATACAAAACTCATCAAAATATGATATTGCAAGGGCTAAATTGGCACTGGCAAGATCCATAACAAGAATAAATTTTAAAGAACACTCAAAATAGGGTGTTCTTTTTTTGATTATAAATTAACTTTCACCAAAATAAATAAAATTTATATATTAGAGTATAAAGAAAAACTGAATAAAAATGTAATAGCTGACCATAATTAAGAGGAAAGGTGGGGTGTATATGAAATATAAAATATGCCTTATTTTAGTATTCTTATTTTCCTTTAGTACTATAGAAGCGGTACCTAAAGAAAAGGTAGCTACTGAAATAGAAGGACAAGTTAGAGAGATAAGTTCATTTGTAGAAAATGGAGTAAAAGTTGAATATAAGACAAGTACAGATGATGAATTAGTTTTAAAAGAATTGAAACATAATATTAGTAAGTCCTTTCCAGAAAAGAATATAACCTGTGATGAGGAGCAAATTACAGGAGCAGATAATAGTATGGATATACAAGCTAATATTTATGTTGAAGATAATAATACAATAGTGGAAATTAAAATTATAAATTATAACAAAGAGATTACAATATCAGATTTAATGAAGGACTTGTCCCAATTAAAATCAAAAAATAGTGATGGCATAAAATATTTTCAGTATATAAAGGGTAAAATAAATTATAAAGATAAAATTCTAGAGACCATAAACAATAGATTAGCAATGGAAAACATAAGCACCTTAGATGCCTATAATGGTTATGTTGGAACAGCTAATTTATATGATGGAGAGAAGGTTAACTTTGCAATAAGTTGCTATGATACAGGTTCTTATTTAATTATGGGAACACCAATAATATTTGCAACATACTAACAATTTATTATGGAGGAGAATATGGAAAAAATAATAATTACAGGTGGAAATAAACTAAGGGGTGAAGTAAATATAAGTGCTGCAAAGAATTCAGTACTACCGATTATTGTAGCATCTATCCTATGCCCAGAAAAAATTATCATAGAAAATGCACCAATGTTAGAGGATGTAGTTGTAATCTGTGATCTATTAAGGGAATTAAATTGTGATGTAGATTTATCAAATCATAATGGAAATTTAAATATAAACACAGAAAATCTTCGACCAATAGATACTAATTGTGAACTTATTAGGAAAATAAGGGCTTCTTTTTTACTTATGGGCCCGATGCTAGCCAGGTTTAAATATTGCAAATTATCTCTGCCAGGTGGATGTAATATAGGGAGTAGACCAATTGATTTGCATTTGAAAGGATTGAAGGCTTTAGGAGCAGATATTTCATCAGGGCATGGAATCATAGAAGCCAGGGCAGAAAAATTATATGGTAATAGAATTTATTTGGATTTCCCTTCAGTAGGAGCAACGGAAAATATAATGATGGCCGCAGTATTAGCTAAAGGAACAACAATAATTGAAAATGCCGCAGAAGAGCCAGAGATATGGGATTTGGCTAATTTTTTAAATTTAATGGGAGCTAAGATTGAAGGTGCAGGAACAGGCAAGATAATAATCGATGGAGTAATATCTCTAAAAGGAATATCCTATAAGCCTATTTACGATAGAATAGAAGCTGGGACATTCATGATAGCAGCAGCAATGACTAATAGTATTATTAAAGTTAATGGAATTAATAAAGATCACATCAGACCTCTAATGGAAAAGCTAAAGGAATGTGGAATTATTTTTATAGAAGAAAATTATAGTGTAATTGTTGATGGTAGAGGAATCAAAAAACCTGTTGATATAAAGACTATGCCTTATCCTGGATTTCCAACGGATATGCAGCCGCAGATGATGAGTTTCTTAAGTATGGTGGAAGGATCTAGTATGATTACGGAAACTGTATTTGAGAATAGATTTATGCATGTAGCTGAGCTTGCAAGAATGGGAGCTAAAATTAAAATTGATGGAAGGACTGCTTATGTAGAAGGAGTTAAGTGTATTACTGGATGTGAGGTTAAGGCGACTGATTTAAGGGCAGGTGCAGCAATGATCCTTGCTGGACTAGTAGCAGAGGGCATAACTGAAGTTAAAGATATATATCATATAGATAGAGGGTACGTTGATATAGAGGAAAAAATAAGAAAGTTAGGAGCAAATATTATTAGAGTACAAGAATAAAAGAACAGAATTTATAGAAGAAGGTCTTGCGGAAGGTATTGATAAAGTATCCTCCACAAGGCCTATCTTTATATATATAATAAGTTATATGAAGTGTTACATAAGCATATATTTAAGAGATATTTGATGAGGAGGAAACAGAGTGAATAAAGGTAATATGTTTGAAAAATCAAAAATAGTTATCGCTATGACCTTTTGTATACTAGGATTTATGATAATATTTAGTGTTATTTTTATAGTATCGCCAGAACAACTTTTAAATTCTTATGGTATTGATGAAAATTCAATTAGATATGTTAAGGGTGAAGGGGTATTGGTAAGTGGAACAGATGTAGTAAAAATGTATAATAGAGAAACTGACAAAATAGAAGAGATACCCTTAGAAGATTATATTGCAGGGGTAGTTTCTGCAGAAATGCCTGCTAATTTCAGTGAGGAAGCTATTAAAGCTCAGGCAGTAGCTGCAAGAACATATTATTTCTCTAAGCGATTATCACCTTGTACAGAGGCTAAGGGAGGAGAAATATGCAACTCAACCCATTGCCAAGTTTATATAAGCAAAGAAGAACGTATGAACAGTTGGGCAGGAAGTGAAGCAGAAAATAATTGGAACAAGATTGTAAGTGCAGTAGAGGCTACAAAGGGACAAGTCTTAATATACGATGGCGATATAGTAAAGTATCCTCAATTTTTTGCCACTAGTTCAGGGAAGACTGAAAGTGCGGTTGATGTTCTATCAGATGAAATACCCTATTTACAATCTATTGATAGTCCAGGTGAAGAGATAGCTCCTAAATATGAGACATCAATAGATATCAAAATGGCTGAACTTGTTAATAAGATAAATAAAGTATACCCAAAAGCAAATCTTACAACAGCAGATGCAGCTTTGAAAATAAGTATTTCATCAAGAACAGATGGTGGAGGAGTAAAGGAGATCAAGTTAGGAGAAGAAAGTGTATCAGGAATTAAATTTAGACAGTTATTAGGTTTAAATTCAGCTAACTTTATTCTTGAATTTAGTAAGGATTCGGTTAAGATAAGTTGTAAAGGTTACGGTCACGGTGTGGGAATGAGTCAGTGGGGCGCTAATGCTATGGCTAAAACTGGGGAAAAATATGATGTCATACTAAAACATTATTATACTGGAGTTGAAATTGATAAGATTAAATATGTTAATTAAAAGAAGTTTTAGCTTCTTTTTTTTTGCTCAAAAATCAATGACTCTTTATTAGGATAAAAAATGTAGAAATATAGGGAAATAAAATTAATGTAAAAATGTATTAAGTTATTAATTAAGGAAAGAATAGAGAAAGGAGGTGTTTATATGGATAAAAATTATAAACAAAAGGCAAAAGACTTTTTTAAGAAGGAGGGTTTCTACGTAGTATTATTCGTATGCTTATGTATTATCACTACGGTAGCAACAGTTGCTATCAAAAAAACAAAGGATTCCCAAGCTCAATCAAAGATTGAGGAAAATAGTAATAAAGAAGTTAGTCTAAATATTGATGATAGCAACGTAAATAATGAGGTTCAAAATGCTGAAAGAGTAGAAAATACTGAGAGTGAGGTTGCCACAGCAGAAGTAGTGGCAAATAGCGAAGTTAAGTTTACAAATCCGATAGAAGGTAATTTGGTTAGGGAATATACATATCCTAAACCAGTAAAGATTAGCGAAACTGATTTGAGAACAATTAGTGGTATTGATATTAATGCTGCTGTTGGATCTGATGTGAAGGTTGCGGCTGAAGGTGTTGTTGAGAGCGCTGGGAAAGGAAATGTAGATGAAGGTGTGATAGTCGTAATAAAGCATGCTAATGGAATAAAAACTAAGTATGGCTATCTTGATGCTAGTTTATCAGTTAAGCAGGGAGATACGGTAGCCACTGGAACTGTAATAGGTAAGGTGGGTAAAGTTCCTGTGATATTTGATAATGATGAGACTGAAGGTCGTTTGAATCTACAAGTTTTTAATGCAAATAACGAACAAGTTGATCCATTAAAGTATTTTTCATATAAGAGTAAGTAATAATAGATATAAAAGCTATTAATCAGTCATTTTCGAGATGAAAATGACTGATTAATAAGTGATTTAAACAATGAAACTTGCATAATTATAAATATAGTTAGTTAAGGAGGCATCATTTTGAAAGACTACATTGAAGAAAGGGTACTTGAAGTGGCGCAATATATAATTGAGTCAAAGGCCACAATAAGAAAAACTGCAAAGGTATTTGGTATTAGCAAAAGTACAATTCATAAAGATATGACTGAAAGATTACCAAAAATAAATCCGTTAATTGCAGAAAAAACCCATTGTATTCTAGAACTAAACAAAGCAGAAAGGCATATCAGAGGTGGGATAGCTACAAAATTAAAGTATAAAGCTATTGAATGATAACCATATTATATATATAATTAATTTTATAAAGAAAATACAAAAAAAGTATTATGCTGTAAAAATTAGTTTAGGAGTGAATAAAAATGTGGTTTTGGAGAAGAGGAGCAGATTTAGGTATAGATTTAGGTACAGCCACTGTGTTGATATATGAAAAAGGTAAAGGGATTATATTAAATGAATCATCTGTTGTTGCAATAAATAAGAATAACAACAAGGTTTTAGCTGTAGGAGAAGAGGCTAAAAAGATGATAGGGAGAACTCCTGGAAATATAGTTGCCGTGAGACCGTTAAGAGATGGGGTAATATCTGACTATGACCTAACACAAAAAATGTTAAAAGAATTTATTAAGAAGGCTGTAGGTAAGAGAAATATAGTTGCACCAAAGGTAATAGTTTGTATACCAGTGCAAGCTACAGAGGTAGAGAAACGAGCTATAATACAGGCTACTAGGAACTCAGGAGCAAAAAGAGTTCATATAATTGAAGAACCACTAGCTGCAGCCGTAGGAGCAGGGATAGATATATCTAAGCCGAATGGATCAATGGTATTAGATATTGGTGGTGGTACATGTGACGTTGCAGTTATTTCATTAGGAGGAGTTGTAGTAAGAAATTCAATAAAAGTAGCAGGAAACAAATTTGATGAAGCTATTGTAAAATATATTAGAGTGAAGTATAAGCTTATGATTGGAGAAAAGACTGCAGAGAATCTAAAGATTTCTATAGGAACTGTTTTTAAAGGAAATAGAGATATTTCTACTACAATTAAGGGAAGAAGTCTAGTAAGTGGATTACCAGATGAAATAGAAATATCTACAGATGAGATTAGATTGGCTTTCGAAGAAACTACTTATTCTATTGTACAAAGTGTAAAAAATGTATTAGAGAATACTCCACCAGAATTGGTAGCAGATATTATTGAAAATGGAATTTTAATGACTGGTGGAGGTTCTCTTTTAGATGGATTAGACAAGCTTATTCAGTTTGAGACTGGAGTTAATGTACATGTAGCAGAAAATTCTGTAGAATGTGTAGTCGAAGGCATGGGGAAAATGTTGAATTATTTAGATAAATTGGACCAAGACATAAATTCACAAGAGATTGTTTTGCTATTAGAATAATGAGGATATGCAAAAAAAAGATTGGAGATACAAAATCCAATCTTTTTTTAATATTATTTTGTATTTAATAGTGTTAAATTCTTTTATATTTTTATATTTATGCCCTTATTCAAGTAATAGGCATGTAATATACCTTTAGAGATTACTTTAGCCATATCTAAGACTAAGGATAATCTTATGGAACGAGATGAAAAAAAATCATAGTTATCACTAGCATCAACGATTCCAATAATAGAGGCCATTCCCACATCAGGTAGTGACTTCCCTACACCTTTACCTGGGTGAATTGCATAATCTCTAGTGTGAATTTCTCCTATAGATTTATTTTCGCCTAAACAGGCATCAATGCCTATTATACAGGCGGTAGGATGTGATTTGTTAATTTCGTCTAATCTTTTATCTATATTTAATGCGTGAATCGGAGTTGCCACGGTACCATATATGGGAAGCGGAAATAAGTTATCTTCCAATATAGTTCCAACTAAAGGACCAAGACAATCTCCTATACATCTATCAGTTCCTATACAAACTATTATTGTATCATCATTAATAAAATCCCGTATCCCTTCAGCAATTTCATAGTAAGATAGTGCAGACTTATAATGTATTTTTCTTTTAACCACCTAGTACACCTCCCCATGACTAAATATATGAAGAGAAAGTACGAAATAGTATTTAAGTATTAAAAATATAGACGGTATATTAAATTGAAGAAATACCTATTAAACAAGAGTAATATAGAAATAATTGAGCTAAATAGTGCTATTGTAGGGTTGAAATAAAAGCCGGTTGAATATATACTAACTATTGTTGGCCAAATGCGGATATAAAGTGTTGATACGACAAAATATAAATATGGATGAGTTCCCGAGTGGCTAAAGGGGGCAGACTGTAAATCTGTTGCATTCGCTTCGATGGTTCGAATCCATCCTCATCCACCATATTTAATTTAATGGGCGCATAGCTCAGCTGGGAGAGCACCTGCCTTACAAGCAGGGGGTCATAGGTTCGAGCCCTATTGTGCCCACCATTAAATAAAAATCAATCAATTAATTTAATAAGCATGCTGGCATGGCTCAACGGTAGAGCAGCTGATTTGTAATCAGCAGGTTGTAGGTTCGATTCCTATTGCTAGCTCCAGTAAAATATGGATGAGTTCCCGAGTGGCTAAAGGGGGCAGACTGTAAATCTGTTGCATTCGCTTCGATGGTTCGAATCCATCCTCATCCACCATTAAATAAAAATCAATCAATTAATTTAATAAAAATGCTGGCATGGCTCAACGGTAGAGCAGCTGATTTGTAATCAGCAGGTTGTAGGTTCGATTCCTATTGCTAGCTCCAATAAAATATGGATGAGTTCCCGAGTGGCTAAAGGGGGCAGACTGTAAATCTGTTGCATTCGCTTCGATGGTTCGAATCCATCCTCATCCACCATCATTAAAGCAAGATTATTCTTGCTTTTTTTTATGCTTATTACTTATAAATTGGTAGGTTAATATTTATAAACCTGAGAATGATTTTTTAAATATATTATTGAATTTCAAAAATTAATGTGCTATTATCTATGTAACAATTAAATAGAAACTCTTATCAAGAGAGGTGGAGGGATAGGGCCCTGTGAAACCCGGCAACCTGTAATATTACAAGGTGCCAATTCCGTAGATAATATGTCTACAAGATGAGAGAGATTAAGAAATGAGTCTCTTCTTTATGGAAGGGTTTTTTTATTGTAAAGAACTATTGAAAGGAGAATTAAGATGAAAAGACTATTTACATCAGAATCAGTTACAGAAGGACATCCAGATAAAATGTGTGATCAAATATCAGATGCAGTGTTAGATGCTATTTTATCAGAAGATCCAAATGCAAGAGTTGCATGTGAAACATGTACAACAACAGGAATGGTTATGGTTATGGGAGAAATAACTACTAATTGTTATGTGGATATTCCAAAGGTTGTTAGAGAGACAATAAGAGAGATAGGTTATGATAGAGCTAAATATGGATTTGACTGTGATACATGTTCAGTTATGATTACAATCGATGAACAGTCAGTAGATATAGCGATGGGAGTTAATGAGGCTTTAGAGTCTAGAGCTGGAGAAAAGGATGAAGTTGAAGCTGTAGGAGCTGGAGATCAAGGTATGATGTTTGGGTTTGCAACTAATGAAACACCGGAATATATGCCTCTTCCAATAGCAATGGCTCATAAACTTTCAAGAAGACTTACAGAAGTCAGAAAGAATGGTACATTGAAATACTTAAGACCAGATGGTAAAACTCAAGTTACAGTTGAATATGAAGATAATAAGCCAAAAAGAATAGAGGCTATAGTTATATCAACTCAACATGGAGAGCAAGTAACTTTAGAGCAAATTAAAAAGGACGTTATGGAATATGTAATAAAATCAGTTGTTCCAGCAGAATTATTAGATGATAATACTAAATACTACATAAATCCAACAGGTAGATTCGTAGTTGGTGGTCCTCAAGGAGACTCAGGGTTAACAGGAAGAAAGATTATTGTTGATACATATGGTGGATATGGAAGACATGGCGGTGGAGCTTTCTCAGGAAAAGATCCAACAAAGGTTGATAGATCAGCGGCTTATGCAGCTAGATGGGTAGCTAAAAACTTAGTTGCAGCAGGAGTTGCAGACAAGCTTGAAATTCAATTAGCTTATGCTATAGGAGTGGCTAAACCAGTATCAATAGAGATAGATACCTTTGGTACAGGAAAAGTTGATGAAGAGAACTTGGTTAGAATAGTACAAAAAATATTTGATTTAAGACCAGGTGCTATAATAAGAGACTTAGAGTTAAGACGACCAATATATAAACAAACTGCAGCCTATGGACATTTTGGAAGAATAGATTTAAATCTTCCATGGGAACAACTTAACAAGGTTGAAGAAATAAAGAAATTATTATAATAAAAAGGCAACTACTGGATTAAACCAGTAGTTGCCTTTTTTTAGTTTTAGGCTAATTTTCAAAGACTAGCTTCCCTAAAACAAAAACCTTCTTAACGTTAATATTCTCATCAAACAAAATTAAATCAGCATCATAACCTTCTTTTATAAGGCCTTTATGATCTTGGACCTTGCAATGCTTTGCCCCATTATATGAAGCCATTTTCACTACTTCGTATAAAGGATAGTTGGAATTCTTATAAACATTATTGACAGCTCTATCAAGAGTTAGTACTGAACCAGCTAAAGCACCATTTCTAAGACGTGCAGCACCATTCGAAACTGTTACATCTTGACCTCCTAATAAATATTCGCCATCAGCCATACAACAGGCCTCCATAGAATCACTAATTAACAAAACCTTATCAGTACCTTTTTGTTTATAAGCAATTCTAAGGGCCGAATAGGATATATGAATTCCGTCAGAAATAGTTTCAGTGCTGATATCACTATCAAAGGTAGCACCAACAACACCTGGCTCTCTATGGTTTAGAGGAGTCATTGCGTTGAAAAGGTGAGTTGAGTGAGATGCGCCGTTCTTAATTGCCTCAATTGCTTCCTTGTAGGTTGCCTTAGTATGACCTAGGGAACAGACAACTCCCTCCTTAGAGAGCTTCTTAATAAGATCTGTAGCTCCATCAAGTTCCGGGGCTAAGGTAATGGATACAACGGCATCCTCTGCATCACCAACTATGGCTTTGTAATTTTCAATAGATGGTAGAATTACAAAGTTTGGATTTTGAGCACCTATAGCATTAGGGCTAATAAAAGGTCCTTCTAAATGAGCACCTAAAACATTAGCACCTTCTGTTCCTTTAAACTTAGCTTGTTTAATTACTTGCATTGAGGTTTTGATAGCATCCATTGACACAGTCATGGTGGTAGGAGTAAAAGATGTAGTACCGTGTTTAACAATAGTTTTCGCTATAGTATTAATTGATTCAAGAGTTCCATCCATAGTATCGCAGCCACCTGCACCATGAATATGGACATCGATAAAGCCTGGAGATAGGTATAAACCTTGGCCATCAAGTACAACATTAGTTCCGTCGTCAGTAGGATTTAATTCTTTTATTTTACCATTTTCAATTAATACAGAACCAGCTTCAATCCTATCAAGATAAATAACTTTACAGTTTTTAATTATCATTAAATTTACGCCTCCTAAAGTCTATAAGAAATACTGTATTATCCTATGCTATAATTATAGTACATTAGGGAAAGAATAAAAATAATTATATTAGATTTGGAGCGATAATATGTATGTCTTAGAAGGCTTTGTGGAAGGGATTGTTTATAAAAGTGAAGAAACAGGCTATGTGGTTGCTAAAGTGAATTCTAAGAGCAAACAAGTTACAGTAGTCGGAACTGTCCCCTTCCTTAGAGAGGGACAGCAGGTTAAGTTAAGTGGGCAAATAAAGATACATAAGCAGTTCGGTGAACAATTTAGTATAGATAGTTGTGAAGAAATATTACCAAAGTCAATAGCTGGAGTGGAGAAATATCTATCTTCAGGGATTATTAAAGGAATTGGACCTGTTACTGCGAAAAAGATGATTGAGCATTTCGGAGACAGTACACTAGAAGTATTAGAAAATAATATAGATAGATTACAAGAGATAGAAGGAATAGGTAAAAAGAAGTTTGATATTATATGTCAGTCCTATTTAGAGCAGCATGACTTGCAAAATATAATGATATATTTTCAAGGGTATGGGATAAATCATGGGCAATGTTTGAAAATATATAAAAGCTTTGGCTCTAATGCAAAGGATATTATTGAGAAGGACCCTTATTTATTATGCAGAGAAATAAAAGGAATTGGTTTTGCAACAGCAGATAGAATAGCTAGTTTAATGGGTATAGATAGGGAGTCTAGTTCAAGAATAAAGAGTGGGATAGAATTTATCCTAGGAAGATTTTGTGCTGCAGGTAACACGTTTATGCCAAAGGATAAGGTTATTTGCGAAACAGCAGAACTTATTGGAATTAAAGATGAGCTGGTAGAGGAGAATATCTACAATCTAGTAGTTGAAGAAAAGCTTTATGTTGAAAAGATAGGAAAGATACAGGGTGTATTTTTATCTATGTATAATTATAGTGAACTTGGAATCACAGAGAAAATATCAAAGTTATCAATGCAGAATTATCAGACTATAAACACAGATATTCAATTTGAAATAAAAACTTTTGAAAATATTAATGGAATTACATTTGCAGAATCTCAAAAAGAGGCAATAGAAGGAGCTTTTAATAATGGGATAGAAATTATAACAGGAGGACCTGGTACAGGTAAGACTACAATTATAAAATCTATTATAGAGATATATGAAAATCAAGGAATGAAGGTTTTACTTGCAGCCCCTACTGGAAGAGCAGCGAAAAGGATGACTCAGTCTACGGGAAGAAATGCTAAAACTATTCATAGACTCTTAGATATAACTGCAGAAGATGAACCTGATGATATGATGAAAGAAAGAATGATGGAAGAACCCTTAGGTGCAGATGTAGTTATAATTGATGAAGCATCAATGATAGATATATTTTTAATGCACAATTTATTAAAGGCTATAGGTATGGGAACTAGATTAATAATTGTCGGAGATGTGGATCAATTACCATCGGTAGGTGCAGGAAATGTACTTAAGGATTTAATTAGAAGTACATTAATTAAAGTTGTAAGGTTAAAAGAAATATTTAGACAAGGTGCAGAAAGTTTAATAATTACTAATGCTCATAGAATAAACGAAGGAAAAATGCCTTTTTTGAATAGAAAGGATAGTGATTTCTTTTTTATTCAAAATGAAAATGTAAATGAGATTTTAAATGTAGTACTAGATCTAGTTAATAGAAGACTTCCAAGCTTTAATAAGAATTGGGATAAGAGGCGAGATATTCAGGTTTTAAGCCCTATGAAAAAAGGAATACTTGGGGTAATTAATTTAAATGATAGACTACAAGAAATATTAAATCCGCCAATTCAAGGGAAGAGAGAGAGAAAACAAAAAAACAATATCCTTCGAGAAGGGGATAAGGTCATGCAGACTAAAAACAATTATTCTATTAAATGGACAGCATATAATGATGAGGATCGTATAGACGGAGAGGGAATATTTAATGGAGATATGGGATTTATTCAGGGAATTAGTCATGATGGTAGAAATTTAACTGTTATGTTTGATGATGATAAAAAAGTTATATACAATGTAGAAAACATGGAAGAACTTGAGTTAGCGTATGCAATAACGATACATAAAAGTCAAGGAAGTGAATTTAAGGTTGTGATAATACCTTCATTTATGGGTTCACCATTTTTAATGAATAGAAACCTTTTATATACAGGCATTACACGCGCTAAAGAATTGGTTACTGTTGTAGGATATCAAAGGGCTTTAAATTATATGGTTACAAATTCAACTAGCGCTGAAAGATATTCTTCATTAGAAAGTAGAATAAAGGAGTTACTTTCTAATGAAATTCTAGAGTAGAAGGAGATGGATAGGGGATGAATAAAAAAGATGTGCTAAATTATGGAGAATTAGATTTTGCTGTAAAGAAAATTGCTCAATGGTACAAAAAAAAAGTTAAATGTTTATCTATAATTACAGCACCTTATAATTCAACATTAATTTTTATAGATATAATATTAGATGTGATAAAAGAAGGGAGAAGAGTTCTTTATGTCTGTGGAAGTGATAGGGGGAATAAGGAACTTATTGAAGGATTGGAAAAGACAAAAACGACTATAACTTATGGTCATTTAGAAGAAGAGCAAGAGAATAATAATATTAATTTTATACATTATAATAATTTGTCAAAAGTAGAAGTCAAATATGAATTAGTAATATTTGATGACATATCAAATAATTCACTACTAACAAAGAAAAGTTTAAGAGAAATGTATCAATTCTCTTGTAGTCTTGGGGAACGGGGAATACTTTATTCTATAGATAATGTATCGCCTTTGGGAGACTCTTTTGAATTAATTCCAATGTACGTTAACAAACCATTTGTGGAGCCTAGATTTATTACTACAAGGATAGATTTGAAAAAAGATATTCCCTATAGTTTATATGATTATTTAAAATGGTTTAGAAATCAAAAAAAGAGAGTTGTATTATTTGTGCCTGATTCAGAGAAGTTAGCTTTAGTTTATGAATATTATAAGAATAAACTTAATATGGATGGAGCTAGAATTATGATGATTTCCAAGAAGGATGATAGAAAGGCGAAGAAGTGTTGTTTAAAAATAAAAGATAAGGCAATATTTATAATAACAGACTATATGGAGGTATCACTTGAAGACTCTATGATAGAAGGTGCTATAGTTCTTTTCGCTGATGATAAGAATTACAGTTATAAAAAGCTTATGTATATATGTGGAAATATTGGTCGGATAAATAAAATACTGCCAGAGGTGCTATTTGTATCTAGAGATATTACAGAAGCTATGGACAATGTAAAAAATATGGGAAGAGAGTTTAATAAAATGATATGGGAAAAAAGATTAATAAAGTCATAGGCCAAATAATAAGAGGTATTCTTGAAATAATATACCCAAAGGAATCTACATGCATAATTTGTAATGAGTCTGATGTAGAGGGGATTTGTTATAAATGTAAAAGTAAGATAACGTTCTGTAAAGAGGAAGAACTTTGTATTGGCTATTATAAAGGACCTCTTAAAGAGTTAATACTAGCGTTTAAGTATCAAAAGGATTTTTCGGCTGGAGAGGTTTTGGTTAACCTTATTGAAAAGAAAGTTATGAACCTAGGGAATGATTATTACTTAACCTTTATTCCGATTAGTAATAAAAGCCTTAGGGAACGTGGATTTAATCAATGTGAATACTTGGCTAAGGAATTAGGTTTTAGAAATAATATAAAGGTAGTAGATACATTGGAAAAAATAAGGGAAACTAAAATTCAAAAAACTTTAAGCAAGGAAGAAAGGGCAGTGAATCTTCAGGGTGCTTTTAAAGTTAAGAACGGGAATCAGGTTTTTGGAAATAAATTTTTATTAATTGATGATGTTATTACAACTGGCGCTACCACACAAGAAGGTATACGAGCACTAAAAGAAAATGGTGCAAAAGAGATAAAAATATTGACTCTTGGCAGATCTCATATATAATATTAGTATAAAGCTAGGTCTGTGGTTGAAAGTCGATGCCAGTCGCAGGCAAAACGATCCACGTAACCTAGGCAAAGTTCTAGTGAGCATGGTGCGGTATAGATGTTAGTCCTGCCAGTATGTAACTGAGAGTATTAGTAGTGAGAGGTTAAATCCGGGTAGCAAAAGTTCCAGCAGGCGAGTGTGGGGGCAAAGACCAGGTCAGCTAGCTTTATTTAAGTAAAAATTCAAATTTTATATTTGGTTATTCGAACTTACCCAGCGAACGTATGTGAGTTGGATTTCCTATAAGGAATAATATAGTCTGTATAATCTTTAGTTAATAGGAAATATTAATTAAAGATTATATAGGCTATTTTTTCATAAAAAAATAATATAATGTGGTAAAAACAAGCTGGTGCAAGGGGAAAAGAGTATGACAAGGTCATAATACAAAATATTCTGTAAATTCTGAAAAATAACATTGAATTTTAAACAAAAAAAGTGTAAAATAGAGTCAACCCACCAATTCCAGGCTGGGGTGAAAGATTTATAACATAGGAAAGGGGCTGGGAATATGAATGTCACAGTAATAGCAAAAAATATTGAGTTAACACCTGCGTTGAAGGAAACCGTAGAGAAGAAAATATCTAAATTAGATAGATATTTTGAGTCTAATGTTGAGGCAAGAGCAACCTTAAATGTACAAAAGAACAGACAAATAGTAGAGATTACTATCCCTTTTAATGGAGTTATATTAAGAGGAGAAGAAAGTACCGATGATATGTATAAATCAATTGATTTAGTTGAAGATAAATTAGAGAGACAAATCAGAAAGCAAAAAACGAAGCTCTCTAGAAAAAATTCAGGAGGATCTTTAAGATTCCCATCTTTTAATTCTGATGATATTAAAGATGATGAAGAAGATGAAGCAAAGATAGTTAAAACAAAAAGATTTAACGTTAAACCTATGTCAGCAGATGAAGCTGTTTTACAAATGGAGTTGTTAGGACATAGTTTCTTCGTATATGAAGATGCAGATACAAGTAAGGTAAATGTAATGTATAAGAGAAAAGATGGAGATTATGGATTAATTGAACCAGAATATTAAGAGTGTAACAACCTATGGCGATAAGCCATAGGTTTTTTTGTGCTGAAAATAAGAAAATTAATAGGCTTTTTTTCTTAATATGTAGTTATAGTTCTTGATAATACTTATGACAAAATGTTATAATTTATAAAGGCATATTTGTACTCTTACTAAGAGGTAAGTGTAATGAAAGTTGAAAGGATGAAATTATGGGATTATTAACTGGTTTATTTAAATCATATAGTGAAAAGGAAGTAAATAGGATTAGACCTATAGCAGATAAAGTGGAAGCACTAGAGGAAGAAATTCAAAAACTTTCAGATGAAGAATTAAAAGGAAAAACTTCTGAATTTAAGAAAAGACTTGAAGATGGAGAAACCTTAGATGATATATTAGTTGAAGCCTTTGCGGTAGTAAAGGAAGCCTCTGGTAGAGTTCTTGGAATGAAGCATTATAAAGAACAAATAATTGGTGGGGTAGTTCTTCATCAAGGAAGAATATCAGAAATGAAAACAGGTGAAGGTAAGACTTTAGTTGCTACATTGCCAGCTTATCTAAATGCATTATCAGGAAAAGGTGTTCACATAATTACTGTAAATGACTATCTTGCATCTAGAGATAGAGAGTGGATGGGAGAAGTATACGAATTCTTAGGACTAACTACAGGAGTTATTATCCATGGTATTAGTAACAATGATAGAAGAGCAGCCTATTGTGCAGATATAACCTATGGAACAAATAATGAATTTGGTTTTGATTATTTAAGAGATAACATGGTTATATATAAAGAAGAAAGGGTTCAAAGAAAGCTTAGTTTTTGTATAGTAGATGAAGTAGATTCAATTCTTATTGATGAAGCTAGAACTCCTCTTATAATTTCAGGGGCTGGAGAAAAATCAACTGAATTTTATAAAGTAGCTGATTATTTTGTAAAGACTTTAAAGAAAGAGGAAGATTATACATTAGATGATGAAGCCAATGCAGTAATGTTAACTGATGAAGGTATTGAAAAAGCTGAAAAGAACTTTAAAATTGATAACTATGCAGATGCTGATAATATGTCTCTTCAACATTATGTTACTCAAGCATTAAAAGCTAATTGTACAATGAAGGTAGACAAAGACTACATGGTTAAAGATGGAGAAGTAATTATTGTAGATGAGTTTACAGGAAGACTTATGGAAGGAAGAAGATACTCTGATGGACTTCACCAGGCTATTGAAGCTAAAGAAGGAGTTAAGATTGAAAGAGAATCAAAAACCCTTGCAACCATTACATTCCAGAACTATTTTAGAATGTATAAAAAGTTATCAGGTATGACAGGTACTGCATTAACAGAAGAAAATGAATTTAGAGAAATTTATGGACTAGATGTTATCCTAATTCCAACACATAAAGATATAGTTAGAGTGGATAATACAGATTTAATATATAAAAATGAAAAAGGCAAGTTTAATGCTATAGTAGAAGACATAGCAGAAACACATAAGACTGGTCAGCCAGTCCTAGTTGGAACAATTAGTATTGAAAAATCTGAGGCACTTTCAAAAGTGTTAAAGAAAAAAGGAGTACCACATAAGGTTTTAAATGCTAAGTATCATGAACAAGAAGCCGAGATAATTTCTAATGCTGGTGATCTTGGAAATGTAACTATAGCAACTAACATGGCGGGTAGAGGTACAGATATTAAGCTAGGTGAAGGTGTTGTAGAAGTCGGAGGTCTTAAAATCATTGGTACTGAAAGACATGAGTCAAGAAGAATTGATAATCAGTTAAGAGGACGGTCTGGTAGACAAGGGGATCCAGGTACATCTAAATTCTATATATGTTTAGAAGATGAATTAATGAGAAGATTTGGATCAGAAAGAATTCAAGCAGTTGTTGAAAAACTAGGTCTTGAAGATGATGATGCCATTGAAAATAAGATAATCACAAAGCAAATAGAGAATGCTCAAAAGAAAGTGGAGGGTAATAACTTTAATATAAGAAAAACATTATTAGGCTATGATGATGTTATGAATATGCAAAGAGAAGTTATCTATAAGCAAAGATCAGAAGTTCTTGAAGGAGAAGATCTTAAAGATCAAATCTTCAACATGACAAAGGAAGTAATAACAAGTTCAGTTTTAGCTCACTTAAATGGAGTTGAAGAAGAAGCTGAAATTGAAGAAGAAGTTACAAAGTTGATAACTTATCTTGATGACCTTTGTATCCCTTCAAATAGAGTTAATAAGGAAGATATTTTAAGCCTCTCTAATGAAGAGATTACAGAAAAATATATAAAAGTAGCTACTGAAATCTATGAAGGTAAGGAATCTGAATTTGGTTCTGAAAGAATGAGAGAAATCGAACGAGTAATCCTTCTTAGAAATGTTGATTCAAAGTGGATGGATCATATAGATAATATGGATCATCTAAAACAAGGTATAGGACTTAGAGCCTTTAAGCAACAAGATCCAGTTCAAGCATATCAAATGGAAGGTAGTGAAATGTTTGAAGAAATGATTCAAAATATTAGACTAGATACAGTTAGATATATGTTTCATGTTCAAATGGAAAAGGCTCCAGAAAGAGAAAGAGTTGCACAGGAAACTGGGGCATCTCATGTAGGTTCAGGAGATGCAGAATCAAAACCTACGAAAAAAGAACCTATAAGAAAGAAAGTTGAAATAGGTAGAAATCAACCTTGTCCATGTGGTAGTGGTAAGAAGTATAAGAACTGCTGTGGTAGGGAAGTATAATAAAAAGTATAGGCTAGCCTGGATTTTGGCTAGCCTTTTTAATAAAAATAAGAGGTGAATATATATGATAATTGAGCTAGAGAAGGAAATAAGCAAGCTTGCCAGTATTAAATCAAACATAGAAGAAATGGGGGATTCACTTTGACAAGGGAGCTTTAGAAAAACAGGTTGATGAGTTAGAACTTCAAATGCAGGAAACTGAATTCTGGAATGATATTAAAAGAGCAGAGGAAATTACAAAGGAAAGTAAAAGTTTGAAGGATAAATTAGATAGACATAATAGTTTAATTAGTAGAGTAGAAGATGTAGAAGTACTTAAGGACATAATGGAAGAGGATGATGAATCTTCAGCTAATGAAATTATTAATGAAATAAAAGCATTAGAAAAAGAAGTCTCTGAATATAAAATAGAGCTTTTATTATCCGGAGAATATGATAGAAATGATGCCATCCTAACCCTACATACAGGGGTAGGAGGATCAGATGCTAATGATTGGACTGAAATGCTCCTTAGAATGTATACCAGATGGTGTGAAAAAAAAGGATTTAAGGTAGAGACATTAGATATATTAGATGGAGATGAGGCAGGTATTAAAAGTGTAACCTTAAAGATTAAAGGGGAGCATGCTTATGGATATTTGAAGGCTGAAAAGGGTATTCATAGATTAGTTAGAATATCGCCGTTTAATGCTAATGGAAAGAGACAAACCTCGTTTGCATCCCTTGAAGTAATACCAGAGCTTACAAAGGATCAAGATATAGATATAAGACCAGATGATTTAAGAATAGATACCTTTAGGTCAAGTGGAGCTGGTGGGCAACATGTAAACAAAACTGAATCCGCAATAAGAATTACACATATAAAAACTGGAATAGTAGTACAGTGTCAAAATGAAAGAAGTCAATTTCAAAACAAAGACACAGCTATGGCAATGCTTAAATCTAAACTTATAGAGTTAAAGGAAAGAGCTCATAAGGAAAAGATTGAGGACTTAACAGGAGAACTTAAGGATATGGGCTGGGGTAGCCAAATTAGATCATATGTATTTCATCCTTACAGCATGGTTAAGGATCACCGAACAAATATTGAAACTTCAAATGTGACAGCTGTTATGGATGGGGAAATAGATATGTTTATTAATGGATATTTAGCAACTAGTAAAATTTAAGGCATAAATAAGAGAATATTAAATTAGGGTGATTTAGGAGGAAATACTATGGATAGATACATAATACCAGTTTTATTATTAATAGTAATATCCTTTTCGCTATTTTTTATATACAATTCTTTTAATTTACGATCCAACGATAGATTGAAAAGATATGTAGGGAGATCCTTTTTTGATTTAATAGGTATAATTCCTGTAATGGCATTATTTTCAGGAGTTATGGTTTTGTTACTCAAGGGAATAAGTATATTGATGAATTTCACTATGGATTTTCAAAATTATTATATAATTTTAATTACATCAATCTTTATTTATATTATAAGTAGAATTATTGGTAATATAGTTACCTATATAACTAGCATCGTTCTAGCTAATAAGTATCTAAATGAAGGTCTAGATAAGGAAATGATGAAAAAAATTATAAGAAGAAAAAAGGGTAAAATAAAGATGACAAAGGTATTTATAATATTTATTGTGGTTTTAATATGTTACCTATTCGTGAGAAATACTCTAGAATTAAACTATAATATTGTGATTTTAATTATATGTGCAACAATAAATACATTAGCATACACAATAATATTTAAACTTGAAAATTAGAAGAAGCGAGGAGAAAATATGAAAAACAAAGAAATAATACAAGATGAAAATTCAATTATTGATGTATCAGATAAGGTTCCCCTAAAGAGAGCAATCCCTTTAAGCTTTCAACATCTCTTTGCCATGTTTGGAGCTTCTATTTTAGTACCAATTCTTTTTAATGTAGACCCAACTACGGTACTGTTTTTTAATGGAGTAGGAACAATATTATATGCGTTTATTACGAAAAAGAAAATACCAGCATATTTAGGCTCAAGTTTTGCTTTTTTATCGCCAGTGTTTTTACTAACTTCTCAAGGTTATGATTTCCAGACTATCCAAGGGGGATTTGTAGCAGTCGGAGTGGTATTTTCAGCAATAGCAATTATTATAAAATATACTGGTATAGGATGGATTAACAGACTATTTCCACCTGCAGCTATGGGAGCAGTAGTAACAATAATAGGATTGGAATTAGCCAGTTCTGCTGCAGATATGGCGGGGTTCCCAGTGGGAGGAAGTAATTCTCCAGAACTTAATATAACTTGGGTTATAGTATCAATGATAACATTGATAACTATTATACTTTCTAATATTTTATTAAAAGGATTTTTAAAGGTTATACCAATATTAATTGGCGTAGTCGTTGGATACATAGCAGCATGCATTATGGGACTTGTAGATTTTTCTACAATAAGCAGTGCAAGCTTTTTTACAACTCCTAACATAAAAATAGCTCACTTTGATTGGCATGCTATATTAACAATATTACCAGCTACATTTGTTGTTATAGCAGAACATATTGCACATTTAAAAGTAACTAGTAGCATTATAGGAAGAGATTTAACATTGGACCCAGGTCTACATAGATCGCTACTAGGAGATGGATTATCAACACTAATATCTGGTATGTTTGGATCAGTACCAACAACAACCTATGGAGAGAATATAGGAGTTATGGCACTTACCAAGGTATATAGTGTATATGTAATTTGTGGAGCTGGAATAATTTCAATAATATTAGGATTTTCCGGTAAAATGTCAGCAATTATTAGTACAGTTCCTACACCAGTAATTGGTGGAGTTAGTTTATTATTATTTGGAACTATTGCTACATCAGGATTAAGAACTTTTATTGAGGAAAAAGTTGATTTTGCTAAGTCAAGAAATTTAATACTTACCTCAGTAACTTTTATAGTTGGATTAAGTGGAATAAAATTAACTCTAGCCTCTATAGAATTAAAGGGGATGGGTCTTGCAACTATTGTAGCTATGGTACTTAGTATTCTATATATCATATTTGACAAAATGGGAATAATGAACGAAGAAGAATAGATGAGTTAATAAAAAAGGTGAAGTAAATAAGAGCTAACTTATTTATTTCACTTTTTTAGTTGTATATCATCAAGAGGCACCCTGTAAAAATAATAGCCTATTAAAATAAAGGATAAAATTGAGAATAAAATTATAGTTTGTGATTTATATAATATTAGAATAATAGAGCTGTAAGCATGATTTATAATCTTATCTTCTACTAAAGAATAGGCAATATCAATTGAAGAAATTGATATTTTTTCGGAGGTATCCTTTGGAGAATGAATATTAGATAAGTCACTATGAGAAATAGTAAGAGAATCAAATCCACAATATATAAAACTAGCATGATCACTTGAATTTTTATAGGATTCCACATAGGAGATATCATTATCAGAACAAATTTCCTCTAAGCTTTTTAAAAGATCTGAAGGTTTATTTTCACAATTTAGTCCAGACATAAAAGTAATAGGAGTGTTATTTGCGCCAATCATATCCAGATTAATTACTTGGGCTCCTTCTAAGGAGTCTTCATATTTAGAAGCAAATTCTCTTGAACCCTGTAATCCTAATTCTTCACCATTAAGTGCAACAAATATAATATCTCGTTTAGGAATTTTCAAGGTAGAAAAACTTCTACACACTTCTAACATAAAGGATACCCCAGAAGCATTGTCTAAAGCCCCATAATAAATGTTGTCAAGAGAGTCAGTTCCGATGTGGTCAAAGTGAGAAGTTAAAATTAATGGAGAGAGATTACTATCGGAGCCTTTTATCACAGCAGTTACATTAGAAATTTTCTTAGGTTCTACTGCATAGGGAAGTTTAACATCTAAAGTATTTCCTTCTCGGATAGAATTTAGTATTTCGCTAAAAGTGGAGGTATTAATTTGAATTAGAAATCCGAAACTAGAATTTTCATTAAATGAACTTCTAAAAGAAAAGGTTTTATCAAAGGATACCTTGAAAACATATTCAATGTTATCCTTAAAAATAGAAAAGGATGTAGGATAAATATCAATTTTGTCTTCTTTTGAAAAGCTTATGGAGCTTTCGTTGAAATTCAGAAGATCCTCTTTAAAATCAGTACCTAAAATAAATTTTTTAACTACAGAAGAACCGTTGAGCAGTCTTAAGGAACATTCATTTCCATTAGGAGTAGGTACCATTACAGTAAAGTTTTCTTTAAAATCTTCTCCTAAGGGGGCAAGCTTATATTCTTTAAAAGTACTAGCAATCTCGGTTGCAACTTTTTCATTTTCTTCAGAACCTGCTAGCCTTCCTTTAAAATCATTAGAAGATAAGTATTCTATATTGTTTTTTACGTTGGAAGAATTAAACTCATAATATGAGCTCTTTAAAAAGAGGCTGGTAACTAACCCTAAAAGGGATAGCATTGTAAAAACAAGATATAATGATTTTTTCATAGAATTACCCCATAATTAATAGTTTACTTAATACTATTAATTGTGGGGCGATAATATGAATATATTATTCAGGACTTTTAATTAGCATGTCCATTAACGCATAGACAATTGTGCATAATAAAGCTATATATAATACGTTGTTTAGTTTACTTGTTATTACATATATCAATAAACCTGCTGTAGTAGCAACTAGAATAATATAATTAATAAATTTATTGAATCCAGATTTACTTGTGCAGATTGCTATTGTCGATGAAAAAACTATCAAGATAACTGTAACTAAGTAAAAGGAATTACGAAGCACCTTAGTAAAAGAGACTATTCTAAAATAATCCAATGTTAATAGTGTTATTAATATAACTAAAGATAAAGAAACTATTTTTGAAATCATTTTATTCATAAAATCACCTACTGTTAAATATTTACAATATAATTATATCAGAAGGTTACATAATATGAAAGAGTACTATAGCAAATAATTTACAAATTCATATGTTAAAGCATAAAAAAGTTTATTTTGTTAAAACATAAAAAAAGTTTATAATAGATATGGCACGTTTATTTAATTTTAGGAGGAACTTATGGTAAATATAGAAGAGAGATTGGCGAAGGAGCTTCAATTAAAGCTTAGCCAAATAAATACTGTTATTGAATTATTAGATGAGGGGAACACTGTGCCCTTCATTGCACGTTATAGAAAAGAGAGGACGGGTGGAATTTCTGATGAAGTTTTAAGAAAGCTATCAGAAAGGTTAATATATTTAAGGAGTCTAGAAGAAAGAAAATCAGATGTATCACGACTTATTGAAGAGCAGGGCAAACTTACTGAGGAAATAACTTTATCTTTAAATAAAGCAGAGACATTAACAGAAGTTGAAGATGTCTATAGGCCTTATAAACAAAAAAAGAGAACCAGAGCAAGTATAGCAAAAGAAAAGGGATTAGAACCTTTGGCAGAGTTAATTATTCAAGGAGACTTTAAAGGTAATCTAGATGAGGAAGCCTGTAAGTATATAGATGAAGAAAAGGGTGTGAATAATTTAGAGGAAGCTATATCAGGAGGATTAGATATAGTTGCTGAAGGAATTTCAGAAGAGGCTAAGTATAGAAAATACATTAGAGAAATGGTAATGAGAGATGGACATATTGAATCAAAAGGTGAATCAAAGGATCCAACTCCCTATGAAATGTATTATGATTACGATGAGGAAGTTAAAAAAATTCCACCACATAGAATATTAGCGATCAACAGAGGAGAAAAGGGTAAGATTCTTTCTGTAAAAATAATTCTAAATCAAGATAAGATTATTAGTTATTTAGAAAGAGAATTACTTAAAGGAAATGAAATAACTGATGAAAAATTAAAATTAGCTATTAAGGATGCTTATAAGAGGTTAATTTTTCCTTCTATTGAGAGAGAAGTTAGGAATGAACTTACTGATAAAGGTGAAGTAGGAGCTATAATGATATTTAAAGAAAATCTTAAAGCACTACTTATGCAAGCACCTATAAAAGGTATGACAGTAATGGGTTATGACCCGGGCTTTAGAACTGGATGTAAAATAGCAGTTCTAGATAGTACAGGGAAATTCTTGGAAAATGTAGCAGTATATCCAACAGTTCCAAGAAGAGATATTGAAGGAACAAAGAAAACTTTAAAGGCTCTTATTAAAAAACATAATGTAGATGTAATATCTGTAGGTAATGGAACTGGCTCAAGAGAATCAGAAGAAGTTATTGCTGAAATGATAAGTGAAATAAAAGAAGAAACTGGCAGAGAATTAGCTTATGTAATTGTTTCAGAGGCAGGGGCATCGGTATATTCAGCTTCTGAAATGGCAACAAAGGAGTATCCAGATCTTGATGTTACAGTAAGAGGAGCAATTTCTATAGGTAGAAGGCTTCAAGATCCAATGGCAGAGCTAGTGAAAATTGATCCAAAGTCTATTGGAGTGGGACAATATCAGCATGATGTCACCCAAAAAAGATTAGAAGAGTCTTTAAAGGGTGTAGTTGAGGATTCTGTTAATAAGGTAGGAGTTGATTTAAATACTGCGACACCAGCGTTATTAACCCATATATCTGGAATAAATAAAACTATTGCGAAGAATATAGTTGATTATAGAGATGAGATAGGAAGTTTCAAAAGTAGAAAAGAATTGTTAAAGGTTAAGAGGCTTGGACAAAAGGCATACGAGCAATGCGCAGGTTTCTTAAGAGTGGTTGAAAGTAAGGAACCTTTAGATAATACTTCTGTTCATCCAGAATCCTATAAGGAAGCTAAAAAACTAATAGATATATTAGGATATTCATCTAGTGATTTCAAGAATAAAGGTCTTGTAGATATAGAAGAAAGAGTTAAAGAGAAAGGTATTAGTAATCTTTCTAAAGAACTTGAAATTGGAGAGTTAACTTTAAAGGATATTATAAAGGAACTTCAAAAGCCGGGTAGAGACCCAAGAGATGAAATGCCAAAGCCAATTTTAAAAACTGGAGTAATTGATCTTAAGGATTTACTAACTGGCATGGTTCTTATGGGAACAGTAAGAAATGTTTCTGACTTTGGGGCATTTGTTGATATTGGAGTACATCAAGATGGATTAGTTCATAAGAGTCAAATGGCAAATAGATTTGTAAATCATCCCTTAGATATAGTTAAAGTTGGGGATGTAATAAAAGTGAAAATTTTAGATGTTGATATAAAAAGAAAAAGAATTGGATTAACAATGAAGGATATAGAATAATTTTAATAGAGGCTTGTCAAATAAAAAATAAAGATATATAATATAAATAAAAAGATCTTCAGGGCGGGGCGTAAATCCCCACCGGCGGTATAGCCCGCGAACTAAATTTTTAGTTGATTCGGTGTAATTCCGAGGCCGACAGTATAGTCTGGATGAAAGAAGGTAACTATTAGAAATTAGTTCTATAGTTTTGTTATCAAGCCCTGACGAATTATCGTCAGGGCTTTTTTAATGTATAGAATTTTCAATTTGAAAACGTGGCGTAGCCACTTTACTATTTCTAATAAGCTACCCCAGAAGAGACACTTTTGGGAGGGTGAAAAAATGAATCAATCAAACACACACTTAAATAAAATGATCAAAATTTCGCTATTAGGAGCAATTGCAGTAGTACTTATGTTTATGGAGGTTCCAATGTTACCAGCTTTTCCATGGCTTAAGATGGATTTAAGCGAATTACCAGTTCTAATGGGAGCATTTGCTTTTGGTCCTGTTGCAGGTATTACCATAGAAGCTTTAAAAATTGTCTTACATCTATTACTAAAGGGAACTCAAACAGGGTTTGTTGGTGAAATTGCAAACTTTATTGTTGGTGTATCATTAGTAGTACCAGCTGCTTATATTTATCATAGTAATAAAAGTAAAAAGACTGCTATAATTGGAATGATTGTAGGCGGAATAACTATGGGAATAGTAGCTATTATAGCTAATGTATATTTCTTATTGCCTGCATTTGGAATGGTATTAAATGCAGAAGATACATTGAAATATGTTACAGCAGGGTTGCTACCATTTAATGGGATAAAGGCTGTATTAGTATCTGTAGTTACATTTGCTGTATATAAAAAAGTCTCTGTTGCAATATTTAAAGTTGATAGCGGATTCGATAGAAAGAAAGAATTAAGTAAAGAAATGTAAAATAATAGTTAGTTAGATATTGAAGAGTGCTTTGGCACTCTTTTTTTCATCTAATAGAAGAAAAAATAGAAAAAGTTCCTGGATAACGATGAAGTTTATCCCAAAAGGAGGTATAATAAAATCATATGATACTTAAGGGGGAAAAGGCATTGAATAGGAAAAATATTATAAGGATTATAGCTGCTGCATCTACAATTGTAGGAGGAATAACTTTTTCTAACAAAGAAGTACAGGCAACGGAAAATAAAGTGGTTAATACTTATGAGAATTCTATAAGTAGTACAAGCAGTGCGAATACCACAACGGGTACTGTTATTAATGTGACTACAAATCTTAGAGTAAGATCGGATTCAGGCACTAATTATGGTGTTATTGGATATTTATATAATGGACAAAAAGTTGAAATACAGGGAGAAAAGGGCGATTGGTATAAAATAAAATTTAATTCTAGTAGCGGATATATATCAAAGAAATATATAAAGTCAGAAGCAGCAGCTAGTAGTATATCAACTACTCAAAAAGGACAGGTAGTAAACATAAGCAGTACCTTAAATATAAGGCAATCATCAGGTACTAACTCAGCAGTTATTGGAAGTTTAACAAATGCACAAACCTTTGATATAATATCAAAAAGTGGAAGCTGGTATAATATAAAGAGTGGAAACTTAGTAGGATTTATACATGGAGATTATGTGAAAGAGACATCAGGTGATAGCGTAACTACGCCTGTTGTAACTACACCCAGTGTAGCTACATCAACTCAATCCATAGAAAAGGCTAAGGTTGTGAATATTACTTCAAGCTTAAGAGTAAGATCCTCAAATTCAACATCTTCGTCTGTTTTAGGATATTTATATCAAGGGCAAGAAGTAAATATAAAAGGTGAATCTGGAGACTGGTATTCAATAGATTATAATGGCAATAAAGGGTATGTATCTAAAGGATATATCCAAAAGATAGCTTCAGGTAGTAGCACTCCTGTTAACACTACTCCTGTTAGTACTAATACTAACAATGGAAATTCAACAGAGGTTTTAAATAAAAAAGGCCAGGTTATTAATATAACAAGTAATTTAAGGGTTAGGACATCAATGAATACAAGTTCTGCTGTCTTAGGATATTTATTGAATGGACAGACTGTAGAAGTAACCGGGAAAAATGGAGATTTCATAAGGATAATATACAATGGAAAGATTGGATATGTTAGCGGGCAATATATAAAATTTATAGAAGATAGTACTAGTGGAAATGGACAAGCTTCAAGTACAACTTCTTACAATATTATTTTAAATGCAATGAAGGTTCACCTAGGTAGTCCTTATGTTTGGGGTGGGTCTGGAGAATTATTAACAACAGCATCCTTAAATAGTTTGAAGCAAAGTTTTTCTTCGCAGAATTCAAGGGGAATGTACACTAGAGCAGACAGCTATGTAAATAAAGGATATAGAGCATTTGATTGCTCAGGATTAATGCAATGGGGATTTAAACAGGCTGGTATAAACATTGGAAGAAGTACTTATAGCCAAATAGAAAATGGAGTAGAAGTATCTCTTAATAGTTTAAAACCTGGTGATCTATTGTTTTATTCGAATTTACAACATGTTGGTATGTATTTAGGGAATAATCAGTGGATAGAATCGCCAAATCAAACTGCTAATATAAGAATAGTTACTGTTCCTTGGAGCAAAATAGGAAGAGCTAGAAGAATATTAAACTAATAAGAGTATTAAACAAATAAGAGGGAGAGAATCATCTAATAAGAAAATTATTCTTGTTAGATGATTTTTTACTTAATAAATTTAAAAGTAGTGAATATATATAATAGGAGAAAACAAAAATAACAAACTAAGAAACACTATTTATTAATAAAAAGCACTATAATATCAAAGTTCAGAATTAGGAGGAATTATGTATAAGGTGTGTGTTATAGTTATAAATGACAAGGGGTATACAGGAGAAGAAGAGGACATAAGCGGAAAATTAGTAGAGGATTATTTTAAGAAAAATAAATTTAATATTGCAGTATATAGTATAATTCCAGAAAAAAAAGAAATAATTAATAGGGTTTTAATTAAATGTTGTGATGAGTATGAGGTTGATTTAATAATTACATTAGGAAATATATCTATAGCTAATGAGGTGAGTCGGGATATAACCGATAAAAGCGATTTGCAAAAATGTAATTTCGAGTATGGAGATGAAGGCAGTGATTATTTTGATTTTAGAGGGAATACAGTAATACTGAATTGCCCTTATGAAATAAATCCTTCAGATATACCATTAGAAATTATAGAAAGAGTATTAAAAAAACTATAATCAATATAAAGCTGTAGGAGTTCCTATGGCTGTATCTTTTTGTTATAATATTTTATATAAAAATGAAAGGGAGAATTTTGATGATTCGTAATGTTAGAATAGAGGATGCTAAGGAAATTGTTGATATCTATAATTATTATATATTGAATAGCAACGTAACCTTTGAAATTGACAGTATTGACTTAGAAGAAATGGAAAAAAGAATAATGGAAAACATTAAATCTAATCCATGGATTGTCTATGAAGAAAATAATAAAATATTAGGATATGCATATGTAGGGGAATGGAAATCTAGAGTAGCCTTTAGATTTGCTAAAGAAATGTCTGTATATTTGGATGTTAATTTAAGGGGCCGAGGTATAGGAACAAAGTTAATGGAAAAGTTATTAGCGGAGTGCAAAAAATGTGATATACATACTTTAATTTCAATAATAACTATGCCTAATGATACTAGTCTAGCTCTTCATAAAAAATTCGGATTTGAGAAGGCAGGGTATTTTAAAGAAGTAGGTTTTAAAGGTGAAAAATGGCTTGATGTAATATACTTACAATTATTAATGTAATAAGAAATACATATAAGTTAATTAATAAAAAATACTGAGTTATTTAATAACTCAGTATTTTTTTTCTAAAGTTTTTGAATATTTATAGCCGTAGGACCCTTTTCTCCATCTTGAATATCAAAGGATACACTTTCACCTTCATGTAAATCTTTGCTAGTGCCTTTTTCTTTAATTTGAGAATGATGAGCGAAAACATCGTTACCATCATCACAAGATATAAAACCATAACCCCTTTCAGAGTTAAACCATTTCACTGTACCTGTTATACTTGCCATTATTAATCTCACCTAACTTTAAGTTGTCATAATATATTATTAACCATAAAGTATTTTCCTACTCGGAATAGTCTAAAAAACAGTAATTTTATAGGTAATGAATAATAATTTTCAAAAGCTATTGAAATCAGTTCTCAACTGTTATATAATAAATTTAGAAATTATAGGATTATGAAAGAATTAATACCAAAAAATAAAGAGGATTCATATAGTTATACATAAATAATAAAGGAGGGGGAAGATTATGCCATTAGTAGTAGTACCTATGGGTAAAGGCGTTCAGATTTCTAAGTTAAGGGTAGATGATAAAACAAAAAGACATTTAGCAAATTTAGGGATATTACCAGGAGAAATTATAACTCTAATATCGGAAAGTTCAGGAGATTTGATTATTAAAGTAAGAGGTAGCAAACTTGCAATAAATAAAGATTTAGCAATAAAAATTTTCGTTAATTAAATTGGGGAGGGGAATCATAATGAATAAAACTTTAAAGGAATTTATACCTGGTGAGACTGGAACTGTAGTAAGGATTACTGGTCAAGGGGGAATAAGAAGAAGACTTTTAGATATGGGAATAACACCAGGTGCCGAAATTTCTATGCGTAAAGTTGCACCGCTTGGTGATCCCATAGAAATTACAGTAAGAGGATATCAGTTATCCCTTCGAAAAAGTGAAGCAGAAATAATATTAATGAATACAAGTGGAGGGATAAATTAATGAGATTTGCACTAGCAGGAAACCCAAACTGTGGAAAAACTACACTATTTAACGGATTAACAGGAAGTACAGCCCATGTTGGTAACTGGCCAGGGGTTACCGTTGACCGTAGAGAAGGGATGTATAAAAAACTTGAGGAAAAAGTTACAATAGTTGACTTGCCAGGAATATATTCATTATCGCCCTATACTCCAGAAGAAATTGTAACTAGAAATTATATTATAGATGAGAAACCAGATCTTATAATTAATATTATAGATGCAACTAACCTAGAAAGAAATTTATACCTAACAACGCAACTTCTAGAAATAGATTGCCCTGTAGTTATTGCACTTAATATGATGGATTCAGTTTTAAAGGATGGAACTAAAATTGATATAAAGGTACTAGAATTTAAATTAGGAGTACCAATAATTCCAATTAGTGCCTTACGATCAGATGGAATTAAATCATTAATGGAAAAAGCTTATGCTACTGCTAAAACAAAAAGAGTAGGAAAGTCAGTATTAGAAAATTCTGATATGAGTAATCAATATGGTGAAATAGTATCATTATTGAAAAAAGAAAATGTATTACATCCTGTTTTTCAGGCAGTAAAATTATTAGAAGGAGATGAGTTAAGTAAAAAAGATTTTGCTAATTTATTACCTAAGATAGAGAAAGTTAAAAATACAATTTCACTTAAAGAAGAATTAGAGGGAGATTTTGAAGCTGCAGTTGCTGATTTACGTTATAAATATATTACAGCAAATTGCAAAGGTATAATAAAACATACTAAAAAATCAAATGAATTAACAAAATCTGATAAGATTGACAAAGTATTAACTAATAGATGGATAGGTATACCACTGTTTTTATTATTCATGTTTATTGCATTTCATTTAATATTTACTGAGGACTTATTATTTCTAAATAAATTCGGAGTTTTAGAAGAAGGAATTTTGTCGCCAGGGGTTTGGTTACAAGGTGCTGTTGGGCAATTATTTGGATTTCTTATAAGCGGAACAGGGGACGTATTAGCAAACATAGGGGCATCAGCCTGGCTTATTGGCCTAGTTGTTGATGGTATCCTTACAGGCTTAGATGCTGTTCTAAGTTTCTTACCACAAATTTTAATGTTATTTTTATTCTTATCAATTATGGAGGATTCAGGATATATGGCTCGTGCAGCTTTCCTAATGGATAGAGTTCTTCGTAGATTCGGACTTTCCGGTAAAGCTTTCATGCCATTATTAATGTGTTTTGGTTGTTCAGTACCGGCAATGATGGCAACACGTACTCTTGAAGATCCTAAAGAAAGACGTTTAACAGTAATGCTTGCACCTTTCTTCTCATGCGGAGCAAAGTTACCTATTTGGGCAATGTTTTCAGTTGCTGTTTTTCCTGGTAATGCAGATTTCGTTGTTTTTGGTATCTACTTACTTGGGATAGTTACAGCTATAATTGCAGCTATAATACTTAAAAAGACGGTTTTCAAAGGAGAGACAGCTCCATTTATTATGGAATTACCTGCATATCATTTACCACAATTTAAGAATGTTGTGCTTCATCTTTGGGAAAAATTAAAAGGTTTTGTCCTTCGTGCGACAACAATAATTGCTGGAGCAGTAGTTGTTATTTGGTTCTTTTCAAACTTTAACTTTAGTTTAGAGATGGTACAGGCTAATAGTGCAGATAGTATTTTAGGAATAGTAGGAAACTTCATTCGTCCATTATTTATTCCTTTAGGATTTGCTTCTGGGACTCTTGGATGGAAGGCTGTTGTTGCTACAATAAGTGGTCTTATTGCAAAAGAGATGGTAGTTTCTACTATGGGAGTATTATACAATCCTGGTATAGAAGGTGATGCCCTTGAAGATCAAGGCGCTTCAGATGCACTTTCAGTTACTCTTGCAACATCATTTTCTCCAGCCGCTGCCCTTGCGTTTATGGCATTTAACTTGTTAAGTGTACCATGTATGGCAGCAGTAGCAGCAGCTCATGGCGAATTAGGAGGTAAAAAGTGGACGGCTCTTACAATTGCGTTCTGGATTGGAACAGCTTGGATTGTTTCCTTCGTAGTATTTAATGTTGCCACACTTTTAGGATTTGGAGGTTAGTATTATGGGATTCGTTGATGTTATTATTATGGCTTTAGTAATTGCCCTTGTGGCTTTCACAATTGTATACAATGTCCGAAAAGCAAAAAAAGGTGGGGGTTGTAGTGGTTGTGACGGTTGTAGCAGTAAGGCAAAATGCGGTCATAACAATAGCAATATTAAATAAAGTAGTTTATCTATAGAATATAGAATGTAGTATAAAGTTATAGTGAGAATGAAATTCTATTACAGAAAGGAGAGGACGAAATGAAAATAGTTTATTGGTCAGGTACAGGAAATACAGAAAAAATGGCAACTTTAATTGCTGAAGGTATTAGTCAGGGCGGAAAAGTCGCAGAAATTATTAATGTAAGTGGTGGAGATGAAAATATTTTCAATGAGGAGGATCTTATAATTTTAGGATGCTCAGCTATGGGGGATGAAGTTCTTGAAGAAGGAGAGTTTGAACCATTTATTGAACAGATATCATCTAAGATTTCAGGCAAAAAGGTTGCATTATTTGGCTCTTATGGATGGGGAGATGGTCAATGGATGAGAGACTGGGAAGAAAAAATGATATCCTATGGATGCCAGTCAATATTGGACCCTCTAATTATAGAGAATGAACCTGAGGGCTTAGGTGAAGACCGATGTATAGAATTTGGAAAAAAATTGGCTAGTATTTAACGACTATGGTGTATTTAGATTTTTATAATAAGCTAAAATCTATGGATGCTAAAGACTATGTTGAAAATTTTTTAGTATATAACACATCACAAGTTATAGCAGGTATAAAATCTGCTTCAACCGTAACATTTAAAAAAAATGGAGATAAATTATACGAGAAATGGGTTTGTTATGGAAGAAAATTCATAAGAGACATTGAATTGGATTTTGTTGAACTAAGAGAAAATGAAAATGCTATAATAGTGATGATTTATAATAAAAAATTGCTTGAAAAAAATATAATTAAAGAAATTTATAAAGACTTTTTTAAAAAGTTAGGATATGCTCAAAATAAAGATATTGATGAATATATTGAAACTTTAAAGTTCAGATATGATTTATATCATTGTCCCCATGAATTAGGATTATTTTTGGGTATACCCTATAAAGATGTTATAGATTTTATGGAATGTACAGAGAAAAAGTGCTTATTTTGTGGCTACTGGAAAGTATATAATGATGGTAGTCAAGCTAAAAAAACATTTAACCAATATGATGAGATTAAAGAGCATACTATAAATCATATATTAAAGGGAAATAGTTCGCGTGACCTCGCATTTAGTATTAAAAACTTTTTCTATTCTTACTAAAAAGAAGTATATCCATGAAATTAATATATAAACCTACCGAAATAGACCTATTAAAGGAAATCTTTAATGGGTCTATTTTATTATGGATATAAAAGTAGAAGTATTACAAAATAAGAATAACATATTAGAGAAAGATATTTTACACGAGGTACTTATGGACTTTAATGAATTTAATAACTTTGAAGATTTTGCAAAAAAATGTGGATATACTGGAAGGGCTAATTCAAATAAATCAGGAGAATCACAAAATAATAATGATTCAGAAGGCTGTGATGATATACCTGGAGGATTTCAAGATTTAAATCCCCAATTATTTACTGTAATTGGGGAACTTTTAGGAAGTGTTATGGCTGGGAATATGCCTTTTAATGTACAAAATGCAGTAGGCAATTGGCTTGAATTATTAGGCCAAGTCATACTTACCTGCAATGCTCAACAGCAATATCTTCAATCAGGACCGGGAAGATATTACAATATTAATAACAAAAATATAAATAATCCTTTTTGCTCTAGTAATTCAAATAATTCCACTAATAATAGTTCCTGTGGCGAGTTAGATGAGCTGAAAAAAGGTATGAATGATTTAATGAGAGAAGTTAAAGAATTAAAAAAAGAAATAAATGAATTAAAGAGTGATTAACGTTTCCACATTATAAGAGCATCTTCTTCATTATCTCTATAATATTTTTTGCGAACACCTTCTTCAAGGAATCCAAACTTTTTATAAAGACCTTTAGCAGCATTGTTGGAGGCCCGTACCTCTAGCGTTAAAGAATTACAGCCCCAATCATTCTTACAACGTTCTATTAAGGAAGTTAAGAGAATACTACCCACCTTGTTCTCACGAAAGTCTGGATGAACTGCCATGTTAGTAATATGGCCTTCGTCTATAATAGTCCATACTCCAACAAAGCCAACAATTTTATAATTAATCTTGGCAATTAAATATTTAGCTAGAGGATTTGAAAGTTCCTTACAAAAAGAATCAAGATCCCAGGATTCTTTTAAGCTTACAGAACTTATTTCTAAAACTTCATTTAAATCTTCTTTTGTCATTAAACTAAGATTTACATTCATCCATTTTCATCCTTCTCTCTAATTCTCTTTCTGCTTGAGGTTTCTTCAGATAAATAGGTGCAGAGTTTGGATCATCGAAAATACCATCCTTTAATAGGTTAAGTCCTAATTCGCCTAGAGCAGAAGCATGTACTATGCTTAAGTGAGTAGGTGCGAAGTGAGCTTTAGGAAAGTTCTCTTTTATATAATCCTTGTGTTTAGTTAAACCATCACCAGTAAACATGACTTCTTCATCTTTTTCCTTTAGGATATCAAGAAGATCATCTAAATCTAAAGGTGTATAATCTAATATTTTTTCAAATTTATTATTTTCATTTTTAAAAAGAGCAGTATATACATTTTCTCTTAAAGCATCCATAACTGGACATATTATTCCATTGAAGGGCGAAATGCTATAGGCTAGTGCTTCAAGAGAGGATATACTTACATAAGGCTTGTTTGAGCCTAAACTCATTCCTTTAATAGTCGCCATTCCAATTCTTAATCCAGTAAAGGAACCTGGACCCTTAGATACAACATAGCCATCAATATCATCTACTGTTAAATTACAATCCTTTAAAAGATTTTGAATCATTGGCATAAGAATAACCGAATGTTCTCTTTTATCATTTAAAATATATTCGCCAAGTAAATTATCATCGTTAAGTAAGGCAATTGTAGCCACTCTAGATGAGGAATCTACACTTAAAACTATCATATTTTCAACTCCTTAATATAATCATATTTGCTACCATAACCTTTTAAAGTTATTATTCTGTAGTCTTCATCCTTAGTAAAATCTTTTGATATATGTATGTGAAGATATTCCCTTGGAAGGATTTCTTCAATATAATTAGCCCACTCTATAACCGAAACGGCTTCAGAAAATATGTAGTCATCAAAACCTATTGCATAAATTTCATCAGGGTCATTTACTCTATAAACATCAAAATGATTTAATTTTAATCTCCCACTATCATATTCATTAACAATATTAAAAGTTGGACTAGTAATTATATCATTTATATTAAGTCCCTTGGCAATTCCTTTTGTAATATGAGTTTTACCAGTACCTAAATCTCCTGTTAAACAAACAATATCACTAGGGTTTAGTAATTGACCTAATTTAAAGGCAATGTTTGTAGTTTCTTCTATATTATTTACTTTAAACTCCATATGTAAACTCCCTTCAAATTATGCTCTACCTATTATTCTAGCCATATTTGAATAAAAAGAAAGGGCTTATTAGAAAAAGATATTTCATTGGATTTATTTTAAGAATAATGTAATGGTAATTAGCTTGTATTAATTAAGCTAAAGATGTAAAATGTATAAATGAATTAAATAAAAATGTAATTTATTTGTAGGATTATTTTCGTTTATAGTTGATATACTTAATATAAGGATATAAATTATTTTATCTAGAGAATTCTAGGAGGTGATACATTGAAAAAGATAACCTTTGTAATGTTATTTATTACATTGATATTATTTTTAGGAATAGGTGCTTTTTCAAATCCAACAGTAGCTGATACTGTAAATAATGGAAATACAGAAAGAGATATATATTTAAATATAATTACATCTAATAAACCTCAATATGAAATGGTTAAAGCAATTGTAGGGGACAAGCATAATGTGGAATATATGTTTAAAGATGAAAAGGGAAGCAAAGAGTTCCTTTTTAATGATGAGACTGTAATAAACATTTCTAATATGGATTTATTTTTATACAGTGGAAATGATTTAGAGCCATGGAGTTCTTCTCTAATTGATAAATTAGAAAAAAGTAATCTAGGAATAATAAATGTTTCTAGAGGAATTAGACCTATATCAATGCAACTGGATACTGAAACCAAGGACAATCCTTATTATACCGTAGGGTTAGAGGAATATAAAATTGCTTTATACAATGTAAAGGCAGCTGTTCAGGACAAAGATCCAAAGAATAGGGATTTGTATGAAGAAAATTATAATAAATCAATAGAAATATTGGACAAGACATTAGAAGAAATTAAGCGTAATAAAAAGGCGCTAGAAGGATATCAGTTTATTGCTTTAGATGATAAACTAGATTATTTTTATAGAGGAATAGGAATTACACCAATAAAAGTAGGTGATAAAACTATAAGTGATGTAATCACACAAAATAAGTTAGATTCTAATAAGGTAATAGTTTTAAAGGATAATGGGACTATAATTACTGAAGAAGGATATAAGGTTATTAATTTGACAAGTTATGATGGAAATGTAAGCATAGAAGAGTTAATACTAAAAAATCACAAGGCATTATATGATATAATTGAAATAAAAGATAACAAATAGTTGATTTTTGCATAATTATATTATATAATCAGACTTGTCTTGAAGGGGTATGGCTCAATTGGTAGAGTAGTGGTCTCCAAAACCATTGGTTGTAGGTTCGAGTCCTACTACCCCTGCCACAAAGCTCGTAAGCGAAATGCTTGCGGGTTTTATTTTTCGCCTTATTTATATATAGGTAGAATTGTATTTGGTTTTGAGGAATGTTCTATAGAGTTATAGGTAGCATTGAATATGAGTATAATAAAACAGATTATCAGGTTTTAATAGAATTATTGGGTTAGACACTTATAGAAATATAGGTGTCTTTTTAGTGGGCAAAAAAAAGAATTCACCTATCTTTATAGAATTGTAAAATAAAAGGATTAGGTTAATTAGGGATGGATAAAATGCTGATGCAAACTATTAATAATATGCTAGTTAAAGTTTATGCCTCATTTGATCAGGGTGAATTAAAGAAAAAAGAGAGCGTGAAGGAATTGCTAGATATAACTAAGCCTACTTGTTATAGATATGCTAAAGAATATAATGAAATGGTGAAATAATATGAATTTAGGGTTAAGGAAACTAGGCTTAAAGAAATCTTTCAAAGCACTTAGTAATTAAACTAGGTGCTTTATTAATATATAATTGTAAGTGTTTTGTATAAATTAGCTTTTAAGCATAAACTTATTTGTTTATATAAATATTTATAATATATAGAAGGTATTTATTTGTTTTTGTATAATAATTATTATGTGGAGAGTGATATTTATGAATGTCGAAGAAGTTATAATTGCAATTGTAAAGTTTGGAGAAAAAGAATACATGCAAGAATTACTAAATGGAAGGTTGTACACAAGAAGATTAAAATACTATAGGTATTATGAAAAAAAGTTTAGCGATAAATCAAGGGGAGACGTTGATGAGGGTGCACAAATATTAAATGATGTGGAATTCTATTGTATTAATCCGAAAAATGGTTTAACTATGTTTAGTGGTAAAGGAAAGGCTAAAATAATATGTGATGAATTAGATAAGCGACCTATCTTTTGTTCATGCTGTATTTTAAAAAAAGATCTAGAACTAATAAAAAAAGATAAAGAGTATAACACTTACAGGTTGAATTTTAGCAGGATTTTAGGAGAAGCATTTGATGAAAGTTATTGGGATACTGGAGTAGTAATTGAGCCAAACTATTTTTTTGAAAGAATTAAAACATGTTGTGAAAAAGAAGATATTGTATTGTCAGGTGAGAAGATAATTTACTATGATAATAAAATGAATTTACAGGACTTAAATAAAAGTGTTGAAGATAATTCTAAAAACATAGTATTTTGGAAAGATTATGCATATGAAAAGCAAAAGGAGCATAGAATACTTTTTGAAAATATAAGTTTAGAAAACAATGGCGATAATTTTACATTAGACATAGGAAGTTTGGACGGACATAGTATAATGTTTACTAAGAAACAATTGAAGGAAACTACATTGAAAATATTAATAAAAAATGATATTTAGGAATTTAAAGAAACTCTAGAAATAGGGTTCTTTTTTTATATATGGAAAGTTAGAAGAGTGGCATAATGTGATAGTTTGCTGAACTAGTAAGGTGTGTGCGATGTATTATATTGGCTATAAATTTAAAGGCTGTGGTAACAATAATAATATTATTATCAAAGAGGTTATTTCATATTTTATTTTTACACAGCTCTAGAGTATTTTAAATAAAGGATTATTACTCTTTCTGTAGAATATTGTATTTTATGGAAAGGCGGTGAAGTTGATGAATGAGATGAGTAATTTTGCACATCTTCATAATGCATTAAACAATTACGATTTTAAATTTGAAAGAGAATTAATTAAGGAAATAGAATATTTAAATTTGGCATCTGATAATAGTATATGTTATATTAAAAATTTGTTTTCAAAGACTGAAAAAATATTGTTTTATATATTTAATGAATCAAAAATTTATAGAGTTAAGTTTAATGAAGAAGATGATGAAATTATAGAGTTTGAATTGTTTAATAAATGTGATGTAAAATCAATTGAATTTACAGTAGATCCAGAGAGAGATTACACTCTAAGTTTTTCAATGGGGGACTGTATCGAGTGGCTTGAATCTACTAAGGATGTGAATAATCACCACAAAGGTAATTATAATGAGATTATACAGTCTATTATTAAATATTTTAACGAATAAGAAAGCACATGTTATATTTGCATTTCATTGCTTTAATAATTAGTAATATGATTTAGTGGATTAAGTTTTGATTGCTCTGATATTAACTAGAATGGATACTAAAAAGGCACATAGATAGAAATGGTTTTGAGCAAATAAAAAATAAAGATTTTAGACACTTATAGAAATATAGGTGTCTTTTTAATTTAAAGCAGGATTTAATATAATAATGTAGAAATAGAACTTTATGAGAAATAAATATAAAAGGAGAATACAAAATGAGTGATAAGAATAGTGGAACATCAAATAAAGGTGGAAATAGAGTAGGTGGATCGCCAGAAATTAGGACTGGAAATGGGATAGGCAGGAATCCACCGCCAACAAGTGCAAAGCCAGGTATACCTGGAGGAAAATAACAGATGGAAGGTATAAAAGAATTAATAGAGAGTATACCTAGTCTATTTATATATTTCATACCTGGATACATAACACTCTATATGAAGCAAATTTACAAGCACGAGAAAGATCAAAAAGAAAGTCATTTATTTATATTTAGTATGATATTAAGCTTTATAATAAAATCTGTATTAGACATGAGTATATATATAATAAATATATGTTTAAACTATGATGTAGTACTATATCAGGATGTAAAATCATTTTTGCTTATAATAATTGCAATTGCATTTGGAGTTGTATCAATTTCATATAAAGGTAGTAAATTAGAAAAAAAGATAAATAAGTGCCTTGGGAATGATACGATATCAGAAGCAATGGTATGGAATTATGCAATGAAAGCATCAAAAGGGGCATGGGTAAGAGTTTATTTATATGATGAGAATATAGTATATATGTAAGCGGTTAATAACTCGTCACGTTGACAGTCATTAACCGCTTATTTTCAATCCTTTTTATTTAAATAGCATTCAGCAGGAAGATTACTCCATGGAAATAGTGATTTAAATAAATCTGGATCATTT